>NZ_JBBKZU010000011.1:0-254233 GCF_037889935.1 Variovorax ureilyticus
CGCGCGCCTGGCGATCGCCGCGGAGGCCTGACAGATCAATAATGCAACCCTCGTCCTGCCTGGAGGAATTTGAGTGTCCACGGGTGGGGGAGTTTGAAGTGTCGATCGGGGGCGACAGCGAGAAGCGGCCCACCGGTGCGAACTGCTTCTGCTGCCAGCGCAGGTTGTCTTCCATCAACGGGTTATTGATGAGAAAGGGCGCCGAGACCAGCAGCGTGTACCCGTCCGCCGGCGCATGAGCGACGAACTCGGCCGCGATGTTGCCGGCTGCCCCCGGTCGCGCCTCGACCACCATGGGCTGGCCCAGCTCAGCGGCCATGCGCTGCGTCACGGCGCGGGTCTGCACGTCGACTACGCCGCCTGCGGCATACGGAACGATCACGCGAATCGGCTTGGTGGGATAGGACTCCTGGCCCTGTGCGGGGCCGAACGCGAATGCGGACGCGGCGGCGAGGAGTGCGGGAAGGAAGAACCTGGTCACTGTGGCGTCTCCAGCAGAGGTTGGACTTCGGAACGGATCGGATGATGCGCCTCACCTGTCATGACAGGTGATAGGGATTTCACCTAAGCTGTTATGATAGGTCGATCGGCGATGATTCGCAGTACCGACTCATTCTTTCGCCCACGCCACCATGGAAGCCAAAGCCCCGACCGCCTCATTGCCGCTGTTTGCACAAGTCGAGTCGGCGCTGCGCCAACGGATTCTGGAAAACTGCCTGGCCGCAGGCGACAAGCTGCCGTCGGAGCTGGAGCTGGAGCGCGAGTTCGGCGTGAGCCGCATCACGGTCCGGCAGGCGCTCTCGGCGTTGCATGCGGGTGGCTTCATCCAGAAGATCAACGGCAAGGGCAGCTTCGTCACCCGGCCGAACGAACTGCCGCGTCTGGGCGGGCTCACCGGCTTCTATGAGCACATGCGGGCGCAGGGACGCAAGGCGCACGGGCGAACGCTGTCGGTGCGGCAGGTGGCCGCTCCGGCGGCAGCGGTTGAGGCATTGGGAATCGAGCCCGGTACGGTGCTGACCGCGGTGACCACGCTGCGCTTCGTGGACGACCGGCCGCTCGCTGTCGGCGTCACCTACGGCCCGACTGATCTCATCCAGGCGCTTCAGCTCGAAGACACTGAGGCCAACGACGTGATGACGCTACTCGAAGCGCGCCTGGGATTCCGGCTTCGCTCGACACACATCGAGACCAGTGCGATGCGTGCCGGTAAGACGCGCGCTCGTCAGTTGGGCATCGGCGAAGACGAACCGGTCCTGCGCATCCGCTTTACGCCGCACGACGTGATGGACCGGCCCCTTTGCTATTCGGAGCTGTATTTCCGGGGCGATTCCTTCAGCTACAAGGCAGTCATCAAGCGGTAGTTGTACCCGTGGGCTAGGCCGCAGAGGCACCGCCTTGTTTGCCCTTTGAACAAAGCAATCCGGCGCCTGTCCGCGTGGAAACCCACAAGCTTCGACGAATGCCGAGTACCGTTTCGCAGTGAATGTCTACCTGTAGGCTGGGGCTGCTTGAGAGCGGAGACCTGCCGTTCACGCTGGTCAGAAGAAGTCTTCAGCGTGCCCGTAGCGGAATTCCAAGCTGCGCTGGAAGCGGTCATTGGCCGACCGGGACGCTGTTGAGCGGAAGAAGCGTCCCTTTCCGACTACGTGCTCAGTCGGCCTTGATATTTCCGGCCTTAATGACGCCGGCCCACTTGGCGGTCTCGGACTTCACGAACGCAGCAAAGTCCTTCGAACTGGAGCCAACGCCCTGGACTCCCATCTCCGCGAAGCGACTTGCTACCGCAGGGCTGGCCACAACGGCACGGGTCTCCGCCTCCAGACGGTGGAGAATGGGACGCGGCGTACCCGCGGGCGCAAACAGGCCGTTCCATTCGTTCACCTCGAATCCCTTGACATCGCTCTCGGCGACAGTCGGAACCTGCGACCAAGTTTCAAGTCGCTTGGCCGATGTGATGGCCAGCGGCTTGAGCTTGCCGCTTTTCACAAAATTGCCGCTCGCGGTGGTCGCGCTGAACATGAGGTCGACCTGACCACCAATCAGGTCCGTCAGCGCCGGCGCACCTCCCTTGTAGGGGATGTGCGTCATGGAAATCTTCTCGCTCTGGGAAAACAGTTCGGCCGCAAGGTGTTGCGCACCACCGCTGCCGGCCGACGCAAAAGTCAACTTGCCTGGCTTCTCTTTGGCGGCCTTCACGACGTCGGCGACGCTGGCATACGGAGAGCCTGTGGGAACGACCATGAGAAGAGGAACTTGCATGATGAGCGACACCGGTGCGAGGTCCTTCGCCGGGTCATAGTTGAGCTTCGGAAAGAGGCTCGGATTGACCGTGTAGGACGTCGCGTCCAGCAGGAGCGTGTAGCCATCGGCAGGCGCTTTCGCGACGTAAGAGGCTCCAATCGTGCCGCTCCCGCCCGGACGGTTGTCGACGATGATTTGCTGCTTCAGCCGCTCGCCAAGATACTGCGCCAGGATGCGAGCGGTGGTGTCCGCAGCACCGCCTGCAGGGTAGGGCACCACCAGCTTGACGGCCTTGTCCGGCCATTCGGCGTGCGCTGCGCCCATGCCAAGTGCCATCATGGCTGCGGTCAGAACGGGCTTCATCCATTGATTCATTTCTTGTCTCCAGTGAAAAGGTGATGGGTTCGGCAATGGCTTCCCGATGCGGGCTATTGAGCCGCAGAGAGCCATTCCGGTTGACCGGCGTCAAACAGTCGCAATCGGTGTGGCGGGCGAGCCCACGGCGCCGGGTAATCGCAGTGGTGGCGCCGTCAGAAGGAAGCGGGAGCGGCCATGCTCACGCAGCCACCTCGCCAGCGGCGTGAGATGCCACAACTCACCAAGGTGAATGCCGTTCTTGAACAGGCAATGCTCATGAAGGGGTAGCCGCGGACCGCGAATCGGAGTTGGCTGCATCAGGCGGGGCACGACCAGTTCGACGGCCGGGTTGTCTGCCAGGAGGCACGCAAGGCGGACATCGACAATCCAGTTCAGCAGCCTGGCGTCGTTGCCATCCAGTCCGCTACCCGTCTCGTGAAGCCGCTTGAGGTCGGGTTGGCGATTCATCGCGAGCAGCGTGTCGGCGAAGCCGGTATGGATGCACACCATGTCCCCGGCTTCGATTTCCACACGGTCGTCTTCGAGGATGCGCATGAGCCGGTCGTAGCCGACGACTTCGCGGCGGCGTCCGATGTGATGCTCCAGGTCGACCATCACGCCGCGCCCCTGGACACCATGCTCCGCCAGGTTTTCGATGCCCAATGCCTGCGCACGAGGAGACGGAAAGCGCATCCATTCCGCAGGCGCCTTCTCGTCCTCCTTGGACGAGCGAATCTCCACGCCAGCTCGAAAGCCGTTGTAGAAGACGGCCTCGGGCTGGCCATCGCCGTCCGCATCGAAACGGCTGCCCATATGAGCGAGGCTGTCCCATTGCGTCGAGTACTGCGTGTTCATGACGAGCACTTCGTCACAGACCACATCCGTCAGCGTCGCGTCCTCATCCAGGTAGGACCAGCAGAACCCCTGTGCGCCGGCGCTCTTGCCGTCGCGAAGGGTCGAGAAGGTCTGCGCCGGCATGCGGCGGGGATTCAATGTCATTCCGCCTGGCACGTCCAGGGGCAAGGACAGGCAGAACGTCTTGCCCAGCTTCACCTCGACAACGCCCTGCAGGACCTTCGTGCTGTCGACTAGATTCATGCGCCCGCGCTGGTCATCCGTGCCGAACTCACCCCAGCTGCTCCCTTCCGGGGCATGTTTCCATCGCTGCATGGCGCGCTCCTTATGCTGCTTCAGCCTGCTTTGCCAGCACGGCCAGGGCGTTCCTGGCGGCCAACTCACCCATGTTGATGTAGGCGTCCGACGTCACCGACCCGACGTGAGGGCTCAACACGAAGCCACTTTGGGATTGGAACGGATGACCAGGCGCCATGGGCTCCCCGGCAAAACTGTCCAAGCCCGCCGCGCGGACATGGCCTTTGCTGACCGCATCCAGAAGAGCCTTCTCATCAATCAATCCGCCACGTGCGGTGTTCACGATGATGACGCCCGGCTTGCAGCGTGCGAGGGTCGTCGCATTCAACAGCCCCTCGTTGGCGTCGGTGAGGGGGCAATGCAGCGAGATGACATCGGACTGACCGAACAACTGGTCCAGGTCGACCAACGTCACGTTGTCCGGCACCGATTGCGCAAAGGGGTCAAAAGCGACGATTCGCATTCCAAAGCCTTCTGCTATGCGCGCGAAGCGTCGACCGATGGCTCCCAACCCTACGATACCGACCGTGCGGCCGGAGAGTTCCAAGCTCGAGTGAGCGGCCTTGTCCCAGTAGCCGGCGTGCATCCGTGCGTCGACAGCGGGGATCGACTTGGCACAAGCCAGAAGCAAGGCAAACGCATGCTCGGCGACTGCGTTGGCGTTGGCGCCGACTGCTGCCACGACTTCAATACCGCGCTCTTTTGCCGCAATCTTGTCGATGTTGTCGGTGCCGGACCCGTGCTTGGAGATGACCCGCAGGGCCGGCGCGGCGTCCATGGCATCCGCGCCCACCTTGCCGTAGCGCACGACCATGGCCACGGGGTTGTGGTGCTTGCAGAGGGCGACGATGTCCTCGGGTGTGGGCGTCTTGCCCGTGTAGACCAGTTCGTAGCCTTGCAGGAGTGCGACAGCGCTTGGCGCAATCGCTTCTGCCGTGATGACGATGGTGCTCACAGGCTTTCCCCTTCCTTGAGCACGCCCGCCGCGCGCAACGCCGATGCGAGCCACTTGGCATTGGTGTCGCCGCCCTTGATGGCTTCGATCCGTGCTGCCTCGTCCTTGACCTTCTTGGCCGCAGGTGGAATCAGGCCTTCGATCTTCTCCCGTTCGACCACCACGACGCCGTCCGCATCGCCGATGACGAAGTCGCCTGCGTGCACCATGACCCCGCCCACGGAGACGGGATGGCCGATACGGCCGGGGACCATCTTGGTCGGACCGTTGGGGTTGGTTCCTACGGAGAAGACGGGGAAGTCCATCTCCTCGATTTCCAGGCTGTCGCGCGCCGCGCCATCGATGACGACGCCGGCGATCCCGAGCTTCTTGCAGGCGGTCATCATGATGGTTCCCATCAGCGCCGCCGTCTGGTCTCCCTTGCCATCGATGACGAGCACGTCGCCAGGCTTTGCCATGGCCATCGCCGCATGAATCATGAGGTTGTCGCCGGGACGCACCTCCACCGTGAGGGCCGTGCCAGCGAGTTTCATGTTCGGACGCAGGGCCTTGATGCGCCCGTGCATCGCGCCGCGCCGTCCGGCGACATCCGCCAGGATGGCAGGCTGAAAGGTCGACGCTTCCTTCACGATGTTCGCGGGTACGCGGTCGAAGTCACGGATGATGTCGGGTACGTTGCTCATGGTTCAGATTCCAAAAAGAAGGGTGAGGTTGGCCCCGACCCTGCACACGCAGGGTCGTCTCGGGAGGGAAAGAAGAAGGTCAGTCGACCTTCGCGCCGGATTCCTTGACGACCTTGGCCCAGCGGCCCGTCTCGTCCCGCACCAGGGCGGCAAATTGCTCGGGGGTTCCGCCTAGTACGTCGGCACCCTGCTCGGTGAGCTTCTTCTTGACGTCGGGTGTCTCGAGTGCCTTGTTGAACGCGGCGTTGAGCTTGCCGACAGCGTCCTTGGACACACCGGCAGGCGCGGCGATGCCGAACCATGTCACTGCCTCAAAGCCCTTGTACCCAGCCTCCGCCACGGTCGGAACGTTCGGCAAGTCAGCAGAACGCTTGACAGAGGTCACGGCGAGGGCGCGCATCTTCCCGTTCTTGATGTGGCCGCTCAGCGTGACAACCGACGAGATGTACATCTGAATCTGGCCGCCGATCAGGTCAGTGACTCCCTGCGACGCGCCCTTGTAAGGGACGTGCGTCAACTTGACGTTGGCGATGCGCTGGAGTTGCTCGGTCGCCAGGTGAGCGACTGTGCCGCTTCCGGAACTCGCGTAGTTGATGCCTTCGGGATTCGCCTTGGCCGCGTTCATGAGGTCCGCGAGCGTCTTGTAGGGCGAGTTGCTGGCCACCGCGATGACCAATGGGGCACTGGCGACGAGACCAACCGGGGTCAAGTCCTTCTGCGGGTTGTAAGGCAGCTTGGCATACAGCGAAGGATTGATGGCCATGTTCGACGTCTGCCCCATCACGAGCGTGTAGCCGTCAGGGGCCGCCTTGGCAGCTGCATCCATGCCGATGTTCCCGCCAGACCCAGGCTTGTTGTCGATGATGATGGTCCAGCCCTGCTGCGTTGTGACCGTAGTGGCCACTTCCCGAGCAATCAGGTCAGGGCCTCCGCCCGGAGGAAACGGAACAATGAGCTTGATGGGGCGAGCCGGATATGTCTCTGCTGCGACTGCCCCTGAGGTAAGGGCAAGGGCCAGCATGCTGGCGGTGATGGCAAGGGTGCCTAGCGCGCAAACGTTACGGAACGAGTTCAACTTGATGTCTCCGGAGTTGTGTGTGCGTTCAAAAGCGCACCTCTATGGAGTTCAAGTATTCGCTGGCCGCTCCTTTAGGTCCAATCGAACTTTTCTTGGAATCGATAAATTTGACTTTGCCTATTCGGCAGGCAGCCGGGCGTGCTTGGCCAGTAGTGCAATCAGTCGCTGGGCGGCCGGCGAGAGGTAGCCGCTTTCCCGGAACGTCACCACCATGCGACGCCGCATCGTGGTGCCGCGCAGTTTCACCTCGCGCAACCTCGCCCCCGAACTGCCCTCCTGCAAATGCAGGCGAGAGATGAAGCTCAACAGGCCCGTCTCGCCAATCAACGTGGGCAGCATCAGCAGCATCGTGCTTTCCACCTGGACGACGGGACGCGGCAGGTGATGCCGGTCGAAGGTTTGGTCCAGCCAGTCGCGGATGGGGGCTCCTTGCGGCTGCAAGACCCACTTGTAGTCCGTGAGGTCCCGGAGCGTGACCTTTGTTTTCGAGAACAACTCATGGCTCGCGATAGCGGCCACGACAATCTGGTCCTCTGCCAACAGGCGAGTGGTGAAGCCCGGTTCGCTCGGGCCTTCCGTGCCGACGAGAAGGTCGATGTCGCCGCTACGCAGAAGCGGGGCAAGGACGTCGCCCAACGCCACCGTCGTTCGCACCGTCACTCCAGGCGCTTCCTTTAGCAGGTCCCGCGCCGCCGGTGGCAACAGGAACTGCGCCGCGGTGGGGACGATTCCAAGTTTGACGTGGCCGGTGAGCCCTTGACCGATGTCGCCGATCTCGCGGCGAGCACTTTCGACGTCGAATCGGGTCCGCTGGGCCCACTTCAGGAGCGCTCGCCCCGCAATAGTCAGTCGGATGCCGCGTCCAGTCTTTTCGAACAGTGTGGCGCCATATGCTTCCTCCAGGCGCCGTACGCAGCTCGTCAGGGCTGGTTGGGTCTTGTGCAGGCGTTCCGCCGCGCGCCCCATGTGCTCGAGTTCGGCAATGACTTCGAAGTACCTCAAATCGCGCAAGTCCACACGCGTTCCCTTTCAGCTGGGTCTGTGTTGCGATGGCGAGTCGCGCTCTAAGCGCGGACGATTGCCATGCGGCTGGCGGGTGGCTGCCTAGCCTACGGGAAAGTCTAGCCGCGACGTAGGCTTCCCACTTCGACAGGCCGCGGCCGCACATGCGTGTCCCGAATCCGGCTCGTCAATGGGCAAGATCGTTCTGGAGGTTTGCAGGGACGCGTAGTGCGCCATGCGGGCGTCAGCGAAAGGGGCGATAGGACTGCACTGGCGCCACAAAGCAATCACGATGCTCGAACGCCGCTTTGAGTGGATCGTCCAACTCCGCCCATGTCGGCTCTGCACGATAGGGGTGGGCCAATGGGGCAGGGCAGATCTGCAGCTTCGTGCCCTTTGCGGACAGGCACTCCTCGAACGCGGCCCCGCCGAATTGCTTCGCTTCACTTAAGCGAACTCGAACAGCCGGCCCCAGCCGCGGATGCCGCGGGTGTCCACCTCGAGTGACCGCAACATGCCCCACACCGTCGTGCTCACCGTGTCCAGCAGAGTGAAGCCGTACTCGGCCTCGGCCCGTCGGGCCAGAGGGGCGGCGCGCAGGTTGGTGCAGTAGGTCACCACGCCCTGCGGGTCGCCTTCACGCGCAGCATCGCCCATCATCTCGCAGAGCCGCTGCTGCTCAACCAGCGCGAAGTCGTGGTTCACCGTGATGCCCAGGTGCCGCTCCGCGACCACCTGCACGCCGATGGCCTCGTAGTTCGATGCGCCCCTGCACGTCGCCGGTATAGGGCGACACCAGTGCGACACGACGGAGGCCCATGCGCTCGATCAAGGTGTTGAGCGCTAGGACGGCGGTGGGGGCGCGCATGCCAGTGCGTTCGGCGATGCGCTCGCAAAGCTGCAAGTCGACGTCGAAACCGCGCCAGCCGGCGGCGGGCCGCTCCAGCCGATCACATCCACCTTGGCATCGGCCCGCAGTTCGGCCGCGGCCAGGATCTTGCTGTCGTCGAACTGGCCAGGCCTGTTCCGACAGCGAGATCTCCTTGACCGTGAGGCGCGAGAAGTGGGCGCTGCAGCCGGGAACTCCTGGCGCCAGGGGGACTTGAGCGGCTCGAGCGCGGTGTTGGAGGAGGGCGTCAGCACGCCGGAGGCGAACGGGGTGGGTCATTGTTGAAAGGTCTCTGGTGTCAACGAGGCGATCTTGAGTGATTGATCTACTAAATGTCGACATAAATGTCGACAGCGGAAGAGCTCATAGTTATTCGTGATTTCAGTCGTTTTGGGGAGCTGTAAAAGCGCCTCAAGATCATTTTTTGGCGTAGGTGTAATCCATGATGTCAACATAAATGTTGACAATCAAAATCTGACCGAAGCCAATCTGCTGGTGGTCGGAAAGCCGGCTGCAGCCAGGGCCCAAGAGCCACCACACAACACAACCTTGCGGCGCCGCAAGCGCGCCCTCATTTCCCGGAGACACGCCATGGAAGCTCGGATGACGGTTGCGGCCGCAGCCACGGATCAACCCGCTGCACCCACCAAGGTGCGCTGGAAGATCTTCTTGATGATGTTGATGCTCATCTCGATCAACTACATCGACCGAGCCTCGCTCTCGGTGGCAATGCCGCTGATCGCCAAGGAATTCGACATCGGTCCGGCGATCCAGGGCCTGCTGCTGTCTTCCTTCTTCTGGACCTACGCCTTCATGCAGATCCCAGGCGGCATGCTGGCTGACCGCTTCGGCCCGCGCGGCGTGATCGTCGGCGCCACCGTCGGTTGGGGCTTCTTCCAGGCCATTGCAGCGCTGTGCACCGGCTGGGTGCCGCTGCTGGTCACCCGCCTGGGCCTGGGCGCCGCCGAGGCGCCCATCTACCCTGCGGGCGGCAAGCTCAACGCGATCTGGATGACGCAGAACGAGCGCGGCCGCGGCGCTACGCTGCTGGACGGAGGTGCGCCCCTGGGTGCTGCCCTGGGCGCGCTAGTGATCGCCGGCCTGATCTCCCACTTCGAATCCTGGCGCACCTCTTTCGTGGTGGCCGGCGTGGGCACCATGGTCGCCGGCTTCTTCGCTTGGTGGTACATCCGCAACCATCCGCGCCAGCATCCCCGTGTGAACGAGGCCGAGGCCGCCTACATCGAAGCGGCCCACGCCGCCGACTTGGCAGCCGAACCGGCCAACGCCAGCGGTCGCGTGCTGGACTTCTTCAAGTACCGCTCGGTCTGGGGAATGTTTTTCGGTTGGATGTGCTTCAACGCGCTGTTCTATGGTCTTCTGACCTGGATGCCCACCTACCTGTCGAAGGTTCACGGCCTGGACATCAAGGAGATGGGCGGCGCGGTGTTCATCATGTTCTTCTCCGGGTTCGTCGGCGAAATGGTGGGTGGCTGGATTGCCGACAAGTGGCGCGCCTCCGGTGCTTCGCAGGCGAAGGTTTTGCGCACGCTCTTTGCCATTGCCTCGGTGGTTGCCACCATCGCGATCTACAACGTGGCTCGCTTCAAGGACCCGGTCACCGTGGTCGTGCTTCTGTCGGTCACGCTGTTCTTCCTGCGCTGGTGCGGCCTGTTCTGGGTGGTGCCTTCGCTGCTGGGCACCCGCAATCGCGTGGGCTTCCTGGGCGGCACCATGAACCTGGGCGGCAACTGCGCCGGCATCGGCGTGCCGATCCTGGTGGGCGTCATCGTGCAGGCCACCGGCTCCTACGACCTGGCGATGATGCTCTTCGCCGCCGCCGGCGCGGGCTTGTTCATCTGCTCCACGCTGCTTATCGACTACGGCAAGAAGCTGCCGGTCTGAACACCTCAAAGGAGATCGCCATGAAAGCTGCTGCACGTCGTCCGCTAGCCGCGGCCTGCGCCACCGCCCTCGCCTCCGTCCTGGCTGCCTGCGCCGCACAGGGCGACGGCAACTCCGCCGCGCCGCCATCGGCCGCCGCCTCGGGCCTGGCCCAAGCAGTTGCCGACTTTCCCTCGGCAACGCCCGAGGCCCTGGGCGTCGACTCGGCGCAGCTGGTGCGCATGTCCGAGTGGATCCGCAAGGACAAGCTCGACGTGCGCAGCCTGCTGGTCGTGAAGGATGGCAAGCTGGTCTTCGAGCGCTACAGCAACGGCCTGACACGCGAGCACAACTACGAGCTGTACTCGGTCACCAAGACCATCACGGCACTGACCTTCGGTGTCCTGGAGGGCGAGGGCAGGATCGCCGTCGGCGACAAGGCCGCCGCCTGGATCGGCCGTGCGCACCCTGAGTTCACAGGCCAGCTGGCCGACAAGAAGGACATCAGCCTGGGCAACCTCATGGCGATGTCCAGCGGCCTGCTCTACAAGCAGGTCGAGGGTTCCGATCCGCTTTACTTCCAGGCACCCAATCGTCTGCAGGTGGCACTGGGCACCACGCCGCGCATTCCGCCGGCCACGCGCTTCGAGTACACCGATGCCAACCCGGTGCTGGTGGGAGCATCCATTGCCGTGGCCTCGGGCCAGCGCGAGGACGCCTACGCCGAGCAGCGCCTGTTCAAGCCGCTGGGCATGCGCAACTACAAGTGGACCGGCGCCGACCAGACCGGCACCGTGTCGGGCGGCTGGGGCCTGCGGCTGCGCGCCGTCGACATGGCCAAGCTGGGCCAGCTAATGCTCGACGACGGGCGCTGGCAGGGCCAGCAGGTCGTGCCGGCCGCCTGGATCCGCCGCATGTCCACGCCGCAGGCCGGCGCGACCGCGCGGGACTATGGCTACTACACGTGGATCAATCACATCGTCGAGTCGGAACCCGAGTTCGGCGCCATGGGCTTCAAGGGCCAGTTCATCACCGTGCTGCCCGAGGAGAAGGCCGTGGTCGTCATGACCGCAATCCTGCCCACCGACGGCGGACTGCGTACCGGCACCTACCTGAACATGTACCGGCGCATGGTCAACGACTACATCCTGCCTTCCATGCAGACGCTGCCGCGTCCGCAGCCCAGCGTGGCGGCGCAGCAGGCGCTGGAGAAGGAACTCGCGCTGGCCAGCCAGAGCCGCGGCGTGCCGGGCACCGATCTGGCCTTCAACGACGGGCCGGAGCGCTGAGCCGCTGCGCGCCGTCGAGCCCTCATCCGATCACTTCCTGGAATCGAGAACCATGACCAAAACACTCCTCACTCGCAGTTCATGCGCCCTGTCGCTATGCCTCACGGTGGTGTCCGCCGCCGTGCCGGCGATTGCGCAAGCCACGGACTTGCCCATCGCCTCGCCCGAGAGCGTGGGCGTGGATTCGCGTCCGCTTGTGCAATTGTCCGAGACGATCCGCAATGAGAACCTCGACGTGCGCAGCTTCCTGGTCGTCAAGGACGGCCAGCTGATCTACGAGCGTTACGCCAAGGGCCTCACGCGCGACCACAACTACGAGCTGTACTCGATCACCAAGAACGTCACGGCGCTGGCTGCCGGTGCGCTGATCGATGAGGGCAAGAGCCGCCTCGACGAGAAGGTGGCGCCCATCCTCGCCAAGGCCCGGCCCGACTTGAAGGATGCGCTGGCGGACAAGCAGGCCATCGAGCTGCGGCATGTGATGTCGATGTCCACCGGCCTCGTCTACAACTTCAAACCTACCGACGACCCGATCTACTACGGTGCGCCCGACCGACTCAAACTGGCCGCGGAAACTACGCCCACAGTCGCGCCCGGCACCGCCTTCGACTACACCGATGTCAACCCCATCCTGGCCAGTGCCACCCTGGGCGCCGACGCCGGTATGCCGCTGCCGGACTACGTCAGGTCGCACTTCTTTGAGCCCATGGGAATGACGCACTACGGGTGGGAGCGCGCTGACGATAAGGGCCTGGTCTCCTCCGGCTGGGGTCTGCGCCTGCGTGCTGTGGACATGGCTAAGCTGGGCATGCTGGTGCTGCACGGCGGCCGCTGGGACGGTCGCCAGCTGGTCTCGCAGGCCTGGGTGCGCACGATGACTGCGCCATCATCGGCGCCCTGGTACGGTATGTACTGGTGGATCAACGACATCGTGGCGACCGAGCCCGAGACCCATGCCATGGGCTTCAAGGGCCAGTTCATCGTCAGCCTTCCCGAGCGCAATGCCGTCGTGGTCATGACCAGCATGCTGCCCATTGAAGGTGGCCTGCGCGAGTCGCAGAACGTGCTGGCCATCCGCAGGATGGTGAAGGACTTCGTCCTGCCTGCGCTCGACAACAAGGCGCATGCCGTGCCCAGCGCGGCGCGTAGCAAGGCCCTCGCGCAGGAACTGCAGTTGGCGGCACAGCACCAAGGTAAGCCCGCTGCGCCGGCCGACCCCACCGACACCCCAAGACTCTGAGTTCCCATGAGCAACAATCCATTCGACCTGGTCGTGCGCAACGCGCGCGTGGCGACCGCCAGTGACACCTTCGATTCCGACATCGGCATTCGCGGCGGCCGCATCGTGCAACTGGGCCTGGACCTGCCGTCCGGCACGCGGGAGATCGACGCCGCGGGCCGAGTGGTCACACCCGGCGGCGTGGACGCCCACTGCCACCTCGACCAGCCCATGGCGCCGCCCGCGCGCATGGCCGATGACTTCGACAGCGGCACCCGCAGCGCGGCCTGCGGCGGCACCACCACGGTGATTCCCTTCGCCGCCCAGGAGAAGGGCCAGTCGCTGCGTGCCGCGGTGCGGGACTACCACCAGCGTGCCGAAGGCAAGGCCCATGTGGACCACGCCTTCCACCTCATCGTGAGCGACCCCACGCCGCAGGTACTGTCCGAGGAACTGCCCGCGCTGATTCGCGAGGGCTACACCTCGTTCAAGATCTACATGACCTACGACGACCTCAAGCTCGACGACGGGCAGATCCTGGACGTGCTGGAAGTCGCGCGTCGCCACGACGCCATGGCCATGATCCACGCAGAGAACTCCGACTGCATCGAGTGGCTCACCAAGCGCCTGGAATCGGCCGGTCGCACCGCGCCACGCTTTCATGCACATTCGCGGCCAATGCTGGTGGAGCGCGAGGCTGCCCACCGCGTTATCTCGCTGGCCGAGTTGGTGGACGTACCCATCCTCATCGTGCACGTCTCGGGTCGCGAGGCGGTGGAGCAGATCCGCTGGGCGCGCGCGCACGGCTTGAACGTGTTTGCCGAGACCTGCCCGCAATACCTGTTCCTCACTGCGGAAGATCTGGGCATCGACGACGACTACCGCGGTGCCAAGTGTGTGTGCAGCCCGCCGCCGCGCAACAAGGCCAACCAGGAAGTGATATGGAACGGCCTGGCCGACGGCCTGTTCACCGTGTTCAGCTCCGACCATGCGCCCTTCAAGTACGACGCACCTGAAGGCAAGAAGCCTGGCGGCGAAGAAGTGGCCTTCCGCCACATCCCCAACGGCATCCCGGGGCTGGAGACACGGCTTTCGCTGCTCTACACGCACGGCGTGTTGCAGGGGCGCATCACGCTCAACCGCTTCGTCGAGCTCACCTCCACGAATCCGGCCAAGGCCAACGGCCTGCATCCGCGCAAGGGCACCATCGCGGTGGGTGCCGACGCCGATCTGGTCATCTGGCAGGAAGGCCAGCGCACCATCCGCAACGCCGACCTGCACCACGATGTGGACTACACGCCCTACGAAGGCATCGAGGTGCAAGCCTGGCCGGCCTATACGCTGTCGCGCGGCGAGGTGGTGTGGGACGGCGAATTCCACCCGCGCGCCGGGCGCGGCGAGTTCCTGCGCCGCGGCCGCCCGACGCTGCTGCCCAAACAAGCCGCCTAGCGAGCCCGCACAAGGAGTGAACGCAAGATGAACCTTCTGCTGATCAACCCCAACATCTCGCAGAGCGTGAGCGACCTGATCGAGGCCGAGGCGCGCCGCGCCGCGGCGCCGAGCACCGAGGTGACGGTATTGACCGCTCCCTTCGGCGTGGCTTACATCGACCCGCCTTGAATCGCTCATCGGCGCCTACGCCACCGCGCAGTTGGCCGGCGAGCCTGCCCATGGCTTCGACGCCGTGGTGGTGGCCGCCTTCGGCGATCGAGGCATCGATGGGCTGCGCGAGGCATTGGACATCCCGGTGGTGGGCCTGACCGAGGCCGCGCTGATCAGTGCGTGCCTGCTGGGCAGGCGCTTCTCCATCGTCGCAATCTCGCGGCGCATCACCGCCTGGTATCGTGAAGTAGTGCAGGCCAAAGGCCTTGAAGGCCGACTGGCGAGCATCCGCTGCCTGGATACGCGCCTGCGCAGCATCGGCGCGGTGCAGGCGGACTACGGCGAGACGCTTCGCGCGTTGTGCAAGTCCGCCATCGACGAGGACGGGGCTGACGTGATCGTCATTGCCGGCGCACCGTTGGCAGGGCTGGGGCGCTCCATCAAGGAACAGATCCATGAGCGGCTCCTGGCGCGCGACTCGGGCCGTTGATGGGGCGGGCCCGAGCTTCTGTGCCCCTTCGGACGGCTCGATAATCCAGCCATGGCATCCAGCAACAAGCCCGGCAAGAAGGCGGCTTCGCCCAAGCGCGAACTCAGCGTCGACGAGATCGTCGAGAACATCTCCAACGCCATCCTGGAACATCGGCTGGTGCCCGGCACCAAGCTTGGAGAGGACCGACTGGCCGCAATCTACGGCACCAATCGCCCGCGGATCCGCGAGGTGCTGGCGCGCCTGTCGCACGAGCAAGTGGTGGAACTGGTTCCCCAGCGCGGCGCGTTCGTTGCCAAGCCTACGGTGGAGCAGGCGCGCAACGTGTTCGAGGCCCGGCGCCTGATCGAGCCCGGGGTGCTGGAGCGGCTCACGCAGAACTTCGACGAGGACAAGCTCCGCGGCCTGCTGGAACACTTGGGTCGCGAGCAAGAAGCCCGTCGGACCAACGACAAGCATGCGGTGGTGCGGCTGTCAGGCGAGTTTCACACCCTGCTGGCGGAATTGGCGGGCAACTCCCTGCTGGCGCGCTCCATGAAGGAGTTGTCCACGCTCACCTGCCTGACCATCTCGCTGTACGACGCACCCACTGCCAACAGCTGCCGGGTCGACGAGCACAGCGCCATCGTCGAGGCGATACGCGCGGGCGACCTGCCTCTCGCGCGCAAGCTGATGCTGCGTCATCTGCAGCACATCGAGGACAGCCTGGACCTCAACAGCGAGAGCGAGGAAGTGGACCTCGAGTCGGTCCTGGGCTGACCGCAGCCTTCTGGATGACCTGCCGGTTCGGCTGGGTGCGCAGCGCGGCCCTGCAGGCGAAGACGGGATCGCGGCGTAAAGCGTCCTTCTGGAGGGGAGGATGGATGGGCGGGTCCGTGCCCTGAGCGGCTGTAGCTGGTGATCTTGGTCGCCCAATGAGCGGTCGTTCGAGCACGACCGACACCCGTGCGATGGCAGTGCGACGGACGCTAGGTCGTTCTCAGGTCGGCAGCCAAGCTTCTGACGCTTCGTTGAAGTCGTACTTGTCCCCGGCCTGAACCAGTAGGTACCTGCAAGTGACCGAGCCAGCGCGCAGGCGATGCACGATGCCGGCCTCGATCGTGCAGTGTTCGCCAGGTTGGAGCGATTGCTCGCGACAAGTTCGGCCCTCTGTGTTCGCCGCCTCGAAAACGACCACGCCTTCGAGGCAAAAGCAAAAATCAGTGATCCTCGAGTGAGAGTGCCACTTGACCGTCTGACCGACCTCCACCACGAACTCGCGTGCTTGAACCTTCGGCCCACTGGTCAGCAGCCGAACCGAGCTCACCGCATGCTTCGGGGATGTGTGAGCACCGCTCAGTTCAGAGGCGCGCGTCACAGGACTGTTCCTTTTCGCTGTCTCGAATAGACACCTGCATGCGAGCTATGCAGCAGCAGACTGCTCTGCTCGCCAATGTGGTGAAGTCTCATTTGAGTGAACACGCCAGCAGCCTCAGCTCCGAAGATTATCCCCAGGACCGTGTAGTTCGCGCAGGAACTTCACCATTGCGTTCGATACGTCATCCGCGCGCTCCTGCTGCGTCCAGTGACCACATCCCGGCAAGATGATGGTCTGTGACAGCTGGGGTACGAAGTTCTTCAGATTCGCGATGAGCTGGTCCATGCCCCTGAATGCGACAACCAAGTCGCGGTCGCCGGCCATGTACAGCGCTGGTACTGTCACCTTGGCGCCATGGAACGGCGACAGGAGCTCCCAATTGCGATCGATGTTGCGATACCAGTTGAGTCCTCCTCGAAACCCGGTTCGCGCGAATTCCCCGGCGTAGAAGTCGATGTCGTCTTTCGTCAACCACTTCGGTAGCGGAAGTGGGCTCATGGCGTTGCGAAGGAAGCCGCCGCCCCGAGGCACCATCCCGACCGGCGCATTCGGATCGCGGCGCGGCGCATCGCCGGACGCGCCGAAGAGCATTGCGTGGACCGTCAGTCGTGGGTCACGCTCAAATTCGGTCTCGGCAACACCTGGGGCCTGAAAGTAGAGTTGATAGAAGACGGCCTCGTCGGTTTGGGGCATGAGCGTTGTCGGCGCAACCGGTCCGCGCGGCCGGTAGGGCACGCTCAGGCCAATGACACCTCGGAAAACGTCGGGCCGCAGGAGTGCGGCATGCCAGGCAACCGGTGCTCCCCAGTCGTGTCCTGCGATCACAGCCTGCTTGTCGCCGAGGGCTTCGACCAGCCCGACAACGTCGCCGACCAGGTGCAGCAGGGTGTACCCGTCGATCGCCTGGGGCGCGTCGGACCCGCCATAGCCGCGCATGTCGGGTGCAACGGCATGAAAGCCCGCGTCCGCCAGCGCCTTCAACTGATGTCGCCACGAGTACCAGGATTCCGGAAAGCCATGGCACAGGAGCACCGTCGGGCCACTGCCCTGCTCGGCGATGTGCATCCGGATGCCATTGGTCTGGACGGTGCGGTGGGTGGGGCCGCTCATGACGACATCTCCTGCAAGACGCGCTGCACGAGCGCTGGTTCGCGGTACACGGTGTTGGGTTTGAGCAGGTGCTGGACCTGGATCGTTAACTTGTGGACATCCGGATCCTTGGCTGCCAACCGCGTCAGTGCCTGCGCGAACTGCAATGTCGCCGCAAAGTTGACGGGGCGCTCGCCGCGTGTTGCGGGGTACACCAGGTCCGGCACCGCCGCCATCGCCCATGGCGTCTCGATCACCCCCTGCGCCCCCGCGAAGAAGCGTTGGGCCAACGTGCCATCGGCCAGGTCCGCTTCTTGTGCCTTGGCGAGCAGCTGCGACAACAGGAGCGCCTCTTGCGACGCCACGCTCATGCCCTGTCCGTAGATCGGATTGAAGCGGCAAATGGCGTCGGCGAGCGGGATGAGGCTGCCGGGAAATCGGCCCAGGCGCTCGAAATGCCGCCGCACGCTGGCTGGGAAAGCCCACTGCCTGATCTCGCCGGACAATTCGGCGTCGCACAGCGCTTCATGCAGGGTGGGCCTTCTCAACTCGCGCAAGAAGCGCATGAAGCCTGCGCGCTCATTCGGGGGCTTGTCGTCGAACCGGGTGCCGAGCGTCACGATCCACTGCCGGTGCTCCATTGGAAGCAGGAGGGCGCCCCGTGTTTCGTGCGGCGCGTTAGGGAAGTGAAACACACCAAGCCAATCGTCGCTGCAGGACTGCGGCATTGCGAACACTGCGCTGGCGTAGTGAATGTCTACACCGATTGAGGTCTCCTCCGGCAGCGGTTCGCCAAGCGTGGCCAACAGGTCGAGGGTCGGCACGGCACGACCAGTGGCGTCGACAATCAGGGCTGCATCCAAGATCTGCGGCGGCGCGCCGGCGGCCTCGAAGGACACCGTGCGCACTCGCCCATCCCGTGCAACAAGCGCATTGACGCGGCACCGGGAACGCAGTTCGACATTCGGCAGGCCTCGGACACGCTGACGCAGCACCGATTCCATCAGCGGGCGCGACATGGCGTGCGACACCCAGCCGAGGTCGCGTCGCGGGAACGGGTCGAAGCCCGGGCGTTCATACTGAACATCCAATCCGACCCTGAGAGGCACCGCACCGGCTGCGCGCAGATCACCGGTGAATCCAGGCAGCAGTTCGTTCAGCGCGCCTTCGCCACCGGCCAGCAGGGCGTGGACGTGTCGCGACTGCGGTGTGCCGTCGCGATGCGCGACGCCGTCGGGCAGCACGTCGCGCTCGAGGACGACCACTCGGTCGAAAAAAGGTGCGAGGGCCGCGGCCGCTGCCAATCCACCAACGCCGGCGCCAAGGACGGCAGCGGTATCACCGAGACGTGTCGTCATACGGGCACTCCTCCAAAGAGGACCGATCCGATCAGTCTGCTCCGATCAGCCACGTTCAACACTCAGGTCGTGCCGCATTCAAGCCGCGCCGTTGTCCGCGGGCGGCATCCGCCATCGCTCTCACCACCCCTTCGGCGCTGGATAAGTCTAGCAATGACTGCGCCGGTCAGGTATCCACTGAATTGGGTAGAGCGCCTTACAGCACATGGTTCGCGCAGCTGGCATCAAGCCGTGCCGGATCTGCAGCGGGTTCTGATCCTCATGTAATTCCGCACCAGCGCCGGTGATGTCCTCAGCCCGGGATCGTGCCCGGCAGCAGGATGCTCCGATCCACGTTGCGGATGTCGGTGTGGCCGCAAAAGGCCATCGTGACATCGAGTTCCTTGTGGATGATCTCGAGCGCCTTGGTGACGCCTGCCTGGCCCATCGCGCCGAGGCCATAGAGAAAGGCGCGGCCGATCATCGTGCCCTTGGCTCCGAGTGCCAGGGCCTTGAGCACGTCCTGCCCCGAGCGCACGCCGCTATCGAGCCACACTTCGATCGGATGCGACCGTGTGGCTTCGACAATGCCCGGCAGCGCCTCGATGGTCGAGGGCGCGCCGTCGAGCTGGCGCCCGCCGTGGTTGCTGACGATCAGCGCATCGGCGCCGCTTGCGGCCGCAAGACGCGCATCCTCTGCGTCCATGATGCCCTTGAGGACGAGCTTGCCGCCCCAGCGCTTCTTGATTCGCTCGACATCGGCCCAGCTCAATGCGGGATCGAACTGCTCCGCGGTCCATGAACTGAGCGAAGACAGGTCACCTACGCCCTTGGCGTGGCCCACGATGTTGCCGAAGGTGCGGCGCCGGGTGCCCAGCATTCCCATGCACCAGCCCGGCTTGGTTGCCAGGTTGATCAGGTTGGCAAGCGTCGGCTTGGGCGGAGCCGACAGGCCGTTCTTCAGATCCTTGTGACGCTGCCCCAGCACCTGCAGGTCGAGGGTGAGCACCAGGGCCGAGCAGCGGGCGGCCTGGGCGCGATCGATCAGCCGGTCGACGAAATCCTTGTCACGCATCACGTAGAGCTGAAACCAGAACGGCGCCGTGGTGTGGGCGGCCACGTCCTCGATCGAGCAGATGCTCATGGTCGAGAGCGAGAACGGAACGCCGAACTGCTCGGCCGCCCGCGCCGCGAGGATCTCGCCGTCGGCATGCTGCATGCCCGTGAACCCGGTCGGCGCGATGGCCACCGGCATGGCCACGTCCTGCCCGATCATGGTGCTGCGTGTGCTGCGGCCTTCCATGTTCACGGCCACGCGCTGGCGCAGCTTGATCTTCCGGAAGTCGCTTTCGTTGGCCCGGTAGGTGCTCTCGGTCCAGGAGCCGGAATCGGCATAGTCGTAGAACATGCGCGGGACGCGGCGCTGCGCGAGCACGCGCAGGTCTTCGATGGTCGTGATGACGGTCATGGCGGATGTCTCCCGGTTCAGCGGATCACCATCAGGGTGAAGGGCCACACGTAGGCCTGCAGGGTCACAAAGATGCCGACCAGGCAGGCCAGTGCGATGGAATGGAAAAACACGTAGCGCAGGATGTCGCCCTCGTGGTTGAACCAGCGCGTGGCGGTGGAGGCGACCACGATCGATTGCGCATCGATCATCTTGCCCATCACGCCGCCCGAACTGTTGGCTGCACCCATGAGGTTGGGCGACAGGCCCAGCTGCTCGGCCGCGACCTTCTGCATGCCGCCGAAGAGCACATTGCTCGCGGTGTCGGAGCCGGTCATGGCCACACCGATCCAGCCCATCAGCGTGCCGAAGAACGGATAGAGCACGCCGGTGTTCGCGAAGGCCAGCCCGAGCGTGGTGTCGGTGCCCGAGTAGCGCGTGAGCGTGCCGAGCGCAAGCATCAGCACGATCGTCAGCAGCGAATAGCGCACCAGCCAGAGCGTGCGGAAGAAGGTGCGCACGATGTCCAGCGGCGAGTACTTCATGAAGAGTGCGCCGACGACGGCCGCCAGCAGGATGCCGGTGCCGGTGGCCGACAGCAGGTTGAGCACGTAGACGGCGGCTTCCGGATGCGGCGTGGGCACCACCGGCGGCATCTTCTGGATCATGTTGTGCAGCCCGGCCATCGGGAACGAGGGCGCGAAGATGCCGTTCAGCGCGGTCTTGACCGAGGGCAGCCCCCAGACGAAGACGAACACGGACAGGATCAGCCACGGAGTCCAGGCGCGAACCAGCGCCCCCCGGCTATGGGTCACTACGGGTGCCGGCGGCTTCGCCTCGGCGGCGCTGGCGTCGTGGCCGCGAAGCGAAGGCGAAGTCCAGATCTTCCTGGGCTGCCACACGCGCAGGAAGAGAACCAACGACACCATCGAGACGATGGCGGCGATGATGTCCACCAGCTCGGGACCGATGAAGTTGGACACCAGGTACTGCGGGATCGCGAACGAGAGGCCCGTCACGAGGATCGCCGGCCAGATTTCCATCATCGCCTTGCGGCCCGCGAAGGCCCAGATCAGCCAGAACGGCACCAGCAGCGAGAAGAAGGGGAGCTGGCGGCCGATCATCGCGGTGACTTCCATCAGGTCGTAGCCGTGCACCTTGGCCAGCGTGATGACCGGCGTGCCGAGCGCGCCGAAGGCGACCGGAGCCGTGTTGGCAATCAGGCTCAGGCCCGAGGCCGCCAGCGGCGAGAAGCCCAGCCCGATCAGGATGCCAGCCGTGACGGCGACCGGCGTGCCGAAGCCCGCTGCGCCTTCGAAGAACGCACCGAAGCAGAAGGCGATCAGCAGCAACTGAATGCGGCGATCCTCGGTGATGCCCGAGAGCGAGTCCTGCAGCACCTTGAAGCTGCCGTTCTGTTCGGCCAGTTGCTGCAGGAAGATGATGTTCAGCACGATCCAGCCGATCGGCAGCAGGCCGGTGAAGCCGCCGAACAGCGCCGCGCGGCCGGCCATGTCGGCCGGCATGCCGTAGGCGAACACGGCCACCACGAGGGCGGCGATCAGGCCCAGGCCGGCGGCGATGTGCGCCTTGATGTGGAAGAAGCCGAGGCACGCCAGCATCACGACCACCGGGATCGCGGCCAGCGCGGTCGAGATGATCATGTTGCCGAAGGGGTCGTAGATTTGCTGCCAGGTCATGGCTCGTTGTCTCCGGTGTCGTTGTTCGGGAGTGCCGCAGGCCGTCGGCCGGTCGCGGCAGCACGTGGCACCGAACTGTAGGAACGCCGGTCCTGGACCGGCGTGAAAAGCGCTGGGCCGTTGCGTGAAGCTTTTTCAAACGGCGTCAGCGCCGCGTCAAGATCGACCTCAGTCGCGCAATGCCTGGCGCAGCCATTCGACGAAGGCCGCGCATTCCCAGCGCTCCAGCGTGCCCGGCTTCCAGCACAGGAAGTAGTCGTGCGGCGAACGCACGCTCCTGCGCGAAAGGCGCACGAGCCGTCCGCTGTCGAGCCAGGCCTGGCCCAGTTTGAGCCGCATCAAGGCCACGCCGAAGCCGGCGACGGCGGCGTCGAGCACCAGGCCGAGGTCGTTGAACTGGTCGCCCGCGCGAGGCTCCGCCTGCGTGATGTCGCAGGCCCTGAACCAAGTGCGCCAGGGCTCCAGTGGTGTGCGGATGAGCCGTGCGCGCGAGACGGCTTCTGTGGTCTCGAAGCTGTCGAAGGGGCCTGCCTCGTTCAGATAGTCCGGGCTGCAGACCGGGGACACCTCGTCCGACAGCAGGTGCATGGACTCGCGGTCGGTAAAGGGCCCGGTGCCGAACCGCAACTCGATGTCGGACTCTTCGGCGGTCAGGTTCAGCACCGGAATGGCCACTTGCAGGCTCAGCTCGATCTCGGGATAGGCATGGCGAAACAGCGCCAGTCGCGGTAGCAGCAACTGGCGAGAGAAGGTGGGCGTGACCGCCACGCGCAGCCGGACCGTGCCGGACGCTTCACCCTGGCTGGGCACCTGCTGCAGTGCGGCCAAGGCCTCGCGAACGCGCGCCAGGTAGGCGGCGCCGTCGGGGCTCAGGCTGAAATCGTTACGCGCGAAAAGCTTCACGCCGAGCTGCGTTTCGAGCTGGCGGATGCGGTGGCTCACCGCGCTCGGCGTCACGCTGAGTTCTTCGGACGCGAGTGTCACGCTGCGCAGGCGCGACACCGCCTCGAAGGCCAACAGGCCTTGAATGGGCGGGATGCGTGGCGGGGGCATGGCAGTCGAGCGCTGGAAAGCCGCATTGTGAAGCCTCTCCATCCACATCGTGGATTCAAGGGCGGCTCAGGGACAGAGTGACGCAATATGTCAACGTGAGGAGAGTGGCTTCCACGCGAGATAGCAGCCAGACAGAACTGGGAGCCGAGCCATCTCCATGATTGGACAGTCGACTGCCGTTGTGCAGTCGTCCTTCGGAAGAGCAGGGCGAATCTGCGGCTTCGTGCCCATGGCGCCTCAGCGTGATTGCGGACGCGAGAGCGTGCCGATCGCGCGCCCATGCTTCAAAGCGCCTGGTCCGCGGTTGGAGCCGGTGGGTGACCGGCCTCAATGAATCGCCGATGGGGATCGATAGCAAACGATGCAACGATGGGCGCCACTGTCTCCAGATCCTCGAACGCACGATCGGAAATAGAGCCTGCTTGGAGATCGAAATGGCACAGCACGCCCCACGGCTGGCCACTTGGCGACACCAGGGCGGTTCCATGGTAGGAGAAGATCACATGCTCGTAGGCATGGCCAACGAGCCGCGGGTCCTTCGATGAATCATCCGTGCGGAAGGGACTTCCGGGCTTGACGAACTGCGCGAGGCTCCTGTCCAGAGGGAGTACAGACAGGAATGACGGCCGACGTTTGCCCAAGGCGTCATGAAAGCAAACGCTCTTCACCAGGCGCCCGGCGTACCGGTGGACCGCGGTGTAGCGTAGTGGAACTGCGTCGTTCAAAAATGCGAGCACCCCTGGAAGACCTTGCTCCCGCAAGATTTGAGAAATAAGGCTCTTCACCTGAGTGGAGTCCATGAGGAGATTCTGTGTCTCGTCTGGCGGCAGCGCAAGCAGCGCTAGCACAGCCTAGGACGTGAACAGATCCGGCAGGGGAGGGCGCCCGGCCGAAAGCGCAAACCCTGTCTCGGAAGTGGAAGGCCGCCGCCGAAAGACGACGCCACGCGCCAAAGCCCCGAGGGCGCCACGAACGGTTGGCGGACCAGGACCGGAGGTCTCGGATTCAACTCAAGCGTCAGCATAAGGGGCAGTAGTCGGCGCCCTCAGTCAGTTCCGGCCTGCACGATGATTCCGCGCGCTCTCCCCTGACTATTCGGATGACCACGCTTTGGTGGCGAAGCCTGCTCGGCAACGCACCCTTGGCGTAGGTCATGAAAAGCGTGGTTGCGTATCGAAGCGCTCGCGGCGCTAGCCACGGGCAGCACCCCGGACCAGATGAGGCCGGTCCCGCAGGCGCCAAGAGAGATCTATTACAGCAGCGCTGCCGCGGCGGCGTGCGCATCCGGCACCACGTCGTAGGTATAGAGGCGCTTGCGGAATTCGGCGTGCGCGGCGATCTCCGCGTCACGGACACGGAGATCGACGTCGGTCGAGTCGAGACGCAGTCCATTCTGTCGAGCACCAAGCTGAATCTCCGCCACGCGCTTGCGACGCAGTCGCTCGTAGGCAAGCAGCGACGCCGGTACTCTCGACGTGTCCACCTGGCCCAGAATCGTCGCGAGCGCCATGCCGTCCTCGATGGACTGGTTGGCCCCCTGACCCAGATGCGGCAACATCGGATGTGCCGCGTCGCCGAGCAGCGTCAACCGGCCCTTGGTCCAGGTCGGTAGCGGCTCACGGTCGTAGAGTGCCCAGCGAAATGTCTTGTCGACTTGCTGCAGCACATCGGCGATGCGCGGGTCCCAACCTTCGAACTCGCTGCGCAGCACCGCTGGATCACCGGGCGCGGACCATGATTCCTTCATCTCCTCATCGGCCGGCACGAAACCGACGTAGTTCACCATCGTTCCGTGACGAACAGGGAAGACCAGGAAATGCCTGGATGGACCGGCCCACATTTGCCAACGATCCATCGGCCAGTTCGGAAGGCGCTCGCGCGAGACCAGACCTCGATATGAAGCGGTGCCGTGGAAGACGGGCTTCGAGGGCGGAAAGACGTAGGAACGCAGTTCGGAATGTATGCCGTCAGCGCCAACGACAACGTCAGCCTCGGCGGTGGCGCCGTTGGCAAACTCGACGCGGGCTGCGTTGTCGGTCTGCTCGAAGCCGATAGCACGATGGCCGGTATGGACGATCCCGGCGGGCAGGTTGGCAGCGAGGAGCTCGACGAAGTCGGCACGGTGCATGCCATAGGTCGCGTTCCAGCCGGAGGTGTCCGACACCTGCACCGGGGCGATCGGCGTACCGTCGTGGCGAAAGTAGCAGGAGCCGGGACCGACTCGCGCACCCCATCTCTCGACGGCGGGCCCGAGGCCCACACGCTCCAAGTGACGCACCGCATTCGGTGTCACAAACACCCCAGCGCCGATCTCGCCCAGTGCGGACGCCTGTTCATAAACAGAAACGCGCATTCCCTGGCCGATCAGCGCATTGGCGGCAAACAAGCCGCCAATGCCGCCTCCGATGATCAGGACGTTCGGTCGAGATGCCATTCAACCCAATCGAAAATGATTCAACAGGGCATTGTGCGAGCGTGACGGGCAGCGGGCAACGGCAATTGACGATGAGTTCCCTTCTCGCTATGCAGGGGGAGCGCGACTGTGGTGGGTCGGGAGATCGCAAATGGCCGCTGTGATCCGGTAGCCTTGACCGTTTTGGGGCCCGGAATTGCCGTCAAAAAGCAGATCGGGGAATGCCGTTCTGCAGCGCGAACCGTCCTTCGGGAGGGCAGGGGAACTGCGGGTTGGTGCCCTTTGCGGTCTTGCCGTGGCGTGGAACCTTCGCATCGCGGCGGGAACCCCTCGGCGGGGCCTGAGCGTTGCTCGGTAGAGCTGATCGCGTCTATGGGGGAGGGGTGCGCAAGTCTCTGGACCGAGCCCGCGTCTATCGGCAGAAGCCTGCGTGCTCGGCAACATCGATGCGGCATCGCGTCTAGGTGCTTTCCCGGTGTGCGCTCTGGCGCAAACGCTTGTGCGCGCAGCCACAAGAGAAACGTCGACCCTGAACCTACTCTTGGTGCACGAACGAAGCAGTCATCACCGGAGCCCAACATGGTCACTACCGCAGCAGAGTCGGCATTGAGGATCCTCATCCCCAGACGCAATATTCATGGCTACCTGAGGTATGCGACGCGTGGGCTGATTCACCGGTCGATCGAGCAGATCCATCTCACGCGTTGCGCGGCGGCTGCGCAGGCGTGATGCCGAGAGAACGCGAAAGCGCGAACCATCACCTAGCAGGAGAACCCGAGTGAACAATCGAACCCGGACGAAAGTCGACCCGATCACCCTTGCAGTCGTGCGCGGAGCACTCGAGACCACCCAGCGCGAGATGACGCTGACCCTGGAGAAGACGGCACGCTCGAGTGTCTTCAATGTCGCGCACGACTACAGCAACGCGCTGTTCAACCACCGCGCCGAGATGATCTTGCAAGGGCAGGACATCCCGATCCATCTAGGTGGCCTGATGCCGGCAATGAAGGCGGTCGCTGCGTACTTCGGCGACGACATTCACGAAGGCGACGTGATCTATCACAACGACCCCGTGATGATGGGCAGCCACATCCTCGACTGCTGCATGTACAAGCCCGTCTTCTACAACGGCGAGCTGGTCTTCTGGAGCGTCTGCAAGGGCCACGTCACCGACATCGGTGGCCCGGTGCCAGCGGGCTACAACCCCGATGCAAAAGAGATCTATGCCGAGGGCTTGCGCATCCCGCCGGTGAAGCTGTGGGAGAAGGGGCGGCCGCGCGACGACGTGATCAACTTCCTGCTTTCGAACGTGCGCTCGCGCCGCGACTGGGAGGGTGACCTTCGCGCGCAATACGGGGCAGTCTCGATCGGCGAGCGCAACCTGGTCGCACTGCTCGACAAGTACGGCGTCACGGAGGTGCAGGCGTGCGTCGATGAACTGCTCGACATGGCCGAGCGGTCGATGCGCGCACTGATCGCCTCGGTTCCGGACGGCACCTATGAGGCCAGCGCGGTGTTGGAGGATGCCGGGCATGGTCTGGGCGAGCTCTGCATCAAAGCCTCCGTGAGAATTCAGGGCGACAACTGCCATATACGCATCGACAGCCCGCCGCAGGTGCCCTACTTCATCAACAGCTACGAGGGCAACTCGCACTCCGGTGTGTATTTGGGCGTAATGATGTTTGCGAAAGTCGCGCCCCCCTACAACGAGGGCCTGTACCGCTGTATCCATCTCGATCTCGGCCCCAAGGGCACGCTATGTAACGCAGCGGAACCTGCGCCGCACGTGAACTGCACGACTACGCCGATGGAAACGCTCGCCGACGCGGTGCGCCTCGCGCTGGAGCAGGCATCACCCGAGCGCGCGGTGGGCTCATGGTGCCACTCCAGCGGCATCAACATCGCCGGGCGCGATACGCGCAATGAAGAGGAATACGTGACCATGGTCCTGGCGTCGCTGATCGGCGGAGCCGGCGCTACCGCGCACCAGGACGGATGGAACGCGGTCGGTCCCCAGTGCTGCTTTGGCGCGCTGACCTCCGGCGACATCGAGATCCTCGAGCACTCGTACCCGATCCAGATCCACCGCTACGGTCTGGTCAGCGACAGCGGCGGAGCGGGCAAGCATCGGGGCGGTTGCGCCACCGCGTGGGAGGTCGAGCCCCTCGACCATGAGATGACGGTGATCAGTTTCGGTGAAGGCCGCCACTATCCGGCATTGGGTGCGCAGGGCGCGGAAAGCGCGCGCGCCGACCTGAAGCTCGGCCGCGTCGAGCGCAAGGAGGGTGACGAGGTGGTCGAGGTGATGCGCAAGAACGCCATCCTCACGATCCGGCCCGGAGAGCGTGTCTCCACCGTGAACCCCGGCGGCGGCGGCTGGGGCCCACCCCTGGAGCGCGAGATCGACAGCGTCGTCCACGACGTGCGCAATGGCTATGTCTCGGCGCAAGCCGCCGAGCAGGAGTACGGCGTGATCGTCGATGCCGAAACCTGGGCCGGCCGCCCAACGCCTGAGCGCAGCGCCCGGCGCTGATCCTCCCGCTCCCGTCCGGTCCGCACGCCCGGTGCGTCGCGGCCTGGCAGAGCTCACCCCTCAACTTCGAGAGAGTAAGACATGACATATCGACTTGGCGTGGATGCCGGCGGCACCTTCACCGATTTCGTGCTGGCCGACAGCAAGGGCAGCATCCATCTCTTCAAGGCCACCTCGACCCCGGAGGACGGCACCCGGGCCATCGCCGAAGGCTTCGCGCAGATCTCCGAGAAGCTGGGCATCCCGATGTCCGACATCCTGGGCCAGACCGACCTGTGCGTGAACGGAACCACCGTCGGGCTGAACGCGCTCATCCAGCACAAGGGCGTCAAGACCGGCCTCATCTGCACGGCAGGCCACGAGGACTCGCTGGAGATCCGCCTGGGTCACAAGGAGGAGGGCTACCGCTACGACGACGCCTATCCGCCCGCGCGGATCCTCGTCGATCGACACCTGCGCGTGCCGGTGCGCGAACGCGTGCTCGCCGACGGCAGCGTGCGCACGCCGCTGAACGAGCAGGACGTTCGGGAGGCCTGCGAAGTGTTCAGGCGCGAGGGCGTGCGGGCGGTGGCGGTCTCGTTTCTCTGGAGCGTGGCCAACGACCAGCATGAGCGGCGGGCTGCGCAGATCGTGCGTGAGATGCTGCCCGAGGCGTATGTCTCCGTCGGCATCGAGGTGTTCCCGCAAATGCGCGAGTACACGCGCACCTCTACCGCGGTGGTCAACGCCTACCTGGGACCGGTGCTCAACACCTACGTCACCCGCATAGACAAGTTCTTCCAGGACAACGGCACTCGGGTGCCGGTGCGCTACTTCCAGTCCAACGGTGGCATGGCTTCGCGCGGCGTGATGGTGTCGCGCGCCGTCAACGCTATCAATTCCGGTCCAGCTTCGGCACCGATGGCCGGCCGGCACGTCGCGCAGCCCCTGGGCTTCGAGAACTTCATTACCGTCGACATGGGCGGCACCTCCTTCGACATCACCCTGACGCACCAGGGCAAGACTAATGTCACGAAGGACAACGACTTCCTTCGCTATCGAATCGGCACGCCCATGATCCAGGTCGAGACCTTGGGCGCGGGCGGCGGCTCGATCGGCTGGATCGACAGCATGGGCGTGCTCAATGTCGGTCCGCAATCGGCCGGCGCCACTCCGGGTCCGGCCTGCTACAAGCGCGGCGGCACGCTGCCCACGGTGACTGACGCGAACGTGGCGCTCGGTTACCTCAACCCCGAATCGCTGCTGGGAGGACGTCTTCCCATCGATGCCGCGGCATCGCGCGGGGCGATTGCGATGCATGTGGCCGAGAAGCTCGGCATCACCGTTGAGAAGGCCGCCTATGGCATCTTCAGCATCGTCAACAACAACATGGTCAATGGCATACGCCGCGTGTCGATCGAGCGTGGGTACGACCCACGCGACTTCGCACTGATCGGCGCCGGCGGTGCGACCGCGCTGCACATCACGGCGCTGGCGCGCGAGATCGGCATCCGCACGGTGCTTGTGCCCAAGCTGGCGTCGGGTCTGTGTGCATTCGGCCAGATCCTCTCGGACGTCAAGTACAACTACATGGCCGCGATGCCGATGAGGCTCGACGAGCGCGCCGACCTCGCCCGTGTGGAGCAGCGCTTTATCGAACTGGAGCGCGACGGCGCGGCCGCGCTGAATTCGGAAGGCATCTCGCGCGACCGCATTGCCTTCAAACGCAGCATCGACATGCGCTATGTCGGCCAGGTCCATGAATGCTCGGTCGACATCGGCGACATCGCGGTGGGCACCGTCACCATCGAGTCGATCAAGGCAGCCTTCCACCGGTTGCACAGGCAGCTGTTCACGTACGACGAGCCCGACAGCCTGATCGAGATCGTCAACATCGAGACGACAGTGCTCGGCAAGACCGATCTGTTGAGTCCTGCGCAACTGCCCAAGGGTGATCAGGCGTCCGAGGCGATCAGGACGCGCAGGCCAATGATCTTCGGGGCCGATGCGGCCGCGATCTCGACGGCTGTCTACGACGGCACGCGACTTGGCGCTGGCGACGTCATCGATGGCCCGTCGGTGATCGAGGAACCAACCACGACGATCGTGGTACAGCCGGGCTGGCAGGCGCGACTGGATTCCACCGGCTGCTACGTGATCAGTGCGCAGGAGTGATCATGGCCAACCCGATTGCGCCTTCCGCGCCGGGAGCGACCGCTGCAGGGCTGCAGGCCTGCGGCATCGACGTCGCCTTTGCCGGGCTGCGCGCCCTGAACGCAGTCGATCTGCGCGTGCCTCCTGCGACCATCGTCGGCCTGATCGGGCCCAACGGCGCGGGCAAGACCACGATGGTCAATATATTGACCGGATTCCAGGCACCCAGCGACGGCGAGGTCCGACTCGACGGCAAGTCGCTCGCCGGCGTTAGCGCGGTCGATTTCCGTCGACGCGGGATTGCCCGGACCTTCCAGGGCGGGCGACTGTTCCGTGACCTCGGCGTGCTCGACAACCTCGAGGTGACCGGCATCGGACTCGGCCTGTCACGTCGGGTGGCACGCGTGGAAGCGTCGCAAGTGCTCGAAGCGATGGGACTCGGCGCATTGGCCGCCCAGCAAGCCGGCGCGCTGCCGTACACCGACGAGCGCCGTATCGCAATCGCTCGCGCGATCGTCGGGCGCCCGCGCTATCTGCTGCTGGACGAGCCCGCCGCAGGCATGAGCGAGCACGAGGCCGGGGAACTGAGCGAGCTCATCGCGCGGCTGGTGCGCGAACTGGGCTGCGGCGTGCTGTTGATCGAGCACAACGTTCGCATGGTGCTGGACACCTGCAGCCACATCGTCGTTCTCGATTCGGGGCAGGTGATCGAGTCGGGAGATCCGCGCACTGTCAGCCAGAGCGAGCGTGTGCGCCATGCCTACATGGGGACAACTGCTGATGTGCATGGCGGTGTCGAATCCGTCGAACGAGAAAGGGAGGTTGCCGCATGACCTATCTGCTGGAGATCCGCGACCTGCAAGTCCGGTATGGCGGTATTGCCGCACTGCGTGGCCTCGACTTGACCCTCGAAGCCGGTGAGACCCTGATGGTCACCGGCCCCAACGGCGCCGGCAAATCGACGCTGATGAAGGCGATCGCTGGGCTGGTCAAGCCGGGTGCGGGCCGCATTGACTTCGACGGCCACCTGGTCACGGGACGCGCTCCTGAGACGATTGCGGCGCTCGGCTTTTCGATGGTGCCCGAGGGGCGCCAAGCCTTCGGATCAATGACCGTGCTCGAGAACCTGCGAATCGGCACAGGCATGCGGCGCGACAGGCTCGCGGTGGCGGCCGACCTCGAGTACGTGATGGAGCTCTTCCCGATGCTGCGAGATCGCGCTCACGTGCAGGCGGGATTGTTGTCGGGTGGACAGCAGCAAATGCTGGTGATCGCCCGCGGCTTGATGGCAGGCCCCCGGCTTCTGGCGATCGATGAGCCCTCGCTCGGCCTTGCGCCCAATGTGACCGACCAGGTCTACGAGGCGCTGATGCGGCTAAGGCGCGATCGGCAGCTCAGCCTGTTGATCGTCGAGCAGAGCTCAACCCGAGCCGTGATGACGGGTGCACGCATGCTGATGCTGCGCGAGGGCCGTTCCGTACTGGAGGGGGACCCGCGCACGCTGACGGCCGATGCGATGCGGCAAGCCTATTTCGGGCTCGAGGCCGTCTGAGGAGATGCGATGAACACCTTGATGCAATACCTGTTCGACGCGCTCAGCACGGGCAGCCTCTACGCGCTGGGAGCACTGGGTATCGCGCTGATCTTCGGCGTGATGCGGCTGGTCAATTTCGCGCATGGCGACTTCATCACGTTCTCGGTGTTCGTGCTGGTGACTCCGACCACCGAAGCGGTGGCGCCGCTCCTCGTCGGCGCCTGGCCGACTGCGTTGCTGGTGGCCGGCATGCTCGGTACCGGGGCAGCGCTTGCTGTCGCGTGCGAACTGCTCGTGTTCCGTCATCTGCGTCGCGCAGCACCGGCGGCGACCATGGTCACTTCGTTCGCGCTCGGCTTCGTCATCCAGAACATCCTGCTGGTGATGCACAGCAGCCGTCCAAAGGCGATCAATCTCTGGCCGGCGCTGAACCTACCGGTGGACCTGTTTGGCGCACGCGTTCCCGCATTGCAGTTGCTCACCGTGGGCGTCGCCATCGTGCTGCTGGCGGGCCTCGCATGGATGCTCAGGCGCACGCGGATCGGCCTTGAAATGCGTGCTGCGGCCGAAGACTTCAACATGGCGCGCGGGCTGGGCGTACGCGCCAACCGGGTGATCCTGGCCGCCTTCGCGATGAGCGGCGCCTTGGCCGCACTGATCGGATTGCTGATGGTGAACCAGACGGGCCTGGTCGACGTCCGCATGGGAGCTCCGATGATGCTCGTGGCCTTCGTCGCTACCGTGATCGGCGGCTTGGGAAGCCTGCTCGGCGCGGTCCTCGGCGGTCTTCTGATCGGCGTCGCCAGCACACTGCTGCAGGCCGGACTGCCGTTCGACGCGCGCCCTTTCCGGGATGCCTTCGTCTATCTGGCCGTGATCGCACTGCTGCTGTGGCGGCCCAACGGGCTGTTCGTGACCGGTGCAATGCGCCAGCGCATCTGAGTCCCCATACACGAAAGCCTGTCATGTCATCTGCCATTGATCATCGTCGCCTCTCGACTCCGGTCATCCTCTGCCTTGGGCTGTTCGTCATAAGTGCCTCGGTCGCGCTTCTCGGCTCGGATGGGCTGCAACGCACTGCGACGGAAATGCTGATCCGTGTCGTCACGGTCGTCGGTCTCTACATCTTCATTGGCCATTCCGGCGTGATGAGCTTCGGCCATATCGCGTTCATGGGCGTCGGCGCCTACGGTGTGGCTTGGACCTCGATGGATCCCAGCCTGAAGCAGTACGTGCTGACCGGCTTGCCCGGATTTCTCAAGCATGCCGCGCTTCCCTGGATTCCGGCTTCGTTGGTGTCAGCACTGTTGGCCGCGCTCGTGGCACTGGCAGTGGGCAGCGTGATCCTGCGACTGGTCGGCATCGCTGCTTCCATCGCGACCTTCTCGTTGCTTGCCATCTTCAACGTGGTCTATTCCAACTGGGACTCGGTGACCGCCGGAACCAGCTCGATCGTCGGCATCCCGACTCCGGTGGGCCTTTGGGAGGCGCTTGGCTTTGCCTGCGCGGCTGTCGCCATTGCCCATGCCCATGCGGTGTCGCGCCATGGGCTGGCGTTGCGTGCCGTGCGCGAGGAGCCAGTCGCGGCGCGCAGTTGCGGAGTTGACGCCTACTGGCAGCTACTGGTGGCGTTCGTGCTCAGCGCCTTCGTCTGCGGCCTGTCGGGTGCGCTCGATGCGCAGTATCTCGGGGTGGTCAACCCTGACGCGTACTACCTCGGGCGCACCTTCGTCTGCCTGGCCATGCTGGTAATCGGCGGTGTCTCCAGCCTCTCGGGCGCGGTGACCGGCGCCGTGGTGATCTCGGCTTTGATCGAATTTCTGGTGCGCCTCGAGAAGGGATTCTCCATCGGCTCGTACCTGCTTCAGGCGCCGAACGGTACCCAGGAGATCATGGTCGGCCTGGCCATGATCGTCACTCTGATTCTGCGCCCGCGCGGCCTCCTCGGACGACATGAGTTTGGCTGGCGCTGCGCCGCGACCAATACGCAAAGCCCTGTGGCGGTTCCCCTCGTTTCCCCCCGTTCGGCCTGACGGCCATCTTTTCTGCCTCGTTAGCACGGGGCATTTCGTTCATTCAAGGAGATCACATGTCACTGAAGCAATCGATGCGCGCGCTGGCTGCGACGCTGGTCCTCGGTGCGGCGGCGCTCGGCGCCTCTGCGCAGAACGGCGACATCGTCGTCGGCTTCGCCAATGCCAAGTCGGGATGGATGGAGGCTTACGACACGCCGGCGCGTCGCGCCGCCTTGTTGAAGATCGACGAAATCAACGCGGCCGGCGGCTTGCTCGGGCGCAAGATCAAGGTCGTCGAGGCCGACACCAAGACCGATCGCGCGCAAAGTGCCAAAGCCGGTCTGGAGTTGCTCGACGCGGGCGCGGACCTGGTTGTGGTGAGCTGCGACTACGACTTCGGTGCGCCTGCGGCCCTCGAAGCGCAGAAGAAGGGGAAGGTCTCGTTCTTCCTGTGCGCGGAGGACGTCAAGGCCGGCATTCAGGGGGTGGGCAAGAACGCCTTCAGCTCGTCGGTGCTCGCGGCCGTGCAGGGCGCGACGATGGCCGAGTGGTCTTACAACAAGCGCCATGTGCGCAACGCCTTCGTTCTGCTCGACACCACCATCGAGTACAACAAAGGCACCTGTACGGGATTCGACTGGATGTTCCCGCAGCTGCAGGGCGCCGCGATCGTCGGGCGCGACACCTTCAAGAACGGTGATGCTTCGATTGCCGCGCAGGTCTCGCGCATCAAGGCGCTGCCCAAGGAGCCCGACGCAATCATGCTGTGCTCGTACATCCCGGGCGCAGCCAGCGCGGTTCGCCAGATTCGCGCTGCCGGCATCAACTCGATCATTCTCAACGGCGCGGCGGTCGACGGCAGCTACTGGCTGGAAACGGTTCCTGGGCTGACCAACTTCGTCGTGCCGGTTCAGGGCTCGATTTATGGCGACGATCCGAATCCGAAAGTCGAAGAGTTCAACAAGGCCTTCGCCAGGAAATACGGTGCGCGGCCTTCGAGCACCTACGTCTATCCAGGCTACACGCTGATCGAGGTGTGGGCCAAGGCCGTCGAGCGGGCGAAGAGCCTCGACGCCGCGAAGGTCACCGCCGAGTTGGAAAAGATGCGCGCTGAACCGACGCTCTTCGGGTCGCGCACCTTCACCAGCGAAATCCACCATCAGAACCAGGCGCGCCTGCTGATCGCCGAGGTCAAGACCGGCAAGCCAGGCATCGTGGACGACTGGACGATCTCGAAGCCCGTTCCGCTCGAAGTACTGCTGAAGAAGTGAATGCCACCCTCCAACATCCAAGCTACCAATCCATCATGAACGCCATCCTCCAGCCTATCTCTGTGCCATCGCCAACCAACGACGTGCTGATGGCGCGACGACATACCAGCGTGGCGCGCGGCATCGGCAACGCCCACGCGATCTTCGCGGCGCACGCCGACAATGCGCTGGTCTGGGACGTCGAGGGCAGACGCTACATCGACTTCTGTGCCGGCATTGCAGTCGTCAACACCGGCCATCGCCATCCGCGGGTGATGAGCTCTCTGTTCGCACAGGCGGAGCACTTCACCCATACCTGCTTCCAGGTGGTGGCTTACGAGAGCTATGTCGCGCTGGCCGAGCGGCTGTGCCAACTCGCGCCCGGGGAAGGCCCTAAGAAAGCCTTCTTCATGAGCACCGGTGCCGAAGCGGTGGAAAACGCCGTCAAGGTCGCGCGTCGCGCCACCGGCCGGCAGGCGGTTATCGCCTTCGAGGGCGGCTTTCATGGGCGCACCCTGCTGACCATGGCCCTCACTGGCAAGGTGGAACCCTACAAGTCGGGCTTTGGGCCCTTGCCTGCAGATGTCTACCATGTGCCCTATCCGAGCGAGGTGCACGGCATCACGCTGTCGGACAGCCTCTCGGCCATCGATCGGTTGTTCAAGCACCACGTCGAGGCGGCTCGCGTGGCGGCGCTGATCGTGGAGCCGGTGCAGGGGGAGGGTGGCTACCTGCCGGCACCAGAGGGCTTCCTCGCGGCGCTGCGCGAGTTGTGCGACCGGCATGGCATCCTGATGATCGCCGACGAGATCCAGACTGGCATCGGTCGCACTGGGCGCATGTTTGCGGTCGAGCATTCGGGCGTCGTTCCCGACCTCATCACATTGGCCAAGGGGCTCGGCGGCGGCACGCCGATCTCTGCCGTGGTAGGGCGCGCGGACGTGATTGACGCCGTGCCGCCCGGCGGGCTGGGCAGCACTTACGCAGGTTCGCCGCTGGCGTGCGCCGCGGCACTTGGGGTGCTCGATGCGATAGAGGCCGAGGGCCTGCTGCGTCGCAGCCGGACCATCGGCGAGCGCCTGCGTGCGCGGATGCGTGGGATGGCGATGGCATATCCGTGCATTGCGGACGTGCGCGGCCTGGGCGCGATGACTGCCATCGAGTTCTGTCATGCCGGCCAGATCGATCAGCCTGCCGCCGACATCGCTACAGCACTCAAGAGCGAGGCGGCCCGTCGTGGTCTGCTCCTGTTGACCTGCGGCAACCACGGCAACGTCGTGCGGGTGATGGTTCCCCTGACTATTCCGGATGAACAACTCGACGAGGGCCTCGACATCTTCGAGGCGTCGCTCGCCGCCATCCCGCCGAGATAGGAGTTACCTGCCGCGCACCGGACGCAGCATGTCGCTTGGCGCGTGTCCAAACTTCTTTCGGAACGCGTGAGTGAATTGGGCGTGGTCGCTGAAGCCCGCGCCATAAGCGATCTGCGCTACCGAGGTTTGTCCATTGGCGCGGCTGAGCGCCTCATGGGCCGACTGAAGGCGCAGCTCGCGGATCCACTGCGAGACGGATTGCCCCGTGTCCTTGAACAACAGGTGAAGATAGCGCAGCGATATGCCACTCGCCTGTGCGATGCGTTCAGGGGACAGATCGGGATCGGACAGATGCTGGCGTACATGGGCCTCGATTCGCGCGAGGTGCGCGTCCCGCACCGCCGATTGCGAGGACTGAAGCGCGTCCGGGTGCTGCTGAAGGCTGATCGCCAGGAGATCGATCAGCTGGGTCGCCATCAGCCCTCGCACACTGGCATCGTGGTCGATCTCGCAATGATTCGCCATCAGCTGCAGATAGTCGTTGAACAGCCGCCCAACGCCCTGCCGGCTGTCGTACTGCCGCGCGCAGAACCGGCTCGGCTCCCCGATGCGCGCCTTCAGGGCCGAGACGGGCACCTTGAGCACCCACATCGCGTTGTCCTGCCCATAGCCGAAGTCGTAAGGCTCCTCGCTCAACTCGAGCAGGAACTGGCCTGGCGAACACCGTGTGGTGCGCCCGAGCTGCGAGAACTCGACTTCGCTTTTGAATGGCACGGTCACGAGCACTTGGCGTTCTTGCACAGCGCAATGCTGTCGTAGTCGGCGGTAGACAAGCCCGCTGGATTGAAGCCGCGAGAGCTGTAGGCCATTCAGGTCCCAGATGTCGATCTGCCCGTCGAAATGATGTGCGTCGGGGAAGGACAGCTGGAGGTTGAAATAAGCATCGGCAATGACATCGCGCCAGTAGCCAAACTCATGGCTTTCCGGGAGGTCTCTGGTCGAGAAGCTCTTGTGCATCGTGGCCCTCCGCTCCTGACAAATGTGGCGAGCGGCCGCAGGAAGGACTCTGTGAATTATGCAGGGCAGGACGATGGATGCCCGAGCTCCGGTGGCGGTAGTAACCCCTAGTCCCAAGTTCCTGCGCCACACCGAGCGCAGGCTGAAATCATCGTCGCGTGGAGCAAGTCCGCAGGTTTCTCAGGATGAATGGGGCGCCAGGACTTCTTCTATCTCGCTTGGCGCGACAGGGGCGTCGCGGACGGCAGCAAATCATCGGTAGCGTCGCTTACGAGGAGGTCAGGCCACGCGAACTGGCGAATACCGTTGTGCAGCGTGTGCGGCCAGTTTGACAGGAACCGCCAACTACTCCTGTCCGCCGCGAAGCGGCCGCGAACTGACCGCGCCTGGCACGATCTACACGTCGAGCTGTTCAGCAATATCCAAAGCGTCGTCGACCTCGATGCCAAGGTACCTGACGGTGCTCTCGAGTCAAGGAGTCGCGGGTTGTCTGGGTGATCTCGAACTGAACTGGCCGCTGAGTCTTCCGTTGCATGACCGTTGCGCGATTGGCCACTCGGTCGCCATGGCAGATGTCACGCACGCACAGCGAGACTAGGTCACAGCCCCGTAGCTTGCTGTCGAAGCCGAGGTTGAAGAGTGCCAGATCTCGGACACGCTTGCGCATCTCCAAATGTGTTCGAATGGCCCAGACTTCTTTTGCCTTGAGCGGTGCCTTCTGGCCAATCAGCTTTCCCTTGTTCCAAGGTCCACGGGCGGAGGTGTTGTGCGATTCCATGATGCACTCCTTCTCAATGGGATGGCAATGCCATCCTCCACCGAGGCCGCAGCCACCTGCGGCTGCTCTCTGGAGCCGTCCACCATCTTGAATACTACCGACAAGCCCAGAACAAGAGGCGACGTCGCCACATGCTCACTGTAGGCAATGTGACGTCCGGTAAGGCCCGCTGATACCTGACACAGCGGTCCGCTCACGATCGGCATCCAGACGCCGTCACTGGGACTTCGAAGGGGCGGCTATCGGCAGGTGGGCGCCCTTTGCAGACGTGCCGTGGTTTTGGGGTGCCGTCGCCTTGCTTGGCATGATGGCCTGACCGGGCGGTCAAGCACGCCTTGGAAATTGCTTGATTCCAGTCGTTTGAGGCGCAGCCGCGCGGCTGCATTGCAAACCCCAGAACTGAGATGCTTGCATGGGATACCTTGCGGGTCCCTCCCGGGGATTGGCAGTAACCCGCTCTGGACTGCACCACGACGCAGCCGTGAAGCGTGGGTTATCAAAGGCTCTTCAATCCGCCCATGCACAGGTACTTCACCACCACGTAGTCGTCGATCCCATATGAGGAGCCTTCGCGGCCCAGACCCGACTGCTTCACGCCGCCAAAAGGCGCCACCTCGTTGGAGATCAGGCCGGTGTTGATGCCGACCATGCCGTATTCCAGCGCCTCGGCCACGCGCCAGATGCGGGCGATGTCGCGGCTGTAGAAATAGCTGGCCAGGCCGAACTCGGTGTCGTTGGCCATCTGCACCACTTCGGCGTCGGTGCGGAAGCGGAACAGCGGCGCGAGCGGGCCGAAGGTTTCCTCGCGTGCCACCAGCATGTCCGTGCTGGCGTCGGCCACCACGGTGGGCTCGAAGAAGGTATGGCCGAGTGCGTGGCGCTTGCCACCGGTCAACACTTTGCCGCCTTTGGCGAGGGCGTCGGCGATGTGCGACTCGACCTTGTCCACCGCAGCTTCGTCGATCAGCGGGCCCTGTTCGACGCCGGGCTCGGTGCCCGCGCCCACCTTCAGCGCCTGCACGGCCTTGACGAGCTTGGCGGCGAAAGCGTCGTACACGCCGTCCTGCACATAGAAGCGGTTGGCGCAGACGCAGGTCTGGCCGGCATTGCGGTACTTGGAGGCAATGGCACCGGTCACGGCTTCGTCCAGGTCGGCGTCGTCGAAGACGATGAAGGGCGCGTTGCCGCCCAGTTCGAGCGACAGTTTCTTGATGCTCGGCGCGCTCTGCGCCATCAGCAGGCGGCCGACCTCGGTGGAGCCGGTGAAGCTGAGCTTGCGCACGATCGGGTTGGCGGTCAGTTCGCCGCCGATGGCGCGTGCATCGCCCGTCAACACGCTGAACACGCCGGCCGGCACACCGGCCTCTTCGGCCAGCACCGCCAGCGCGAGCGCGGAAAACGGCGTGCCTTCGGCGGGCTTGAGCACCATGGTGCAGCCAGCGGCCAATGCGGGCCCGGCCTTGCGGGTGATCATCGCGGCCGGGAAGTTCCAGGGCGTGATGGCGGCGCAGACGCCGATCGGCTCCTTCACGACCAGCAGTCGCTTGTCATTCGCCGGCGACTGGAGCGTGTCGCCGTTGACGCGTTTGCCCTCTTCGGCGAACCACTCGATGAACGACGCAGCGTAGGCGATCTCGCCCTTGGCTTCGGCCAGCGGCTTGCCCTGTTCGGCCGTCATGATGGCAGCCAGGTCGTCGGCGTTGGCCAGCATCAGGTCATTCCATCGGCGCAGGATGGCGCTGCGCTCCTTGGCCGTCTTGCGGCGCCATCCCGTCCAGGCGGCCTGCGCGGCCAGGATCGCGCGGCGGGTCTCGGCTGCGCCCATCTGGGGCACATGGCCGAGGACGTCGCCGGTCGCCGGGTTCGTCACGGCAAAGCTGGACCCGCTGTCTGCATCGCACCAGCGGCCATCCAGGTAAGCCTGCTGGCGGAAGAGTTCGGGCTTGCGGAGTTTCAACATACAAATCCTTCAGTCAATCAAGTCGGGGGGCGCGCATCACCCTCCACGTCTGGCGGCACGACCGCGCAGCCATTCGAGCGCGAGCAGGAGACAGGTGGAGAACAGGATCAGGATGGTCGCCAGCGCGGCAATCGTCGGGCTGATGTTTTCCCGGATGCCGGTGAACATCTGGCGCGGCAGCGTCACCTGCTCGGCACCGGCCAGGAACAGCGTGACCACCACTTCGTCGAACGAGGTGGCGAAAGCGAACAGCGCGCCCGAGATGACGCCCGGCGCGATCAGCGGCAGGGTGATGCGGAAGAAGGTGGTGAGACGCCCCGCACCCAGGCTCAGGCTGGCACGCACCAGGTTGTGGTTGAAGCCCTGCAGCGTGGCGAGCACAGTGGTGACGACGAACGGCGCACCGAGTGCGGCATGGGCCAGGATGAGCGCGGTGTAGCTGTCCGACAGGCCCAGTGGCGCGAAGAACAGATACATGCCCACGCCGACCACGATCACCGGCACCACCATCGGAGAGATCAGCACGGCCATCAGCAGGCCCTTGCCGCGGAACTCGGCCTTGCTGAGGCCAGTGGCTGCCAAGGTGCCGAGCACGGTGGCGATGAGGGTGGCGGCCGGTGCCACGATGAAGCTGTTCTTGGCCGCGCGCATCCACTCCTCGGCTTCGAACAGGTTCTGGTACCAGCGCATCGAGAAGCCGGTGATCGGATAGGCCAGAAAGCTGCTGTCGCTGAAGGACAGGGGCACGATGGCCAGGATCGGCAGCACCAGGTACAGCAGCACCAGCGCGCACAGGCCACGCAGTGCGTAGTACCAGACCCGCTCGGCCAGCGAGGTGTAGGGCGGGAAGGTGGGGAGCAGCGTGCGCATCGGGTTCACCTCACATTGGCGTTGGCATTGGTCTTGGAGATGCGCTGGTAGACCGCGTACAGCACCAGTGTGGCGACCAGCAGCAGGGCGCCGAGCGCGCAGGCCATGCCCCAGTTGACGGCCTGGTTGGTGAAGTAGGCGATGTAGTAGCTCACCATCTGGTCGCCCGGCCCGCCGAGCAGCGCGGGCGTGATGTAGTAGCCGATGGCGGTGATGAACACCAGCAGCACGCCGGCGGCGATGCCGGCATAGGTCTGCGGCACGTAGACACGCCAGAACGCGGCGAACGGGTGGCTGCCCAGCGAGATGGCCGCGCGCTGGTAGGTCGGCGGAATGGCCTTCATCACGCTGTACAGCGGCAGGATCATGAATGGCAGCAGGATGTGCACCATGGAGATGGTCACGCCGGTGCGGTTGAACAGCAGTGCCAGTGGCGCGTTCGTGATGCCCAGCGCCATCAACCCGGTGTTGACCAGGCCCGACTGCTGCAGCAGCACTACCCAGGCGGCGATGCGCACCAGCACCGACGTCCAGAACGGGATCAGTACGCAGATCATCACCAGGTTGGCCTGGCGCGCCGGCAGGGTGGAAGCCCAATAAGCCAGCGGAAACGCGATCAGCAACGCCAGGCCGGTGGTCAGCGCGCCGATCCACAGCGTGCGGCCGAAGATGTCGAGGAAGATGGCGCTTTCTGGCGGAGCCTTGTGGATGTTGCCGAAGTTGTCCTGCTGCAGGTCGAGGGAGGCCAGCAGGAAGAAGGGCGTGGTGCGGCTGCCGTTCTTGGCGATGGCCTGCCAGTAGGGCAATTCGCCCCAGCGCGGGTCGATGGCGATCAGGGCTTCCCTGGCGTGTGTCGCATCACTGTCGACCGGCATGGCGCGCGCGGTCTTGATGACCAGCGAGCGGTAGCCGCTGATCTCGTTGTTGAGCCGGCGAGCGAGTTCGCCTGCGCTGTTGCCTTGGCGGGCGGTGGCCAGGTCGGTGGCCAAGGCACTGTAGGCGGCATCGGGCGGCAGAGCCCGGCGGTCCCACTTGGCGAGCACGGCCACGGTTTGCGGCAGTGCGTTCGGAATCTCGGGGCTGGATACGGCACGCTGCAGCAGCGCGGCGATGGGGACGGCGAACACCACCAGCAGAAACAGCGCGAGCGGGGCGATCAGCGCGAGCGCTGATGCCCTCTTGCGCATCTCGGCGCGGCGCAGCTCCTGCTTGAGCTGCCGCTGGCTGGCGGCCGTCGCTGTAGTGGAGGTGGGCTCGTCGTTCATGGTCGGGGCGGACGCGGCACCGCCCGGCGGCGATGGCGGCAGGGCGATGACGGCGCTCATCTTGGCAGTCTTGACAAGTGACCGGCTTACTTGGCAGCCCAGGCGGCGAAGCGCTGCTGCAGCTCTTCACCGTGGTCGGTCCAGAAGGTGCCGTCGAACAGCACCGCGTTCTTGCTGTTGGCCGGCGCGTTAGGCATGTCGGCCAGGGTCTTGGCGTCTAGCAGCTTGATGGCGGCCTGGTTCACCGGACCGTAGGCGATGTTCTTCGCATAGGCGGCCTGCTGCGCCGGCGCCACGCTGAAGGCGATGTAATCGAGCGCCAGGTCCTTGTTGGGCGAGCCCTTGGGGATCGCCCAGTAGTCGAGGTCATAGATACCGCCGTCCCACACCACGTTCAGCGCCTTGCCTTCGCGGCGCGCGGCGTCGATGCGGCCGTTGTAGGCGGTGCTCATCACCACGTCGCCAGCCACCAGGAACTGCGGCGGCTGCGCGCCGGCTTCCCACCACTGGATGTAGGGCTTGATCTCGTCGAGCTTCTTGAAGGCGCGGTCCACGCCTTCCTTGGTGGCCAGCACCTTGTACACGTCCTTTGCGGGCACGCCGTCGGCCATCAAGGCGAATTCGAGGTTGTACAGCGCGGTCTTGCGCATGCTGCGCTTGCCGGGGATCTTCTTCACGTCCCAGAAGTCCTTCCAGCCGGTGGGCGCGGTCTTGAGCTTGTCGCTGTCGTAGGCCAGCACGGTGGACCAGACGAAGATGCCGATGCCGCATTCCTGCGGGGCTCCGGGGATGAAGCTGCTCTTCGCGCCGATCTTGCTGTAGTCGAGCTTCTCGTACAGGCCTTCGTCGCAGCCGCGCGCCAGGTCGCCGGTTTCCACTTCGACCAGGTCCCAGGTCACGCGCTTGGCTTCGACCATGGCTTTCACCTTGGCCTGTTCGCCGTTGTACTCGACACCGACGATCTTGTTGCCGGTCTGTTTCTCATAGGGCTGGCTGAATGCCACTTTCTGGGCATTGCCGTTGGCGCCGCCGAAGTTGACGACGGTCAGGTCCTTGGCACTGACCGAGCCACAGGTCAGCAGCACGGCAGCCGCGGCGGAGTAGAGGGTGAAGCGTTGCATGGTGATTGCCTTTCAGTTTTGGCGGGGGCGGCGGGAAGAAGACTCAGGAGAAGATGCGCAGGTGTGCGGGTTCGAATGCGAGGGCGACTGGTTGCCCCGGCGCGAGACTCGCCAGCGCGGGCGTGTCGAGCGGCACCTTGACGAAGCATTGCGGCTGGTCGGCGAAGTCGCACTGCAGGCGTACGTGGTCGCCGAAATAGATGATGCCGGCGGCTCTGCCGCGCAGGATGTTGACGGCTGCCGCGGTGTCGGCTGCGTCCACCAGCCGCATGCGTTCGGGGCGGATGCTGGCGGTGGCCGACTGGCCCGGCGTCGCTTCGCCAATGCGCATGCCGAACAGCACATCGCCGCCGGGCAGCTTCAGCGTGCAGCGGTCGCCGTCGCGCTGGTCGATCTGGCCTTGCAGGCGGTTGCTGTCGCCGATGAAGCCGGCCACGAAAGCGTTGCCTGGGGTTTCATACAAGGCGCCGACGGGATCGATCTGCTGGATGATGCCCTGGTCGAACACGGCCACGCGGTCCGACATGGTGAGTGCCTCGCCCTGGTCGTGCGTGACGTAGACGAAAGTCACGCCGAGCTGGCGGTGCAGCGCCTTGAGTTCGAGTTGCATGTGCTCGCGCAGCTGCTTGTCGAGCGCGCCGAGCGGTTCGTCCATCAGCACCAGCTTCGGCTTGAACACCAGCGCGCGGGCCAGGGCGATGCGCTGTTGCTGTCCGCCCGACAGTTGTGCCGGGAAACGTTCGCCGAAGGCTTCCATGCGCACCATCTGCAAGGCTTCGTGCACCTGGCGCCGGCGCGCCTCGCCACCGATGCCGCGCACCTGCAGCGGGTAGCCCACGTTCTGGGCGACCGTCATATGCGGGAACAGCGCATAGTTCTGGAACACCATGCCGATGTTGCGCTTGTGCGGCGGCACGCGGTTGAGCAGCTTGCCGTCAAGCCGGATCTCGCCGCTGGTGGGGAATTCGAACCCGGCCAGCATCATCAGGCAGGTGGTCTTGCCCGAACCCGAAGGGCCGAGCAAGGTGAGGAATTCACCACGGTAGATGTCCAGGTCGAGCTGTTTGACGACCAGGTTTTCTCCATCGTAGGTCTTCTTCACGCCGCGAAAGCTGACGAGGACGTCGTTGTCGCTGGGGTTGTCGTTGCGCATGATGAGGGTCCCCGGGGTTGGCTTCAGACTTGGCGCAGCGCGCCTTCCAGGATGTCCAGCGCCTCGTCGAAGGTGGCGTCGGCGATGGTCAGCGGAAACAGGAAACGGATCACATTGCCATAGGTGCCGCAGCTCAGCAACAGCAGGCCATGGGCCAGCGCGTGTGACTGCACCTTGCGCAGGAATTCGACGTCGGGCTCGCCGGTGGTGGGGTGGCTGAACTCCACCGCCACCATGGCGCCAGGGCCGCGCACGTCGGTGATCTGCGGCACTTCCTTGCGGATGCGGTTGAGCCGGGCCTTGAGCTTCTCTCCAAGGCCTTGCGCACGCTCGACCAGCCGCTCCTCGGCGATCGCGTCGAGCACGGCATGCGCTGCGGCCACCGCCAGCGGGTTGCCCGCATAGGTGCCGCCCAGGCCGCCGGGCTGCGCGGCGTCCATCAGCTCGGCGCGGCCGCACACCGCCGACAGCGGCATGCCGCCGGCCAGGCTTTTCGCCAGCGTCATCAGGTCGGGCAGCACGTCAAAGTGCTCCATGGCGAACAGCTTGCCGGTGCGGGCGAAACCGGTCTGCACCTCGTCGGCGATCAGCAGGATGCCGTTCTGGTCGCACACCGCGCGCAGGGCGCGCATGAATTCGGGCGGCACCATGTAGAAGCCGCCTTCGCCCTGCACCGGCTCGATGATGATGGCCGCCACACGGGTGGCGTCAATGTCGGCCTTGAACAACTGCTGCAGGGCCTTCAATGCCGCCTCCACCGTCACGCCGTGCAGCGCGTTTGGCAGGGGCGCGTGGTAGATGTCGCTGGGGAAGGGGCCGAAGCCGACCTTGTATGGGGCGACCTTGCCGGTCAGCGCCATGCCAAGCAGGGTGCGGCCATGGAAGCCGCCGCCGAAGGCGATCACGCCGGGGCGGCCGGTGGCGGCACGGGCGATCTTGACGGCGTTTTCCACCGCCTCGGCGCCGGTGCTGAAGAACGCGGTCTTCTTGGCATGGGTGCCAGGTGTGATGCTGTTGATGCGCTCGGCCAGTTCCACGTACGAGGCGTAGGGCACGACCTGGTAGGCGGTGTGGGTGAAACGGTCGAGTTGTGAGCGGATCGCGGCGACCACTTTCGGGTGGCGGTGACCGGTGTTGAGCACGGCGATGCCGGCGCCGAAGTCGATGTAGCGGCGGCCTTCCACGTCCCACAGCTCGGCGTTCTCGGCGCGGTCGGCGTAGAAGTTGCACATCACGCCCACGCCGCGCGGGGTGGCGGCGTCTTTGCGTTGTTGCAGTGTCTGGTTGTTCATTGGGTGGTCCTCGGTTCGGCTGGCATCGGTTGAAGCGTGGCCGCAGTGTCGAGACTTTCGGTCCTATACTGAAGAGCCATTTCGAGCGTTCTCATGGAACCACTTTCTAGGGGTAAGCATGGACTCCATCCTGTCCGATTGGCTGCTTGAGCGTCTGGACACCGCTGCCGAGGAGCCGGCCTACCGCCAGTTGTTCCGCCTGCTTCAGCAGGCCATCCTCTCCGGGCGGCTGGCCGCCGGTGCCAAGTTGCCGTCCTCGCGCACATTGGGTGCCGATCTCTCGATTGCGCGCAACACCGTGATCCAGGTCTACGAGCAACTGCTGGCCGAGGGTTACGTCGAAACCCAGAGCGGCAGCGGCACCTACGTGGCCGACACTTCGCCCGACCGCGTGGACGAAGGACAGGGCGGCGCGTCGCGCCGCGCCGTGCGCGACCGCCACCAGCTGTCGGCGCGCGGCAAGCGCACCATCGAACTCAGCGGCGTGTCCAAACTGCAGTGGGGTGCCTTCATGCCCGGCGTGCCGGACGTGAACGAGTTCCCGTTCAAGTCATGGAACCGCCTGCAAGCCCGCATCTGGCGCGACCCCAAGCCTGAACTCCTGACCTACGCGCCCGGTGGCGGCTACCGGCCGCTACGCCGCGCCCTGGCCGATTACCTGCGCGTGGCCCGCTCGGCCAACTGCCAGCCCGAGCAGATCGTCATCACGACGGGCATCCACCAGTCTGTGGACCTGGCGGTGCGCCTGCTCTGTGACGTGGGCGACCAAGTGTGGATCGAGGAGCCGTGCTACTGGGGGCTGCGCGGCATCCTGCTGTCGTCCGGGCTGAAGCTGACGCCGATACCGGTCGACGCCGAGGGTATGAACCCCGACGCGAAACACTTGGCGAGCCCACCGCGGCTGATCATCTGCACGCCTTCGCACCAGTACCCGCTGGGCATGGTGATGAGCCTGGCGCGGCGGCGCATGCTGCTGGAGTACGCGCGCCAGCACAACTGCTGGATCATCGAGGACGACTACGACAGTGAATTCCGCTTCGGCATCCGCCCGCTGGCCTCGTTGCAGGGGCTGGACAACAACGGGCAGGTGATCTACCTGAGCAGCTTCAGCAAGACCCTGTTTCCCGGCATGCGCGTTGGCTACATGGCCGTGCCGGCGCCGCTGGCCGACCTGTTCTCGCTCGGCCTGGCCGAGCTCTACCGCGAAGGCCAGCTGATGCAGCAGGCGGTGCTGGCGGAGTTCATCAACGAGGGTTACCTCACCTCGCATATCCGGCGCATGCGCGGCCTGTACGCCGAGCGGCGCAGCCTGCTGATCGCCGCCGTCGAGCGCCGCTTCGACAAGGTCTTGCCCGTAATGGGCGATGAGGCTGGCCTGCATCTGGTGCTGGGCCTGCCGCATTTGCGCGACGACTGGGCGGTGTGCCGCAAGGCCATGGAGCGCGGCATCATCGCCCGGCCCCTGAGCGCCTACTACAGCACGGCCAAGGCCGCCCAGGCCGGGCTGCTGCTGGGCTACGGCTGCGTGCCGAGCGAGAAGATCGGGCCGGCATTCGAGATCCTGGCCGACGTGGTGGAAGAGATCAGCGGCGCGGCGCACGAGCCGCGGCGCAAGGCGGCATGAATTGGAGAGCACCCAATGCGATCAGCGAGCGGAAACTCAATTACCCGAACAAGCGTTCCGTCCGACGCGTCGGTATGGGTGGATCCTCCACACGTGGGCAGAGGAAACTGGCTTGGATACCGTCGAGTACGGAACGCATTCGCTGCGGCGTTCAAGGGCATCAATGATCTACAAGAAGACGAAGAACCTGAGGCAGTGCAGGCCGTGGAGTTCTACCGCTGGCTGGTCCCCGCTGCTCAGGTGCAGCGCCGTCGGCGAACTCATGGCTTTCCAGAACGCCGGTGGGGGACACCTCACACTTGCGGCCAATGGTTTCTATTGGCGATGCGCCTTTCCTCCGAATGCTCCGGCCGCGGTCGAAGTGCGACGCGGTATGGCTGGCACGCGAACGCGAGAACCACAGCCGGGTGAGGTGCGCCTTGCCTGCACGGGGGAACCAGGTGCCCTGTGGCGCCATAGCGGTTTCGCGCCGCAGAAGCTAATTGATGTTGGATTCGCTGCCATGGTCTACGACCATGCTGGCTACTACCTGCTGACAGAAGACGCAGGCACCCTCGCATGGCTTTCGCGGTCGAAGGTATCTCTCAATCCGAACGCATAGGCGACCATGACGTTCGCATCGGCGGGGCAGTCGGCATCGAAAATCGACCGTTACGACGTGGGCCTAGGATGAGCCCGGCGCGACCTGGCGTTGCGCTATCTGGCCCAGCCCGACTACAGCCTCACGCGCGTTTTGGAGGAGCTCGGCTATGGCCAGCTCAGCTCGTTCACCCGCTGGTTCATCAGTCAGTTCGAGCAGACGCCTTCCGAATTCGATACTTCCAGGGCACGGTCGCCAAAGGGCAGGGCTATGACTGCAATGCCTCGGGACCGGCGGTTGATGCCGGGGCGTCCATCGCTGTTGAGCGACCGGTGTCGGGCCTCACAGCGTGAATTCACGCCGTGGCAGTCAAGGACCGCAAACGCTGCTGGAGCCTGTGTGAGAACGGCCGCCATGGCGGTCACGCGCGCCAGTAGGCGATCGCCGGCCATGGTGGTCGTCCAGTAGTACGGCGAGGCCGAGATGCTCGCTTGAGGTTGGAAGGGGCCGTTTACGACATAAATGGGTGGTCACCCACCCGCCAGCCTCATCGCCTTCATCGTTTTGGCGATACCCAAGATCGAGATGACGCGCTTGAGGTTGTAAGCGAGCACGCCGAGGCTGAACTCTGTACTCACGTTCTCGATGCCACGCGTCAGGAAGTGCGTCCAGCCCATCCAGTGTTTCAACGTGCCGAAGACGTGCTCGATGGTCTTCTTACGCGTCAACATCGCATCCGGCTGGCGATCAAGGCGTCGCTGCATTGCCTCGAGAACGTCTTCATGCTCCCATCGTGAGATTCGTCTGTAGTCACTGGGTGTGCAGCGCGCCTTCATCGGACATTCAAGGCAGGCGCTGGTCCAGTATCGGCGCATCTGTAGGCCGCTCTCCTCGCGCGTGAACCTGTAGATCGCGCGCTGCCCAGCGGGGCACTGATATTCATCGTCGCGAGCGATGTACACGAAGTCTGCCCTGTCGAACCGGCCCTCTGCCTTGGCGTTGGAGGTCGTTGGCTTGGGGACGTACGCTTCGATTCCCGCATCGCTGCACGCCTTGATCTGCGCGCTGCTGAAGTACCCACGGTCTGCGATGGCCTTCAAGCGCCGCTTCCCCATGGCTTCGCGCGCAGCATGCGCCATCTTGCTGAGCTGGGCCCTGTCACTGCCCGTGTTCGTCACCTGATGGGCCACCACCAAGTGGTGCTTGGCGTCGACCGCCGCCTGCACGTTGTAGCCGACCATCGCCATGCCGGTGTTGCTGTGTGTGGTCATTGCACGGGCATCGGGGTCGGTCAGGAGACCTGGCCGTCAGGCGCCGCCCGAACCTGCTCGCGCATGCCGCGCAACGCCTTCATCTTCTGCCGAAGATCGTGCACCTTTACGCTCAGCCGGGCGAGTTGCGTGAATCCTTCAACCGTTTTCACACAGCCTCGCTGCTGTACGAACCTGGCGTTGAAGCAGCAGTCCAGCAAGCCAATCCCCCGACGCCACAACTCAAGCCTGCAAACTCCTGCGCGCTTCTCCAGCGGCGGCGTACTTGGCAAGAATCCTCGCGCGGCGTTCCGGATCCTGGTCGAGGTTGACGCGCGCCAGGTTGTCATTCACATGCGGCAGTGCCAGTAGCCGCGGGTCCATCACGCGGAACCATAGCGCGGGAACATACGAGAGCGGAAACATGCCGAAGTAGCCACTCGGCAGTTGCGGAAGATCCTCGAAGTGCCGCAGGGACTGGTAGCGGCGCGACGGGTACGCATGGTGGTCCGAGTGCCGCTGCAGGTGGAACAACGCAAGGTTGGTGACCAGGTGGTTGGTGTTCCAGGAATGGTGAGGCTGCGGCGTTTCGTACTTGCCATTCGGCAGTCGCTCGCGCAGCAGGCCATAGTGCTCGACATAGTTCGCCGACGTGAGCTGCCACCACGCCACCATGTTGTGCACGATCAGGAAGGGCACCATCACCCATCCGAAAGCGATGATCAGCGAGACCTGCAACACCGCCGTCACGGCATAGCTCTGGAGCATGGTGTTGTGCACGCTCCAGACCGACCTCCGCTGCTGGGCGAGGCGCTCCTTTTCCAATGTCCATGCGCGGCGGATGCCACCCGGCAGCTCCCGGCACGCGAAGCGATGGATGCTCTCGCCCATGCGCGCGCTCGCGTGGTCCTCGGGCGTCGATACCGAGCGATGGTGCCCGCGCCCGTGCCCAGCCCCGAGTCGGTGCCCGCCACGTAAGCGAGCATCAGCACAGCCCACCACGACAGGTTCTGCGTTCCCACCCACCAGGCACAACCGATGAGCGCGACGAAGTGAAGCGGTACCGTGAGCCACGTGAGCCAGCGGTAGTAGCGCTCTTGCTCAAGCTGCGGCACGACGGCCTCTGGTGGATTGTTCTGGTCCTCCCCGATCAGCACATCTAGCAGCGGCATCAGGCCGTAGCTGATCAGCAACGGTAGGCCCAGGGCGATCTCGTAGCCGGTGGCAGCGTGCAATGCAATGCCAGTGAACGGCTACAGCGGATAGACCACGGAGAGCAGCCACCACCAGCGCTTCCTGTCGCGGTACTCGACGCGCTGGCCGTCGGGACCGACGGAAAGATACAGCTTGGTCATGCTGAGGCACCTCGGAGAGACCTCGCCATTCTTCGCCCAACCGCCCCGTAAGGCAATCTTTCGTCTTGGGGACACCTAGCTCACCGTAGCGTTGCCCGCCGATGTAGCCGCCACCCGCACTCGCGGCGAACCTGGCGTTTCGGTGCGCCATGGACGAAGGCGACGATGCCTAGAAATCCGGGTCGGTGATCTGAGTCGCCATTCGCTCGGTATGCCGGTGAAAGGCTCGCTGACGTGCAAGACGTCGATCTGTTCATTTGAGAAGGATCCGATCATGGCCCGCGCCGTGAACGTCGGCGCATCAAACTTGTCGAGCACGGCACCAGGGGTCAACGTGAGGCGTCTCATGCTCGTCCTTTGCGCTGGACGCACACCAGCCGGGGGCGTACTCTTTGTGCATGACAGACGAACAGACCCTCGTGGGACGCGTGAGTGCCCATCTCGGCGAAGTCGATTTCGCAGTCGACCTGCGTGCCGGCAAACACCGGCTGCTGGCCGATGAGCCTTCCAGTCACGGCGGCTCAGATGCCGGGCCCGGGCCGTTTTCGCTGACGCTATCGGGCTTGGCAGCGTGCACAGCCATCACATTGCGGATGTACGCGCAAGACAAAGGCTGGAACCTCACCGCGATTGATGTGCGAGCGCAGATCTTTCGCCAAGGCGCCAAGTTCCACATCGACCGGAGCATCTCGCTGCGTGGCGAGATCGACGAGGCGCAGACCGCTCGCTTGCTCGCGGTGAGCGAGAAGACACCCGTCACGCTAGCGCTCAAGGGAGGCATCGAGATCCGGACGGTGCTCGATCAGCCCGGAGGCGCATGATGCGCAACGAAGTGTTCGAGTTCGAAGGCGAGAAAGGGGCGAGGCTGGTCGGCAAGCTCGACCTGCCGGACGGGTCGCCGCACGGCTACGCACTTTTTGCTCATTGCTTCACTTGCACCAAGGAGTCGCTCGCAGCGGTTCGCATCGGTCGTGCGCTCGCTGGCCAGGGACTGGGCGTTCTGCGCTTTGACTTCACTGGGCTGGGCCAGAGTGGTGGCGAATTCGCCGACAGCACCTTCAGCGGTAGCGTGAAAGATGTGGTGGCGGCAGCGCAGGCCATGCGGGATGCGGGCATCGAACCAACCCTGCTCATTGGCCACAGCCTCGGCGGGGCCGCCGTATTGGCCGCAGCGGCCGATTTGCCGAACGTGAAGGCCATCGCGACCATCGGAGCTCCCTTCGACGTTCAGCACGTCACGCGGTTGTTCGGCGACGATCTCGAGAAGCTTCTGGAAAAGGGCGAGGCCGAAGTGAAGTTGGGGGGGCGGCCGTTCAAGATCCGAAGTTCTTTCGTCGACGATCTCGGCGCGCACGATCAGGCACAACGCATCCATGACCTGCGACGGGCCCTCCTCGTCATTCATGCGCCAATGGATCGCACGGTCGACATCGAGAACGCGGGGCAGATCTTTCAGGCAGCGCTGCACCCGAAGAGCTTCGTGTCCCTGGACGATGCCGACCACCTGCTCACGCGGTCCGCGGACTCGGCCTACGCGGCGGAGGTCATTGCAGCGTGGGCCACGCGCTACGTTGGCAAGCCGCCTCCTCGAAGTGCCATCGAGCCAGGCGAGGTGGTGGTCGAAGAGACCGGCGAAGGCGACTTCCAGGTCGAGGTGTTGGCGGGCGGGGTGCGCTTTCTTGCCGATGAACCGATCGAGGTGGGCGGGCTGGGATCGGGGCCCACCCCCTACGATCTCCTGTGTGCCGGCTTGGGCGCGTGCACCGCCATGACGATCCGAATGTACGCTCGCCACAAGGCGTGGCCTCTGCAGCGCGTGCGCGTCTGTGTGGGTCATGCACGGACGCGAGGGGAAGAGCCGCCTGACGAGTTCCGCCGCGAAGTCGCGCTGGAGGGCGACCTGACGGACGAACAACGCTCGCGACTGATGGAGATTGCCGAGCGCTGTCCAGTCCACCGTTCGCTTGAGCAAGGCGCCCGCGTCAGCACGCAGCAGGTGCGCGAGATCATCCGGCTTGCGGGCGTGGAGGAGGCTGGCCAGCACGCCCGGGACATGACGGAAGACTAGAAAGTGGCCGTCGGGTTCGTTTCGGAGACACGGGTCGCCAGGAGTCGGCGCTCCGCCGCCATCTAACTTGCGCCACAAGCGGCTACGCCAGTCCTTGAAGGTGAGGACTGTATCCGGTTCGAGCCCGGGCAGGACCCGCCGGTGAACGGCTTCTGGGTCGCTCACCATGTACAACGAGCATCACTTCTTCCACCCGAACCCTCTCAAGCGCTATTCGCCCGGCACCGAGAACAAGAACCTGGAGCGCAACAGCGACGGGTCTCTCACGCTCTACGTGAGCGCGAAGTCGCCTGGCAATGCAAAGGAGACCAATTGGCTGCTGGCGCGGTTTCCCGCGGGTCCGCTGGAGCCAATTGCTCGTGCAGCAGAATGCGGCCGGAGCGGTCCGCCCGCAGCACGGGTTTGTAAGCCGAAAATAATTGGTTCGGTGTGAAGTAGTTCCGATTCGGGTGGCGCTGCGTCGCCTTAAGCGGAGAGCACCGTTGTAAGGCGCCGCCAAAGAACCCATGATGAGTCCTCTCGTGGGAATTTTTCTCCAAGGTCGACCACCGACCTGTTGCCCCGACTGGAAACAGCCGGGGCTTTTTGCGTGCATGACGATTCGCCTATCGGTGGTTTGGCGAAAGAGCCATTCCCTGGCGAGCCCTCAACGGTTTGTTGACCCACCCTTGCCAAGAAGGGTTGCGGCATTTCTCCGTGACAGCCAGCTGCAACCCGCCAACTGCAGACATTCGCGGCAGGCGCGGAATTCCTTGGTCTAAACCGCGAGCTCCTCGAGCGTTTTGCCAGAGGCGACCAAGTCCTTGAGCCATTTAGGCTGAGGCCCCATGCCTGCCCACCTCTTGCCACTCGCCGGGTCCGCATACTGCTTCTTCGCGCGACGCTTTTGTGCGCCCTTTGAGACCTTGGCAGAAACCGGCTTTGTCGCCGCAGGCCGAGTCTTGCTGGAAGCCGGCTTGGCCTTGGCCGAGGCCTTCCCCACCAGAAAATCCTCGAGCTCCTTGCCTGCATCCAGTTCTGCGCGCAACCACGCCGGGCGGGGCCCCATACCTCCCCAGGCTTGTCCCTGCCCGTTGGCATACTTGGCTTTGCCTGAACTCGGAGCCTTGCCTGAATTCTTCTTGACGGCGACAGACCTCGATGCGGAACTGAAGCCGAGTTGCTTGGCCGTGATGCCGTATTCGGCGATTGCGACTTTGATGCGATCGATGACTCCGCTCATCTCTCGCATGCGTAGCTTTTCTGCCTCGCGCTGCAAGGTCTGGATTTGTTTTTGAACTTGAAGATATGTTTGAGCCATGACTTTCTCCTGCAATGTCGCTACGTGCCCGACTGTATCCTTTGAAGCTGACGAATCTATTCGGCACTACCTGGCGTTCATGATGAAGAAGCTATGAACGTCCAGGCTGCGGCCCCTCCGACACGTCAATGATTGCCTCGGTTTTCAGGACGCGGCGCAGTGGCTCGTCAGATAGGTAGGGCGCTTTGGTCGGAAGGCGAAATCAGCCCCGCATGCGTTCTGCGCGACACAAACGCTTGGCTCTTCTGTGAATTTGGCCAATAGATGATCCCGATTCGGGGGGGCTTAAAAATAACGGACCCCGACTCAGCTTGGCGGCGCGAAAGAGTGGCGGCGAAAAGCGGGCGCGATGGCCCGCGCGGGGTGCCCCCGTGCTGGAGGGCGACGGTGGATGTCGCGCGAATCGGCTGCGCAAGCACAGTGGCCGTCGGCTGCTCTGCATCGGCCCCGCGGTAGGCGACACGGGCCGAACCCGGATGGCGACCAGACTGGAGTGTCAGCATGACGGCGGTGCGCTTTTCCATCGCCACCTGCCGCGCAACGACGAGCAACTCGCCCTCCGCCTGCTTGGCGAAAGGCGCGCCACTATGTTCTCCGGAAGATGGATCACCTAGAGCCGTTCCGTGCCGTCGCGAAGGGGCACTTGGTAGGTGCATTCGCTGGCACTCGATTACTGCGCGCGATGGGAGGCCACCGGCGCGTCGCCGAGCTGAGGCCCCGATCCTTGATCGAAGTCAAGGCCGCGCGGCCCAGCTATCCCAGAATGTCGTTCAATCGCTGCTCCTTCCTACCGAGGCGAAGCATGGACGACGACATCAGACGAAAGATCCTGGTGCTGCTGGATCGGCATCGAATCATGACCCTCGCAACGCTGCGCCCTGATGGCTGGCCGCAGGCCACGACGGTTGGCTACGTGAATGAAGGCCTGACCCTGTACTTTCTCTGCGGCCTGGATAGCCAGAAGGCCAGGAACCTGGCGCGGGATGATCGAATCTCGCTGACGATCGATCACGACACGGCGGATCTGATGGCGATCACCGGCCTGTCGATGGCCGCACGCGCGCGCATGGTAGATGATCGTGAAGAAGCGGAGAAAGTGCTGCGCATGCTGCCGCTCAAATACCCGGACGCGCCGCCTCTTCCATTGAAGATGCCAACGCCGGACGAAATCCGCCTGTTCCGCGTTACGCCCATGGTCATATCGGTGCTCGACTACTCCAAGGGCTTCGGGCATGCGGATCTCGTCACTTGCTGACCGGCGCGCCTTTGGGGGCGCTGCCGAAAAAGGTGCGGACCGCCGCCATCAGCCGCCGGCCATCTGCGCGCAAGTTCCGGTGCCGGTCGACCTCTCATATCCACGAAAGAGAACCTGTTCGCGGCACCAGATTCCTTGTTGCCGGTATAGATTCTCAGCACGATCACCGAGCCACCGGCGGGGTCGATGAAGAGCGCCATCGCAGAGTGGTCGTGATCGTCACCCCTTTGCTTGACCTGGAGGGTCAGTCTCCACACGGTGCTTCGGCGCTCAGGTAGCGAACCGATCCAGTGGCCTCGTCATGGAGCAGCATTTCACCCACGCGCTGGAAGTGCATCAGGACTGGATCTTCTTTCTGCTGCTCGAGCGCGCCGTCAGGCTTGACCTCGTACACGTGGCGAAGGGTGCACCGCCAGACGGAGCGCCTCGTGAGCCAGGCCGCCACAAGAGGCAAGCCACACGACAAGCAGCAACCGAAAACAGACCATGAGGCACGTTCGGGGTGGGTCCAGTTGAGCACCATTCTGCCTGCGAGCCGCCAGGGACCGGGAGCACCTGAAGATTCGGCCGAACGAGAAATGACCTCGGTGCATCCGCGAAAATTCCGCGATGCGTCGTTTGCTCTTCTGGCTGCTTGTGGCCCTCCCGTTCGCCCTGCACGCGACCCCTCAAACCTGTCTGATCGTCGGCGTCCCTGATGGCGACACTTTGAAGGCGCGCTGCGGCCAGCCTGGCAGCTACGAAGAGATCAAGGTTCGGCTGAACGGCATCGATGCACCCGAGAAGCGGCAAGCCTTCGGGGAACGCGCCAAGCAGGCGATGTCCGATCTGGTCTACATGAAGGACGCCGAACTCGACTGCCGCAAGATCGACCGCTACGGCCGCAGCGTATGCCGTGTAATGGTCCCGGCGCAGTCAGCACCGAACGGCCCCAAGACGCTTGATGCCGGGCTCGCGATGGTCACGGTCGGGGTGGCCTGGTGGTATCGCGCCTACGCCAAGGAGCAGACACCGCAGGAGCGCGGCCAGTACGAGTACGCCGAGACGGAGGCGCGCGCAAAGCGCGTGGGCCTGTGGCGTGACGCCGAGCCGGTGCCTCCTTGGGAGTGGCGGAAGGCGCAACGGGACCATTGATCTCAGTGACGCGCCGGTCTGCCCTCAGCCGAGCTTCCGCTGGTCCATGTGTCAAAGTCCGTTTCTGTCCCCGCCTTCTGTGGATGACCCTGGGGAAAACCCATCGGGCATCGTTCCGAAGCCGCATCCCCGTTGGCTCCCAACGCGATGCCTGCCAAACAGGCACTCCAAGTTTGCTCGACCCGGAACGCTGTGAGCGACACCTGATCGACCGCTATACCGGTGGCCGGGAAAGGACACCGCGCGGCGCCTGATATAATGTTCGGTCCTTCGAGAGACTGAACTTTCTCGAAGCGCCTGCGCAGGCAACGCCGAATCTCACGGCGGCACGTCGGACAAGAGCCACCACGACGAGAAAAACTATAGGTGACTCCTGCATGTGAATGTGCCGTGACGTGGGTCGCGTAAGTGCCCACGACCAATTTCAGCAAAGCCCGCCTTACGCGGGCTTTTCTTATTGGCCGCGGGTGGATGCATCTCGAAAGGATGTGAGGGAGAGGGCAGGGACCGCGTGCACTCGCCGATGGAAGGTGGCCTTCATCTGGGCGTCTGGGCGTAGTGTCGAGGCGTTTCTTTCGAAATCGCTCGGCCACGCCAGGACTCATCGCTGTGCTGCCTGTTGATAATCTCTCCCTGCGGGGGCGCAACACCCTGTGACGAGGCACGCGCGTGCCTTTCGCCGGTTCGTTCTATCGATCGCCCATGTCGTCATGGACCGGCAGCAGCAGAAGCATCTGCTCGCGCTCGATCGGCTTTATTCGCTTGGGCGATCGCATCCGCGGCTTGGGCAGGGTGCCCAGTTGCTGCAGCCCGCGGCGCTGCAACTCGATCCCCAGTACGGCGAGCAACTCCGGTTCGCTGAGTTTCGTGAGCGCCTTGCCGGCACGCTGCGCGCAAAGGCTCAGTGACGGCAGCAGCGGATCAAGAAGGGGGATGGAGTCGTCGACGGCCATGCGCCGATGATGCCTTGCCGAAAACCGATCGCATCGGGGTTGTCGCCACTGGCCAACGTCGTTTCTCGCCCGAAGGGAAGGTCCTCTTACCGTTCTGGAGCTTCGAGCATCCGCGCGGTCGCGCTGCAGAGGAGATCCCCGGCCCGGTAGTAGCCCATGAACACATTCCAGTTCTTGTGGCCCGTCATCTTCATGGCCTCGCCGGGCGGCATCTGGCGCCGGCCCGCCTCGGTGACAAAGCCGGAGCGTAGCGAGCGAGCGGAGTAGTGCCCGGCAAGACCAGCCTGCGCAGCCATGGCCAGAATCGGGTAGAGCCCCGTCTTGGCATCGCGAAACTCATTGCGGGCGAATTCGAGCAGAGTATGCAACGTCCGCATGACCTGGTTGGCGGTCGTGGGTGCCCCCTCGATGCCGTTGTAGTGCCGGTGCCGGGGCCGGTCCTCGGGCTCCGGTGGGGTGTGCCAACCCGGGCGTTCGCGCATGGCGCGCAGTCCACCGGTCGTGATGGTGTCGAAGATCTTGGCACATAGCCTCGGCGTGATTGAGGCGATTGACGCTCCCTTGATCCCTTCTTGGTAGGTGTCCAAGGTGTACTGCATGAGACCCAGCGTCGACGCGCGGCGCGGCCCGCTCTTGGCGCCGCGCTTTTTCTGGTTCGTCAACTTGTACAGGTCGAAGATCTCCTGCAAGGTGATCCTCTTGGCCACGTCGTCTTCGGCGGCCTTGTGCTTTTCCTCGCGGGGATCGATGCCGGCCTCCATCGCCTGCAGCTTCTTGAGCGCTTCCACTTTCACATCCAGGAGCGACGACTCGTCGCAGGCGCGCGAGAGCGTGAGCGTGACAGGTACGACGGCGCCCCTGACGTGCCCCTGGACGATGAACTTGCGGGCACCGCCGGGGGACAGCCGGATGCCGAGGCCGGGCGTCTCGCTGTCCCAGATCTTCTGCGAACGATCGGTGTACGCACACCGAAGCTCGTTGAACTTCAGCTTGCTGAAAGGCCGCCGGTCCGCCGTCTTGCGGTCCGCCGTCTTGTGATGACGTGCGGGCGAAGGCGAGTCGTCCGCTGGCCCGGTGCCGCTCGCGTCGATCGCGGGCGCGGCGTCGTTGCCGTCGCAGGGATGGTGTCGCGCGGAACGCGCTCGCACTGCGGCGGGGCAACGGCGCAAGGTCTCACCGTGGTCACGAGGATCGTCGTCAGCTGTCATGGCTATCTCCTTCGACAAGGGCCCTTGCGAGCCGGACATCACCCGGTCATCTGGCCGGGGGCAAAAAAAGCGTAGGAGGGCGCCCGCGGCGCGGCAAGTCAGCAGTGCGTAAAGGAGGTGCTAACCTGTTGATTTCAAAAGAGTTTTCTGCAATCGTGCGCAGTCGCTTGCAGTCGCTTGCAGTCGCTCGCAGTCGACTGCAATCACCCGCAGCAGGTGGACGATTGCTTCAGATCGTGTGTGCGCCATCTTCACGTCACTGTGCCGTCGTAGACTGTTCGAATGAACCTGCGCAGCGTCGATGCCTTTCTGGATGTGGTGCGAAGTTCCGGCGTCGAGGAGTCTCTCGCGTGGCTCAACTCAGGCGTGCCGCATCGGTTCAGTGCCATCTACCGGTTCGAGGGTGCGCTGCTGCGCAACGAGTTCCTGTTCGACAAGAAGGGCGCGGCGCGGCCCGACTTCCTTCTTGCCGTCCCGTTCGAGGTGAGCTTCTGCCGCTTCGCACTGCGCGATGGTTCCTTCCGCACCGACAACTCTGCAGCGGATGAGCGGCTGCGCGGCCACCCCTATCGGGGCGTCGTCGTGTCGTATCACAGCGTCCCTGTCATGACGCCGGATGGCGATCTGTGGGGCACCATCTCGCACTTCGATACCGAGGCGATTCACCTCGAGGACGAAGAGTTCGAGCTGCTCAAGGCAGCGGCGCTGGAACTCCCGGCGTTTCTCTGACCACTGTCAACGAGCAATCACCCCGGTCACGAAGGCGCAGGAACACCGGGGGCTCGCATACCGCCCGGCGGTATGGCATTCGTCATACGCTCGGGCGTTCCGCGCCGCCTCGTGTAGATTCCGGGGAACTGCTGCGAAATTTCCTGCCACTGGTCGAGCCCATGTCCGCCGTCCCCTCCCATGAAGAACTTGCGAGCCTCGATGAAGAGGAACTGATTGCCTACGCGCAAGGCTGGCGTGCGCGTGCGTCGCGCGGCGACAAGTCGGCCTACGGCGTGGCACACGCCCTGGAGGTCGAGCTGCGCAGGCGGCAGAGAACCAGCCAACTCCAGCAGTTGGCCGTCAAGCCTCCCGAGCCGCCGCGCCCCTGGTGGAAGCGCTGGGTCACCGGCACCTGACCCTGCGCGCTCGGGCCGGAGCGGCCTTCCTGAATTGCAGGGTGCGCATCCGTATTTGCCGCGCCCATGAAACAACTGTTCACAGGTAATATGCTCGCGCGGCGGTGAGCCGCATGTACGACTTGCGAACGCGCCACTTTCCGATGCCCGACTCTTCTTCTGCTGCCCACCGCTTCGATCGCGCGGGGGCCCTTTGGTGATCCTTTCAGGGAACGAACTCCTCGCCATCAAGATCGTCGCTGCCGCCACGCCTATGGCTGGACTCGCGGCCTTCGCGCAGGTCAGGGCACGGCGACGCAGGGCGCGCGCCCTGCGCGCCGAGCGGGCGCGCAGCACGGCACGGAAGGCGATCATCGAGATCCGCGCGGGCGCCGCGACGGTGTCCGGCCGGGTCGTGATCGAGCTCACGCCGCACCTCCTGGCCGGCCTCGCCGCCGCCGACAGCGCGCACCTGCGCGGCTACCCGACGCCCGACGCGGTGATGATGGCGCTGGCCGTCGAGGCCACGTGGACGACGCTCGGCGACCGCGACGAGTTCCAGGCGGAGAGCAAGCTGATCGTGACGCGCGAGTTCGTGAAGGTGCGTTCGTCGGCGCGTTCGATCGAAAGCATCCGGGTTCCGCTGCGCGAGCTGCTCGAGGCGCATCGCCGCACGCCGGCAGCCCTGCCGCTTTATTGCCAGGCAGAAGGCTCGATCGGTTCCAAGCCCCCCGAAGCGCCGCGCCGCGTCTTGCATGTGGGTGCGACGCATGCGCGCAAGGAGTTCTATTGGGTCCGCGCCGACGCAGCGGCAAGAGCCTCGAAGACAGAGTCCCCGACGAACCGTGAAATCTGACCGGTGCCGACCGTGCGCTTGTGCACAGGGCGGTCCGAACGGCGTATAGGCAAGACCCCAGCTCAGCAGGCAGACTGCCTGCCAGTTCAACAAGGAGTTTCAGATGGACTCGTACTGGATCTGGGTGATGGCGACCATCGGCGTGCTCGGCGCTGGATGGGCCCTGTTGGCGCCGCTCCTTCGCCGTGAAAAGACCATCAACGACCGCATGAACGACCAGGTCACGCGCTCGGCGGAACTGGTGAGGGAATGCGCCAGCACGATGGGATGCGGCACCGCCTTCGGCCGGCTCTCGACGATTCGCTGAGGCGCGCTTCGGGTTGCGCCCGGCCCGGTACATTAGCGCGACATGCAAGAGAGAGATCCGGCCGTTCTGCCATCGACCCGCACGGGTCAGTTCCCAAACATCCCCCAGAGTTCAAGCACCGTTCCGGGCCTTCGCGTCGCTTTCGGCGTGTTGGTCTGCATGCTGGTCGTGGCGTGCGGCACGTCGCCGAATGAACCGCCGCGTTCGCGTGCTTCTTCCTCGTCGTCGTCCGTCTCGCGCGCTGACTCGGCGACCGCGAAGTCCGATGTCGCGGCCAACAGCGAGACGCCGAAGGCACGCGCGAAGAAGGCCGATCCGAAGCGCAAGGGCAGTTCGACCCGTTCCGCTGCGGCAGGCAAATCCGGCGATTCGAAGGCGCCGAAGGTCGCCGCTTCGCCCTCACCCGGCGCGGCTGCGGGCAGCTTCCTGTGGCCTGCTTCGGGACAGATCGTCGGCCGATTCAATGGAGGCACCAACAAGGGCATCGACATCGGCGGCAATTCCGGCGATCCGGTGGTCGCAGCGGCCAGCGGACGCGTGGTGTATGTCGGCTCGAAGCTGCGCGGCTGGGGCAACCTCGTCATGGTGAAGCACAACGACGAGTTCATCACCGCCTACGCGCACAACCGCAAGATCCTGGTGCGCGAGGACGAGCAGGTGAAGGCGGGCCAGCGGATCGCCGAGATGGGCAGCACGGATTCGAGCAGCACCCGGCTTCACTTCGAGCTTCGGCGAAAGGGCAATGCGGTCGATCCGATGCCCTATCTCAAGGCGCAGCCGCCAGCGCCCTGAAACCGTCCGGCCTCGGGCGGTCAGTGCTTCGAAGGAAGCAGGCCGTTGGTCCGCGCGTAGTGGAGCGCCTGCGTGCGGCTCGTGACGCCGATGCGCTTGAATAGGCGGTACATGTGGACCTTGATCGTGTGCTCGCTGACTTGCAGGTGCTCGGCAATCTCCCGATTGCCGTAGCCGCGAGCGATGCACTCGACGAGTTGCACCTGCCGCTTGGTCAGCTTGCCGGGTGCGGCGCCCGCGGGGACGTCGGCCTCATCACCGTCGCCGTCCGCGTCGGTGTCTTCCGAGAGCAGGGCGCGCAGCGAGTCGGCGAGCCTCGACGAGCCGGTGGCCTTGTCGATGTAGACGTCGGCGCCGCTCGCGAGACAGAGCTGCTCCATGTCTTCGGCCGGCGAGGCCGAGTAGACCGCGAGCGGCACGTCCGAGAACTCTTCGCGCAACGAGACGACACCCGAGCAGCCGTTGGCATCCGGCAGGTTCAGGTCGAGACAGAACAGGGTGGGAGCGCCATGCTTGCCGATGGCGCTCGAGAGCCTCGACAGGCGATCGAGCTCGACGATGTTGGCGGCCGGACGCACGCGGCGCAGCACCATCGAGACGGCGTCGCGCATCAAAGGGTGGTCATCGATGACGTAAATGCTCATGGGAGATTTCTTCGGTTCGCTGCCCGTCGCAGGAAATTTCGTTTCGGATTTCGATACTCGCACGGCGGGCCGGGCATTCGCCATACCGTTCGCGACACGCCGAGTGTGCCTGCGACGTATTTCACGAAGATGGAACGGACCGTGACAGGGGGATTTTTGAAATGAAAACTAAGGTTTCACTGCGATGGAAATGGTCTCGACGGTCCGTGCATTTTTGCGCGGATCGACCTGAGCGACGCGCTGTAACTCGTTTGCATTCAGTCGGTGCAACAGCACAATCGCCCGAAACTCCCGACCGCACTTCATCATGGAAGCAACCCAGTCTCTCGGAACGTTCCAGCGCCTCTTGAGGGAACTCATGGCCTTCCTCAACCGGCCCGTGTTCGCGAAGCCCGCGCCGGCCCGGCGCCGTGCCGGACGAAGCGCTCGGCCCGTCGAAGTGCAAGCGCAGGCGGTTGCATCGCCCGCGGTGGCGGCCAAGGTGGTGGCTCCGATGGTGGCTGCACCCATCCAGGTCGAACAGATGGAGAAGGCCACGCCGGTCGCGACGGTGCAGCGGGTTGCACCTGTGGTCGACCAGCCCGTCGTCGCGATGGGGGCGAAGGCGCAAGTTCCCGAAGAGAAGCCCATGCGAACGCTTGCCGAGGTGCGCGCCGATCTGGCGCGGCTGCGGGAGAAGTCTCGCGAGCGGCAGGCTCAGCTGCGCGCGACCGTGCGCCACGACGTCAGCTTCCCGGCCACCGACTTCATGGAATTCGTTCCTTCGGTGCCCGAGTCGCGCGCTGGCAAGGAGCAAGACGCCGGCGAAAGCTTCGCGCCGACGGCCTACTTGGATTTCACGGTGCTCAAGGCCCGCTGATTCCGAGCACTGACACGCTCCGCCCGGCACCGAAGCGGCCCGTGCAAGTTCGCACGGGGTCGCCCGCGTTGATGCGTTTCGACACCTGCGTGACCGTTGGTAGCGATTGGTGCTTCAGCGTTTTGGCGATGCAGATTCCGGCGCCGTCTTACATCCACGCTGCGTGCTTGAATCGACAAAAGTGGCTTTGACCGTGCATGGCCTCAACGGCCCGGGAAGCGCGGGTCGAAAATGAGGCCCAAAAGCATGAAGGAGTCCAGCATGCAACTCGTCACCCCCGCGAACTCCATCTGGCCAACGGCGGCGCCGTCCGTCGCCTATGCGCAGATCGGCGACCTGGTGGAAATCATGCTCCACCCGAAGGATGCGGTCTATGCCACCTGCAGCTTGTGCCAGACCCTCAATCGGAGAGGGGCCACCCGCTGTCGCGCATGCGGCGGTTCGTTCCTGCCGCCGGACGAGAGCGAGGAACTGGGCGCGGACGAAACCAACGAACAGCGGCCGGCGGAGAAGACGGCGGCAGACCGGCCGTCCGTGGAGAGGCCCGAATTCTCGGACTTCCCGGCGCTGCGCAGCATGCTGCTGCTCGTGCTGCTGCCGCCGATCCTGATGTTCCTCGCCTTCTTTGCATGGAACAAGCTGCGCGTGAGCGAGTCCGGCCCGGTCGGGCTGCCCCAGCGCTCGAGCATCGAGTCGGTCTTCCCTGCGCCGAACGCGAGTGCCTCGGCGACGCTGCAGGCCATGCCGCAGGAGGAGCATGCAAGGCATGCGCAGGCGAAGGCCGAAACGCGCCCGAGCGCAGAAAGAGACGTGGTTCCCGAGCCTCCCGCGACCGTCGGTGGCGCGAATGTCGCGAACATCGCGGAGATCGATACCGAACGCGATGTCCAGAAGGCCGCGCCAGTGCGCCCCAGGTCCGCTCCCTCGCACCAGGCCCTTCATCCGCAGCAAGGCAGTCCGGTCGCGGCATGCAGTGGCTACTCCTTCATCGCCCGCGCGGTCTGTGTGAACAAGAGCTGCGCGCATCCCAGGGCCGCACAGCATGCCGAATGCAGGGAAGCCAATCGTCAGCGGCGAATCGACGAAAGTCGGCGCAATCCGGTGCTCATGGGTTGATACCCCGAGTCCCGCCGATGGCGGGGCGCAACACCCGATGTGGACAGGGCAGGGGACTCTTGGCAAGATTGCATGCGCCCACGACGTGGGTACTTTCAACTTCCAAAAAGGTCCCCATGCGAAAAATTCTCCTGACCGCCGGTCTTGCCCTGATTCCGATGATTGCCTCCACTGCCTTTGCGCAATCGAGCGGCGAGGTCGATCCTGCGCAAGGAAAGGCGCGCCCTGTTGCGCCGACCACGCCGGCCGAGCGGTCCGAGGCACGCGGCGAACGCAAGACCACAGGTGCCGCTGCCGCACGCGGCCCGCAGATCGGCGAAGGCCAGACGCAGCCCACGGCAGCACCGAAGGTTTCGCGTGAAGATCGCAAGGCCGCCAACTCGAAGCGCCGCGCCGCGACCGGCCAGGCCAACAAGTCCGGCGAACTCTCGCGCGGTGGCAACACCGACGCGCCCGAGCAGCAGAAGAAGCCCTGACGCCTGGGCGAAGCCTCTCCTGACGCGGCGCTCGCGATGCCGGGCGCCGCGTCGTTTTCGGGCGGCGCAGGTCAGTCCACGACGGCTGGCCTGCCGGGCCGCCCCGGAATCAAACCGAGCATGTGATCGGAGATGCCTCCGTCCACCACGATGCTCTGGCCGGTGATATAGGCCGCTCCCGTTCCCGCAAGAAAGGCGACCGTCGCGCCGATGTCGTCGACCGTGCCGATGCGCCCCAGCGGGACGAGCACGCGGCGGCCGCGATGCGTTTCCTCATCCTCGTAGGCCGCCTCGGTCAGCGGGGTCCGGATCATGCCCGGGCTGACGCTGTTCACGCGGATGCCGTCGGCTGCCCATTCCTGCGCGAGCTGGCGGCAGAGCATCACGAGCGCGGCCTTGGCTGCGGAGTACGCGCCGTAGCCCGGATGCGGCAGATGGCCCGACATGGACGCGATCGCCGTGATCGAGCCGCCGGTGCGCGCGAGAGAAGGGCGTGCCGATTGCGCCAGCAGCCACACCGCGCGCACGTTGAGATCGAAGGTGCGGTCCCATTGGGCCGTGGGCAGGTCGGCGAGGCGTCCCGGCCCCGAGGCTCCTGCATTGCACACGAGCGCCGTGAGGTCGCCGCCCTCGTCGATGGCCTGCCGCACGATGGCCGCGCAGCATGCGGGATCGGTCAGGTCCCCCGCGACGCCGGTCGCGGTCGCACCGGCCGATCGCAGTTCATCCACGAGTCGGTCGAGGCGATCACCCGGCCGTGATGCCGCCGCCGTCACGTGAATCGCGACGCCGTCGCGCTGCGACTGCTCGATCAGTGCGAAGCAGATGCCGCGGCCGATCCCGCCGGGCGCACCGGTGACGACTGCGTGTCGCCTGTTGGCGGTGGATGTGGTCATGCAGCACCCTGGGTCGAACGGTAGTAGGAAAGGGTCGCGGCAATCCCGTCGGCCAACGTGCTTCTTCCGCGTGAAGGCAGCAATGCGTCCAGGCCTTCCTCGGCCACGTCGGCCGCGATCGTCAGCGGGGGACCCTCTGCGCGGAGATCGGCATCCGGCACCTGTCGACGGATCTCGGCGATCACCTCGTCGATCGTGTGGACCTGCCCCACGAGATTGAAGACGCTCGCGCCGTCGGCGGGTGCGAAGAGCGCGTTCTCGAACGCCTGCGCGACATCGTCGACGTAGATCAGCCCGCATGCGCCCGTGAAGCCGATCGCGTAGGGCTCGCCTTGCACTGCCGCGCGGCATGCGAGGCTGGGACCGGCGCTGACGCCGGTCTCGCGGCCCGGGCCGTACACCACGAAGGGCCGGAAGCCCACGCTGGCAATGCGATGCTCGTTCCAGTACGCACGCGCAGCGCCCTCGACCGCGAGCTTGAACGCGCCGTAGTGTGTCGCGGGCTCAGGGTGACGCGAATGCGCAGGCCCGTACACGCCGGCCGAGCTGGCGTAGACGACTTTCGAGAGACCTTGCGCGCATGCGGCATCGAACACGTGAAGCGAGCCGATCAGGTTGATCTCCGCGCCGCGCACCGGGTTCGCGCTGCAGGCCGGGGTCAGCACGCCGGCGAGATGGATCACGCCGTCGCAGCCTTCCATCGCGGCATTCACATCGTCCGCATTGCGGATGTCGCCTTCGCGCCATTCCAGCAGTGATGCGTGGGCCGGCCCGATGATCTCGTTGGCGGTCCTCGGAGCGCCCGTCACGTCGAACAGCCTCAGCCGTATGCCGCGCGCCGCGAGGCGGCGCGCGATCCATGCGGCGAGAAAGCCGCCGCCTCCGGTGATCAGCACCTGCTTCATCGGTCGGCCGGCCTCAGCTCATCTTGCAAAGCGGCGACGGTGCGGGCACCAGCGACGGCGGGAAGGTGTGCTCGATGACGGGAACGATGGCGCCATCGACAGGCTTCGCGCGCGCCACGTAGTTGGGCAGCAGGAGCTGGTTGTCGGCGGCGCGCATCGTCACCTGGCCATAGATCGAATCGATCTGCGCGCCGCGCAGTGCCTTGCTGACTTCGGCCGGCTTCACGCTGCCCGACTTCTTCACGCCCTCGAACATCACCTGCATGCCGTTGTAGGCCTGGCCTTCGTTGTCGGTCGGCAGGCGATTGAACTTGCTCTTCCAGGCCGTGACGAAGGCCTTGTTGCGCGGGTTGTCGATGGTGGCGGTGTAGGCGGTGTTGCCCGGCGTGCCGTCCAGCGCCTTGCCGGTCGCGTTGATCATGAAGTTCTGGATCAGCGCGTGGCCGATCAGCTTCGTCTTCGGGATCAGGCCGAACTCCTCGGCCTGCTTGACGAAGGCGATCGCATCGCGGCCGGTCTCCGCGACCCACACCGCATCGACGTTGGCGGCCTTGAGCTGCGCGATGTAGGGCGAGAAGTCCTTGGTGCCCAGCGGCACGTAGAGCGACAGCGGAACCGTCTTGCCGGTCGCTTCGACCGCCTTCTTGAAGGACTCGCCGGAGTCGCGCCCCCACACATAGTCGGCGGCCAGCACCGCGAAGGTCTTCTCCTTCAGGTCCTTGGCCCATTCGTTGATCATCGCGATGTCCATCGCATCCGAATGGTTGGTGCGGAAGCTGCGCGGCCGGCAGGTGTCGCCAGTGAGCTTGTCGGACTTGCTCGCGACCACGAAATAGGCCGCGTCCCAGCGATCGAGGTTCTGCGCGATCGCCAGCGAGATCGAAGAAGGGATGGCGCCGATCAGCAGGTTGTTGCCGTCGCGCGCGAGCTTTTCGGCCACGCGCCGGCCCGCATCGGGCGTGCCTTCGTCGTCGGCCTCGGCATATTCGACCTTGCGGCCGTCCACGCCGCCCTGGGCATTGGCTTCGTCGATCGCGAATTTCACCGCGCGCATGACTTCTTCGCCTTGCTGCGCGAACACGCCGGACTTGGACGACACGAGGCCGACCTTGACCGGCTCCTTGCTCTGCGCGAGCGCGGCGAACGGAACCACGGCTGCGAGTGCGCCGAGCGCGATCGCGTTGCGGCCAAAGCGGAAAGTCTTTCGATTGAACATGCGGGTCTCCTATGGGTAGTGATCAAAGTTGAGCAAGGGCCGGTGTCGGTCCGGCAGCCGAAAGAGTCGGGGCCGCGCAGCCGGCCCGTTCGCGGGCACTCGCGGAACCGGCTTTGCCGGGCCGCCGAGTGCGCCCCCTTGAGGGGGTGCGGAGCCACACGAAGTGGGCGAGGCTGGGGGTGGGCTTCATTCACACCATCACATGGGCTTCCAGGTCGTGCAGGCTCTCGCGCGAGGCCTCGACCTGGCCTTGCGCGATCACCGATCCCTTCGCCATGGCGTAGTAGCGGCGCGCAACGCGCACCACGAGGCTCATGTTCTGTTCGATGAGCAGCAGCGCGGTGCCCTGGTCCGCCACGCGATTGAAGATGTCGGCAAGCTGGTCGACGATGACCGGCGCGAGGCCTTCGGTCGGTTCGTCGAGCAGGATCAGCGACGGATTCGCCATCAGGGCGCGCCCGACCGCGAGCATCTGCTGTTGTCCGCCTGACAGCGCGGTTCCCGGCGTGTGCGCGCGCTCGGCGAGGATCGGGAACAGCTTGTAGATCTCGGGCACGTTCCACGGTCCCTTGCGGCCGACCGCGGCGCCCAGCAGCAGGTTCTCTTCCACGCTCAGGTTGGCGACGATGCGCCGCCCTTGCGGGACCACCACCACGCCGTGCTGCGCCGCGATGTACGGGCGCGGCCGCGCAAACACCTGGCCCCCGAGGGCGACGCGGCCGCTGCGCAGGCTGGCAAGGCCCAGGATGGTGTTGACCACCGTCGTCTTGCCGACGCCGTTGCGGCCCACCAGCGCGACGCGCTCGCCCGCGTTCACCTTCAGGCTCAGCTTGTGGAGGATGTGGGCCGAGCCGTAGCAGGCGTCGACCTTGTCGAGTTCGAGAAGGGGGTTCATCAGGCGGCACTCCCGAGATAGGCTTCACGCACGCGAGGGTCGGCGCGGACGGCAGTCGGTTCTCCCTGCGCGATCACGCGTCCGAGTTCGAAGACGGTGACGACATCCGAGATGCCGAACACCACGTCCATGTCGTGCTCGACCAGAAGCACCGACACGTTCCAGCGGGAGGTCAGCGCTTTCAGGTGATGGGCGAGGTCGTGCGATTCCTTCGCGGACAGGCCGGCCATCGGCTCGTCGAGCAGCAGCACCGTCGGCCGTCCCACGAGCGCGAGCGCGAGATCGAGCCGGCGTTGTTCGCCGTAGCCGAGGTCTTCCGCGACATCGTCGGCACGATGCAGAAGGTCGAGCTCGCGCAGCACGGCCTGCGCATCCGCTTCGTGGTCCTTCGGGTTCATGCGGTGGGAGGCCAGCTCGACCTGCCGCCGCACCTTCATCTGTCCGAAGATGCTGGTGCGCTGGAAGCTGCGCGAGAGGCCGCGCGCACGGCGCTCGACCACGCCGCAGGCGGTGACGTCCTCGCCGCCGAGCATCACCTTGCCGCGCGTGAGGCGGCGGCGCCCGGTGATCGCATCGATCACGGTGGACTTGCCCGCGCCGTTGGGCCCGATGAGGCCGCGGATCTGGCCGCGTTCGAGCGTGAGCGAAACGCCGTCGACCGCCTTCACGCCACCGTAGTGGATCGCGACGTCGTCGGCCTGGAGTACATAGTCGACCATTGCAGATTTCCCTTCAGTCATCCGTTGCGCTTCGCGCCACCCAAAACCGGTGAAACTGGCACAGGCGAGGCCAGGGCACCCACGGAACCGGCTTCGCCGGGCCGTTGGGTGCGCCCCCCTACCGCCGAAGGCGAGAGAGGGGGGAGCCGCGAAGCGGCTCGGGGGGTGCGCTTGAAGATCCGGCTCAACGCGCCCGCGATGCCGGTGGGCGAGAAGACGATCACGGTGATCAGCGCCACGCCGAAGATCGCCATCCAGTGGTTCGCGTAGTCGCCGAGCACGTCCTTGAACAGGAAGTACACGATCGCGCCGAGGGCCGGGCCCCACAGGGCCTTGTAGCCGCCGACGACGACCATCATCAGCGCGACGCCCGACACGCTCCAGTGCAGGCTCTCGGGCGAGACGAAGCCGGTGTTCAGCGCCGAGAGCACGCCGCCGAGACTGGTGACGAGCGCCGACAGCGCATAGATCGCGGCGCGCGGCAGCAGCGTGCGAACGCCGATGAAGCGTGCGCGCTCCTCGTTGTCGCGCACAGCCTCGGTCACGCTGCCGAAGCGGCTGCGCAGGAGCAGCGCGAGCGCGAGCGTGACGAGCACCAGCACGGTCCAGCACACCATGAAGAGCACGGCCGGCTGATGCAACTGCGATTGCGACAGTCCGAGCAGGCTTTGCGGCCAGTTGATGTTCATGCCGTCGGCACCGCCTGTCAGGCCCCGGGCGCGCGATGCAGTGAGGAAGGCCATCTGCCCGATCGCCAGCGTGAGCATGCTGAAGGCAACGCCGGGCACCCGCACGATCACCAGTCCGACGACGAACGCCAGGACCGTGATACCGAGCAGCGTGACTGCAATGGCAAGTTCTGCCGGCATCAGCCCGAGTTCCAGGATGATCCCCATCGAGTAGCCCGACACGCCGAAGAAGAGCGCATGGCCGAAGCTGACCATGCCGTTCTGCCGCAGCAGCAGGCCCACGCCCATGGCGAAGACGGCGTAGATCACGGCCTGCGTGAGCAGCGAGAGCACGGTGCCTGAGGTGATGAATGCCGCCACGAGGCCGCCGGCGACCAGCGCGACCACCGCGCTCGAGCCCATCCGAGTGATGTTCATTGCGAGATTCCTTGAGGAAAGAAGACTTCTATTGACCAGGGCACCCGCGGAACCGGCTTTGCCGGGCCGCCGGGTGCGCCCCCGGAGAGGGGGTTGGCGCAGCGACACGAAGTGCGCGGAGCCTGGGGGTGAACTTCATGTCCGGCTACCTGCGAAGCCAGAGGGCTTCCAGATCAGCACCGCGACCATGATCACGAAGGGCAGGATGGCGGAGAAGTCGGGCACGTAGACCGCGCCGAGCGCCTGGATCATCCCGAGCGCCATCGCCGCGACGAAGGCGCCGGCCAGCGAGCCGAGCCCGCCGACGACCACGACGACGAAGGAATCGATGATCACGTCGCTGCTCATCGACGGCGAGAGCGAGAGGAAGGGCGCGGCCACCACGCCGGCGAGTCCCGCGAGCGCGGTGCCCAGCCCGACCACGCCGGCGCTGAGCAGGTCGGTGTTCACGCCCTGCATCGCGGTGGTCGTAGGGTCGGTGCTCGCGGCGCGCACGAAGAGGCCGACCTTCGAATGGCGCAGCCACAGCGTGAGACCCAGCGCGACGAGCGCGCCGATCACGATCACGCCGATGCGGTAGGCCGGCAGCGGTGTGCCGAGGACGTTGACCGACATCGCGAGCGCCGCGGGCACGTCGACCGTCAGGTTGCTCTTGCCCCAGACGGTCTGCACGAAGTCCTCGATCACGAGCAGCAGGCCGAAGGTGACCAGCACCACCGTGAGCGGATCGCGGTCCTGCAGCAGACGGAAGCCATAGCGATCGAGCACCACGCCGAGCAGCGCCATCACCGCGGGTGCGGCGACCAGCGCAACCCAGAAGTTGCTGTGCAGCGCGATCGAGTAGCCGAGGTACGCGCCCAGCATGTAGAGCGACCCGTGCGCGAAGTTCACCACGCGCCGCAGGCCGTAGATGAGCGCGAGGCCCGAGCACATGATGATCAGCAACGCGCCGTAGACCAGGCCGTTGAAGAGGTTGATGGTGAGCATCGTCTTGTCTCCTTGCGAATCAGATGTCGGCCAACGCGCCGGTCGGAGCGCCGAATGCGGTCCAGCCGCCGTCCGCAGAAAGCACGGCGCCGGTCACGTAGCTGGATGCGGGCGATGAAAGGAAGAAGATCGCCTCGGCGATCTCCACCGGCTCGGCCATGCGGCCCAGCGGCGTGCGCGCGGCGATGGCGTGCGCATCGATCGCACCGCGCCGCACCAGGTCGGCCACGAGCGCGGTGCGCACATAGCCAGGGGCCACTGCATTGACGCGGATGCCGTCGCGCGCCCATTCGCTCGCGAGTGCGCGTGTCATGCCGAGCACACCGGCCTTGGCCGCGCTGTAGGCGTTGCGGCCGGGGATGCCTGCGAGGCTCGCGATCGATCCGAGGTTGACGATCGCGCCGCGCTGGCCGCGCGCGTCGCACGGCTGCGAGCGCATCGTGGCGAGCACCGCCTGCGTCATGAGGAACGTGCCCTTCAGGTTGACCGCCAGCACGCGGTCGAAGCCCTCGGGCGTTTGCTCCAGCGTCGGCGCGTTCTGTTCGCTGATGCCGGCGTTGTTGACGAGCGCATCGATGCGGCCGAATCGCGCGACCACGCGCGTCACGGCTGCACGCACGCTCTCGGCGTCGGTCACGTCACAGGCGACGGCGATGTGGTCGGTGCCGAGAGCGGATGCGCGCGCCTCGGCGGCGTCTTCGCGCAGGTCGAGCAGCGCGACGCGCCAGTCGGCCGTCGCAAACCGCTCCGCGGTCGCCCAGCCGATGCCGTCGGCGGCGCCGGTCACCAGCGCTGTGGGTGTGTGAGAGGAAGCGTTGGCCATCGCTCAGGCAGCCGGGCGGCAGGTGGTGGGTGTCCGGCCGAATCCGGCATCGCGCGCGGCTGCGGCAAGTTGCCGGTGGGCGCGTGGCGGGCGCTTGGGGTCCGCTGTCTTCTGCATGTCTTGTCTCCTTCTTTCCTCAATTGCCATGCGGGTTGCGCGGTGTTTTTCGCGCATCGCATCCATGGCGGAATTCTTTGCGAGGGGGGTGTCGCGTACGTCGACGATTCAGGCCGACATCCGGACAATTCGTGCACGGCCGATCAGGTTTTCCCTAGGGCTTCGGCCGGCTCCGCGCGCGATGCGTTTCGAGCCGCCCGCGTCGCGGCGTGGCGCGCGGCGAGCCGTGCGAACACGATGCCGGGTCCGATCGTGATGCCGGGCGCGGTGTAGACACCGCCCATGATCGAGTGCATGTCGTTGCCCACCGCGTAGAGCCCCTCGATCGGGGCGCCGTTCGGGTCAAGCGCGCATCCGTTCGAATCGGTCGCGAAGCCCGTGGCGGCGCCGATGTCGCCCGGATAGAGGCGTACCGCGTAGAAGGGCCCTTGGGTCAGCGGGCCGAGGCAGGGATTGGGACCGGGCCAGTTCGCATCGCCGATGTTCTGCGAGTAGACGGTGCCGCCTCGCTGGAAGTCGGGGTCGATGCCCTGGCTTGCGTTCGCGTTGAAGTGCCGCACGGTTTCCGCAAGCCGTGCGGGGTCGATCGAGAGTGCCTTTGCCAGTGATTCGATCGTGTCGCCGCGCACGAGGTAGCCGTCGGCGAGATAGGGCGCGAGGCCCTTGCCGCCGGGGCGCACCATGCCGATGCCGTACTTGCGCAATGCTTCGGCGTCGCAGACGAGGAAGGCCGGCACGCTGTTGCGACCGCCCTGCTGCAACTTCTGCATCGCGAGGCCGAACAGGTGATACGAGGTGCTTTCGTTGACGAAGCGCTCGCCGTCCTGGTTCACCGTGAGCATGCCGGGCTTCGCGCGATCCATCACGAAATGGGGGAAGACGCCGGTGCTGCCGTCGGCGCGACGGCGCTTGGAAACGGGCGCCCAGAAGGCGGGGCTCATCGCGCCTTCGGCATAGCGTGCGCCGACCGCCTCTGCCAGCCGGTGTGCTTCGCCGGTATGGCCGGGTGCGCCGGGGCACCACTGGATGTCCACGCCAGGCAGCATCGCATCGCGCCGCGCGGGATCGCGGTTGAAGCCGCCGCTGGCCAGCACGACGCCGCCGTGGATGCGCACCGTGCGGCGCGTGTCGCCTTGCTTCAGGACAATCGATTCGATGCTGTTGCCAGTGCGCTCGATCCTCTCGACGCTGGTGTCGAGCGTCAGGCTGACGTCATCGCGTTGCGCGAGCGAATACAGCAGCCGGGCGACGAGTGCGTTGCCCATCACGAGCCGTGTTCCGCGCGCGTGCCGCAACCGGTCGGCGGCATGGCGCCCGAGGATCTTCGCGGAATGGCGCAGCGATGCGACCGAACGCGACATGCCCAGCAGATGGTTGATGTCGGTGCGGTCGACCATCATGCCGCCGAGCACCGTGAATTCGGGGATCGGCGGACGCACGAGCGGGAACAACTCGCCCAGGAGCCGGCCGTCGAACGGCATTGGTTCGAGCGCGCGTCCGTTGATCGTGGAGCCCCCGAGATCGGAGATGTAGTCGGGGTGCTTCGGGCAGGCGCGGAACCTGACGTCGGTCTTCGCTTCGAGTGCGTCGATGGCTTCGGCGCCGTGGTCGAGAAAGGCCTGGCGCAGCTCGGCGGGTGTGCGGGTTCCGATCGCGTTGTCCAGGTAGCGGGCTGCCTCCGCGATCGTGTCCTGCGGATTCACGCCGGCGCCGAGGCGCGTGCCCGGCACCCAGGTCGTTCCGGCCGACAGCGCGGTGGTTCCGCCGACATGCGATGTGCGCTCGACGAGCAGCACCGTCCGGCCTTCGAGCGCGGCGAAGAGTGCGCAGGCCATGCCGGCACCGCCGGCGCCGATCACCACGACGTCGAACGATGCGTCCTGCGGCAGCGATGCGAGGGTCTGGATGCGATGCATGTCATTGCTCCACGAGGAAGTCCACCATCAGGTCGCGCACCCGGGCGAACATGTCGGCGCCGGTGGCGGTGCGGCAGCCCTTCGCGCGCGCCGCGGCGATCAGCGGCGAGACGGCGGGCGCGGTGATCACGCAGCCGACGAAGGTCCTCGGATCCAGGCGCGCGACGTCGACCGGATATGGATCGCCTTCCTTCATGCCGGCCGGCGAGGCATTGATGACGAGGTCGAAGCCCGCCGGGTCGTCGGTGCCGGCGACCACCGGGCACTTCTCCAGACCCGCGAGGCGCGCGACGAGCGCATCGCGGCGGGCGGTGTCGCCGTCGTGAATGGCGAGCGAGGCGACGCCGGCCATGACGAGCGCATGCGCGATCGCGGAGCCCGCGCCGCCGGCACCGACGAGCAGCGCCTTGCGGCCGGCCGGGTCGTAGTCTCGATCGCGCAGGGCGGCCACATAGCCGAGGCCGTCGAACATGTCGCCGTGCCAGGTGCCGTCGGGGTTGCGGCGCATCGTGTTCACCGCGCCGAGGAAGCGCGCCCGCTCGGAAGCACTGGCGCAGAGCGCGAAGCAGGCGAACTTGTGGGGCACGGTCACGATGACGCCGTCCACGTTCTGCGCGAGCGAGACACCCTCCAGCCAGCGCGCGAGCGCCGCCGGCGCCACATGGGCGGGCATCACCATCGCGTTGAGTCCGTGCGCAGCGAAGGCGTGGGTCACGTCGCCGGGCGATTTCACCTGCGCGATGGGGTCCCCAACGATGTAGTGGACGCGGGTTGCGCCGTTCAATGAAAGCTGTTGCGACATTCCGTTCTGTCTCCTGGTTGGGTGCTTGTCCGCGTGCCGTGTGCGGCGCGATGGCGAGATCGTAGTCAAAAATGGAATGCAATTCAAGTATTGAATTAGATTCAGAAAAAACCTAGAATTCGGCCGAAGACAACCATGAACCATCGCAAGACCCCCATCGCCTTGTTCGGCGCCGGCGCCATCGGCCGCACGCATCTCGATCGGCTGCAGCGCAGCGATCGCGTCGCGCTCGCCGGAATTGCCGACCCGACGGAAGCGGGCCGCGCAGCGGCGCAGACCGCCGGTGTGCCCTGGTTCGCGGACCACCGCGCGCTGCTCGAGGCCGTGCGACCAGCCGGTGCGATCGTGGCGACGCCGAATGCGACCCATGTGTCGCTCGCGCTCGACTGCCTCGCCGAGGGTGTCGCCGTGCTGGTCGAGAAGCCGGTGGCCGACACCTTGGCCGATGCGAATCGGCTCGTCGAGGCTGAAGCGCGGCACCGCGTGCCGGTGCTGGTCGGCCATCACCGCCGACACAACCCGGTCATCCGGCGCGCGCGAGAGATCGTTGCCGGCGGACGGCTGGGCCGCATCGTCGCGGTCAATGCGCTTGCGACCTTCCTGAAACCCGACAGCTACTTCGAGACGGCATGGCGCCGTCAGCCCGGCGGCGGGCCGGTGCTGATCAACCTCATTCACGACATCGACCTGTTGCGCTTCCTGGTCGGCGAGATCGGATCGGTGCAGGCGGCGGACAGCCATGCGGTGCGCGGCTTCGAAGTCGAGGACAGCGCCGCGGCCGTGCTGCGATTCGACAGCGGCGCGATCGGCACCGTGATCGTCTCGGACGCAGCCACGGCCCCCTGGTGCTGGGACTTCTGCGCCGGCGAATCGGCCGCGTATCCGCGGCAGGCGGTGCAGTCGCACTTCATCGCCGGCACGCACGGCTCGCTTTCGCTGCCCGACCTCGCGCTGTGGCACTACAAGGGCGCTCGCGGCTGGCATGAGGAGCTCACCCGCGAACAGAGCGTGGTGCACCCGGGCGATCCGTACGAGCGGCAGCTCGCGCATTTCGCCGACCTCGTCGATGGCCGCGAAACCGATTCACTGTGCAGTGCGCTCGACGGCATGCGCACATTGGCCGCGACCCGCGCGGTGCTCGATGCCGCGGCCAGGGCGCCTCGCGCTTCGGATACGCTGGTCCTTCCCGTCAACGAAGGAAGGAACCAATCATGAGCGGCGTCATGGAAAGAACCCTGGGCATTCTCGAGCTGCTGTCGCAGCACGGAGAAGGCCTCGAACTCGCGGCCGTCGCCGACCGGCTCAACATGCCGCGCAGCGCGGCACACCGCCTGCTGAACGACCTGATCCGCGTCGGCTACGTGCGCCAGTTGCGCGATCACGGTGACTACATGCTGACCACCAAGCTGGTGTCGGTCGGCCTGTCGTTCCTGAGCCAGAGTGGCATCGTGGATTTCTCGCAGCCGCTGCTCGACCGGCTGGCCGAGATCTCGGGCGAACTCGTGCGCCTGTCGGTCGTCGATGGCGAGCGCCTGACATGGGTCGCGCGCGCACAGGGCGCGCGGCAGGGCTTGCGCTACGACCCCGACATGGGCAGCGATGCGCGCCTGTCGTGCTCGTCGTCTGGCCTCGCATGGATGGCCGGGTTGAGCGACGACGAGGCGATGACGCTCGCCTCGCGCCAAGGCATCGGCCAGCCCGACGAATACGGCCCCAACGCGCCGCGCACCATGCAGGACATGATGGTCATGGTGCATGCCGCGCGCGAGCGCGGCTACAGCGTGACCGTCGAGACCTTCACCGCCGGGCTCAACGCGATGGCGGCGCCGGTGCGCCTCGGCAACCGGCCGCCGATCGGCGTCATCACGATCGCCGGGCCCACGGTGCGATTCACCGAGGAGCGCATGCACGCGCTCGCACCCGAGCTGCTCTCGATCTGCGACCAGATGGCCGCTGCGAGCGGCGCCTCGCCCTTCTTCCAGGGCGCCCACTCCGGCAGCGGCGGACGCAAGTCCGGCCGATTGCCGATCTACGCCGCGTAGAGCGGCACCTCCGACCATGCCCGACGACGCAGATCCCCACGATGCCACGCCCCGTTCCTCGGCCACCCTCGCGTGCGATCTGCTTGTCGTCGGCTCCGGCGCCGGAGGCCTGGCCGCGGCGGTCACTGCCGCGCACCTGGGCCTCTCGGTCATCGTCGTGGAGAAAGAGTCCCAGCTCGGCGGAACCACCGCGTGGTCCGGCGGCTGGATGTGGATCCCGCGCAATCCGCTGGCGCGCGCGGCCGGCATCGAGGAAGACATGGCGCGGCCGCTGGCCTATCTGCGCCACGAACTCGGCGCGCAGTTCGATGAAGCGCGCGCACGTGCCTTCCTCGAGAACGGCCCGCGCATGGTCGATTTCTTCCAGCGCCGCACGGCCCTGCGGTTCATCGATGGCAATGCGATTCCCGACTTCCATGGACACACGCCCGATGCCTCGACCGGCGGGCGCTCGGTGTGCGCCGCGCCCTTCGATGCGCGGCGGCTCGGCAAGCACATCCACCAGATCAAGCCGCCGCTGCCCGAGACCACGCTCTGGGGCATGGGCATCGCCTCGGGGCGCGAGCTGCGGCATTTCCTCGATGCGCGCACGTCGCCGCGTTCCGCGTGGTACGTCGCGAAACGCCTCGCGGCCTATGCGCGCGATCGCCTGCTGCATGGACGCGGGCTGCGGCTGGTCAATGGCAATGCGCTCACCGGTGCGCTCGCGGCATCGGCTTTCGAAGCCGGGGTGCAGGTTCTCGTCGATCATGCGGCGCGCCGGCTGCTGCGCCATGGCGAGCGTGTGGTGGGCGCGGTGGTCGAGTCGCCCGCGGGGCGCGTGCGCATCGAGGCTTCGCGCGGCGTCGTTCTAGCATGCGGCGGCTTTCCGCACGACACCGAACGCCTGAAGGCGATGCTGCCGCACGCACCCACGGGGCGCGAGCACTGGTCGGCGGCACCGCGCGGCAATACGGGAGACGGCCTGCGCCTCGGGGAGTCGGTGGGGGGCCACGTCGCCGGCGATCTCGCGCAGGCCGCTGCACTCGCGCCGGTGTCGCTCGTGCCGCGTGCCGATGGCTCGCTCGGGCACTTCCCGCACCTGATCGAGCGTGCCAAGCCGGGTTTGATCGCGGTGCGTCGCGATGGACGCCGCTTCGTCAACGAGGCCGATTCCTATCACGACTTCATGCGCGGACTGCTCGCCGCGACGCCGTCCGGCGAACCCGTCGAAGCATGGCTGGTTTGCGATAGCCGGTTCATCCGCCGCTTCGGCCTCGGCGCCGTCAAGCCTGCGCCGATCCCTCATCGCCGAATGCTGGCGAGCGGCTATCTCAAGCGCGGCCGCACGCTGGCCGAACTCGCGGCGGCCTGCGGCATCGATGCGGCGGGCTTGGTCGGCACCATCGAACGCTACAACGCGCAGGCCCGGCAGGGCTGCGACGAGGATTTCTCCAAGGGCGGGACGCCCTACAACAGGGTGCAGGGCGAAGCGCGCCCCGGCCTGGCGAACCCCTGCATGGCGCCGATCGAGCGCGGACCCTTCCATGCCGTGAAAGTCGTGGCGGGCAGCCTCGGCACCTTCGCCGGATTGCGCGTCGATGCGAGTGCACATGTGCTCGATCGGCACGGTGCGCCGATCGCCGGCCTCTATGCGGCCGGCAACGACATGGCCAGCGTGATGGGCGGCCACTACCCGAGCGGCGGCATCACGCTCGGCCCTGCCTTGACCTTTGCCTGGATCGCCGCGCACGACGCCGCGGGCGCGGCGTCGCCTTCCGCCGACCGCCGGGAGTCTGCGCCGGCGTCATCTCCCACCCTCTCCACGCCCGAACCACTTTTCGAGGAACCCGTCGCATGTACTACGAGATAGCCACCCTGACCCTTCCCTTCGGCACCGCCGCGCAGGCCGCGCAACAGGTGCAAGCCTTCGCGAACGCGCCCGGCGCCGGCGGCGAACTGCTGGCCTGCTGGACCAGCGACATCGGCGTGCTGAACCAGATGATCGTGCTGCGGGGTTTCGAAGACCGCTCGGCGCTCGATGCCGCGCGGCAGCGCACGCTCGCCAGCCCGAGTCCCTTCGGCTGCGGCGAGCTCTATCAGCGGCTCGAACTCGCGAGCTACCGCGCCTTCGACTGGATGAAGCCTGTGCGGCCGAGCGCCGAATCCGGCATTGCCGGGCCGGTCTACGAGATCCGCACTTACGGCATCAAGCCGGGCGGCGTGAGCAAGACCAGCGAGTTGTGGGCCGAGTACCTGCCCGCGCGCGAAAGGCTCTCACCCTGCGTCATCGCGATGGTGGCGCTCGATGGTGCGCCACGCTTCACCAACATCTGGGCCTATCCCTCGCTGGATGCGCGCAGCAAGGCACGCGCCGATGCGGTCGCCCAGGGCATCTGGCCGCCCAAGGGCGGGCCGGCATGGCTGACCACCGACATGGTTTCGACCATCGCGCTGCCCACGTCGGTCTCTCCTCTGAAGTGAGGAACCCATGATGTCCCGTGTTCTTTCGATGGCCTATCTCACCGCCTGCGACGCCACGCCGCAAGAGGCGGTGCGCATCGCGGCCCGGCTCGGCTACGCGCATGTCGGCCTGCGCCTGCTGCCCAATGCACCCGGCGCGCCGCAGCAGCACCTGATCGACCACCCAGAGGCGCTGCGCGAAACCGTGGCGCTGCTGCGCGATACCGGTGTCGGCGTCTTCGATCTGGAGATCATCCGCATCAACGAGGGCTTCGAGCCACTGGACTATCGGCCGCTTCTCGATGCGGGCGCGGCGCTGGGCGCGCGCGCGGTGCTCGTGGCGGGCGACGACACCAACGCCACGCGGCTGGCCGACGGCTACGCGCGCCTGTGCGAGCTGATGAAGCCCTACGGCATGACGGCCGACCTCGAATTCATGCCCTGGACGGCTGTGCCGCACGCCCGCGCGGCGCTTTCGGTCATCGAGGGCGCGGGCATGCCCTCGAACGCCGGCATCCTCGTCGATGCGCTGCACTTCGACCGCTCGGCCACCACGCTCGAAGATATCCGCGCGCTGCCGCGGCAACTGCTGCACTACGCGCAGATCTGCGACGCGCCGGGTCGCGCACGGCAGGGCCGCGACTTCACGGTGGAAGAAATGATCCATACGGCGCGCTGCGCCCGCCTGCAGCCCGGCGAAGGCGACATCGACCTCGCCGGCCTGTTCGCGGCGCTGCCGTCCGACCTCCCCGTGAGCGTCGAGGTGGTGCACCTCGACCGCATGCGCGCCATGGACCCGGCCGAATGGGCGCGCCAGTGCCTTGCGGCAAGCCGCAGGTTCGTGGCCTGAGCCTCCCCCAACCCCTACAGACAGATCGAGAGACACAAATGGATTTCGCGCTCAACGACGAGCAGAAGATGATGATCGACACCGTCCGGCGCTTCATCGCCGAGGAGCTTCGTCCGCTGGAAGACCGGCTCGAAAACGACGGCCAGATCGATCGCGACACTGCCACCACCATTCACGAAAAATCGAAGGCGCTCGGCCTCTACGCGCTCAACATGCCGGCCGAACTCGGTGGCGGCGGCCTGTCGAACCTCGACCGCATCCTGTGCGAAGAGCAGTTCGGCCACACCAGCGACTACCTGATCCGCCGCGCCTTCGGCAACGTCTACGAACCGCTGCTGCACTGCCGTGGCGAGCAGGTCGCGCGCTGGCTCGAACCGTCCGTCGCCGGCCGGCGCACCTGCGCGATCGCGATCACCGAGCCCGGCGCCGGTTCGGACGCGGCCAGCATCCGCACGCATGCGAAGAAGACCGACACCGGCTGGGTGCTCAACGGCGGCAAGCACTTCATCAGCGACGGCGAATGGAGCGACTTCTTCCTCGTCTCGGCCAGGACCGGCGAGAAAGAGATCTCGATGTTCATGGTCGACAAGGGCCTCGCGGGCTTCAGCGTCGGCAAGGACCAGAAGATGATGGGCATCCGAGGCACGCCGCATCTGGAGCTCTTCTTCGACAACGTGCAGCTCGAAGACGCCGCACTGCTCGGCGAGCGCGGGCAGGGCTTCAAGCTCGCGATGGGGGCGCTCAACGTGGTGCGCCTCGCACAGGTGGGCGCGCGCGCCGTCGGCAAGGCGAGCCATGTGCTCGAATTGATGACGGCCTACGCGAACGACCGCCAGCAGTTCGGCCAGCGCATCGGTGACTTCCAGATGGTCCAGCAGATGCTGGCCGACAGCGTGATCGAGATCAACGCCGCGCGCTGGATGGTCTATCACGCCGCGTGGATGCTCGACCAGGGCTTCGATGCGCGCGAACAGATCGCCATGGTCAAGGTGCATGCGGCCGAGACGCTGGGGCGCGTGGTCGATCGCGCGGTGCAGGTCTTCGGCGGCATGGGCTTCTGCAAGGAACTGCCGATCGAGCGCTACTACCGCGACGCGCGCATCTATCGCATCTTCGACGGCACCAGCGAGATCCATCGCGGCGTGATTGCCAAGAGCGCGATGAAGAAGGGCGCCTCTCTCTTCGAACTCCACCGCTAGGAGCGCCGCGATGACGCATTCGAACAGCGGCAAGTTCATGACCGCGCGCGAGGCCGCCGCGCTGATCCGCGATGGCGACACGGTGGGCCTGATGGGCGGCGGTGGCGGCCTCATGGAAGCCACGCATCTCTTCGAAGCCGTGCAGGCCCGCTTTCTCGAAACAGAGGCGCCGCGCGGATTGACGGTGATGCACGCGCTCGGCATCGGCGACAAGAAGACCAAGGGGATGAACTGCTTCGCGCACGAGGGGCTGGTGAAGCGCGTGATCGGCGGGCACTGGGTCTGGTCGCCGGCGATGCAGCGGCTCGCGGAAGAAGAAAAGATCGAGGCCTACATCCTGCCCGGCGGCGTCTCCAGCCAACTCATGCGCGAGATCGGCGCCGGCAGGCCGGGGCTTTTCACGCACGTCGGCCTAGGCACCGTGTGCGACCCGCGCCAGGGCGGCGGGCGCATGAACGCTTCGGCGCGCGAGGACCTCGCCGAAGTCGTGCAGATGGACGGCCGCGAGTACCTGCGCTACAAGCCGTTCCCGATCCACGTGGCCTTGGTGCGCGCAAGTGCGGCCGACGAGGACGGCAACATCAGCTTCGAGCACGAGGCCGCGAACCTCGATGCGCAATCGCTCGCGCTCGCCGCACGCAACAGCGGCGGCAAGGTGATCGTGCAGGTGAAGGAGCGGGTGTCCAACGGATCGCTCAAGGCGCGCGAGGTGCGCATTCCGTCGGCCTGGGTCGACGCAATCGTGGTCGATCCCGCGCAGGCCACGAGCTACGCCATCCCGTTCGATCCGGCGTTCTCGGGCGAACTCACCGGTGGCGCGCGCCGCGACAGCGAAGCCACCGACCATGCAATGGAGAAGGCTGCTTCGGCCGAGGCCTTCGGCGAGCGCCAGGCCGTGGCGCGCCGCGCGGCGGAGGAACTGTTCAACACCGGCAAGGCGCGTCCGGTCGTCAACTACGGCGTCGGCGTGCCCGACGCGGTGGCCCGGCTCGTGGCGCTGCGCGGCGACAGCGGCCGCATCTACCAGACCATCGAGCACGGGACCTACGGCGGCCTCCTGATGGATGGCGAACTGTTCGGCTATGCGCGCAATGCCAGCGCGATGCTGGACGCGGCGACGCAGTTCGATTTCTACGCGGGCGGGGGGCTCGACATCGCCTTCCTCGGCTTCGGCGAATTCGACGAAGAGGGCAGCGTCAACGTGTCGCGCCTCGGCGGCTTCACGGTCGGGCCGGGCGGCTTCATCGACATCGCGCAGAACGCACGCAAGGTGGTCTTCTGCGGCACCTTCGCGGCGAAGGGCGTGAAGCTCGTCACCGGAGACGGCACCCTGCGCGTGACGCAGCAGGGCGCGGTGAAGAAGCTGGTGCAGCGGGTGGATCAGGTCACTTTCAGTGGCCCGCAGTCGATCGTTCGCGGCCAGGAAGTGCTCTATCTCACCGAGCGCGCGAGCTTCCGGCTGATGCAGGGCGGCGTGGAGCTCTTCGAGATCGCGCCCGGCGTCGACCTGGATCGCGACGTGCTGGCGGAGATGGGCTTCGCGCCCCGCATCGCGAAGGACCTCGCCGTGATGCCGGCGCGCTTCTTCAACGCTGCGGGGTGAGGCTTCTGACGCTCGGGAGATCCGCGGCGCGAATGAGCCGCGTCTCCTGTGCGGTGATCAGGTGCGCCGAGGCCTGCAGGTACGCCGGGAAGTCCGGGTGCGTGTCGCGGGCCCGGCTGCGCGCCTCGTAGTCGGCGAGGCTCTCGTAGGCCCACAGGTGCACGAACTGGTTCTGGGGGCCGACGACGCTCGTGTAGAAGCCGAGCGGATGGCCGAGTGTCTGCAGCAGGATCGGCATGGCCAGCCGGTCGAAGACATCGAGGAACTCCGGCATCTTGCGCAGCGCGATGGTGTAGATGCGATGGTCCACGAGCGGTCGTTCAATGGGGTTCATACGGTGGCCTCCAGTCGACGGGCGGACGGTGCCGCGGCCTTGGGCTTCGCGGCAAGGTCCGCGACGTGATGGGCCGTGACATACGCGAAGGTCATGTTCGGCCCGTGCGTGATGCCCGCCCCCGGATAGTTGCCGCCCATCATGCTCGCGCGGTCGTTGCCGACGGCGTAGAGGCCGGCGATCGGCGAGCCGTCGCGCTTGAGCACTTCGCCGACGGGGCTCGTGCGGATGCCGTCGAAGGTTCCGAGGTCGCCCATCACCACCTTCACCGCATAGAACGGCCCGGTCTCGATCGGCGCCACGCAGGGGTTGGGCTGGTGTTCGGGGTCCGCGAGGTAACGGTTGAACGCGGTGCGGCCGCGATCGAAAGCGGGGTCCCTGCCTTGCGCGGCGCCGCCCGCGTTGTACGCGCGCACGGTGGCTTCGAGCCCCGCCGGATCGATGCCGGCGTGCTCCGCGAGTTCGGCCAGCGTGCGGCCCTTGATCAGGTAGCCGCTGCGCAGATGCGGCCCGAGCGGCATCGGCGCGGGCTTCACGTAGCCGAGCCCGTACTTCGCGAGCGCGGTCTTGTCGACCACCAGCCACATCGCGGTTTCCTTCTGGTCGGCGCAGGCGCGGATCATCGCGGCGCCCACGTCGTGGTAGGAGTTCGACTCGTTGGTGAAGCGCTTGCCATTGCGCAGCACGCCGATCACGCCGGGCTTGTAGCGGTCGAGCAGGTGAGGGAACACGCCGAACTCGCCGTTCGCATAGGGCACGCGCGACACCGGCATCCAGGCCGCGCTGTCGGCGAAGCGGATGTCGGCCGTGCCGCCGGCGGCCTCCGCCATCGCGACGCCGTCGCCGGTGTTGCCGACCGGTGTGGGCGAAAGATGCTCGCCGCCTCGCGCCACATGCGGATAGGCCTTGGCGATGCGCTGCACATCGTGCGGAAAGCCGCCGCAGGCGAGCACCACGCCGCGCCGCGCGCGAATGGTGCGCGTGCCGTCGGGTCCTTCGACCTGCAGCCCGACCGCGCGGCCGTCCTCGATCAGCACCTTGCGCGCGGGCGTCGAGGTCTCGATCGGAATGCCGAGGTCGAGCGCCGACTTGGCCAGCCGTGCCGCCAGCGCATTGCCGCTGGTGACGTTGATGCCGCGGCGATAGAGAAGCAGTTCCTTCATGTGCGTCGCCAGCCGTCGTGCGACATAGAGGAAGGACGTGAGCGATTTCGTGGCGCGGAAGAAATGCTTGAGGTCCGCGTTCGACGAGTTGAACATCATCCCGATGAAAGTGATGGTCTTCAGCGGCGGCTTCAGCCGCTGCATGTCCCGCCCGAGGCCGCGGATGTCGTACGGTGCCGCGAGGATCGAGCGGCCGATCTGCGCGCCGCCGGGTTCATCGCAGTGATAGTCGGGGTAGAGCGTCGGCACGAACTGCATCGTGGTCTCGCGCTCGAAGAACTCCACCATCTTCGGGCCGTTGTCGAGGAAGGTGTCGACCGTCGCGGCATCGAAGTAGCGGCCCGTCTCCTGCATGAGGTACTCGCGCACCGCTTCGCGCGTGTCCGCGGGATTCTGCTTGCGGCCATGCGGCGCCAATGGAATCCACAGCACGCCGCCCGAGAGGGCCGTGGTGCCGCCGAAGACCGGTTCCTTCTCGATCACCCTCACATCGAGGCCGCGCTTCTTCGCGGTGATCGCGCAGGCCAGGCCGGCAGCGCCGGAACCGACCACCAGCAGGTCGCATTCGGTTTCGTGGGTCATGGCTGTATCTCCTTGAATGTGCTCAGTCGGCCGGCGTGCGGTTGAAGCCGGGGCGGGGCACCATGTCCATCAACATGCTGGACATGCCGCCGTCCACCACGAGCTCGGCGCCGTTCACGTAGGCCGAGCGCGGGCTCGCGAGGAAGAGCGCGGCGTCGGCGATGTCCTGCGGCTCGCCGATGCGGCGGCTCGCGGTCACCTGGGCGCGCCGCGCCTCGAAGCCGGGCTCCTCGTAGAAGGTGGCGGAGAGCGCGGTGCGGATCATTCCGGGGCAGATCGCATTGCTGCGAACGCCCAGCGGGCCCCACTCCACGGCCATCTGCCGCGACATCAGCAGCACGCCGGCCTTGCTCGCGCTGTAGGCGCCGCTGCCGGTCTGCGGATGCAGCGCCGAGATCGACGCGACGTTCACGATGCTGCCGCGCCGCGCCTCGCGCATCGGCTTCGAGAAGGCGCGTGCGCACAGCAGGTAGCCGGTGAGGTTGACCGCCAGCACCTGGTTCCATGCATCGAGGCTCACGTCCGCGAGGCCGCCCGCGCGCAGCATGCCCGCGTTGTTGACCAGCACGCTGCAGGCACCGAGTTCATCGGCCACGCGCTTCGCGGCCTTGCCGATGCTGCCTTCGCTGGCGATGTCGCACTCGATGGCGATGGCGCTTCGCCCCTGCGAGCGCAGCTGGGAAGCGAGCGTTTCAGCGCCTTGGCCGTCGAGGTCGAGCAGGGCGACCTTCGCGCCCGCATCGGCGAGCGATCGCGCCACTGCGGCACCGATGCCGCTGGCCGCACCGGTCACGACCGCGACCTGGTCTTCGAGCGCCAGCCACGCGCTGCCGAAAGGATGAGTTGTCGTCATGAATGTCTCCTTGGGTCCACGCCGTCATTGTTCGGCGCACCCCTGGGCGGCGGTTTGACGATTCATGCCAACAACAGGACAATTCCGGCCTCCCAGCCCGCGCATCGCCCCCATGCCAAGAGTCATTCCGAACTACTCGCTTTATGGCGATCAGGCGCAGCCGAGCTGGCAGTCGACCTTCGATTTCGAATGGATCCCTGTGCGTTCCGCGCGCTACAACTGGGAGATCCAGCCCCACACGCATGACGCCTTCGTGCAGATCCTGCTGCTTCGGCAGGGTGCGGCCGATGTGCAGCTCGACCATGCGCGGATCAGCGAACGCGCGCCGTGCCTGATCCTGATTCCTGCACAAACCGTGCATGGATTCCACTTCGCGCCCGACACCGACGGACCGGTGGTCACCGCGGCGCAGCGGCCGCTCGAATCGCTGGCGCAGGTGGTCATGCCCGAGCTGGTCGAGAACATCCGCAAGCCGCTCGTGATGTCGCTCGTGTCGCAGGACGCCGCGATGGATGCGCTGATGCCGATCTTCCTCGCGATCGAACGCGAATCGCGGCGAAGCTCGATCGGGCAGGTCGCGGCGGCGCTGTCGCTGATTACCGCGCTGCTGGTGCAGATCGCGCGGCTGCGGCAGGTCGATGCGGCCACGCCGGTGCTGCGCGATTCACGCAAGCATGGGCAGATCCAGAAGTTCCGCGCGCTGGTCGATGCGCGCTTCAAGCAGCACGTGCCGCTGCAGGACTACGCCTCCGAGCTTGGCATCACGCCGGGGCAGCTCACGCGGCTGTGCCGCGAAGTGCTCGGGACATCCAGCCTCGCGGTGCTGCACGCGCGGCTGGTGCACGAGGCGCAGCGCGAGCTGGTCTACACCGACGTCAGCATCAAGCGGCTCGCAAGCGACCTGGGCTTCGTCGACGAAGCCTACTTCGGCCGCTTCTTCCGCAAGCACACCGGGCTCACGCCGCGCGAGTTCCGTTCCCGCGCGCGTACATCGACGCAGTGAGCGGAAGGTCCGCACGCTGCAGGCGGAGCCTGGCGTCGATCGAGCGAGCAGGAACTGCCCCAAGAAGTCGCCGGGCCTGGTTGACGATGCGGTGCGGGTTCAGGACGCGGCCTGCGAATCGCCGTCGATCGGGATCATCTGTCCCGAGATCGAGCGTCCGGCGCCGGAAGCCAGGAAGACCGCGAGCGCCGCGATGTCTGCCGGATCGACGAAGCGCTTGATGGACTGGTTGGCCAGTGCGGCGGCTTCTTCCTGCGCAATGCTGCGTCCACTGACCGATGCACGGCCTTCGAAGACCTGGCGCAGGCGCGGGCCGTCCACCGCGCCGGGCAGGATCGCGTTGACGCGAATGCCGAACTCGCCGAGTTCGCGCGCGAGGGTCTTGGTGAAGCCGATGAGTCCCCACTTGGTCGTTGCGTACGGGCTGCGGTTCGGGTAGCCGAAGCGACCGGCGAGCGATGACATCACCACGATCGATCCGGCGGCCGATTTCTTGAGATGGGGAATGGCGGCCTGCGTCACCGTGAACGTGCCCGTGAGGTTGATGCGCAGAACGGCTTCCCAGGCATCCGGGTCCATGTCCGCGACGCTGGCTGTCGGCCCCGCGATGCCGGCGTTGTTCACCAGCACGTCGAGTCCTCCCAGCGCATCCGCCGCCTCCTGGACCATGCGCTGCACCGCGCCGCGATCGGCGATGTCGCAGACGCTGGTCGTGATGCCGGGAACTTGCGCTCGCAGGTCGTTCAATGCCTCTGCATCGATGTCGCAGGCGTGGACGCGCGCGCCCGCGGAGGCGAACGCCATGGCGATGGAACGGCCGATGCCGCCCGCGCCCGCGGTGACGAGGACGCGTTGACCCTTGGTAGTTGTCATGGAAATTTCCTTGATTTGAAAGCCGAGTCGCGAACCGGCTTCAGGCGCAGGTGGCGCGAATGAATTCGGGCACGACCACCGCCTTGAGCTTCCCGCTGTCGTCCTTCACGCACAGCGCTCGCGTCTCGCGTCCTTCGCAGATCAGCGTGTCGCCCCGCATCACGCGGTGGGTCTGGATGAAGACCTTGCCGCGCCATTCCTCGACGCTGGTGTGGATCTCGATGCGCTCGCCATAGGTGACCGCGGTGTGGAAGCGGGTGTGGATCTCCAGCAGCGGGGCGCCGACGCAGCCCGGCAGCTCCGGCATCGCGCGCCAGGGCGGCAGACCGCACGCGACGAAGTAGTGGTGCGACGCGGCATCCATCCATCGGGAGTAGTTCGGAAAGAAGACAATGCCCGCGGGATCGCAGTCGCCGAACTGCACGTCGACGCCATAGACGATGGTCTTGCTCATGGTTTTCAAATTGCTCGCTCCGGTTGGGATCATTGTTCTTCGCTGCGCCCGAACGCGCAGTCGATGCGACGACACTCGAGATAAGGGTTATCCCGATAGCCACGCGCTGCGCGCCCGGAGGAAAGGATGACGCGCCAGCAACGCGTGCCCGCCACATCGCTCACGCTGGACGAGTTGCTCGAACAGTCCGCGTGGTTCGTCCAGCTCGACGAGCCTGCGCAGGCGCAGGTCCGCCGCGATGCGACGGAACGCGCGGTGGCGATGGGCGATTCGCTCGGTCATCACGGCGAGCAGCAGCATGCCTGGTATGGCGTCCTCGAAGGGCTGGTCAAGTGGGCGATCACGGCGCATGACGGGCGGACGGTCTCCCTTGGCGGCCAATCGGTGGGCAGCTGGTTCGGGGAGGGCACGCTGATCCGCAACACGCCGCGCCAGTCGGACCTCGTGGCGCTGCGCCACAGCAGGGTCGCGCTGATTCCATTCGACACCTTCGACTGGCTGCGCCACCACCGGCCGTCGTTCAACGACTTCCTCCTCATGCAGGTGAACGAGCGCCTGCACTGGTTCATGGGCAACTACGCGGCGCACGGCCTGCTGGACACCGACGGCCAGGTCGCCCGCGCACTTCTGGGCATGGTGCATCCGCTGGCCAACCCGCGCGGCGAGCGCCACCTGCAGCTCTCGCAGGAGGAACTCGCCAATCTCGCCGCCGTTTCGCGCCAGAGCTGCAACAGCGCCCTGATGCGCTTCAAGAGCGCCGGTCTGGTGCGAAGCGAGTACGGCGGCATCGTCGTGCTCGACCTCCCGGGCCTGGAACGACTGGTGCCGTAGGCCCCTCGTGGGGGCGCATCCTGCGACCTCGGGTTTACCCTTATCCGAACTGTCGGAGGATCGACTGAGGCAAAACGCGCTGCCCGGAATGATGCGTGCCATGGCATGGCGCCATCACGAAGGAGACACGCAATGAACCACGCAGCGTCGGCGGCCCACAGGGTTGCAGACATCCACCCGTCCGCGAGCCGATCCGCGGAGGACCTCATCTATCGGCGGATCAGCTGGCGCGTCATGCCGATCGTGCTGGTCGCCTACGTCTTCGCGTTCCTCGACCGCATCAACGTCGGCTACGCCCAGCTCCAGATGAAGCAGGACCTGGCGTTCTCCGATGCGATCTACGGATTGGGCGCCGGCCTCTTCTTCCTCACCTACCTGCTGTTCGAGGTGCCGAGCAACCTGCTGCTCGAAAAGATCGGCGCCCGCCTGACCTTCCTGCGCATCATGGTGCTGTGGGGGCTGGCCTCCTCGGCCACGGCCTTCGTCACCGAGCCCTGGCAGTTCTACGGCGTGCGGTTGCTGCTGGGCATGTTCGAGGCCGGCTTCTTTCCCGGCATCATCCTGTACCTCACCTACTGGTATCCGAGTCACCGCCGCGGCCGCGTGACCGGGCTGTTCCTGTTCGGCATGCCGATCACCGGCGTTCTCGGCGGCCCCCTGTCGGGAATGATCATGGGCGGCATGGAAGGCATGGCCGGGATGCACGGCTGGCAGTGGCTGTTCATCGTGCAGGGCCTGCCGACCGTCCTGATCGGCTTCCTGCTCTACCGCCTTCTGCCGAACAAGCCGTCGGAGGCGCCATGGCTGAGCGTCGCTGAAAAGGCCCACGTGCAATCGGTGCTCGACGCCGACCATAAGGCCGACGCGAAGCCCGGCCACCACGGCAAGCTGGCGGCCGCGCTGTCGGACCCCAAGACCTATGTGCTGGCCTTCGTCTATTTCTGCTGTGCGTGTGCGGTCTACACCGTCACCTTCTGGCTGCCCACGATGATCAAGGGCCTGGGCGTCTCCTCGGTCGGTGCGATCGGCTGGATCACCGCGGTTCCCTATGTCTTCGGCGCGCTCGGTGTGCTGGTGATCAGCCGCAGTTCGGACCGCTTCAAGGAACGCCGCTGGCATGTCGGCGGAACGCTTGCCGTGGGTGCCGCCGCACTGTTCGCGACCTCCTTCCTCGGCACGGCCTTCGCGCCGGTGATGGTCCTGTTGTGCTTCGCGGCCTTCTTCATCTTCGGCGGCGGCTCGCTGTTCTGGTCGATCCCGCCCACCTACCTCGGCCGCGATGCAGCCGCTGCCGGCATTGCCGTGATCAGCTCGCTCGGCATCCTGGGGGGCTTCGTCAGCCCGACGGTGATCGGCTGGATCAAGAGCCTCACCGGCAGCATCCAGATCGGCCTGGGTGCCCTGACTGCGCTGGTCATCGTCGGCGGGCTCACGATCCTCGTCGCCTTGCCCAAGAGCGCAGTGCGCGTCGGCACCGACGCCTGATTCCTTCTTCCTCCAAATCCCTTTACCGAGACCCCCGCCATGAGCAAACCCAAAGTCATCGTCACTATCGCCCCGACCGGCGGCATGGCCACCAAGAAGATGAACCCGAACCTGCCGACGCAGCCGCAGGAGATCGCCGACGACACCTACCGCTGCTACAACGCAGGCGCGAGCCTCGTGGCCGTGCACGCGCGCCGGCCCGACGACGAGGCGACCTGCGACCCGTCGATCTACACCCGCATCAACCGGCTGATCCGCGACAAGTGCGACATCATCCTGAACAACTCCACCGGTGGCGGCATCAACGGGGACATGGTGCGCGAACTGCCCAACGGCCTGTGGGAAATCCAGTGGGAGGAGCGCCTGAAGGGCATGCAGGGCGAGGGCGTCGAGATGTGCACGCTCGACGCGCAAACGGTCATCGCGAGCTTCGGCGGCAAGGAGATCCTGGTGGCGACCCCGCCCACCTGGATCCGCCAGATCGCAACGATGATGAAGGAGCGCGGCATCAAGCCCGAGTGGGAAGTGTTCGGGCTGGCGGACATCGTGCAGGACGTGCAGCGCTCGCTCAACGAAGGCCTGGGCGACGCGCCTCACTTCATCAACATCGTCATCGGCGCCAACGCCTTCCAGGGCGCGTTGCCCTATACCCCGAAGCTGCTGCAGACGATGGTGGACCACCTGCCGGCGAAGACGGTGTTCAACGTCAGCGCCATCGGCGCGGCGCAACTTCCGGCGGCGATGAACTCGCTGCTGCTGGGCGGCCATGTCCGCGTCGGGCTCGAGGACAACCTCTACTACGAGCACGGCGTGCTGGCCACCAACGTGCAGCTCGTCGAGCGGCTCGTCCGGCTGATTCGCGAGATGGGCTACGAACCGGCCACGCCGGCCGAGGCGCGCGAGATCATCGGGCTGCGTCCGCTGCGCTGAGACACGCGAGACCATGGACAGAGCGAATACCAAGGTGGCCGTCGTCGGCACCGGCGTCATCGGCGCGGGCTGGGCGGTGCACTTCCTGGCGCAGGGATTCGACGTCACCGCGACCGACCCGGCGCCCGGCGCCGAGGCGCGGCTTCGCGAATGGGTCGATGCCGCCTGGCCTACCGTCATGGCGCTCGGCCTCGCGGACGGCGCATCGAAGGACAGGCTTTCCTTCACGACGGATGTCGCGCAGGCGGTGCGGGACGCCGTCTTCATCCAAGAGAGCGGCCCCGAGAGACTGCAGGTCAAGCACGCCTTGATCGAGGCCATCGAATCGGCCGCGAGGGCCGATGTCATCATCGCCTCCTCGTCGTCCGGCCTCTCAGTCAGCGAGATCCAGGCGCGCGCCACGCATCCGGAGCGCATCGTGCTGGGCCATCCCTTCAATCCGCCGCACCTCATTCCGCTGGTGGAGGTCGGAGGCGGCCAACTGACGTCGGCCGGGAACGTGACCCGGGCGATGGCGTTCTATGCGTCGACCGGCAAGAAGCCCATCCGCATTCACAAGGAGGTCAAGGGCCACATCGCGAACCGCCTGCAGGTGGCGCTCTGGCAGGAAGCCATCTCGCTGGTGCAGCGCGGAGTGGCCTCGGTGGAAGACATCGACACCGCGATCTCCTACGGGCCGGGCCTGCGCTGGGCATTGCTCGGCCCCTTCGTCAACCTGCACGCATCCGGCGGGGCAGGGGGCATCACTCATCTGCTGCAGCATCTGGGGGCGTCCCAGCGTGAATGGGCGCGCGATCTCGGGAAGTATCCGGAGACGGACGACTACATCGAGCAGCTTGCGCAGGGTGTCGAGGATGAGTTGGAGGGGCACGACTTTGCCGCAATGCTGCGTGAGCGGGACGAACTGCTGGTTCAGTTGATTGCGGCGAAGGCGTCGAAGGCGCAGATTCCGTAGGTTGGACCTGCGAGCGGAGGAGAGCGGCCGCTCGACGGTCGCTCATCAACGTGCGGTTAACGAAGTAGAGGCCGGTGAACGTCTCGAACGAGAGCTTTGGATACCCCGGGATATGCATCGAGCGTTCATGGACATCCCACGCATCCCGAAGCATGTAGCCAAGCGCCTCGATGGACCGGATGAAGTCGGCCCGGTTGTAGATGTGCACCGGCGAAAACGACCCTTCGCCCAGGTTCTGCGTCGTGACGAAATCATCGCCGTCGTGAAGTGGCAGCTTGTTCAACAGGATGTGCGGCGGACGCCGCTTGCACAGGCCCAGCAGCTTCGCAGGATGGGCATCTTCGAAGTATTGAATGGCGCCGGACGAGATCCATACATCCTGCCTTCTGGCGACAAGTGCCTCGTTCAAATCGGTCGTGAATCGTAGGGGCCGCGCCTCACGTTCGATCGCGAGATCGCGTCCAAGGGATGCGATCTCGGGCACCTCGACGATTTCCCACGAGAGCTCTGCAGGCATCTCCAGGTACGGTCCATAGGCGTAGTAGTGCACGCCGACGGAGCCACCGATGTCGAGAACGCTTTTCGCACCCAGGCGAAAGGCCTTGTCGAGCCACCACATCACGGGGTAGTCGTACTCGAACACCCTCTTCGTCCGGACGTCGATGTACTCTTGCGCAAGCGCTTTGCGGTTGAAGCCCGGATTGTCCGGAAGCTCCAAGCGTGCATTTGCGAAGTTTTCGTAGACGCCGAAGTAAGCGGCGTAAGTTCTTGGGGAGAGAAACCGCTTCCTCTCCCAGTTCAGTCTCGAAGGCCGGACCAGCGGGCTGTCGACGATGCGGCGTGCCGAGTGAATGACACCGTAGATGGACATGTCGGAACTCCTCGAGAAGCCGTTGGACCTCGGTTGCCGCTCGCCGTTTCGCTCAGCAGTTGCACGGCGTCCCAGCCGCAGAGCCGAGATCGCCGTCAGATGAGTCGCGAGCGCGCGTTCAGTTCGCCCGTTCGATCGATGTCACCACAAATTTCCCCTCCTTCTTGTCAGCCGTGAACCGGACTTTGTCGCCATCGCTGAGTCCATCGAGAAGCTTCGGGTCGGCGACGGCAAACACCATCGTCATGGCGGGCATGCCCAGGTTTGCAAGCGGCCCATGCCGCAGGGTGAGCTTTCCGGCTTCTCGATCGACTTTGCGCACTTCGCCTTCCGACAGCAGTCCCTGTTCGCCCGCAGCGGGCTGGGCATGATGGGCGTCATGGCCGGCGGGCTCGCTCGACTGGGCGTGAGCCAGGGACGCGCTCGCGAGGGCGAGCGCCAACAGGATTCGATTCGCTTTCATGATGGCTCCCAGCTTCATTTCACCAGCACCTTTCCGACCATGCCCGCTTCGAAGTGACCGGGCTGCAGGCACGCGAACTCGAACTCGCCGGCCTTCGTGAACTGCCAGATGATTTCCCCGGCTTTCCCGGGCTTCACGTGGGCCATGTTCGAGTCCGCGTGCTCCATCTCCGGAAACTTCTTCATCAACTCGGCGTGCTCCTTCAGAGCCTCCTTCGTGCCGAGCACCATCTCGTGCAGGATCTGGCCGTCGTTGCGGACCACGAGCTTCACCGTCTCGCCCCGCTTGACGGAGATGGTTGCAGGACTGAACCTCATGTGGTCGCTCATCCCGACATGGATGACGCGGGAGACTTTCTTCGGGTTGCCCTCCTGGCCGAAAGCGGTGGCCTCCACTTTCGATGCATCGAACGTGCGCGGCTTGGCGTGCTCTTCGTCACCGTGAGCCATCGCGCTGGAGGACAGGACGCCCAGCGCGGTTGCCGACAGGACGGATCTGATGATGTTGGATTTCATGGTTTCACCTTCAATGGGAAGTCAGTGGCCCTCGTGCCCGTCGGGGCGGCGGACCTGGAGATTGCTTGCGGCCGGCGTGTCGACCTTGGCGCGCGTGGGGTTCGGGACTTCGCCCCGCCACTCGTGGGCCACGGTCCCGGGCGGGTGCCTGTACTTGCCGGGGTCCTTGTAGTCCCCTGGTCGAACGTTGTCGCGAACCTTGACGACGCTGAACATGCCGCCCATGGCGACAGGACCGAAGGGCCCCGTGCCCGTCATCATCGGCAACGTGTTGTCCGGCAGCGGCATCTCCATCTCGGCCATGTCGTGCATGCCCTTGTCGCCCATGACCATGTAGTCCGGCACGAGCTTCGTGATGCGCTCGGCGAGGTTCTTCTGGTCGACCCCGACCATCGTCGGAACGTCGTGCCCCATTGCGTTCATCGTGTGGTGCGACTTGTGGCAATGGATGGCCCAGTCGCCGGCGACCGCGTCGAACTCGAAGGCACGAAGCTGGCCCACGCCGATGTCTGTCGTCACCTCCGGCCAGCGCGCGGCCTTCGGGACCCAGCCACCGTCCGTGCCGGTGACCTCGAAGCTCGGACCGTGCATGTGGATGGGATGGTTGGTCATCGTGAGGTTGCCGACCCGGATGCGGACGCGGTCGCCCGTGCGAGCCACCAGCGGGTCGATGCCCGGGAACACGCGGTTGTTCCAGGTCCACATGTTGAATTCGGTCATCGTGCTCACCTTGGGCGTCATGGCTCCGGGCTCCACGTCGTAGGAAGCCAGCATGAACATGAAGTCGCGGTCCACCTTCATGAAATCCGGGTCCTTCGGGTGCACCACGAGGCAGCCGTACATGCCGAGGGCCAGCTGCAGTTGCTCGTCCAGGTGCGTGTGATAGAAGTGGGACCCCGAACGCAGCAGCGTGAACTCGTAGACGAAGGTCTTGCCGACGGGAATCGGCGGCTGCGTCAGGCCCGACACGCCGTCCATCCCGGAGGGCACCAGCACCCCGTGCCAATGAATGGCTGTCGGCTCCGGCAGCTTGTTGGTCACGAAGATGCGCACCCGGTCTCCTTCGACCGCCTCGATGGTCGGACCGGGGCTCGAGCCGTTGAAGCCCCACATGTTGACCTTCATGCCGGGCGCGAACTCGCGGACCACCGGCTCGCACACGAGATGGAATTCCTTGACCCCGTTGCGCATGCGCCAGGGAAGCGACCAGCCGTTGAGCGTGACGACAGGATTGAACGGCCGCCCGTTGGGTGGCGGCGGAGGCGGCACGGTGGATGCGGTCGACTGAACGGCTGCTTCCGGCAAAGATGCGGCACCTGCGCGGCTGACTGCCGTGGCACCCAGCGCGACGGCACCAGCGGCTCTGAAGAAACTGCGTCGATTGGACATGGGTCTGGGTCCTTCTCAGTGAGCCGCGGAAGCCGGGGCGCCTTCGCCGGCCGACGGTCGGCCAAGGGCCGAAGCGCCCGGCGAGCCACCGGTGAGCGAGGTCTGCAGGTTGGTGTCGGCGACCCAGAAGTCGCGCAATGCCTGCACGTATCCCGTGACGCCGGCGACTTGCTCCCGGGCGTCTGCCAGAAGCTCGAACACGCTGATCAGCATCCCGTTGTAGCGCAGCAGGTTTTCCTCGGAGATGCGCTTGCGAAGCGGTACCACCTCATCGCGGTAGTGCCTGGCCAGCTCGTAGGCCGTCAGGTAGGCCGAGTACGAGGCGCGGACCTCCGAGCGCGCATTCACGGCCACCTCGGCGGTGCGATTCACGGCCTGCATGTAGGTCGCTTCCGCTCGGGCTGCACGCGTCGAGCCGAAATCGAAGAGAGGCAGCTCGAGCTCGATCTCGTAGCCGTTCGAGCGGGGGCGACCGGTCTCGCTCTTGTTCTGGTAGCCGACTTCGAGCACGTTCACGAATCGCGTCGCGCGGGTCAAGCCGAGCGACCTGGCAGTGGCCTCCGTGTTGCGCCGGGCCATGAGCACGTCCAGGCGTTTCTCCAAGGCAATGCGCTCTGCATCGACGGGTTCGGTGGGCTGCCTGGGGAGGTCCGGCAGTCGATCGGGAAGACGGAAGTTCACTTGCTCGCCGGATAGCCCGAGAAGGCGCGTGAGTCGCTCCTTGTCCGCCGTTGCCTGATGCTGGGCGCGAGCGAGCTGTACGGTGGCGTCGGCATGGAACGCCTGCTCGCGCATCTGCGAGAGCTTGTTGAAGTTGCCAGCCTGCAGCATGCGCTTGGCGAGTTCATTCGACACGTCGGCCGTCTCCTTGACCTGCTTGAAGTACCTGAGCAGTTCCTGCGCGGAGACCGCATCGAAGTACGCGCGGCGCACGTCGGCGGCCAAACCCACCGCGTCCGAGGCCGCCTGGAATTGAGCCTGCTCGAACCGCCGCTGTCCGACCTCCGACGCGACAGGCATCGTGAGAAATCCGAGCACGTTGAACAGCATTGCCCGGTCGATTTCGACATCGCCGCCGCCCGAGAGACGACCGAAACTGAAGACGGGATTGGGAAGTCGGCCGGCCCGGACGAAGTCGGCCTCGCTGATGCCCATCTCGCCGAACTTCGCTTGCAGCCCTCGGTTGTTCACGAGCGCGATTTCGACAGCAGCGTCGGCGGTGAGCGGCTGCGCGAGGAGTTCTGCGACCCGGTCCTGCGCAGCTTCTCGGTCAGTGTTCGTCCGCAGCATGGTCACGGCCTGGCCTGTCCGCTCCTTCGTGAGTTCGGAGACCTTGTTGAAGCCGCCGTCCTCGGAAAACGAAGCGCAGCCCGCGAGCAAAACGGACGCTGCTGCAGCGGCGACAGCAGGCCGCATCGTCGCCGGCCTCCGTGCATGGGGTGGGCGCCGCGCCTGGTGGGCGCTTCGTGGCGCCGACGCCCCAGGGTTCGAAGGGCCGCCCCGAGCTGCTGTCGCGAATGGCAGGAATGTGGCTATGAGGAGCCAGAAGGTTTTGTTTTTCACATCCGAAGCAATCTGAACCGCCGACGGTCGTCGGCCGATGCCCGTGCGTGCGCACGAGCGCCATCAGGCCTCGCGCGGAGGCCTCGAGGGGTCAGATGCTTCGAGGGGGACGATCCTGGCCGTCGGACAGGAATTCCGTGGTCGGCGCCCGAGTCGGGGGGAATTCCGCCGTCGCCGGCGGAGCCTGCGGCAGCGCGAACGTCACGGCAATCGGCGCGCTCGCGGAGCAGCAGGAGGCGCAGACGCTGCATTTGTCGCCCGCATCGTGCGCGTGACCGGACGCGTGGTCGTGTTGCGAGTGCGAGTGGAACGCGCTCTCGCTGCCCTTGTCGGCGTGATCGTGAACGTTGCCGGAGACAGTCGCCGCCTGAACGTGCCCCGAACCGGTCGCACAAAGCATGGCGGCAGCCATCGCACCCCGCATCGGGAGTGCGAATGCCAGAAAGACCAGGAGCCAGACGCGAAGGGATTTCACTGCGCAGAGGTTGAAAAGAAGCCGAGCCGTTCAGCCCGGTCGGGAGATCCTAGACCTTGCCCCCATGGGAAGGTCAACGCGCCATGGGAGGGCGGCCGGTCCGAGCGTCATCGGTCGCCCGCCAGCAGTTCCTTCAGCAGTTGGATCGCCGCCTGCTGCGTGCGGGTGACCGGTCGTTGTGCGCTGGTCGCCAGCCAGGCCCGCACCCGCAATCCCGGCTCGCCGATCGGCCGCACCATGTAGGCGGAAGGCCGCACCGAGCTCGTCACCGCGTGGCGGGTCAGGACGGCGCAGCCCAGTCCCTCGGCCACCAGTTCGAGGATCGCGGGAACGCCGTCGATTTCCATCGCCACGCGCGGCAGCCGGCCGAGCGCGGCCAACTCCGTCTCGACCTGCATGCGAATGGCGTTGGGCCGGCTGGGAATGATCAATGGCAGGTCGGCCAGCTGCAGTATGGACACGGGCAGCGGCGGGTCCTCCGCCAAGCCGAGCGGGCGCTGCTGCACCAGCACCAGTTCCTCTTCCATCAGCGGAAGGATGTCGAAGCCGGTGGTGGGTTGTGCGTTGTAGAGCACCGCCACATCGAGCCGGCCGGAGGCCAGCGATTCCTGCATGGCGATGCTCAGTCCTTCGGTGATCGACAACTGCGCCTGCGGCAGACGCTGGCGGAATTCGCGCATCAGCGGCACCGCGTAGGCCCGGGCGACGCTCGGGGGCAGGCCCAGCGCCACCCGGCCGGCGAGGCCGCCGCGCTCGAAGGCCAGTTCCTCCTGCGCGCGCGCCACCTGGTGCAGGATGCCCCGACCGTGCTCCAGCAGGAGGTTCCCGGCCTCGGTCAGCGTGACGCCGCGGCCGTTGCGCACCAGGAGGTTCTGGCGCAGTTCCACTTCCAGCGACCGCACCTGGCGGGACAGCGCCGGCTGGGCCACGTCCAGGACCTGCGAGGCCCGCGTGAAGCTGCCGAGCTCGGCCACGCGCACGAAATATTCAAGTTGCTTGAGGTCCACGTCCGCCGTCGCTGTCGATCGTGACAATAGGTATCGCGAAAACGGGGATCTTATCCAAAGATATGCCGATTTGCTCTAACTGATAGCGCTGGGGACCGCTGTTCAGAAGGCGTCGCCCTTCGGACAATCCGGCCAGCTTCCCGCCGCTCACGCCCGAGCGCAGCAACTATCAGGAGACAAGTGCATGACCACTCCCTTGCGAGGCATCTCGTCCATGGCGACGCGCCAGCTTCTCGCCGAACTGGTCCAGGGCTGGACGGCGCGCGGCGGCGAACCGATCGCCATCGAATCGGTCGGCGGCGTCGATGCGGCCCGTCGCGTGCAGGGCGGCGAAGAGCCTTTCGACGTCGTTTTCCTGGCTTCCGACGCCATCGACAAGCTGCAGTCCGGCGGGCGCGTGGTGCCGGGCAGCAAGGTGGACCTCGCGCATTCCGGCGTCGCTGTGGCGGTGCGCACGGGCACGCCGCATCCCGACCTGAGTTCCGAAGAGGCTGTCCGGCAGGCCGTGCTGGCAGCGCCCACGATCGGCTATTCGACCGGCCCCAGCGGCGTCGCTCTCCAGAAGCTTTTCGAGCGCTGGGGCATCGCGGAACAGGTACGCGAGCGCACGGTGCAGGCCCCGCCGGGCGTCCCGGTCGGCTCGCTGGTGGCCCAGGGGCAGGTGGCGCTCGGCTTCCAGCAGTTGAGCGAGCTGATCAGCCTCGAGGGCATCGACGTGGTCGGTCCGTTGCCGGCGGCCATCCAGATCACCACCACCTTCTCGGGCGGCGTCGTCGCCGGCTCTCCGAATGCCGACGCGGTGCGCCGGCTGCTGACTTTCATGGCCTCGTCCGAAGCGGCCGAGGCCAAGCGCCGCCAGGGCATGGACCCGGTCTGAGCGCAGCTTCCTTCCACCGATCACACAACATCCGGAGACGCAATGACCGAAACGACGCTTCGCGGGTCGCAGGCGAATGTCCAGACCCTGCTCAATGAAACCCCCTTCACGCCCTACCAATGGATGGTGTTCGGGCTGTGCTTTCTCATCGTGCTGCTCGACGGCTTCGACACGGCGGCCATCGGCTTCATCGCGCCGTCGCTCATCAGCGAGTGGGGCATCGACAAGGGCGATCTCGGCCCGGTGCTGAGCGCGGCCCTGTTCGGGCTGGCGTTCGGCGCACTGAGCGCGGGTCCGCTGGCCGACCGGTTCGGGCGCAAGGGCGTCCTCACCGTCGCGGTCGTGATCATGGGTGCGGCCTCCCTCGTGTCGGCCAGTTCCGGCTCGTTGACGTCGCTCACCATCTGGCGTTTCATCACCGGTCTCGGCCTGGGTGCGGCGATGCCCAACGCGGTGACGCTGATGAACGAATACTGTCCGGACAGCAAGCGGTCCTTCATCACCAACTGCATGTTCTGCGGGTTTCCCGTGGGCTCGGCCTTCGGCGGCTTTTTCGCCGCGTGGCTGATTCCCCATTTCGGCTGGCGCAGCCTGCTGATCCTTGGCGGCGTCGTGCCCCTGCTGCTGGCGGTGCTGATGCTGGTGGCGCTGCCCGAGTCGGTTCGCTTCATGGTCGCTCGCCGCTATCCGGCCGATCGCATCCGCAAGGTGCTGTCCCGCATCACGCCCCGCGCCGCCAAGGCGGAGAGCTTCACGCTCGACGAAATGCGCGAGCCGGCACATGCGGCAGGCGAAGCCGGCCCGCAGGGCCTGCGGCTCATCTTCACCGGCAAGTTCATCGTCGGCACGCTGATGCTCTGGGTCGCCTACTTCATGGGCCTGGTCATCGTGTACGGACTGGTGAACTGGATGCCGGTGCTGTTCAAGGAATCCGGCATCCCCCCGGCGCAGGCTTCGGTGGTCGCAGCGCTGTTCCAGCTGGGCGGCGTGGGCGCGATCTTCTTCGGCCTTCTGATGGACAAGTGGAACGCCAATCTCATCATCGCGGCCGGCTATTTCCTGACCGCCATCGCGGTGGCGCTGATCGGGCAGGTGCTCGGCTCCGGCGTGGCGTCGCTCGTGGTGGCCGTGTTCCTGGCCGGCCTCATCATGAACGCCTCGCAGTCCTCGATGCAGGCGCTGGCCGCGGAGTTCTATCCGACATCGGGACGGGCGAGCGGAGTTTCCTGGATGCTCGGCATCGGGCGGTTCGGCGGCATCGCCGGCTCCTTCCTGGTCGCGGAACTCTCCCGTCGTCACCTGGAACTGTCGCAGGTCTTCCTGATCGTGGGCATCCCCGGGCTGATCGCGGCGGCGGCGCTGCTGATCAAGAACCGCGCGACCGGCCCCGCTGGCGGTGCGGCGATGCAGGTTGTCGCGCACTGACCGGCAAACAGGCCGAACATATTCACCTACTGCAAAACAGAACAGGAGCTCAAGCATGATCATCGACTGCCACGGCCACTACACGACGGCGCCCAAGGCGCTCGAGAACTGGCGCAACGCCCAGATCGCCGGCATCAAGGATCCCTCGGCCAAGCCGAATCCCGCCGACCTGAAGATCAGCGATGACGAACTGCGCGAGTCGATCGAGACGAACCAGCTGCGCCTGATGAAGGAACGCGGTTCGGACCTGACCATCTTCAGCCCGCGCGCGAGCTTCATGGCGCACCATATCGGCGACTTCGAGGTGTCCAGCACCTGGGCCGCCATCTGCAACGAGCTGTGCTATCGCGTCAGCCAGCTCTTCCCCGACAACTTCATCGGCGCGGCCATGCTGCCGCAATCGCCCGGTGTCGATCCCAAGACCTGCATTCCCGAGCTGGAGAAATGCATCAAGGAATACGGCTTCGTCGGCATCAACCTCAATCCGGACCCCTCGGGCGGCCACTGGAACAGCCCGCCGCTGACCGATCGCCACTGGTATCCCATCTACGAGAAGATGGTCGAGTACGACATCCCGGCCATGATCCACGTCAGCACGAGCTGCAACGCCTGCTTCCACACGACCGGCGCGCACTACCTGAACGCCGACACCACCGCGGTCATGCAGTGCATCCAGGGCGACCTGTTCAAGGATTTCCCGACGCTGAAGTTCGTCATTCCGCACGGCGGCGGCGCGGTGCCCTACCACTGGGGCCGCTTCCGCGGCCTGGCGCAGGAGATGAAGAAGCCGCTGCTCTCCGAGCACATCCTGAAGAACATCTTCTTCGACACCTGCGTGTACCACCAGCCCGGCATCGACCTGCTGACCAAGGTGATCCCGGTCGAGAACATCCTGTTCGCGAGCGAGATGATCGGCGCGGTGCGCGGCATCGATCCGGAAACCGGCAACTACTACGACGACACCAAGCGGTATGTGAGCGCCACCGCCAACCTCACGGACGAGCAGCGCTACATGGTGTTCGAGGGCAACGCACGGCGCGTCTTCCCGCGCCTTGACGCGGCCCTCAAGGCCAAAGGCAAGTAATCCAGCAATTCAGGAGAACGAACATGTACGAACTCGGCGTTGTCTATCGCAACATCCAGCGCACCGATCGCGAAACGGCCGACGCGCTGGCCGCACTCGGCTCGGCCACCGTGCACGAGGCCATGGGCCGCGTCGGCCTGCTCAAGCCCTACATGCGCCCGATCTATGCCGGCGCGCAGGTCTCGGGCACGGCCGTGACCGTGCTGCTGCATCCCGGCGACAACTGGATGATGCATGTGGCGGCCGAGCAGATCCAGCCGGGCGACATCGTCGTCGCCGCCATCACGGCCGAGTGCACCGACGGCTACTTCGGCGACTTGCTGGCCACCAGCTTCAAGGCGCGCGGCGCACGGGCGCTCGTGATCGACGCCGGCGTGCGCGACGTCAAGACGCTCACCGAGATGGAGTTCCCGGTGTGGAGCAAGGCGATCAGCAGCAAAGGCACCATCAAGGCGACCATCGGCTCGGTCAACATCCCCGTGGTGTGCGCCGGGATGCTGGTGACGCCGGGCGACGTGATCGTGGCCGACGACGACGGCGTGGTCTGCGTGCCGCGCGCCATCGCCGCCAAGACGCTCGAAGCCGCTCGCAAGCGCGAAGCCAACGAAGGCGAGAAGCGCGACAAGCTGGCCAGCGGCGTGCTGGGCCTGGACATGTACAAGATGCGTGAACCATTGGCCGCTGCCGGCCTGAAGTACATCGACTGAAGGACATCGACATGAGCAAGCCCACGACAGGCCCCTTCGAGAAGACCGCCGGCTGGCTGGACTGGTACGCCGGCCCGAGCAAGCCGAAGTTCCAGGTTCCGCCCGGCAGCGTCGATGCGCACTGCCACGTGTTCGGCCCCGGGGCCGAGTTTCCCTATGCACCCGAGCGCAAGTACACGCCCTGCGATGCCAGCAAGGCGCAGTTGTTCGCGCTGCGCGATCACCTGGGCTTTGCCCGCAACGTGGTCGTGCAGGCCACTTGCCACGGCGCCGACAACCGCGCGCTGGTCGATGCGCTGCAGTCGTCCGACGGCAAGGCTCGCGGCGTTGCGACGGTCAAGCGCAGCGTCACGGACGACGAGCTGAACGCACTGCATGCCGCCGGCGTGCGCGGCGTGCGCTTCAACTTCGTCAAGCGGCTCGTGGATTTCACGCCCAAGGACGAGCTGATGGAGATCGCCGGCCGCATCGCCAAGCTGGGCTGGCACGTGGTGATCTACTTCGAGGCGGTGGACCTGCCCGAGCTGTGGGACTTCTTCACGGCCCTGCCCACCACCGTGGTGGTGGACCACATGGGTCGCCCCGACGTGAGCAAGCCCATCGACGGCCCGGAGTTCGAGCTGTTCCTGAAGTTCATGCGCGAGCACCCGAACGTGTGGAGCAAGGTGAGCTGCCCCGAGCGCCTCTCCGTGTCCGGCCCGCCCGCGCTCGATGGCGAGCAGTCGGCCTACCGCGACGTGGTTCCGTTCGCGCGCAAGGTGGTCGAGACCTTCCCCGACCGCGTGCTGTGGGGCACCGACTGGCCGCATCCCAACCTCAAGGGCCACATGCCCGACGACGGCCTGCTGGTGGACTTCATCCCGCACATCGCGCCGACGGCCGAGCTGCAGAAGAAGCTGCTGGTCGACAACCCCATGCGCCTTTACTGGCCTGAGGAAAAGTGAACACCCCCGACTCTCGCCCACTTCGTGTGGCTCGCATCCCCCCTCAAGGGGGCGCACCCGGCGGCCCGGCAAAGCCGGTTCCGCGGGTGCCCTGGACCGGGCTGCGCCGGTTTCAGGGACTGCGCGCGACGCGTGGCTAGATCGATAACTGAGAAAGGAGACTTCTCCATGTCACTCGACAAACCCTATCTCGACGTGCCCGGCACGATCATTTTCGACGCCGACCAGAGCCGCAAGGGCTACTGGCTCAACCAGTTCTGCATGAGCCTGATGAAGGCCGAGAACCGCGAGCGCTTCAAGACCGACGAACGCGCCTACCTCGACGAGTGGGCGATGACGGAAGAGCAGAAGCAGGCCGTGCTCGCGCGCGACCTCAACTGGTGCATGCGCACCGGCGGCAACATCTACTTCCTCGCGAAGATCGGTGCCACCGACGGCAAGAGCTTCCAGCAGATGGCGGGCTCCATGACCGGCATGACCGAGCAGGAATACCGCGACATGATGGTCCACGGCGGCCGCTCGGTCGAAGGCAACCGCTACCTGGGCGAGAACGGCGACGCGCAGCCGCAGAACCAGCCGCAAGGCGCCGCCCACCGCAAGCAAAAGGAGGCCTGAATGGCCCGCATCACCGCATCCGTCTATACATCGCACGTTCCCGCCATCGGCGCGGCCATGGACCTGGGCAAGACCCAGGAAGACTACTGGAAGCCGCTGTTCGCCGGCTACGACTTCTCCAAGCAGTGGATGAAGGACAACAAGCCGGACGTGATCTTCCTGGTCTACAACGACCACGCGACCGCGTTCAGCCTGGACTTCATCCCGACCTTCGCGATCGGCACCGCCGCCGAGTACCAGCCGGCGGACGAAGGCTGGGGACCGCGCCCGGTGCCCAAGGTCGTCGGACACCCCGAACTCGCCAGCCATATCGCGCAAAGCGTGATCCAGCAGGACTTCGACCTCACCATCGTGAACAAGATGGACGTGGACCACGGCCTCACGGTGCCGCTGTCGCTGATGTGCGGCGAGAAGGACCCGAAGGAAGGCGCCTGGCCCTGCCCGGTGATCCCGTTCGCGGTCAACGTGGTCCAGTACCCGATCCCTTCGGGCCAGCGCTGCTTCAATCTCGGCCAGGCGATCCGCAAGGCCGTCGAGAGCTATGACGAGGACCTGAACGTCCACATCTGGGGCACCGGCGGCATGAGCCACCAGCTGCAGGGCGCGCGCGCCGGCCTCATCAACGCCGACTGGGACAACAAGTTCCTCGACCGCCTCATTGCCGAGCCGGCCGAGCTCGCCAAGGTGCCGCACATCGACTATGTGCGCGAAGCCGGCAGCGAGGGCATCGAGCTCGTGATGTGGCTCATCGCCCGCGGCGCCATGGCCGACGTGGCCGGCGGCAAGCCGCCGAAGGTTGCGCACCGCTTCTTCCACGTCCCGGCGTCCAACACGGCCGTCGGCCACCTCATCCTGGAGAACAACTGACATGACCATCAAAGTAGCCCTGGCCGGTGCCGGCGCATTCGGCATCAAGCACCTCGACGGCATCAAGAACATCGAGGGCGTCGAAGTCGTCTCGCTCGTCAGCCGCGAACTGGAGAAGACCCGCGAGGTCGCCAACCAGTACGGCATCAAGCACGTCACGACGGATCTGTCCGACAGCCTGGCGCTCAAGGAAGTCGACGCCGTCATCCTCTGCACGCCGACGCAGATGCATGCCGCGCAGACCAAGGCCTGCCTGGAGGCCGGCAAGCACGTGCAGGTCGAGATCCCGCTGTGCGACGTTCTGAAGGAGGGTGAAGAAATCCTCGCGCTGCAGAAGAAGACCGGCAAGGTGGCGATGGTGGGCCACACCCGCCGCTTCAACCCCAGCCATCAGTACGTGCACAAGAAGATCAAGGCGGGCGAGTTCAACATCCAGCAGATGGATGTGCAGACCTATTTCTTCCGCCGCACCAACATGAACGCGCTGGGCCAGCCGCGCAGCTGGACCGACCACCTGCTGTGGCACCACGCCGCGCACACGGTGGACCTGTTCGCCTACCAGTGCGGCAGCCCGATCGTGAAGGCCAACGCGGTGCAGGGGCCGATCCATCCGGACCTGAAGATCGCCATGGACATGAGCATCCAGCTGCAGGCCGCAAACGGCGCGATCTGCACGCTCAGCCTCTCGTTCAACAACGACGGCCCGCTCGGCACCTTCTTCCGCTACATCGGCGACACCGCCACCTACATCGCGCGCTACGACGACCTGGTGCAATCGCACAGCAAGGGCGCCGAGACGCCGGTGGACGTGAGCAAGGTGGACGTGTCGATGAACGGCATCGAGCTGCAGGACCGCGAGTTCTTCGCCGCCATCCGCGAAGGGCGCGAACCGAATTCGAGCGTGGCCCAGGTGCTGCCGTGCTACCAGGTGCTGCACCAACTGGAACAGCAGCTGAAGTAAGCGGAATGCAGACGCGAAAGATCGGGCCCTTCGAGGTCAGCGCGATCGGGCTGGGGTGCATGAACCTCAGCCACGCCTACGGCGTTCCTCCCTCGGCCGAAGAGGGCGAGCGCGTGCTGCTGGCGGCGCTCGATGCGGGGGAAACCCTGTTCGACACCGCCGCGCTGTACGGCTTCGGCGCCAACGAACAGCTGGTCGGCCGGGTGCTCAAGCCGCACCGCCAGCGCATCACCCTGTGCAGCAAGGGCGGCATGGGCGGCGTGAAGGGCGACGATGGCGTGGTGCGCCGCGTCATCGATGGCCGCCCCGAGACCCTGCGCAGCAACTGCGAGGACAGCCTGCGTCGTCTCGGGACGGACGTGATCGACCTCTACTACCTGCATCGCTGGGACAAGAAGGTGCCGATCGAGGAATCGATCGGCGCCATGTCCCGGCTGGTGGAAGAGGGCAAGGTGCGCGCATTGGGCTTGTCGGAAGTCTCGGCCGCCACCGTGCGTCGCGCGCATGCGGTGTATCCCATCGCCGCGGTGCAGACGGAGTATTCGCTCTGGACGCGCAACCCCGAGATCGCCGTGCTGGCGGCCTGCCGGGAGATCGGCGCTGCCTTCGTGGCGTTCAGTCCGCTCGCCCGCGCCTTCCTGACCGGCGTGCTCACCGACGTGAGTTCGCTCGATGCCAAGGACATCCGGCGTCCGATGCCGCGCTTCTCGCCGGAGAACTACACGCTCAACCTGAAGCTGCTGCCTCCGTTCGAGGCCCTTGCGCGCGAAGCCGGCTGCACGCCGGCCCAGCTGGCCTTGGGTTGGCTGCTGGACCAGGGACCGGACATCGTCCCGATCCCGGGAACGACCCGCGTCGACCATCTTCGGGAGAACCTCGCGGCGGCCGACGTGAAGCTCGACGCCGCCGTGATCGCCCGCGCTGGCGAGCTGATCAACCAGAGCACCGTGATCGGCAACCGCTACGCCGCGCAGGCCACGCAGGAAGTCGACACCGAGGAGTTCTGACGCATGCGCCGAGCCTGCGTCGTCCTGCTGCCGGGCCTGCTTTGCGATGAAGCGGTCTGGCGGCACCAGCGTCTGGCGCTGGCATCGGCGGACTGCTTCATTCCCTCCTTTGGGGACGCCAGCGACCTGGGCGGCATGGCGCGCGGCGTTCTGGCGAGCGTGCCGGCGCAGCGATTCAGCCTCGCCGGCCATTCCATGGGCGGTCGCGTGGCGCTCGAGATCATGAAGCTCGCGCCCGAGCGCGTCGAGCGGCTGGCCTTGCTGGACACCGGCGTCGATCCGATCGCCGCTGGAGAGGCCGGCGCGCAGGAGCGCGACAAGCGGATGGCGCTGCTCCGGATCGCGCGCGAGCACGGCATGCGCAGCATGGGCGCGCAATGGGCGCGCGGCATGGTGCATGAAGACCGCATCGACACGCCCGTATTCGCAGAGATCCTCGACATGATCGAGCGCCGTACGCCGGACATCTTTGCGGCGCAGATCCATGCCTTGCTCAACCGCCCCGACGCAGCCCCCGTGCTCGGCACCCTGCGTTGCCCCACGATGTTCCTGTGCGGTCGCCAGGATGCGTGGAGCCCGCTGGCGCGCCACGAGCGAATGCACGAGATGTGTCCCGGCTCGCAGCTCGTCGCGATCGAGCACAGCGGGCACATGAGCACCATGGAGCAGCCCGAAGCAGTTTCGCGCGCTCTCCTGGAGTGGATGAGCCGCTGAAGCGGGTTCAGACCTCCAGCGCCATCACGGCGGTGGCCGTGTTCGAGATCGGGATGTGGTAATTGCTGTGCACCTTGCGCACCGAGGGGCCGGCCGCCGTCAGCGACCCGCGCATCGCAAGCCACATCAGCAGCTCGATGCCCTGCGTTCCGGTCTTCTCGACCAGTTCGTGGATCGAGAACTGCGTGGCCCATTCCGGGTTGGTCAACAGGCTGTCCATGAACTGCAGGTCGAAGCCCTTGTTGATGTGGCCGGCGCGGGTGCCGTCGAGCTGGTGCGACAGCCCGCCCGAGGCCACCATCAGCACCCGCTGGTCCGAGCCCCACGCCGCCACCGCCTCGCCGACGGCCTTGCCGAGCGCGTAGACGCGGCTCGCCTTGGGCAGCGGGAACTGCACGGTGTTGATGCACACCGGCACGATGCGCACCGGCCAGTCGTCGCCGGATTGCGGCCACAGCAGCTTCAGGGGCAGGGTGCAGGCATGGTCGATCAGCATCTCCTGGCAGCTCACGATGTCGAACTCGCGCTCCACGAGCGTGTTGATCAGCTGCCACGAAAGGTCCGGGCAACCCTGCACCGGCGGCTGGGTGGGAATGCCCCAGCCCTCGTCGGCCGAGACGTACTGGGCCGCAGCGCCGACTGCGAAGGTCGGCATCTTGTCGAGGAAGAAGTTCAGCCCGTGGTCGTTGTAGAACATCACCACCACGTCGGGCCGTGCCGTGGCCAGCCAGTCGTGGATGGGCGGAAAGCCGCCGAAGAAGGGCTTCCAGTAGGGCTCGTTCTGCAGACCCTTGTGAATCGCGCCGCCGATGGCGGGAATGTGCGAGGTGCCGACCCCGCCGATGATCTTGGCCATGATGTGTCTCCGGTGTGGGCTTGTTGCTACTGGTGGGCGGCTGCGTTCAGCATGGCCTGGAAGGCTTCCTTGGTCATGCCGGTCTGCTGTGCGCCGATGTCCTGCATGTCCAGCTTGAAGATGCCGGCGAACTTCGCGAGGTAGTAGGCGTTGCCGCCGGCCTCGATGAGTTGCAGCACGTTGCGCGCGCGAATGGCCGCGGCCTGTTGTTCGTTGAGGCCGAAGCGGCGCATGTATGCCTCCTCGTCGGCCAGAAAGGCCTGGCGATTGGCTTCCTCGTTGAACGAAAAGCACATCTTGTTGAGTGCGTAGCCCTTCTTCGCCTGATCGCCGTCGAAGAGCGTGGTGCCGGGAATTGTTGCGTCCATGCCTGTCTCCATGTGTGGGTGGCGCCAGTGTCCGACTTCGATTGCGTCAGATAAACAGATCGTTCATCATGAAACACATGAGCGAAATCGATGAGTACAACCTCGACACCCGATTGCTTCGCCTGCTGGTTGCCGTCGTGGAGGCCGGTTCGATCACCGGCGCCGCGACCCAGCTCGGTGTCACGCAGTCGGCGGTGAGCCATCTGCTGGGGCGCCTGCGGGCCATCGCGGGCGATCCGCTGTTCGTGAAGTCGGGCCGCGGCATCGTGGCGACCGCGCGGGCGGGCGAGCTCGCGGACCAGGCGCGCGAGTTGCTGGCCGACATGGAAGCGTTCGCGCGCGGCGACCGCTTCGAGCCTGCCCTCTGGCGCACCACCTTCACCATCGCCGCCAACGACTTCCAGCGCGACGTGCTGCTGCCGGCGCTGGCCGCGCGGTTGCGCGACATGGCGCCCGGCGTGTCCCTGCGCATCATTCCGTCGGACGTGCCGACGCTGGAGATGCTGCGCAGCGGCGGCTGCCATCTGGTGATCAGCCCGCGGCCGCCCGAAGGAGGGGACGTGATGCAGAAGCGATTGTTCGAGGATCGCTGGCGCGTCTACTACGACCCCGCCGCGCGCGAGGCGCCGCAGGGCCGGCGCGACTACCTTGCCGCCGACCACGTGACCGTGGTCTACGAGCCGCGCCGCATGCTCGCGGTGGACGAGGCGCTGGCGGATGCCGGCGTGCAGAGGCGCTTCGTCGTCACGGTGCCGGGTTTCGCCGGCTTGCCGGCCTTCCTGCGCGGCAGCCCGCTGCTGGCTACCGCGCCGGCGCGTCTGGGACAGGGCCTGTTGCGCGAATTCGCGAGCGTCGCGCCGCCGGTTCCGTGTCCGCCGCTGCCGATGTATCTGGTGTGGCACCGGCGCTATCACGAGGACGCGGCGCATCGCTGGATGCGCGCCCAGCTCGAGGCCGGTCTGCCGTCCCGGCCGAAGCCTTGATGCGCCCTTCGCCCTAGGCGCGCGCGTCCGGCGCGACGACGAGGTCGGCGATCAGCGCGCGAATGCGATCGTCCTGGTAGTAGCCGCCGTACTCCGTGTACCGCAGGAAGGCCGCGTCGCAGGTCTTGCAGGTCCACAGCGAGCACTGGTTGTAGGGGTGCCAGCCCAGCGCGATCGGCGCGTCGGGAGACCACAGGTGGGTTCCCGCCGGATGGTATTCATCGAGCCGTTCGGCCGCGTCCTCGGTGCGCAGCGACCCGGCACTGGACAGATGGCCGATCTGCGTGGCGCCCGAGAGCGACTCCCATGCGGGCCGCCAGAGCGGGGCGCACGCACTGCAGCGTGCGCGAGCGGCCGCGCGGGCGGCAAAGTCCCGCACTTCCTTCTCAGTGAGCGTTTGCGAAGTCATGCTCATGACGGGAGTCAGACGTAGCGCTTTTCGAGCGCATCCCATTCCGGCTTGCCGACGAGCCGCTGGCGCTCGGCGAAGGGCGTGACGAGGCCGCTCGACTCCTGCACTTCCTTTTCGTCGCGCAGCACGGTCAGCGCTTTCTGCATGCCGGCCACGGCACCCTGCAACGCGGCATTGGCGTAGAGGACGATGCCGTAGCCCAGTTCCGCGAGCTGGTCGGCGTTGAAGATTGGCGTGCGGCCGCCGATCACCATGTTCATCAGCTGCGGCTTCGCGAGGCGCCGGGGCAGGGCGCGCACTTCCTCCGCCTCGGTCACGGCTTCGACGAAAAGGATGTCGGCGCCGGCCTCCGCGAACTTCTGCGCCCTCTCGATCGCCGCCTCGAAGCCCTGCGTGGCGCAGGCATCGGTGCGGGCGAGGATCAACAGGTCTTCGTCCTGGCGCGCATCGACAGCCGCCTTGATCTTGCTGACGGCTTCCTCGGTGGAGATCACCTCCTTGCCCGAGAAATGGCCGCAGCGCTTGGGCGCGACCTGGTCTTCGAACTGGATGCAGTCGGCGCCGGCGCGCTCCAGCGTGCGCACGGTGTGGCGCACGTTCAGCGCGTTGCCGAAGCCGGTGTCGGCATCGACGATGAGCGGGAGGCTGACCGCATCGCGGATGCGCGCGGTGTGATCGGCGATTTCGGCCAGGCCCATGAAGCCCTGGTCGGGCATGCCGAACCACATGTTGGTGACGCCGGCGCCGGTGACGTAGATCGCCTCGAAGCCCAGGTCTTCGATGACGCGCGCGGACAGCGCATTGAAAGCGCCGGGCACCAAGGCGCCGCGGCGTGCCTCGGCCAGTGCACGCAGTTTCTTGCGGGTTTGGATGGAGCTCATTGGGGAGGTCCTTGATGGAACGTTGAGAAATGCTGTGATGCGTTGTGGGCGCGTGGCGAGGATGCCGGGTGGTCCCCTCCGCGAATGTCCCCCGGCCTTCGGCCTCCTCCTCTATTTCGCTGCGGGGACCACCCGGCGTCCTCGCCACCGGGCCCGCCGCGTTGTGCCGGTCGATCGACCCGGCAGTGACGGATCGCGCCGATGGCGTGCTCTGCGCAGCGAAATAAAGGAGGAGCCCGAAGGGCGGGGGACATTCGCGGAGCAGAGCACGCCGTCGGCGCGATCCCGCCCGCACGCGTCCCCGGGGTTGAAATCCACCTTCAGTCTTCCTTCATGCCCGTGGCCTTGACGACAGCGCCCAGGCGAGTCCGTTCCTCATCCACGAACTTGACGAACGATGCACGCGTGCCGCCGACGGGCTCGATGCCCATGCCCTTCAGACGCTGCACGGTGGCGGGGTCCTTCATCGCCTTGTCGACCGCCTCGGCCATCTTGTCGAGGATGGCGGGCGGCGTGCCGGCCGGCGCATGCACGCCGGCCCAGTGCGCGATGCGGATGTCGTCGAAGCCCTGTTCCACCGCCGTCGACAGCTCCGGATACGCGGAGATGCGCTGCGTCCACGTGGTCGCGAGGGGCTTGAGCTTGCCGCTCTTGATGTAGGGCAGCACCACGATGCTGGCCTCGGACGTCGCATCGACCTGGTTGCCCAGCACCGCGGTGATCGATTCGGAGCCGCTCTTGTAGGGCACGACATCGAGCTTGGCGCCGTGGTTCTTCTCCAGCAGCCCTTCCACGAAATGCGGCGTGCTGCCGGTGCCTGCGGTCGCGAAGTGCAATCCCTTGCCCTTCTTCGAAGCGGCGACGAAGTCCTTCAGGTCGTTGTAGGGCGCCTCGGCCGGCGCGACGATGACCGACGGTGCGAGGCCGATCATCGCTACCGGCACGAGGTCGCTGTCCTTGTACGGCACGTTCTTGCGGATCATGCTGTTCGACACCACGCCGGCCGCGCTGATCAGGAAGGTGTAGCCATCGGGTGCGCTCTTGGCGACCACGTCGGTGCCCAGCATCGCACCTGCGCCGGGCTTGTTGTCGACCACGATGGGCTGGCCGAGCGCCTTGGAGGCACCGTCTGCCGCGGCGCGCGCCATCAGGTCGTTGGCACCGCCGGCCGAGAAAGGCACGACGAAATGGATCGGCTTGGTCGGCCATTGCTGGGCCGATGCGGTGCCGGCGAGCGCCGATGCGGAAAGGACGAATACCGCTGCGCGGCGCCCGATGCGGGTCTTGTTCATGGGGGGTCTCCTGGGATGTGAATGGAACGGCTCAGGGGCGCCATGATGCATGGTTCCGCCGCGCCTCCGTGTCGGCGCTCATCCCGGCACGCGCACCCAGCCTTCCATCAGGACGCGCGCGCTGCGACTCATCAGGGCCTTGGTCACCGTCCATTGCCGGCCCTCCTGCCGGGCCTCGGCGCCCACTCTCAGGGTTCCGGAGGGATGTCCGAACCGGACGGCATGGCGCTCGCCGCCGCCCGCCGCCAGATGGACCAGCGTGCCGGGGACGGCCGCCGCGGTGCCGATCGCGACCGCGGCCGTGCCCATCATCGCGTGGTGCAACTGGCCCATGGAGAGGGCCCGCACGAGCAGGTCTACATCGGCTGCCCGCACCGCCTTGCCGCTGGAGGCGACGTAGTCCTGCGGCGGCGCGACGAACGCGATCTTGGGCGTGTGCTGCCGCGTGGCCGCTTCGGCGACATCCTTGATCAGCCCCATCCTCACCGCGCCCCACGCGCGAATCGTCTCGAATCGCGCCAGCGCCGCCTTGTCGCCATTGATGGCGCCCTGCAGTTCGGTGCCCGTGTAGCCGATGTCGTGCGCGTTGAGGAAGATGGTCGGTATGCCGGCATTGATCAGCGTCGCCTTGAAGCTGCCGACACCGGGCACTTCCAGGTCATCGACGAGGTTCCCGGTCGGGAACATGGCGCCGCCGTCGTCTCCTTCGTCCGCCGGGTCCATGAACTCCAGCGCCACTTCAGCCGCGGGGAAGGTCACGCCGTCGAGTTCGAAGTCGCCCGTCTCCTGCACTGCGCCCTGCGTCATCGGCACATGGGCGACGATGGTCTTGCCGATGTTGGCCTGCCAGATCCGCACGGTGCACAGGCCGTCGCGCGGCACCTTCGCCGGATCGACCAGCCCGTTGGAGATCGCGAAGGGGCCGACTGCGGCGGACAGGTTGCCGCAATTGCCGGACCAATCGATGAAGGCCTTGTCGATCGCGACCTGCCCGAAGAGATAGTCCACGTCGTGCCCGGGCCGCGTGCTCTTCGACAGGATCACCGCCTTGCTGGTGCTGGAGGTGGCGCCGCCCATGCCGTCGATCTGCTTGCCATAGGGATCGGGGCTGCCGATGACGCGCATCAGCAGCTCGTCGCGTGCCGGGCCGGGCCGCTGCGCCGCTTCGGGCAGGTCCTGGAGGCGGAAGAACACCCCCTTGCTGGTGCCGCCGCGCATATAGGTGGCGGGAATCCTGATCTGCGATGCGAATGCCATGTCGTGTTTTTCCGTTCAGGCCGCCTGGGCGGATGCGGCGAGGAAGTCCTGCGCGAAACGCTGCAGCACGCCGCCGGCCTCGTAGACCGAGGCTTCCTCGGCCGTGTCGAGCCGGCACAGCACCGGCACCTGCACGGTCTCCCCGTTGCGGCGGTGGACGAGCAGGTTCAGCGCGGCGCGCGGCGTGCGTTCGCCGACCACGTCATAGGTTTCCGTGCCGTCAAGATAGAGCGTGAGCCGGCTGGTGCCCGGCAGGAACTCCAGCGGCAGCACGCCCATGCCGATCAGGTTGGTGCGGTGGATCCGCTCGAAGCCTTCCGCCACCACCGTCTCGACGCCCGCCAGACGAACGCCCTTGGCGGCCCAGTCGCGGCTCGAGCCCTGGCCGTAGTCGGCGCCGGCGATGACGATCAGCGGCTGCCGGCGGTTCAGGTAGGTCTCGATGGCTTCCCACATGCGCACGATCTTGCCTTCGGGCTCGACGCGCGCCAGCGAACCCTTCTTCACCACGCCATCGACCACGGCCATCTCGTTGACGAGTTGCGGATTGGCGAAGGTGGCGCGCATGGCCGTCAGGTGGTCGCCTCGATGCGTGGCGTAGGAGTTGAAGTCCTCTTCGGGCAGGCCCATCTTCGACAGGTACTCGCCGGCCGCACTGTCCGGCAGGATCGCATTCGAAGGCGACAGGTGGTCGGTCGTGATGTTGTCCGGCAGCAGCGCCAGCGGCCGCATGCCGGTGAGCGTGCGGGGGTTGGCTGCCAGCGCGCCCACACCCTCGGTGTCCCAGTAGGGCGGACAACGGATGTAGGTGGACATGGCGCGCCAGTCGTATTGCGGCGCCACGCGCTCGCCGCTGTCGGCGCGGATGGCGAACATCGGCTCGTACACCTCGCGGAACTGCGCGGGCTTCACGCTGGCAGCGACGATGGCGTCGATCTCCTCGTCGCTGGGCCAGATGTCCCTGAGCCTCACCTCGTTGCCTTGCGGATCGAGGCCCAGCACATCGTGCTCGATGTCGAAGCGAATTGTGCCTGCGATCGCATAAGCCACCACCAGCGGCGGCGATGCGAGGAACGCCTGCTTCGCGTAGGGATGGATGCGCCCGTCGAAATTGCGATTCCCCGAGAGCACGGCGGTTGCGTAGAGGTCGCGATCGATGATCTGCTGCTGGATCTCCGGGTCGAGCGCGCCTGACATGCCGTTGCAGGTGGTGCAGGCGAAGGCGACGATGCCGAAGCCCAACCGCTCCAGTTCGCCGAGCAGCTTCGCTTCCTTCAGATACAGCTCCACCGCCTTCGAACCCGGGGCGAGCGAACTCTTGACCCAGGGCTTGCGCGAGAGCCCGCGCGCATTCGCGTTGCGTGCCAGCAGGGCGGCGGCGATCACGTTGCGTGGGTTGCTGGTGTTGGTGCAGCTCGTGATCGCCGCGATGATCACCGCGCCATCGGGCATCAGGCCGCGGGACTCGTCCGCCTTGCCCGCGAGCAGCTTGGCCTCGTCGGCGACGCCGCGTTCGGCCAGCGCCGACACCGGCAGCCTGCGATGTGGATTGGACGGGCCGGCCATGTTGCGCACGACCGTGGAAAGGTCGAAGTGCAGCACGCGCTCGTACTGCGCCGTCTTCAGGTCATCGGCCCAGAAGCCCGCGGCCTTCGCATAGGTTTCGACCAGCGCCACCTGCGCTTCGTCGCGGCCGGTGAGCCTGAGGTAGTCGATCGTCTGCCGGTCGATGTAGAAGAGCGCCGCGGTCGCGCCATATTCCGGGCACATGTTGGAGATCGTCGCGCGGTCGCCGATCGAGAGGCTCTCGGCGCCTTCTCCGAAGAACTCCACGTAGGCGCCGACCACTTTTTCCTTGCGCAGGAATTCGGTCAGCGCGAGCACGATGTCGGTGGCGGTGATGCCCGGCTGGCGGCGGCCGGTGAGCTCGACGCCGACGATGTCGGGCAGGCGCATCCACGACGCGCGGCCCAGCATCACGTTCTCGGCCTCCAGCCCGCCGACGCCGACCGCGATCACGCCCAGCGCGTCGACGTGCGGCGTGTGGCTGTCCGTGCCGACACAGGTGTCGGGGAAGGCCACGCCGTCCTGCACGTAGACCACCGGCGACATCTTCTCGAGGTTGATCTGATGCATGATCCCGTTCCCCGCCGGGATCACGTCGACGTTGTCGAAGGCCTTCTTCGTCCACTCGATGAAGTGGAAGCGGTCTTCGTTGCGTCGGTCCTCGATCTCGCGGTTCTTGCGGAAAGCGTCGGGGTCGAAGCCGCCGCACTCCACCGCCAGCGAGTGGTCGACGATCAGTTGCACCGGCACCACCGGGTTCACCGCGGCCGGGTCGCCGCCCTGCGTTGCGATTGCATCGCGCAGGCCGGCCAGATCGACGAGCGCGGTCTGGCCCAGGATGTCGTGGCAGACCACGCGCACCGGATACCACGGAAAGTCCATGTCGCGGCGGCGTTCGATCAACTGCGCGAGGTAGTCCGGGAGATGCGCCGGATCGGCGCGGCGCACGAGGTTCTCGGCATGGACGCGCGCGGTGTAGGGCAGCGCGGCCCACGCGCCGGGCCGCAGCGCGTCGACCGCAGCGCGCGCGTCGTAGTAGTCGAGCCGGGTGGCGGGGAGGGACTGGCGATGAAGATGATTCATGGAAATGGGGGGCGGCCGTTGCCGCCCGAACTCACTCGGCCTTGATGTTGTTGTCTTTCGCGACCTTGGCGTAACGCGGGATCTCGACCTTGATGAGATCGCCGAACTGTTCGGGCGTCCCGCCTGCCGGCGATACGCCCGTGGGATCGAGCTGGGCCACCAGCTCGGGGGCCTTCAGCCCCGTATTGAGTGCACCGTTGATCTTGGCAATCACGGCGGGCGGCACCCCCTTGGGCGCGATCAGCCCATGCCAGGCGACGACGTCGTAGTCGCGCAGCCCGGACTCGGCCACCGAGGGAATGTCCGGGTAGGCGGGCAGTCGCTGTGCCGTGGTGACGGCCAGCGCGCGCAGCCGCCCCGACTTCACGTGGGGCATCAATGCCTCCGTGCCCGCCACCAGCATGTCGACATTGCCCGCCACCAGATCGGTGACCGCCGGGCCGGTGCCTTTGTAGGGCACGTGCGTGGCCTTGACGTTGGCCATGCCGAACATGTATTCGGTTGCGATGTGGAGGTGGCTGCCGTTGCCGGCTGACGCGAAAGTCAGCTTTCCGGGGTTCTGCCGGCCAAAGGCCAGCAGCTCCTGCAGATTGCGCGCCTGCACCTTGTTCGGATTGATGCAGACCACATACGCGCCCCTGGACAGCTGGATCACCGGCGTCATGTCGGCCACCGGATCGAAGCGCAGCTTGTAGAGCGACGGGTTGACCGTGTAGCTCCCTGCGATGAGCAGCAGCGTGTAGCCGTCGGCGGGCGTGTGCAGCGCGTACTCGGTTCCGAGCGTGCCGCCGGCACCGGGCCGGTTGTCGACGATCGCGCTCTGGCCCAGCGACTTGCTGAGCAGGTTGGACGCCACTCGGGCGATGAAGTCGGAGCCGCCTCCGGGTGCGAAGGGGCAGACGATGCGAATCGGCTTGGTGGGAAATGCGTCCTGCGAACGCGCGATCAGCGGCAGGGGAATGCCGAGGCTTGCGATGGCTGCGGAAAACGTGCGGCGGCTAAGCGTCATGACTCTGTCTCCAGTGTTGTCGTCGTGGGGCGGGCCGCTCCGAGTGCGTCCCGACCACATGCTAGCCGCCTGCCGGCGCCGGGGGCCAAGCCGTCGAGCCGCCGGTTCCTTCCCGCGTGTCACTGGCGCTCGTCGAGCGGAACGAACGTCCGGTCCTCGGGGCCGGTGTAGTTGGCGCTCGGGCGGATGATCTTGTTGTCGATGCGCTGCTCGATCACGTGGGCGGCCCAGCCGCTGGTGCGCGCGATGACGAAGAGCGGCGTGAACATCGCGGTCGGCACGCCCATCAGGTGATAGCTCACCGCGCTGAACCAGTCGAGGTTGGGGAACATCTTCTTGACTTCCCACATGACCGACTCCAGCCGCTGCGCGATGTCGAACATCCGGGTCGAGCCGGCTTCGTCCGAGAGCCGCTTCGCCACGCCCTTGATGACGACGTTGCGCGGATCGCTCACCGTGTAGACCGGATGGCCGAAGCCGATCACGACTTCCCTGGCCTCGACGCGGCGGCGGATGTCGGCCTCGGCCTCGTCGGGGTTGTCGTAGCGCTTCTGGATCTCGAACGCGATCTCGTTCGCGCCGCCGTGCTTCGGCCCGCGCAGCGCGCCGATCGCACCCGCGATGGCCGAGTACATGTCGCTGCCGGTGCCCGCGATCACGCGCGCCGTGAAGGTGCTGGCGTTGAACTCGTGCTCGGCATACAGGTTGAGCGAGGTGTGCATCGCGCCGACCCACGCCTGAGAAGGCTTGCGCCCGTGCAGCAGATGCAGGAAGTGGCCGCCGATCGAGTCGTCGTCGGTCTCGACATCGATGCGCTTGCCCTGCGTGCTCCAGTGGTACCAGTACAGCAGCATGGAGCCGAGCGAGGCCATCAGCCGGTCCGCGATGTCGCGCGCACCGGCGATGTTGTGGTCGTCCTTCTCGGGCAGGATGCAGCCGAGCGCCGAGACGCCGGTGCGCATCACATCCATCGGATGCGCGCTGGCCGGCAGGCGCTCGAGCGCTTCCTTGACGCTCGCCGGCAGGCCGCGCATCGCCCTCAGCCGGTTCTTGTAGGCGCGCAGTTCGGCCCGCGTGGGCAGCTTGCCGTGCACCAGCAGATGGGCGATCTCCTCGAACTCGCACACCTCGGCGATGTCGAGGATGTCGTAGCCGCGGTAGTGCAGGTCATTGCCGCTGCGCCCGACGGTGCACAGCGCGGTGTTGCCGGCGGTGACGCCGGAGAGGGCCACGGATTTCTTCGGCTTGAAGGTCGAGAGGGTTGTCATGCTTCGCAATTTACGCAGAATGTCAGTCGTCTCCAATGACTGAAAAGGTGAATCCTTGCGAATGAGAATCGGCGAAGTTGCGAAGATTGCGAATCCGACGCGACTGGCGCGCCCAAGACCACGGACCCGAAGATGAAGAAGACATTCATGGGCGTGCGCCTGCGCAAGCTGCGTGCCGAACGCGGCCTGTCGCAGGTCGCCCTGGCGCAGGCGCTGGGCCTGTCGCCCAGCTACCTGAACCAGATCGAGCAGAACCAGCGCCCGCTGACCGTCGCGGTGCTGTTGAAGATCCATCGCGCGCTGGGCGTGGACATCCAGCAGTTCTCCGAAGACGAGGAGGCGCGCCTCGTGGCCGGCCTGCGCGAGGCGCTGGCGGATGCGCCGGAGCCGGTCGCGCTTCCCGAACTGCAGGAGCTGGCCTCGCAGATGCCCGCGCTGGGCCGCGCACTGATCGCATTGCACCGACGAACCCTCGCGGCGCAGGAGCAGCTGGAGACCATGGCGCTGCGCATGGGCGACGATCGATCCGAACTCGCTGCGCCGCGCACCATGCCTTTCGAAGCGGTGCGGGACTTCTTCTTTGCCAACCGGAACTACTTCGACGACGTCGACCGTCGAGCCGAGGGATTGGCTGGTGAGTCGGGCGCGACCGGTCCCTTGCTGGCGGATTGGCTGATCCAGCGACTGGTGCGGCAGCACAAGGTGCGGGTGGTCCCCGTCGCGGAGGGGCATGGCGGCAAGCGTCATTTCGATCCTGCAACGCGAACGCTGCGCCTGTCGGCCGCGCTGGACCCGGCCCAGCAGGTGTTCCAGCTCGCGACCCAGCTCGCCCTGATCGAGCATTCGGCGCTGATCGATTCGCTGGTTGCCGCGTCGCCCTTCGCGGAGGATGCGCCCTCGCGCCACCTGGCGCGCATCGGGCTGGCCAACTATTTCGCGGGCGCCTTGCTCCTGCCGTACGCGAAGTTCCTGCAGGCGGCGGAAAGGCTGCGCCATGACATCGACCTGCTCGCACAGCAGTTCGGCGTGGGCTTCGAGACGGTCTGCCATCGGCTCAGCACCCTGCAGCGACCCGGTGCGCCCGGCGTGCCCTTCTTCTTCGTGCGGGTGGATCGGGCGGGCAACATCTCCAAGCGGCAGTCGGCGACGCACTTCCATTTCAGCCGCACCGGGGGCACCTGTCCGCTGTGGAATGTGTACGAGGCGTTCGTGCAGCCCGGGCGCATCCTTCCGCAGTTGGCGCGCATGCCGGATGGGCGCTCGTATCTCTGGATCGCACGCACGGTGACCAGCCGCCAGGGCGGGTACGGCGCGCCGCAAAGGATGTTCTCGATCGGGCTCGGGTGCGACATCCGGCACGCGCCGCGTCTGGTCTACGCCAAGGGACTCGACCTGCGCGATCCGGAAGCGGCGACGCCGATCGGGATGGGATGCAAGGTCTGCGAGCGAGCGGACTGCCCGCAGCGGGCCTTTCCCTTCGTCGGGCGGCCGCTGGATGTCGACGAGAACCAGAGCCGCTTCACGCCCTATGGGGTCGAGGACTGATGCGCCCGGCGTGACCGGCCGCTACGCAGGCTGCGCTTCTTCGGCTTCGATGTAGTCGGGATAGCGCGCGCAGATTTCCGCGACGGCGCTGAGCGTGCCGGAGAGATGCTTGCGCAATGCCTTCTGCGCGCCCGGCGCGTCGCCGCGCTTGATGGCCTGCGCAATCGCGCGATGGTCGCGCAGGATGGCCTCGGTCTTTCCCGCGGTCGGCAGGTGCAGGCGGCGCAGGCGGTCCACATGGCCCGACATGCGGGCCACCATGTCCCACAGGCCGGCGACGCCTGCGGCTTCGTACATCAGCTGGTGGAACCTGCGGTCGGCTTCGACGAAGTCGCCGTACTGTTGCGCGGCGGCCAATGCGGCCTGGCGGGCGATCTGGGCCTCGAGGTCTTCCACCAGGCCGGGCGGTGCGTCCTCGGCGAGCTGATGGACGATCTCCAGCTCGATCGAGCGGCGCAGGAAGTGCGCCTGCCGCGCCGCAGCGAGATCGATGCGACTCACCAGCGTCGCATGCTGCGGAAAGACATCGACCAGGCCTTCCTCGCTCAACCGCAGCAGGGCTTCGCGCACCGGCGTCTGGCTGACGCCGAAATGCTCGGCCAGTTCCTGCCGGGCCAGCACGGTGCCCGGCTCGAGTTCGAGCGACAGGATGGCGTCGCGCAGCTTTTCAAGCACCTGCGGCGCGGCGTGCCGGGAGCGGTCGAGTCGGACTTTCGGAAGGGTGCTCATCGCCGGGATTCTCGCATTGACGTACTAATATATTAGTGTTTTAATTCCTCCATCACAACGAGACAAGGCCCGCCTCGCACGGCTTTCCCACTCATGAAGCGCACCTACGATTCCCTGCGCAGCGCACGGTGGTTCGCACCGGACGACTTCCGCTCCTTCGGCCACCGCTCCCGCGTGATGCAGATGGGCTATGCGCCCGCCGACTGGGCCGGCAAACCGGTGATCGCGATCGTCAACACCTGGAGCGACGCCAACCAGTGCCACGCGCACTTCAAGCAGCGCGTCGACGACGTCAAGCGCGGCATCCTGCAAGCCGGCGGCTTTCCGCTGGAACTGCCGGCGATCTCGCTGTCCGAGAGCATGGTCAAGCCCACCACGATGCTCTATCGCAACTTCCTCGCGATGGAGACGGAAGAGCTGCTGCGCAGCCACCCGGTCGATGGCGCGGTACTCATGGGCGGCTGCGACAAGACCACACCGGGGCTCACGATGGGTGCGCTCAGCATGGGCATTCCCTTCATCTACCTGCCGGCCGGCCCGATGCTGCGCGGCAACTGGCGCGGGCATGTGCTCGGCTCCGGCTCGGACGCCTTCAAGTACTGGGACGAGCGCAGGGCAGGGCGCCTCTCCGACCAGGCCTGGCACGAGATGGAAGCCGGCATCGCGCGCAGCCACGGCACCTGCATGACCATGGGCACCGCCGCGACGATGATGGGTATTGCCGAAGCGGTCGGCTTCGCGCTGCCGGGTTCTTCGAGCATTCCGGCGGCGGATGCCAACCACATCCGCATGAGCGCCGAATGCGGCCGCCGCGTCGTCGAGATGGTGTGGGACGACCTGACGCCCGCGAAGATGCTGACGCGCGCCAACTTCGAGAACGGCATCGCCTGCGCCATGGCGATGGGCTGCTCGACCAACGCGATCATTCATCTCATCGCGATGTCGCGCCGAGCGGGCCATCCGGTGAGCCTCGACGACTTCGACGCCGCGAGCCGCCGCGTGCCGGTCATCGCCAACATCCGGCCGAGCGGCGATGCCTACCTGATGGAGGACTTCTTCTACGCCGGCGGCCTGCCCGCGATGCTGGAGCGCATCCGCGGCCACCTGAAGACCGATGCGATGACCGTCAACGGCCGCACGATCGGCGAGAACATCGCAGGCGCGGAGGTTTACAACGACGACGTCATTCGTCCGCTCGACAACCCGATCTATGCCGAAGGCGCGCTCGCGGTGCTGCGCGGCAACCTCGCGCCCGACGGCGTGGTGATCAAGCCCAGCGCCTGCGCGCCGCACCTGCTGCAGCACACCGGGCGCGCGATCGTCTTCGACGACTATCCGAGCCTCAAGAAAGCGGTGGACGATCCCGACCTCGATGTGACCGGCGACGACATCCTCGTGCTGCGCAATGCCGGCCCGCGTGGCGCCGGCATGCCCGAATGGGGCATGCTTCCCATCCCGACCAAGCTGCTCAAGCAGGGCGTGAAGGACATGCTGCGCCTGAGCGACGCACGCATGAGCGGCACCAGCTACGGTGGCTGCCTGCTGCACTGCTCGCCCGAAGCCGCCATCGGCGGGCCCCTCGCCCTGGCGAAGACCGGCGACCGCATCACCGTCGACGTGCCGGCTCGGCGCATCCACCTGGAGATCAGCGACGCCGAACTCGCCGACCGACGCGCCGCATGGACACCGCCACCGCCGCGCTACGAACGCGGCTACGGCTGGATGTTCGGCCGCCACATCCTGCAGGCCGATGCCGGCTGCGACTTCGATTTCCTCGAAACCAGCTTCGGCAAGCCGGTGCCCGAGCCCGACATCTTCTGAATCCACACGTCACGGAGACGAGCCAGTGAACCCCAAGACCCGCGAGCAGCTGATGAAGGTCAGCACCGCCACCCTTTGCACCGCGCTGTTCAAGCGCGGATTGCGCAACCAGTTCATCCAGGACGTGCGCCCGCTCAACGCTGGATTGCCGAACATGGTGGGCGAGGCGTTCACGCTGCGCTACATCCCGGCGCGCGAGGACCTGAACCCGCTGAGCGTGTTCCTCGACCGCCAGCATCCGCAGCGACAGGCCGTCGAGCAGTGCCCGCCGGGCGCCGTGATGGTGATCGACAGCCGCAAGGACGCGCGCGCAGCCTCTGCCGGCGGCATCCTCGTCACCCGCCTCATGAAGCGCGGCGCGGCCGGCGTGGTGACCGACGGCGGCTTTCGCGACAGCCCCGACATCGCCAAGCTGCCGTTCCCCGCGTATCACACGCGGCCCAGCGCGCCGACCAATCTCACGCTGCATCAGGCCATCGACATCAACGTGCCGATCGGCTGCGGCGATGCGCCGGTCTGGCCCGGCGACGTGATCGTGGGCGACGCCGAAGGCGTGATCGTGATCCCGGCCGCCATCGCCGACGAGATCGCGGCGGAGGCCACCGAGATGACCGCGTTCGAGGACTTCGTGCAGGAGAAGGTGATGGAGGGCCGGACCATCCTTGGCCTCTACCCGCCGACCGAAGAGCAGTCTCGCATCGACTTCGCCGCCTGGCGAGAGGCGAAGGGGCGCTGAGCGTCCGACAAGAAAAGATCACCACAAAGAGAGACAACCATGACCTTCCTTCGCCGCGCGCTGCTTGCCGCAGCCTGCGCACTGCCGACCTTTGCCGCGATGCACGCGCAGGCCGCCGACTGGCCCGCCGCCAAGCCGATCACCTACGTGGTGCCGTTCACCGCCGGCGGATCGACCGACATCGTCGGCCGCACGCTGGCCAACAAGATGGCCGAGAACCTCAAGCAGTCGATCGTCATCGACAACCGGCCCGGACAGGCCGGCGGCGTCGGTGCGGCCTATGTCGCGAAAGCGGCGCCGGACGGCTACACGCTGTTCGGCGGCACCATCAGCACGCACGCGATCAACCCGAGCCTCTACAAGAAGCTGCCGTACGACCCGATGAAGGACTTCGAGCCGGTGTCGCTCGTCGCCCGGCTGCCCAATGTGCTCATCGTCAATGCGCAGCTCGGCGTGAACTCCGTGGCGGACCTGATCGCGCTGCTCAAGAAGGACGAGTCGAAGCGCACGTTCGCGTCGTCGGGTGCGGGCACCTCGACCCATCTTGCGGGCGAGCTCTTCGCGGACCAGATCGGCGTCAAGCTGACCCATGTGCCCTACAAGGGCACGCCGCCCGCGATGACCGATGTGGCCGCCGGCCTCGTGCCCTTCATGTTCGACCAGGTGACCGCCGCGATGCCGCTGGTCCAGAGCGGCAAGCTGAAACTGCTCGCGGTGACCACCAGCAAGCGCATCGCATTGGTGCCGAACCTGCCCACCATGATCGAGTCGGGCCTGCCCAACTTCGAGATGTCGTCGTGGCAGGCGGTCTATGTGCCCAAGGGCACGCCGCGCCCGATCGTCAATCGCCTGAACGCCGAGATCGTCAGCGCGCTGAAGCAGCCGGACGTGCAGGCCAAGCTGCACGACCAGCTCGCGATGGAACTCGTCGGCAGCTCGCCGGAGGAGCTGCGCGACTTCATGGCGCGCGAGATCCCGCGCTGGGCCGAGCTCGTGAAGAAGTCGGGCGCCACCGCCGACTGAGCCGGTCTTTTCGCACACTCCAGAAAGGCAAGCATGCAGACAAGCAGATTCGCGCGCCGGTCGATCGTGGCCCTGGCGCTCGGCACCCTGGGCGCCGCCCTCGCGCCCATGGCCGCGCACGCGCAGGCCAACTACCCCGAACGCACGGTCACCGTCGTCGTGCCCTTCGCACCCGGCGGCGGCACCGACATCGCGGCGCGCATCCTCGCCACCAAGCTGGGCGAGATGCTCAATCAGACCTTCGTGGTGGACAACCGAACCGGCGCGGGCGGTCTCGTCGGTGCCGAAGCGGTCGCCAGGGCCAAACCCGACGGCTACACGCTGCTGGTAGGCAATGTGGGCACGCAGGCGATCAACCAGTCGCTCTATCCCAAGATGCCCTATGACGCGGACAAGGCCTTCGCGCCGATCTCGCTGTTTGCCGACCTGCCTTTCGCGCTGGTCGTCAATCCGAAGGTGCCCGCCAAGACGCCGAAGGAGTTGGTTGCGCTCGCCAAGGCCGAGCCGGACAAGTACACCTTCGCGAGTTCCGGCAACGGCGGCTCGCCGCATCTGACCGCGGAGATCTTCCAGCAGGCCACCGGTGCGAAGCTCAGGCACGTGCCGTACAAGGGCGGGGGCCCGGCGATGGCGGACCTGATGGCCGGGCATGTCGACATGCTGTTTGCCTCGATCCTGGAGACCTCCGGCTACGTGAAGACCGGCAAGCTGCGCGCGCTCGCGGTGACCAGCCCGACCCGATCGCCCGGCATGCCCGATGTGCCGACGCTTGCGGAGCAGGGCATCGCCAATGCCGACTCGGGTTCGTGGGTCGCGTTGCTGGCACCCGCAGGCACGCCGCAGCCGATCATCGACAAGCTCTCGGCCGCGGTGAAGGAAGTGGTGTCCTTGCCCGACGTGAAAGAAAAGCTCATCGCGCAAGGCGCCACGCCGCGCGGCACGACGCCCGCCGAGCTGCAGGCGACCATCAATGCCGACAAGGAACGCTATGCGCGCGTGATCAAGGCGGGCAATGTACGTATCGAATGAGCGGAGCGACCTGATGATCCAACGCCGAAAGCTCGTGATCGCGCCGGTCCTCTGCGCGGCAATCGCAACACTCGCCGCCCTCGGACCGGCACGCGCGCAGACCTTCCCGACCAAGCCGATGACCATCGTCGTGCCCGCCTCGCCTGGCGGCGCGATCGATCTGGCCGCGCGGCTCATCGGCCAGAAGATGTCCGACAGTTGGGGCCAGCCGGTGGTGATCGACAACAGGGCCGGGGCAACCGGGATCATCGGCACCGATTTCGTCGCCAAGAGCCCGCCGGACGGACACACGCTCGCCTTGGTTGCCAGCAGCCACGCCATCAACCCACTGATGGTGAAGAAGCTGCCCTTCGATACGCAGAAGAGCTTCGAGCCGGTTGTGCAGACGCATGTCGTTCCGCTGGTGCTGGTGGTCTCGCCGTCGTTCCCGGCGAAGGACCTCAAGGAGCTGATGGCCTACGGCAAGGCGAACCCCGGCAAGCTCTCCTTCGCGTCCAGCGGCTCGGGCGGCGCACCGCATTTCTCCGGCGAGCTGTTCAAGAGCATGACCGGTATCGACATGGTGCATGTGCCCTACAAGGGCAGCACGCTCGCGCATCCCGACCTGATGAGCGGCCGCATCTCGCTGATGTTCGACACGCTCGCGGCGGTGAGCACGCAGGTGAAGGCCGGCAAGTTGCGTGCCCTGGCCGTCACGACGTCGAAGCGCGTCGCGATGCTGCCCGACGTGCCGACCATGGCCGAAGCGGGCCTGCCGGGCTACGAGACCAGCACCTGGGGCGGCCTGCTCGCGCCTGCAGGCACACCGAAGCCGGTGGTCGCCAGGCTGGCTGCCGAGACGACGCGCATCCTCGCGCTACCCGATGCGAAGCAACGGCTGATGGATGCCGGCGTGGAACCGGTGGGCGGCACGCCCGAGCAGTTCTCCGCCTTCATCACGCAGGAGATGGGCAAGTGGGCCAAGGTCGCGAAGGAAGCCGGCATCCAGCCCGAATGAACCCGAACCCGAAAGACATCCAACGCATGACCAAGCCCCGCATCCTCCAGAAAGGCCGCCTGCTGCCGCAACTCGAAAGCGCACTCGCCGAGAACTACGACGTGCATGTGCTCGATCCGGACAAGGACAACAGCGCCTGGCTGGCAGAGCACGGCCACGCGTTCGTCGGGCTCACCAGTTCGGCCCGCTATGGCGCCGAACGCGCGCTGATCGACGCGCTGCCCAACCTGCGCGTGATCTCCAGCTTCGGCGTCGGCTACGAGACCATCGATGTCGCCCGTGCGCGCGAGCGCGGCATCCCGGTCGGCTACACGCCGGATGTGCTCAACGACTGCGTGGCCGACACCGCCTTCGGGCTGCTGATGGACGTGGCTCGGCGCTTCTCGGCGGCAGACCGTTTCGTGCGGCGCGGCGAGTGGCTCACGGGCCAGTACCCGCTGACCACCCGCATCTCCGGCAAGAAGCTCGGCATCCTCGGCATGGGCCGCATCGGCCGCGTGATCGCACGGCGCGCGAGCGGCTTCGACATGGAGGTGCGCTACCACAATCGCCGCGAACTGCCGGACAGCCCGCATGCCTACGAGCCCACGCTGATGGGCCTCGCGCGCTGGGCCGACTTCCTCGTGGTCGCGAGCGCGGGCGGGCCCGAGACGCGCAAGCTGGTCGATGCCGGCGTGCTCGAAGCGCTCGGCCCGGAGGGCTTCCTCATCAACATCTCGCGCGGCTCGGTGGTCGATGAGGCCGCCTTGCTCGACGCGCTGCGCGAAGGACGCATTGCCGGCGCCGGTCTCGACGTGTTCGACAAGGAGCCGCAAGTGCCGGAAGCCTTCTTCAAGCTCGACAACGTGGTGCTGCTGCCGCACGTCGCCAGCGCCACCCGCGAAACCCGCCAGGCGATGGCCGATCTCGTGATCGAGAACCTGCGCAGCTTTTTCGCCGACGGCCGTGTGAAGGTCGCGGTTCCCTGATGGCCTGCGGCGCTTGGACGAAAATCGGCCATCGTCCATTGACCATCGAATCGAGGAACCAGACCCCATGAAATCCAGAGCCGCCGTCGCCTTCGAAGCCGGAAAGCCCCTGCAGATCGTCGAGATCGACGTTGCCCCGCCCAGGAAGGGCGAAGTGCTCGTCAAGATCACCCATACCGGCGTGTGCCACACCGATGCCTTCACCCTCTCCGGCGACGATCCCGAAGGCCTCTTCCCGGCCGTGCTGGGCCACGAAGGCGCGGGCATCGTCGTCGAGGTCGGTGAAGGCGTCACCAGCGTCAAGCCCGGCGACCACGTCATTCCGCTCTACACCGCCGAATGCGGCGAATGCCTGTTCTGCAAGAGCGGCAAGACCAACCTGTGCGTCTCCGTGCGGGCCACGCAAGGCAAGGGCGTGATGCCCGACGGCACGAGCCGCTTCAGCTACAACGGCCAGCCGGTGTACCACTACATGGGCTGCTCCACCTTCAGCGAGTACACCGTGGTGGCTGAGGTCTCGCTGGCGAAGATCAACCCCGATGCGAACCCCGAGCAGGTCTGCCTGCTCGGCTGCGGCGTGACCACGGGGCTGGGTGCGGTCAAGAACACGGCCAAGGTGCAGGAAGGCGATTCGGTCGCCGTCTTCGGGCTCGGCGGCATTGGTCTCGCGGTGATCCAGGGCGCGAGGCTCGCCAAGGCCGGGCGCATCATCGCCATCGACACCAACCCGTCCAAGTTCGATCTGGCGCGCACCTTCGGCGCCACCGACTTCGTCAACCCGAAGGACCACGACAAGCCGATCCAGCAGGTGATCGTCGAGATGACGGGCTGGGGCGTGGACCACAGCTTCGAGTGCATCGGCAACGTGAACGTGATGCGCGCGGCGCTGGAGTGCGCGCACCGCGGCTGGGGCCAGTCGGTGGTCATCGGCGTGGCCGGCGCAGGCCAGGAGATCTCGACGCGGCCGTTCCAGCTCGTCACCGGGCGGCGCTGGCTGGGCACCGCCTTCGGCGGCGTCAAGGGCCGGAGCCAGCTGCCCGGCATGGTGGAAGACGCCATGGCCGGCCGCATCCAGCTCGCGCCGTTCGTGACGCACACCATGCCGCTCACGGAGATCAACGAGGCGTTCGACCTGATGCACGAAGGCAAGTCGATCCGCAGCGTGGTCCATTTCGACTGATCGACGGCGCTTCGCGGCCTTCGGGGCGCCTCGATCCGCGCGTTGGCCGGCGCATCCGGGCAAGTTCGACTTGGCCGGGGCGAAGTCGTTGAGATATAAACGCGGCCATTCGCAACTCCGGTTCTGCCCACGCTGTCATGCATTGCGCCCAGTGCGGTACGTTGAATGGACCCACGCTTGCGCTCTGTTCGGGCTGCGGCATCGGCATCCGAAGAGAACCCGCTGCCTGGCGCGGCACCGGGCCGCGGCCCACCCTGCTGGGCACGCTCGACCACCCGCGCGAGCAGCGTGAGGGCCTTCGAGAGCTCTATGCCGCGGCCGTCGGGCCGAAGAATCGTGATCACTACCTTGCGAAGTTCGCGCTCTTCGATCATGAGCGCAGGACATCGGCCGGTTGGCGCTGGCCGGCCTTCTTCTTCACCTTCGCCTGGCTCGTCCACCGGAAGATGTGGGGCAAGGCGACGCTTTACTTCGTGCTCCCGTACTTCGTGCTCGTGCCCGTGGTGATGTTCGGCGCGACCATGCCCTTGGCGGTCGCGATCGGCGGCCTGGCGTACCTGCTCGGCATCTTCATCCTGCCGCCGCTTCTGGCCGACGCGACCTACTACCGGCATTGCGAGCGGGTGATCGAGCACGCGCGGGCGGCCAACCGCAGCCAGGAAGGGCAGCTCGTCCTCGTGGCGCGCGAGGGCGGCACGAGCGGCGTCGTGCCGTTCATCGCCGGCGTAATCGCGGCCGCGATGCTGGTGGGCACGGTGGCCGCCGTCGCGCAGCCGGCCTATCAGGACTACGCCGCGCGCATGAAGGCGAAGCAGGTGGCCATTTCGGGGATCTCCGATCGGCTGGACGCGTCCTGACCGCTGACTAAGATCGCGCTTCGAACGACGCGCCCCCGGGCGAAGGAGCCGAAGTGAACGCGAAGCGATCTGTCTTTCCGGTGCTGGGGTCGATGCTGCTGTCCGTGTCCGCCGCGGCGGCGGGGATCGAAGGGCCGACCTGGCGCCTCACCGGCGTCCAGGGGCTGGATGCGAACCTCCTTCCCACCGGGCCGCAGTCGGTCACGGCCAGATTCGAAGGTGGGCGCGTGTCAGGGTTTTCGGGCTGCAACCGCTTCTTCGGCACCTACACGCTGAAGCAACCGGATCGCCTCGTGATCGGCCGCCTCGCCGGCTCGATGATGGCCTGCGAAGGCAACGCGATGAAGGTGGAGGGCGCGGTGCACAAGGCGATGGCCGGCACCTTCCGGCCCATGCTGAGCGGCGAGAGTCTCACGCTGCTGCCGGTACGCGGGGATGAGCCGGTGATGACCTTCAAGGCCGAGCCGAAGCCCAGCCTGCTCGGCCTGCGCTCGAACGTGACCGGCTTCAACAACGGCAGGCAGGCGGTCGTCAGCCCGATGCTCGACACGACGATCTCGATGTCCTTCGGCGACGGCATCGTGAAGGGCTTCAGCGGCTGCAACACCTTCCGCGCGAGCTACAGCGTGGACGGCAACCGCATCGCGGTCGGCCCGATCGCGACCACGCGCAGGACCTGCGCCGACCCGGTCATGCAGCAGGAGCGCCAGTTCCTCGCTGCGCTCAAGTCGACCACCACCTGGGACTTCAGCGGCGCGCTCCTCGACATGCATCGCCCCGACGGCGAGCGCACGGTGATGGGGACGCGCGAAGCCGGCTGAGGGCGATCCGCGGCCTCCCTCGCACTGTGGATGACGCACCGCGGCGCCTGTCTCCAAATCGCGGCTCGACCTATGAATTCAAACGATGTCGCTTATTTCTGGGAGGCCAATGCGGATGCGTGGACGCGCCTCGCGCGACTGGGCGTCGATGTGTTCCGCGACATGCTGAACAGCCCGGCCTTCTTCGGCATGCTGCCGCCGGTGGCCGGCCTCGCGGGGCTCGACGTGGGCTGCGGCGAAGGGAGCAACACGCGCCAGCTCGCGCGGCTCGGCGCGCGGATGGCCGCGGTCGACATCGCGCCGACCTTCGTGCGCAATGCGCGCGATGCCGAGGCGGCCGAGCCGCTGGGCATCGACTACCGCGTCGGCGACGGCATGGCGCTGCCCTTTGCGGCGGGCTCATTCGATTTCGTGACGGCGTTCATGTCGCTGATGGACATGCCGGACCCGGTGCAGGCCTTGTACGAGGCGAGCCGCGTCCTGCGGCCCGGCGGCTTCTTGCAGTTCTCGATCCTTCATCCGTGCTTCGCGCCGCCCCATCGCGAAGTGGTGCGCGACGCGAGCGGCAGGGCGCGGGCGATCGAGGTCGGCGGCTATTTCGAATCGACCGAAGGCCGGGTGGACACCTGGTGGTTCTCCACGCTGAAGCCCGAGGAGCGCGAGCGGGTCGCGCCTTTCAGGACGCCCATCTTCCACCGCACCTTGACCCAGTGGTTCGACATCGTGCTCGGCGCCGGGCTGCACATCGACAAGATCGCCGAGCCCACGGCGGGCACCGGATCGAGACACGCGGACGCGGTGGTCGACGACACGCGGGTGGCGCCGCTGTCGCTGCACATCCGCGCCACCAAGCGCAGGGTGCGCCGCCGCAGGTCCGCCGTGGCTTGACAGTCGGCTGCGGGCATGGGCGGCTGCATGTAGAACCTTGGCACTCTTCCGCGGCCGCGCGCCCTGAGACGGGACGCTGCGGGATTCCACCAAGATTGCGCTCGCACGCACGCGGCGCATACTGGCGCCAGACCCGTGAAGCCTTCTCCCGGGGCAACGGGCGGCATCCAGGAGACCGCATTGCAGCGAACCAACATCGCCAACCCGGCCTATTTCCACAAGGTCGTCGACTGCCAGTACGCCTGTCCCGCGCACACCCCCGTCCCCGAGTACATCCGGATGATCGCGCAGCGCCGCTATGACGACGCCTACATGATCAACTGGGCCTCCAACGTCTTCCCCGGCATCCTCGGCCGCACCTGCGACAGGCCCTGCGAGCCCGCGTGCCGACGGGGACGCGTGGAGGAAAGCAATTCGAAAGACCCCGAGCCGGTGGCCATCTGCCGGCTCAAACGCGTGACCGCCGACATGAAGAACGACGTGCGCGCGCGCATGCCGAAGGTCGAGCCGCGCAACGGCAGGCGCATCGCCTGCGTGGGCGCGGGCCCGGCCTCGCTGACCGTCGCGCGCGACCTTGCGCCGCTCGGCTACGAGGTCACGGTGTTCGACGGCGAGCTCAAGGCGGGCGGCTTCATCCGCACGCAGATCCCGCGCTTCCGCCTGCCCGAATCGGTGATCGACGAGGAGACCGGCTACATCCTCGACCTCGGCGTGACCTTCCGTGCCGGCGAGCGCATCGAGTCGATGAAGGCACTCGCGGCCCAGGGTTGGGACGCGATCTTCGTCGGCTGCGGCGCGCCACGCGGGCGCGACCTCGATGTGCCCGGGCGCCAGGAAGCGGCCGAGCGCATCCATATCGGCATCGACTGGCTGGCCTCCGTGTCGTTCGGCCACGTCACGAGCATCGGCCAGCGCGTGATCGTTCTCGGCGGCGGCAACACCGCGATGGATTGCTGCCGGTCCGCTCGCCGGCTCGGCGGCACCGACGTGAAGGTCATCGTGCGCAGCGGCTTCGAGGAGATGAAGGCGTCGCCGTGGGAGAAGGAAGACGCGCAGCACGAGGGCATTCCGATCATCAACTACCACGTGCCGAAGGAATTCGTGCACGACAACGGCAAGCTTACCGGCATGCGCTTCGAGATCGTGCGCGCCGAATACGACGATCAGGGCAACCGCAAGCTGGTGCCGACCGGGCAGCCCGATGCCTTCTTCGAATGCGACGAAGTGCTGGTGGCGGTGGGGCAAGAGAACGCATTCCCGTGGATCGAGCGCGACTGCGGCATCGAGTTCGACAAGTGGGGCCTGCCCAAGCTCGAGAAGAGCAGCTTCCAGTCGACGCTGCCGAACGTCTTCTTCGGCGGCGATGCGGCCTTCGGTCCCAAGAACATCATCGAGGCGGTGGCGCACGGGCATGAGGCAGCGGTGTCGATCGACAAGCTGCTGCATGGCGAGCCGGTGACGAATCGCCCGCCGCCGATGACCAACCTGATCTCGCAGAAGATGGGCATCCACGAGTGGAGCTACGACAACGACACCTCGAACGACCTGCGCTACAAGGTGCCCTGGGAGAAGGCCGAGAAGGCGCTCGCGAGCATCCGCGTGGAGGTGGAACTCGGCTTCGACGCGGCCACGGCCTTCAAGGAAGCACAGCGCTGCCTCAACTGCGACGTGCAGACCGTGTTCACCGAGACCGCCTGCATCGAGTGCGATGCCTGCGTGGACATCTGCCCGATGGACTGCATCACCTTCACCACCAACGGCGACGAGGCCGATCTGCGCGAGCGGCTGAAGGCGCCGGCACTCAACCTGGCGCAGGACCTGTACGTGTCCGGCGGCCTCAAGACCGGCCGCGTGATGGTCAAGGACGAGGACGTCTGCCTGCATTGCGGCCTGTGCGCAGAGCGCTGCCCGACCGGCGCCTGGGACATGCAGAAGTTCCTGCTGAAGACCACGCCCGCCGGCCCCATGTCGCGCGAGAAGCGCGCCGCGCCGGAAGGGGTGCCGGCATGAGCGCTACCTTGCCACCCAAGGGCATCGTGCGGCAGATCGAGGCCGTCAACGACTTCGTCATCAAGTTCGCCAACGTCAACGGGTCGGGCTCGGCATCGGCCAACGAGCTGTTCGCCAAGGCCATCCTGCGCATGGGCGTGCCGGTGAGCCCGCGCAACATCTTCCCGAGCAACATCCAGGGCCTGCCGACCTGGTACGAAGTGCGCGTGACCGAGGCAGGCCACCTGGGCCGGCGCGGCGGCACCGACATGATGGTCGCGATGAACCCGCAGACCTGGGACGCCGACGTGGCCGAGTTGGCGCCCGGCGGCTACCTGTTCTACGACAGCACGCGCGCGCTGCCGCCGTCGAAGTTCCGCGATGACATCCGCGTCATCGGCATGCCGCTGACCGAGATCTGCAATGCGGTCTACCAGGACCCGCGCCAGCGGCAGCTCTTCAAGAACATCGTCTACGTGGGCGCGCTCGCGGTGCTGCTGGGCATCGAGCCCGAAGTGGTCGAGAAGCTCTTCGGCGAGCAGTACAAGGGCAAGGAGAGGCTGCTCGCTTCCAACGTGCAGGCCTTGCACCTGGGATGCGACTTCGCGCGCGAGCATCTGCGCGAGCCGATCGGCCTGAAGGTGCGGCGCGCGGACAAGGTGGGCGATCGCATCTTCGTGGACGGCAACAGCGCCGCCGCGCTGGGCTGCGTGTACGGCGGCGCGACGGTGGCGGCGTGGTATCCGATCACGCCTTCGTCCTCGGTGGCGGAGGCCTTCCAGAAGTACTGCTCGAAGTTCCGCGTCGATGCCGCGACCGGCCAGCAGCGCTTCGCGATCGTGCAGGCGGAGGACGAGATCGCTTCCATCGGCATGGTGGTCGGCGCGGGCTGGAACGGCGCGCGCGCCTTCACCGCGACCTCGGGGCCCGGTATCTCGCTGATGAGCGAGTTCATCGGCCTTGCGTACTTCGCGGAAATCCCGGTCACGCTCATCAACGTGCAGCGCGGCGGCCCATCGACCGGCATGCCCACGCGCACGCAGCAGGCCGACATCCTCGCGTGCGCCTACGCATCGCACGGCGACACCAAGCATGTGCTGCTGTTCCCGGAGGATCCACACGAGTGCTTCGAGCATGCGGCGGCCGCGCTCGACCTCGCGGACCGGCTGCAGACGCCGGTGTTCGTGATGACCGATCTCGACATCGGCATGAACCAGCGCCTGTGCGCGCCCTTCGCCTGGGACGACAGCCGCGCCTACGACCGCGGCAAGGTGATGACCGCCGAGGAACTGGAAGCCGGCCGCGACTTCGGCCGCTACAAGGACGTGGACGGCGACGGCATCCCCTGGCGCACGCTGCCGGGCACGCATCCGACCAAGGGCAGCTACTTCACGCGCGGCACCACGCGCGATGCCTACGCGCGCTACTCCGAGCGCGGTCCGGACTACATCTACAACATGGAGCGGCTGCTGCGGAAGTTCAGGACCGCCGCCTCGCTGGTGCCGCAACCGGTGGTGCGACTGGCGGCCGAGAAGACGCCGCTCGGCGTCATCTATTTCGGCTCGACCAGCCCGGCCATGCACGAGGCGCTCGACGCCTTGCGGGAAGAGCGCGGCATCCATCTCGACGCGATGCGCCTGCGTGCATTTCCGTTCCCGGACAGCGTCGCGCGCTTCCTCTCGCAGCACGAGCAGGTGTTCGTGGTCGAGCAGAACCGCGATGCGCAGATGCACAGCCTGCTGGTCAACGAGCTCGACGTCGATCCCGCGCGGCTGGTGCGCGTGCTGCATTTCGACGGCACGCCGATCACGGCGCGATTCATCACCGACACCATCTCCCAGCATGTGAACCAGGAGCGTGCATGACCTACATCGCCAAGCCGCGTATGCACCATCCCACCCTTGCCACCAACAAGGTGGGCTACACGCGGCGCGACTACGAAGGCAAGATCTCCACGCTGTGCGCCGGCTGCGGGCACGATTCGATCTCGGCATCGATCATCGAGGCCTGCTGGGAGCTGGACATCGAGCCGCACCGCGTCGCGAAGCTCTCGGGCATCGGCTGCAGCTCGAAGACGCCGGACTACTTCCTTGGGGCCTCCCACGGCTTCAACACGGTGCACGGGCGAATGCCCAGCGTGCTGACCGGCGCGAACCTTGCCAACCGTGACCTGCTGTACCTCGGCGTCTCGGGCGACGGCGATTCGGCTTCCATCGGCCTCGGCCAGTTCGCGCATGCGATGCGGCGCGGGGTGCGCATGGCCTACATCGTCGAGAACAACGGGGTCTACGGGCTCACCAAAGGCCAGTTCTCCGCCACGGCCGACCAGGGTTCGAAGAGCAAGAAGGGCGTGGTCAACACCGACAGCCCGGTGGATCTCGTCGGCATGGCGCTGCAGCTCGGCGCGACCTACGTGGGGCGCGGCTTCTCGGGCAACAAGGCGCAGCTCGTGCCGCTGATCAAGGGCGCGATCAGCCATGGCGGCGCGGCGTTCATCGACGTCATCAGCCCGTGCGTGGCCTTCAACAACCATCCGGGCAGCACCAAGAGCTACGACTACGTGCGCGAGCACAACGAGGCGGTGAGCCGCATCGACTTCATCGGCGCGCACGAAGAGATCAAGGTCGACATGGCGCCGGGCGAGGTGATGGAGGTGCGCCAGCACGACGGCACGCTGCTGCGCCTGCGCAGCCTGCATCCGGACTACAACCCCGGCGACCGCTACGCGGCCATGGCACATATGCAGCGGCACCAGGAGATGGGCGAGATCGTGACGGGGCTGCTCTATGTCGACCCGCTCGCGACCGACCTGCATACCGCGCTCAACACCGTCGACCGGCCGCTCAACACGCTCGGCCCGGCCGAACTCTGCCCCGGCGTGAAGGCGCTGGAGCGGCTCAACGCCACCTTGCGTTAAGCGAGCAGCAGTCGCACCATACTGCGTTTCCGACGGAGGGGCGGATCATGGCCGAACGCACAGTCTTCCAGTCCATTTCGCGCAAACACGTGACCAGCCTGGCGCCGCAGGCCACGGTGCGTGATGCCGCCTGCGTGATGACGCGCGCCAACTGCGGTAGCGTGCTCGTCATGGAGCCGCCCGACAGCATTCTGGGCATCCTCACCGAGCGCGACCTGATGACGCGCGTGCTGGCGCGAGGGCTCGACCCGGACGCCACGAGCGTGCGCGCAGTCATGACACCCAATCCGATCTGTGTCACGCCGGAAACATTGGTATCCGACGCCGTCGTGCTGATGCTCGAACGGGGATTCCGCCACCTGCCGCTGGTGTCGGGCAAGAAGGTGCTCGGCGTGTTCTCGGTGCGCGACGCCCTGCCGCGCGAGATTGGTGCGGCGCTGAGCCAGACGGAGTTCAACGAGCAGGTCAACGACGTGCTGGGGTAGGCGGTTGCTCCGCTCCAGGGCTGCGAACACGAGTCCGCAGTTGATAGCGCGACCCCGTTGACGCATAAATCGTCTTCGGGGGTTGTACGCAGCAAACCTATAGGGCCTAGCACGGGCCTAACACTCACCTTCGTGTCCTAGGCCATACGTGCAGGCGGCAGGATCAAACCAACCGTTCTTCTTATGAAAAACATAGACGGTTACATCGTCACCCCAAGTAATGGAGCCGAAGCCGCCCGAATCAACCGCCCACTTTACTTTTCCGAATATCGGAGCATCGGCCGTCCCATTTGCAAAGCATGGGCTGTATCTGTCATGCAATCCGTACCAGTGCGGCGCGGGATAGGCATTTAGAAAGTATCTTTGAATCTGCTTCGGAGTCGGTTTAAAGCTCTTGCAACCTTTCACGTAGATCGCATCTTCATTTGCGCTCACCCCAGATTCAATAATTTTGATATTGAAAAAAGCTCGCTCGTTTGCGTGCGATATCAAAACAGAAAAGGCGGTAGCAAAAAAAACGGCTAGAACTCTCATTGCTCTCACCATTTTGCCGTGCTCGCCTCGGTGGCATTCTTTCGGGCTATTTCGGGATGCCTATAAATTTCACTCATCGAGACATTCAATGTCTCCACAAGTTGTTTTATCAGCCATTTCAGCGAGTTCTGTTGAGCGTCGGTCAGGGGCACAAACCCTTCCCTGCCCCTCTCACCGGGGGATTCTCCAACGCATTCAATACCGATTGAATCAGCGTTCGAAGGAAAACGGTCGGGCCACGTCTTTTTCTCTTCGTGCCTACTTAGGGCCTTGGCTCCTTTTGAAAATGGTTTCTGTGCCAGCAACGACCGCGCGTGCTTAAGCTCGGTCGGTGTGCATTTCTGATTAATCATGCACCTAGACTGCATGATGCCTACGTGATTGGTCACTCTATAGAGTGAAGCGGTTTGATAAATGGAGCCATCTTTGTCTATCAAAAAATGTGCACCATTTGGGATTTGTTCTTTGTCCGAATATGAGGCAAACGCTCCTGCCGCCTTACTACCGCCGGTCTGATGAACCACGATTCCGTTGACCGCGCTCATTTCCCCTCGTTCGATGCGAGGAAAAATCTTGACCGTGATCCGCTCCGCGTCAACGTGGCCTTCCCTTGTGATGTAAAGCATTGGCGCCCCTTTAGTCTTCGCGGTTCTGCTGGATGTCGAACGAGGCCGACACGGTGCCGCCGGAGCCGCCTTGCTGGTTCTGGATCACGTATTCCTGTTTCACGCGCGCGAAGGCGAGGCTGATCGTTTCTCGCGGCTGCCTCATCGTGTTGGTCAGCACCGGCATGACGCCTGTCACGATCACGTCACCCATCGTGATCTTGAGGTACTCAAGCGGATTGCCGCCTGCCTTTCGGACTACGAGCGTCGCCGTATCGATGTGCTTGCCAGTCAAGCAGTACTTGAGCAAATTGGGGCTGGATCGATCCAGGTAGTGATCGAAGCTCAGATCGCTGACCGTTGCCTTGCCAGCGCCCCCGCCGCTGCCAACATGCATGGACGAATCTTGGTTGATCTTCCATACCCAGCTGATGACCTCGATCTCATCTTTGTGGTTCGCGTCCAGCGATTCGCCCGAAATGGCGGTCAGCTTCAAAAATATGTCTTGTGTCATTAGGCCTCCACTGATAATTGATGCGTGACGTGCGAGTGCACGTTACCTGAGCCTATGGCAATAGAGGCCCGCATTCAAATCCGTGAAGCAATTTTGAGAAAATTCTCGCGCCCGACCTGGAAGGGTGGCCAATACCGAGTGTTGTGCACACATGGCCCGAGGTAGGAGCGGGCAAGCAACGCAGTCCGTCGCAGGTCCCGTGGAAAGGCCCCCTGCTTCGCCCGGAATGCCGACGTTTTTTCACACGCTCGCCGCAGCCTTCCTCGGGTTTCTACCGGCGCTAATTTTTAGATCGCCCGTCCCTAAAAACGGTGCTTTGCGAGAACGCCGGGACCTCCTAAATTTCGGTCACGCCACACGGCAGACGACCCGAATCCACAAACCAGGAACCCCGTCATGAACCACTCTTGCGACCCCGCACGCCGCCGCCTGCTCAAGACCTCGCTTGCCGCTGGCGCCTTCGCGGCCGGGGGCTTTCTCTCGATCGATGCGCTGGCCCAGGGCAGGACGCGCATCAACATGCAGCTCGGCTGGATCCCCAGCGTCAACCAGGTCGGCGAGGTGGTCGCCAAGCGCCTGGGCTTCTACGAGCAGGAGGGCATCGACTTCGCGATCCAGCCGGGCGGCCCCAACATCGACGGCGTGGCGATCGTCGCCTCCGGCCGCTACGAAGTCGGCCAGGTGTCGTCGAGCCCCTCGGTGATGCTGGCCGTCTCGCAAGGCCTGCCGATCAAGTGCTTCGCGGTCGGCGCGCAGAAGCATCCCTTCACCTTCTTCTCGCTGGGCAAGAACCCAGTGCGCAAGCCCGCCGACCTCGTGGGCAAGAAGGTCGGCATTCCGTCCACCGCGGCCATCCTTTTGCGTGCGCTGCTGGCGAAGAACAAGATCGCCGAGAAGGACGTGACCATGGTCACGGTCGGCTCGGACATGGCGCCGCTGCTGACCGGGCAGGTCGATGTGGTCACCGGCTGGCTGACGAGCACGACGGCGCTCAAGGCGCTGGGCCCGGATCGCGTCGACCTCACGCTGTGGGATGCCGGCGTGCAGCTCTACGCACTGCCGTACTACGCCACCACCAAGACCATCGAGACCCAGCCCAAGGTGATCGAGGCCTTCGTGCGCGCGACTTCGCGCGGCTGGCAGCACGCCAAGGCGAATCGCGACCAGGCGGTGGACCTGCTGGTCAAGGAATACCCCAATCTCAAGCGCGAGGACGAGCGCGCGGCCATCGACGTGATGCTCGAATATGCACTGGGCGGCGCCGCGCAGACCCAGGGATGGGGCACGATGGACCCGGCGGTCTGGCAGTCGCAGATCACGACCTACGCCGACCTGGGCCAGTTCACCGCCCGCACGCCCAAGGTCGACGACGTCATCTGGCTCGGCGCGCTCAAGGGCACGGCCGAAGCTCGCGCGAAGGCCTGAGCCATGGCTGCCGTGTTCAACGACGCACCCGCGATCTCGTGCCGCGATGTCGGCATGCGCTTCTTCACCGAGAGACGTGACGTCACCGCGATCAAGTCGCTCGACCTTGAAGTGGCGCAGGGCGAGTTCCTGACGCTGCTCGGCCCCTCGGGCTGCGGCAAGTCCACGCTGCTGCGCGTGGTGGCTGACCTGCAGGCGCCGAGCCGCGGCAGCGTCAGCGTGCTCGGCGCAACGCCGGAGCAGGCGCGTCAACGCCGCGACATCGGCTTCGTGTTCCAGGACGCGGCGCTGCTGCCCTGGCGCACCGCGCTGCAGAACGTGGAGCTGCCGCTGCAAGTCGGTGGCGGTGCGAGCCGCAAGGGCCGCCGTTCGCCGAAGGAACTGCTGGAGCTGGTCGGGCTGAAGGACCGCGCCAACGCCTGGCCGCACGAGATGTCCGGCGGTCAGCGCCAGCGCGTGTCGATCGCGCGGGCGCTGGCGAGCGATCCGAAGATCCTGCTCATGGACGAGCCCTTCGGCGCGCTCGACGAGATCACGCGCGACCGGCTCAACGAGGAGATCCGCCGCGTGTGGAAGGAGACCGCCGTGACCATCCTCTTCGTCACGCACAGCATCCACGAGGCGGCCTTCCTCGGCCAGCGAGTGCTGATGCTGGCCGCCAACCCCGGGCGGGTGCGCGAGATCGTGCCGGTGGACCTGCCGGAAGACCGCACCCTGGACATCCGCGAGACCCCCGAATTCGTGCAGCTCACCGGCCACCTGCGCCGCGTGCTGGAAACCTGCTGAAGGCCGCCGACATGACCACCAGTTCCCTCGAAACTCCCGTGACCGTGCGTGCTTCCGTGGCCGCCGATCCCGAGTACACCGCCTGGGCCGTTGCGCGGCGCAGGAAGCTCTGGCGACGCCGCGTGCTGCCCGCGCTGGGCATCGGCGGGCTCGTCGCCCTGTGGTGGGCGGTGATCGTCGTCTTCGACGTCAAGCCCTTCATCGCGCCTTCGCCGTGGGCGGTGGTCGAGACGCTCTACGCCAAGCGCGCGGTGCTGCTCGACAACCTGATCCCCACTGCGCTGGAGGCGGCCGGCGGCTTCCTGCTGGGCAACCTCGCGGCCATCGCGATCGCGACGGTCTTCGTGCACAACAAGACGCTGCAGGACATCTTCTTCCCCGTGGTGCTGATGTTCAACGCCATTCCGCTGGTCGCGAAGGCGCCGGTGCTGGTGCTCATCATGGGCAACGGCATGGAGCCCAAGATCACCATCGCGGCGCTGGTGTGCTTCTTCCCCACGCTGGTGAACATGGTGCGCGGGCTGGAGTCGGTGAACCCGCAGGCCATGGAGCTGATGCGCGTGCTGTCGGCCAGCAAGACCGAGATCTTCTTGCGGCTGCGCCTGCTCAATTCGCTGCCCTACCTCTTCTCGGCCCTGCGCATCGCCGCGTCGATGAGCGTGATCGGTGCGGTGGTGGGCGAGTGGGTCGGCGCGACCGTGGGCATCGGCGCCATGATCCTGCAGGCCACCTTCAACTTCGACTCGCCGCTGCTCTACGCCGCGATCGTGATGAGTGCGACCTTGTCCGGCCTCTTCTTCCTGCTCGTGACCGTGGCCGAGCGCCTCGTCATCCGCTGGCAGCCCGAGAGCAGCCACTGAACCCCAAGGAGCACGGCGCGCTGCGCGCCGCTCCATCCCCCCTCAATCAAGGAGATAGTGATGAGCCGTATTGGCGATTGGATGCATGAGAGCGCGCACGACATTCGTGTCGCAGCCGAATCGGACGTGGTGGTGGTCGGCGGCGGCCCCGCCGGACAGGCGGCGGCGCTGGCTGCAGCGCGCAATGGCGCGAGCGTGACCCTGCTGGAGCGCTACAACCACCTCGGCGGCCTGGCTTCCGGCGGCATGGTGCTGGTGCTCGACGACATGTGGGACAGCCACCTGCAGGAGATTTCGGTGCGCGGCATCTGCCTCGAAATGATCGAGCGCATGGCCGAGCGCGGCCTCGCCGAGTACCCGAAGCAGAAGGACTGGGGGAGCCTCCCCGAGTCGGTCCGCCGCTGGAAGCGCTGGGGCACCTTCGACTTCCACAGCAAGGAGAAGCCGCACCCCATCTGCTTCGCGGCCGCCTTCGATCCGGACGCCTTCAAGCGCGCCTCGCTCGAGATGGTGCTGCAGGCCAATGTCAACCTGCGCCTGCATTCGTGGTTCTCGCGCACGCTGGTGGAGGACGGCCAGGTCAAGGGCGTCATCTGCGAAAGCAAGAGCGGCCGCGAGGCCATCCTCGGCAAAGTGGTGATCGATGCCACCGGCGACCTCGACGTGGCCGCTTCGGCCGGCGCGCCGCATGTCAGTGGCGCCTACATCGTGACCACGGTGTTCCGCCTCGGCGGCGTCGATACCGAGGAAGCCGAGCGCTTCGAGCACGAGGAGCCGGCGGCCTTCCAGGCGATCGACCGCGAGGTCAAGCACCTCCTGGGCGGTGCTTGGGACAGCTGGTGGCTCAAGACGCCGCTGCCGGGCGTGGTGTGGTGCAACTGCCCGCACATGGCGGGCCTCGACGGCCTGAAGGTGGCCGACCTGACCCGCGCCGAAGTACAGGGCCGCGCGACCATCCACAAGGTGATCGAGTTCATCCGTGCCCGGCTGCCCGGCTTTGCGGACTGCTACCTGATCGACCTCGCGCCGCAGACCGGCGTGCGCCAGACCCGTCTGCTCGAAGGTGAGTACGTCATGAGCAAGGACGACGTGACGCAGCGCGTGCGCTTCGAGGACAGCGTGGCGCGCGGCCGCGACTACTACTACCCGTATCGCTCGCTGGTGCCACGCAGCGTCGAGAACCTGCTGGTGGCGGGCCGCCACTACTCGTCGACCTCGGCGGCGCAGAAGATCTCGCGCGAGATCCCGCCGTGTATGGCGATGGGCGAGGCCGCCGGCACCGCCGCCGCGCTGGCGCTCGACGCCGGTGTGGCCGTGCGCAAGGTCGACATCGGCAAGCTGCAGCGCACGCTGCGCGCACAGGGCGCCGACCCCGGCGACCAGAAGGGCCCGAATGCCGATGTGCCCGAGATCGCCCGTTCCTTCGCGGAGGCCGCATGACACACAACACCAAGACGCTGCCGCTGGCCGGTATCCGGGTGATCGACTTCACCCAGGTGATGATGGGCCCGGTGTGCACGCAAATGCTCGCCGACCATGGCGCGGACGTGATCAAGATCGAGCGCAAGGGCGCGGGAGACCTGAGCCGCTCCACCTTCGCGCCGGTGGCGGGGCACGACAACCCGATCTTCTGCAGCCTCAATCGCAACAAGCGAAGCTGCGAGATCGACCTGCGCGATCCGGCGCAGGTGGAACTGGTGAAGGCCCTGATCGCCGATGCGGATGTGGTCACCAACAACTTCCGCGCCGGTGTGATGGAGCGCCTGGGCCTCGGCTACGAGGACTGCAAGCGCCTGAACCCGCGCATCATCTACGCGGTGGGCACCGGCTACGGCGAGAGCGGCCCCTACGCGCACAAGGGCGGCCAGGACGTGCTCGCGCAGGCCCTGACCGGCGTGATGGCGCGCCGCGCCGATGCCTCGGTGCCGGTGTCGATCTATCCCACCGCGCTGGCCGACTACACCGCCGGCATGCACATGGTGCAGGGCATCCTCTTCGCGCTGCTGCAGCGCGAGCGCACCGGCGAAGGGCAGAAGGTCTCGGTGTCGCTCTACAACTCGATGCTGGCCATGCAGATGCAGGAGGCCGCGATGATCATGATGGAGGGCTCCGAGGTGAATTGGGCGGCGATGCCGCTGTCGGGCGTCTTCCAGGCGCAGAACGGGGCACTGGTTCTGGTGGGTGCCTTCAAGGCCAATCCGCTGCGCGATATCTGCACCGCGCTGGAGATCGACGACCTCTCGCAGGACCCGCGCTTTGCCGACCTGCAGGCGCAGTTCAAGCACAAGGCCGAGCTGCATGCGATCTTCCGCGAGCGCTTTGCCACCAACACGCGCGAGTACTGGCTGGCTCGGCTCGAGGAGCAGGACCTGCTCTCGGCGCCGGTGCGTGACATGCGCGAGGCGCTGGTCGATCCGCAGACGCTTCACAACGAGATGATCCTCGACGGCGGCTCGTCCAGTGGTCGCCCGCTGCGATTCATTGCGAGCCCCATCCATATGTCGGGCGCTGCCACCGGCCTGCGCCGCGCGCCGCCGCGGCTCGGCGAGCACACGGACGAAGTGCTGGAAGAAGCGCGTGCATTGAGCGAGGTGGCCCAATGAGCGTGGTCTACGAAGTCAAGGAGCACGTCGCCCGCGTCACCATCGACCGGCCCGATGTGCTCAACGCGGTCGACCTGCCGACCGAGGCCGAGCTGATCCGCATCTGGGACGACATCGAGCAGCGCGACGACGTGCGCGTGGTGGTGCTGACCGGGGCGGGCGAGCGCTCCTTCTGCGCCGGCGCGGACCTGAAGAACACCAGCAACCTGAAGGGCGTCGAGTACTGGGCGGCCAGCCGCCCTGGCGGCTTCGGCGGCATCGCGTTGCGCGAGACTCTGAACGTGCCGGTGATCGCGCGGGTCAACGGTTTCGCGCTGGGTGGTGGATTCGAGATGGTGCTTGGCTGCGACCTCGTGGTGGCCTGCGAGGAAGCCAGCTTCGGCCTGCCCGAGCCGCTGGTCGGGCGGCTGCCGCTCGACGGCGGCATGCTGCTGCTGCAGCGCCAGATCCCGTACCGCCAGGCGATGGGGATGATGCTGACCGGGCAGCGGGTCAAGGCGCGGCAGGCACTGGAGATGGGCCTCATCAACGAGGTCGTGCCGCGCGTCGAGCTCGACACCGCAGTCGAGCGCTGGGTGCAGCAGCTGCTGGCCTGCGCGCCGCTGTCGCTGCGCGCGATCAAGCAGGTGGTGCGCCAGACCGGCCAGTTGTCGCCCACGCAGGCCCACGGCATGCGCCTGCCCGCGCTGGTCGCCGCGTTGCAGTCGGAAGACGCCAACGAAGGCGTGCTGGCCTTCCAGCAGAAGCGCAAGCCGCGCTGGCAAGGGCGCTGAGGCCCGCGCACGAAGGGACTCCGTCATGGCCCACGTCATCACCACCGCCTGCATCGACTGCAAGGACGGCGCCTGCGTCCCTTGCTGCCCGGTCGATTGCATCTACGAAGGCGCGCGGACTCTGTACATTCATCCGGATGAATGCATCGACTGCGGCGTTTGCGTGTCGGCCTGTCCCGTGCAGGCCATCTACGAGGAGTCCCGACTGCCGCCCGGGCTCGCGCATTTCACGGCCATCAACCGCGAGTACTTCGGCGACGCGGTCAGCGGCCTGGGTTCGCCCGGCGGCGCGGACGGCCGGGCGAGCGGCTGCGACCATCCCGGCATCGCCAAGGTGCAGTCATCCGTTGGAGCGGCCGCGTAGTGTTCAGCAGGGCAGGAGGGCCGGCGTATGCATGCCAGCGTCCTGAAATACTTCATCGAGGTGGCGGCCTGCGGTTCGGTGCGCAAGGCGTCCGAGCGGCTCTACGTGGCGGCCAGTGCGGTCAACCGGCAGATCCACAAGCTGGAGGACGAGCTGGGCGTCGAGCTGTTCGACCGCATGCCCAACGGCCTCAGGCTGAACCCGGCCGGCGAGCGGCTGCTCAAGCACGCGCAGGAAACGCTGCACCAGTTCCAGGTGATGCGCACCGAACTCGATGCGCTCAAGGGCGAGCGCACCGGCCACGTCAAGGTGGCGGCCATGGATTCGTTCTTCGAGGAATTGCTGCCCTCGGCGGTGGAGGAGTTCCTGCAGCTCTTTCCCGCCGTCACGTACACCATCACCTCCACCCAGCCCATGGAAGTGGCCCAGATGGTCATGGCCGGGCAGGCCGACGTCGGACTGACCTTCCTGGGGCGGCTGCCCGGTGGCGTGCGGGCCATGAACGTGGCGCACCTGCCGATCGGCATCGTGATGCCGCCGGGACATCCGCTGGCGAGCTTCGACACCGTGTCGCTCAAGGAATGCACGAAGTATCCCTTCCTGCGCTCCAGCTCGCATCCGGTGATCAGCGCCGCGTCGTCGCCCGAGTTCGCCAGCTTCTGGGACGACATGGAACCGGCCGCCACCTGCAATTCCACGCCCTTGCTCAAGCGCCTGATCATGGGCGGCAAGGGCATCTCCTGCTTCTCCAAGATCGCCTTCATCGAGGAACTCAAGCGCGGGGAACTGCTTTGGCGGCCCTTCGAACTGGAGGCGCTCAACGGACTGAAGGTGGGCATCGTGGTGCCCACGCAGCGCGTGCTGCCGCACGTCACGCAGAACTTCGTCGGCCGCATGGCCCGGCGACTCACCCAACTGGAAGCCATCGCCGCGACGCTCTGAAGATGCCCGCCGTGGTGGCGATTCCTTCAACCTTCGAAAGAGTCTCACCATGAACGATCTGAAGAACAAGGCCGTCCTCATCACGGGCGCGAGCACCGGCATCGGCGCGGCGGTGGCGCGCGCCATGGGCCGGGCGGGTGCCCGCGTGGCGGTGCACTACCGCGGCAGCCGGGCGGAGGCCGAAGCCGTGGCGCGCGACATCCGGTCGGCCGGAGGCGAGGCGCTGCTCGTGCAGGCCGACGTGATGGACACGCACGCGGTCGACCGGATGGTGCAGGCGGTGCACGAGGCGTTCGGGCCCATCGACATCCTCGTCAACAACGCGGGCGGCTTCGTCAAGCGCTCGCCCATCGTGGAGGCGGACGACGACTACATCGACGCGGTGTTCCGCCTCAATGCGCGCTCGGTCGTGGCGGTGAGCCGGCGCGTGATCCCGCTGATGTCGGCGGGCGGCGGCGGGGCGATCATCAACGTGACCACGCAGGCGGCGCGCACCGGCGGCGGGCCGGGCGCGGGGCTCTATGCGGCCTGCAAGGGCTTCGTCTCGACGATCACGCGCACCATGGCCAAGGAACTGGTCAAGGACGGAATCCGCGTCAACGCGGTCGCGCCCGGGGTGATCGAGACGCCGTTCCACGACGGCCATTCCAGCCCCGAAGTGCTGAAGAACTTCGCGAGTGCCATCCCGATGGGGCGGCTGGGCACCGCCGAGGAATGCGTCGGCGCCTTCATGTTCCTCGCGAGCGCGCAAGCCAGCGGCTACGTCACCGGGCAGATCATCGAGGTCAACGGCGGGCAGGTCATGCCCTGAACGCGCGGCGGGCGGTCAGTGCGGCCGCCCCTTCGTCGCCTTCTTCTTCGCCGCGTCGAAAGCCGCGGCCACCACCGGCTTGGCCCACTGCGGCACCTGGTCGAGCGCGATATGCGAGACGATCTGCCCGCCTGCCATGTGCAGCACCAGCGTGGGTTGCGGCTTGACGCCGGCCTTCGGATCGCCGTCGATGCTGTTGTCGTAGACGCGCAGGCTGGCGAGGTGTGGCAGCAGTCGGATGAGATTCGCGCGGCTGCTCACGTAGCGCGCGCGAATCTTGTCTTCGGGGATGTCGTGGCCGCCGGCGATCACGCGTTCCTTCACGCGTTCGACGTGCTTTTCGGGCGACTCCAGCCCCGCGTACCAGACATGGACCTGCGCGCCCTTGCGCGCGCCGGCGAGCAGCATATCCGGCAGAGTCCGCGCGCCCAGCGTGGTTTCGAAAGCGAAATTGAGGCCGTCGGCCAGCGCACGTTCGAGGCCAGCGCGGCCCATTTCCCAGGCCTGCGCGTTGGCTGATTCCTGCGTGAGCGTGGGGTTGGAATCCAGCAGCGTGCGCGCCGCGAGATCGGGATTGAAGTAGGTCACCTTGCGTGCCTGGAGCGCTGCGCCGCCGATGCTGCTCTTGCCGGCTCCGTTGACGCCCGCGAGAACGAAGATGCGCGCGGCCATCAGTGGGGGATCACCTCTTGGCGGACTTGCTGCCGCCCGCGGCGCGGACCGCCGCCTTGCCCAACTCGGCTGGGGTCATCGCGAAGGCGTCTTCCATTGCCTCGGCGGCCTCGTCGCCCTGCATGCGGGCGAACATGTCGTCGAACTGCCGGGTGAGCGCATCCAGATCGGGTTCGGCCGCCTGTTCGAGCGCCAGATAGCGGTCGATCGACATCAGCACCATGGCCGGCTCGTCGTGGCGGGTGACGACCACGGCGCCGTGCGTCATGACGGCGCTGGTGACCTTTTGCATCCCCGCGACCAGGTTGGTGGCCGAGACGGCCGGCAGACCGCGCGTGAATCGGTCGATGGCTTCGGGACGCGAAATGCTGGGACTGGACATGGCGGGCTCCGGTGGATCTCCAATACGGCCATTTTGCCAAATTTGGTCATTTTGGCCGATTTGGGGATTTTAGCCATTTCGCCCGTTTTGGGCAGGACAGCTCCGCCTCAAGCACGCAGCGGCAGCGCGACCCCGATCGCCACGAACACGCCGCCGCACGCCTGGTTGAAGCGCCGCCCGACCTTGCGCAGCCACGGGCTGATCCGGTGGGCCATGCTGGCGATCAGCAGCTCCGTGGCGATCTCGATCGCCGCGAAGGTCCCGGCCATGACGAGGAACTGCATCCACAGGCTGCGCGCCGGGTCGATGAACTGCGGCAGGAAGGCCGCGAAGAAGAGGATCCCCTTCGGATTGGTCAGCGCCGACAGCGCACCCTGTCCGAACATCGACCGGCCCGAGCGCGACTGCGCCGGCGCGCTGGCCTCGATGCCGATCGGCGGCGCGCGCCACACCTGGATGCCGAGCCAGACGAGGTAGGCCCCGCCCAGCCACTTCATGACCGTGAGCCACGTGAGCGACGCCTTGAGCAGCGCGCCGATGCCGAACATCGACAGCGCGATCACTATCACGAAGCCCAGCGCGCCTCCGGAGATGGTGAAGAGCGTCTTGCGGCGCCCGTGCAGCGCGCCATGCGTCAGCGCCAGCAGGCCGTTGGGGCCCGGAGACAGCGACAGCCCGATCGCTGCTGCCAGGTAGATGAGCCAAGTGTGGAGATTCATGGATCCGGATGCTCGGGCGTGCCGCTGCGGGGGTCAAGCGTGAACTCTTCGATGACACGAACGCGGCGGACCACAAGCTCGTCGATCTCCAGCCGCCGGATCCGGGCCCGGCCCACGGCGAGCCGGCCGATGGCCAGCGCACCGATCGCCAGGGCACTGACGGCCACGGCGCCGATTGCGATGGAGCCCAGTGCAGCGGTTCCGATGGCGTGCGCACCGGTCGCGGTGGCTGGCGTCGTCCGGACCCGTAGGGACTTCGAGTGCATCCATTTCATCGCGCGCTCAGCCCTTGCGCTGTGCGGACTCGTACACATGCGGACGCGTCAGCACCTCGTGGCGCAATGCTTCGTTGAGCGCCTCTTCGGTCATCAGCTTGCGCCCCAGCACCACTTCGCGCACGTTCGTCCCGTTGGCGAAGGCCTCGGCGGCAACCTCGGTCGCTTCCTTGTAGCCGATGATCGGATTGAGCGCCGTGACAAGTGCGATCGAGCGCTCGATACTTTCCTCGAGCTTCGCCGGGTTGGCGGTGATGCCCTTCACGCAGAGATCGGCCAGTGTCATGCACGCATTGGTCACGTGCTTGAAGCTGCGGAACAGCGCGTTGGCGATGATCGGCTCGAAGGCGTTGAGCTGGAGCTGTCCGGCCTCGGCCGCGAAGGTCACGGTGACGTCGTTGCCGAATACTTCGAAGGCCACCTGGTTCACCACTTCGGGGATCACCGGATTCACCTTGCCCGGCATGATCGACGAGCCGGCCTGCATCGGCGGCAGGTTGATCTCGCCGAAGCCGGCGCGCGGGCCGCTCGACAGCAGGCGCAGGTCGTTGCAGGTCTTCGACAGCTTCACCGCGATGCGCTTGAGCACGCCCGACAGCTGCACGAACGCGCCGCAGTCCTGCGTGGCTTCGATCAGGTTCGGTGCCGTGGAGAGATCCAGCCCCGTGATGTCGCAGAGCGCGGCCAGCGCCTTGCCGGCGTAGTCGGGGTGCGCCGTGATCCCGGTGCCGATCGCGGTCGCGCCGAGGTTGATCTCGCGGATCAGCGCCGAGGCTTCGGTCAGCCGCGCGATGTCTTCCTCGATCATCACCGCGTAGGTCGAGAACTCCTGGCCGAGCGTCATGGGCACTGCGTCCTGCAACTGCGTGCGGCCGATCTTCAGCAGGTCCGCGAACTCCTCGGCCTTCGCGGCAAACGCGGTGCGCAGGTATTCCATGGCCTTGAGCAGCCGCTCGATCGCGAAGCAGGTCGCGATGCGGATCGCGGTCGGGTACACGTCGTTGGTGCTCTGCGCCATGTTGACGTGCTCGTTCGGATGCAGGTACTGGTACTCGCCGCGCTGGTGGCCGAGGATCTCGAGCGCGCGGTTGCAGATCACCTCGTTCGCGTTCATGTTGGTGGAAGTGCCCGCGCCGCCCTGGATCACGTCGACCACGAACTGGTCGTGCAGCGAGCCACGCCGGATCTCGCGGCATGCGGCGACGATCGCATCGCGCAGGGCGGGCTCCAGCAGGCCCAGTTCGGTGTTGGCTTCCGCGGCTGCCTGCTTGACCGAGGCCAGCGCGCCGATCAAGTCGGGATAGGCCGAGATGGTGGTGCCGGTGATCTGGAAGTTCTCCTTGGCCCGCAGTGTGTGGACGCCGTAGTAGGCGTCGTCCGGGACCTCGCGGTCGCCGAGCAGGTCGTGTTCGATCCGTACGTTGCTCATGTCTCCTCCTGGTTTCGCGGATGGAAAGAAGCGGAATGCGTTCGAGACCGCAGCCATCGTAGCGCGCGGCGTGCGCGCTGGCCAATGCCTCTTCTTCCGCTCAGGAGCTGCGTTCGGCGAGGTAGTGCCGTGTGACCACGGCCTCGCCTTCCACCTGGAAGGCGCGGGCGGCTGCTTCGAGTTCCGTGCTCGCCACGGTGGCACGCGAGCGCTGGCGCAGGTAGTCGGCCCAGGAAGTGACGATGAAGCGCTCGACGTAGCGCGTCGGATCGCCGAGGTCGCGATAGATGCGCCAGAAGGTCGCGCCATCGCGCCGGCGCGGCACCGCCAGCAGCCGAACCGCATCGAGGAATCGGGAGGCATCGGCTTCGCGGATGCAATAGACCACTTCGACCGCGACGGGGCCGGCTTCGAACTCCGGCTCGCTCGCGAGCGAGAAGTCGTCGGATTGCGCAACCTGCGTGACCTCGTCGTCCGCGCCCATGCGCAGCGGATAGGGCCTGGCGAGCGCCACGCTCGCGAGCATGCCGGCGGCGGCAAGGCACAGCGCCGCCGTCAGTCCCAGCAGGCTGGAGACCGCACCCCACAACGCCGAGCCGAGCGCGAAGGAGCCGAGCGAGCACAGCGTGTGCATCGACGCCGCCCTTGCGCGCACCCAGGGCGACGCGCTGGTCTGCGTGGCGGCGTTGAAGGTCGACATCATCGTCATCCACGCCGCACCGCCGATCACGAAGGTCACGTAGACGAGGAGGTGCCACGTCACCAGCGCTCCCACCAGCATGGCGGTGGCGAAGATCACGCAGCAGCCCGTCGCCAGGGTGTCGAGCCCGTAGCGCGACCGCATGCGCCCGACGAAGAAGCCTGCCGCGACCGCGCCGCTGCCCAGGCACGCCATCAGCAGGCCGAAGCCGGCTGCGCCGAGTTCGAGCCGCTGCTGCGCGATCACGGGCAGCAGCGCCCACAGGGCCGAGCCGAGGCCTGCGTAGGCGGCGGTGCGCACGAGCTGCGCGAAGATCGCCGGCGAATGGCGCGCGTAGCGCAGCGCACTGAGCATGCCGCCCCAGAGCCGTTCCGCCGGCAGCTTCCCGACCGTGGGAGGCGCAGGGGGCCAGCGCCGGGTGGCGTAGCTCATGCCGATGGCGGTGAGCACCGCGATCGCGAACACCGCGCCGCCGCCGGTCCACGCGAAGATCAGCCCCGCGAGCGCCGGCCCGACCGCGCGTGCGCCGTTGAAGGACATCGAGATCAGCGTGATGGCCTGCGGCAATTGCCTGCGGCCCACCGCATCGCTGACCGCCGAGTTCCACGACGGCGATTGCAGTGCGGTGCAAACGCCGAGCAGGAAGGTGAAGAAGAGCAAGGTCGTCGGCCCGGCCCACCCTGCGAACGCGAGCGCGGTCAGCAGCAGGGCCGCGGCCGCGTAGATGCCCTGCACGCGCAGCATCAGCCTGCGGCGGTGCGTGGTGTCGGCCAGCACGCCCGCCGGCAGCGACAGCAGGAACATCGGAAGAAAGGATGCCGTCTGCACCAGCGCCGAGAGAAACGACGAGCCCGTGATTTCGATCATCAGCCACGAAGCGGCCATGTTCAGCATGGCGTTGCCGACGAAGAACAGGCTGCCGGCTGTCCAGAGCCCGCGAAAGGCCTCGGTCTTCAGGGGACTCCAGATGGATGGCGCGGACGTGGCGGTGGCAGCGGGTGTGTTCAAGCGCGGGAATCCATCGGCGGGCGTCGGCCATTATCGGCGTGCGCGGCCCGCGGCCGGAGTCGCCCGGCGGACAGCCGCATCAGGCCCGCTTGCGCAGGAACACGTGTGTCGCGCGCTCGCCCGGCACGCTGCGATGGCATTCGTAGCCGAGCGCATGCAGGTCGAGCCCCTGGAACAGGTTCTCGCCCGAGCCCATCAGTACCGGCCGCACCGCGAGATGCAGCTCGTCGATCAGCCCGGCCTGCAGGTACTGCCGGACGGTCGAAACGCCGCCGCCGAGCCGCACGTCGCGCCCGCCCGCCGCGGCCTTCGCTTGTTCGAGCGCGGCATGGATGCCTTCGGTGACGAAGCGGAACTCGGTGCCGCCTTTCATCGCGAGCGGCGGCCTCGGATGGTGGGTGAGGACGAAGACCGGCGTGTGATACGGCGGCTCGTCGCCCCACCAGCCTTTCCAGCTGTCGTCGGGCCAGGGGCCGCGCACCGGGCCGAACATGTTGCGCCCGAGGATCCATGCGCCGAGGTTCGAGAAGCCCTGTTCGGCCATCGTGTTGTCGATGCCGGTCTCGCCCCCGCCATCGCCGCCGCCGTGCATGGCATGGAACATGCGCGTGGGGAAGACCCACTCCATCAGCTCCGGCCCGCGAACGCCCAGCGGGTTCTTCAGGTCCTGGGCGGGGCCTGCGCCGAAGCCATCGAGCGAGACGGAGAAGCTTTGGACACGTAGTTTGGACATCGAGAGATTCTTGCAGGCACCTGCGCACGCCGCAACCGGTCCTTCGATCCGGTTGACATGGTTCATTGCGCGGCGACACCATGCGCGATCGTCAACGATCTGGAAGAGGCCCGACTTGTACGCATGTTCATCGCTCACGAGCGACACGGTCATACGGCGCGCCGTGTGCCTGTGCCATCGGCCGGAGGTCCATTCACTCACCAGCCGCATCAACGCGGAACTCACCCGCCGCGGTTTCGTCGCCGGCATGGCCGCGTCGGTCGCCGCGCTGGGCTTCCCATCGAAAGCGAAGGCGCAGACGCCGCCGCCACCGGCGACCCTGTTCACCAACGTTCGCCTGTTCGACGGCCGCTCCGCCAACCTGCGCGACGGCTTGCATGTGCTCGTCGAAGGCAACCGCATCAGGTCGATCGCGAGCGGCACGCCCGCGACGCCCGAGGGCGCACAGCGCATCGACTGCAAGGGCCGCGTGATGATGCCCGGCATGATCGACGCGCACTGGCACTCCCTGTTCGCGGCCATCCCGCTGCCGGTGCTGCTACAGGGCAATATCGGCTACATCCACCTCGTCGGGAGCGCCGAGGCCGAGCGCACGCTGTTGCGCGGCTTCACCACTGTGCGCGATCTCGGCGGCCCGGTGTTCGCGTTCAAGCAGGCGATCGACGAAGGGCTGATCCCCGGGCCGCGCATCTATCCCTGCGGCGCGATGATCACCGGCAGCGGCGGGCATGGCGACCTGCGTCCGCTCTCGGACGTGCCGCGCACGCCGGGCGTTCCGAGCTTCACCGAGCGGACCGGCGCGGCCGCGATCGTCGACGGCCCCGACGAGATCCGCCTGCGTGTGCGCGAGCAGCTCACGCAGGGCGCATCGCAGGTCAAGATCGTGGGCGGCGGCGGCGTCTCGTCGCCGCGTACCCCGCTGGACCTGACGACCCTGAGCGAGGCCGAGGTGCGCGCAGCCGCCGAAGTCGCCAGGGACTGGAACACCTACATCACGGTGCACGCCTACGCGTCGAACACGGTGCAGCGTGCGATCAACGCGGGCGCCGGTTGTGTCGAACACGCACACCTGATGGACGACGCGACTGCCAGGCTGATGGCCGACAAGGGCGTCTGGCTCAGCACGCAGCCCTTCCTGTCCGACGAGGACACCGGACGGTTGACCGGCCAAGGCGCCATCTCCGCGCAGCAGGTCTTCGGGGCCACGGACGGCCTCTACAAGCTCGCGAAGAAGTACAGGATCAAGACCGCCTTCGGCTCCGACATGCTGTTCTCAGCCGCGCTGGCGCAGCGGCAGGGCATCATGCTGAACCACCTCACGCGTTGGTATTCGAACAGCGAGGTTCTCGCGATGGCGACGTCCACCAATGCGCAATTGATGGCCCTTTCGGGCCCGCGCAATCCCTATCCGGGCAAGCTCGGCGTGCTGGAAGAGGGCGCCTATGCGGACCTGCTGCTCGTCGATGGCAATCCGCTGGACAACCTTGCCTTGCTCGCCACGCCGGAGACGAGCCTCGTGGTCATCATGAAGGACGGCAAGGTGCACAAGAACACCCTGAAGGGCTGATCGAACTCAGCGGGACTTGCCGCGCCCGCTTTTCTTGCCGGTGTCGGCGCCTTGCGCGCTCGCGCCGGCAGGGCCACGCGCGTCGGCGTCGGCTAGCCACAGGAGCCCGTCGACATACGACATGAACTTGTTGAGGTATTCCGGCGACAGGTCCCGCATCAGCGTGAGTGCGCGGTGCACGAGGTGATGAGAGTTGAGCGGCCCCGCGTTCTCCGGCACCTTGGCCTGCGATTGATGGAGCCGGCGATCGGCGCTCAGGCGCGACCAGGTGCTCTTGAAGTAGCTGAGTGTCTTCAGTTCGCCCGAAGGAACGGGCGAGGGTGCGGAACCGATGGCGGAGGGCAATGCCTGTTGGCCGATGTGCTCCACGAGCTGCGCGAGCGCACTGCTTTCAGGCACTGGCGCGTGGTCCGGCGCGGTGACGGGTGTCTCGCGGGACTTCTGCAGCGCCTCGGCATACGCCGCCATGTGCGTCTGCAGCCGTTCGTCCAGCAGGCGGCGCGCAGCGCCCTCATACGCGGCTGCGCGACGCGCGAGCGCCTCGATGAAGTGGAAGCGCACCGGATCGAAGCGGTGGTCGCCGCGTTGGCGCCAGGCCTCGATGGCGGCGTCGATGCGGTCCGCTGCCTCGTTACTCACGACGTCCCGCGATATTGTTGGAAGGCCGCGGTGTGGGCGCCATCTCCACGCGGCGGTTGCGTGCGCGACCTTCCGCATCGGCGTTGGACGCCACCGCCTGCTCGGACCCGAAGGCTGCGGCGAACACCGACGACGACGGCAGCCCTTCCTCGATGAGCGTGCGCGTCACCGTCAATGCGCGCTGCGCCGAGAGCTCCCAGTTGTCCGCGAACTGCTTGCTGCCGCCGCGCACCTGGCGGTCGTCGGTGAAGCCGCTGACCATCAGGATCTCGTCGCGCGCGCGCAGGTAGGCGGCCAGCGGCCCGGCCAGGCTTCTGAGCAACTGGCGGCCTTCGGGCTGCAGGTCGGCGGAGCTGACTGCGAACAGCACGCTGCCGCTGATGCCGATGCGGCCGTTCTTCAGCGTCACGCGGCCGGCGGCGAGCGGGCCTTCGAGGGCTTTCTCGAGCGCTTCGCGGCGTTGCGCCTCGATGCGGCGCTTCTGCACCTCGTCCTGCAGTTTCGATGTGAGATCGAGCTGCATGCCGATCGCGCACACCAGGATCAGCACGAAGGCGCCGAGCAGGCCGGCCATCAGGTCGCCGAAGACCGCCCAGACCGGCACCTCCGGCTCGAGGCCGGCGTCGAGCTCGTCGTGCATCACGCCTCGCTGCCCGCGGTGGCCTGGCGGTTCGCGATCTGCTGGAGGTCCTCGACCACCTGCTTCTGCGACATGATGCTCAGGTCGATCACCTCGCGCGCCTGCGCGACGTAGTAGGCGAGCTGCTCGTCGCTGCGTGCGATGGACTTGCCGAGCGCGGCCTCGATGCGCTGCAGATGGCCGACCAGCTTGTCGTTCGACTCGCTGAAGAGGCCGACCGCATGGCCGAAAGCCTCGCCGAGGCTCGCCACCTCGACCGCGCTTCCGGTGAGCTGCGCGGCGACCTCGCCCATCTTGCCGGTCTCGGTTTCGAGCTGTTCGGTGAAGCGGCTGCCGACGCGCTCCAGCAGGTCGGCCGAGGAAGCCACCAGCGCATCGATGGCGCCGCGCTGTTCGGTGGACGCATGGTTCACCGCGTCGAGCAGGGTCTTGAGCGTTTCGAGGATGTGGCTGCGCTCTTCCAGCATGGCGTTGTCGCGCGCCATGCTGTCGGAGAGCTTCTGGCGCAGCTCGGCCACCACCTCGGCCGCGGCCTTCGGCGCTTCCGATGCCGCTTGCAGCAGGCGGGCCGTTTCGGCGATGGCGTGGGTCGCATGTGCTTCGGACTGGGCGGCAATGTCGCGCGCGGTCTGCGCCATGGCTTCGCTGAGATGCTGCTGCTGCGTGGCGGCATGTTCGCCGGCTTGTTGCCATTCCTGTTGCAGCGAAGCCGCCATCGATTCGAGGGAATGGTTCCATGCCGACAGGCGCTGCTCATCGCGCGACGTCAGCTCGGCCTGAAGATTCGCGTGCGACTGGTCGATCTGGCCGAGCAGGGCTGCCGAGTGCTGTTCGAAGGTGGCGGCGGCCGCGGCGAGCGCCTGCTGCGTGTCGGCGGCGAGCTTCTCGCTCGTGCGTTCGTGCTGCGCCAGTGCGCCGCCCCAGGTATCGGAGACGCTGCCGACGGTGCTTTCCAGGCGCGCGGAGATGTCTCCGACCAGCGAGGCCGAACGCTGCTCGAAGGTCTCGGCGAACTGGCCGAGCGCGCCGCGCAGGTCGGTGGAGAGCGCCTCGTTCGTGCGCTGCTGCGTCGCGAGGGCGCTCTGCCAAGTGTCCGCGACATGCGCGGTCATCGTCTCGAAGCGGCCCGAGAGCCCTTCGAGCTGCAACTGCACGGCACTGGCAACCTTGTCGTGCAGCGAGGCGGTCTCGCGCGCGATGCCGGCCATCGTGGTTTCGACCACGGGCGCGATGGTGGCGCCCGCGATGCGTGCGCTCTCCGTGAGGCTGTGCTGGAGCGATTGGCCGACCGACGCGGCCAGACCGGCGTAGGCGGATTCGGCGCGTGCGTGGAAGTGATCCTGGCTGGCGGCGAGGCGTTCGCTGATCGCGACGCTCTGCTGCTCCATCGTCGTCATCACCGCGTGCAACTGGCGGACGAGATCGGGCATGACCTGCGCCTGCTGCTGCAGCAGCCTGAACGATTCCTCGCGCTGGTGCGCCAGCGAGTGCACGCGCAGGCTGGTCGCGATGCGTGTGTCGAGGAGTTGCCCGGCACGCAGCCGTTCGCGCCGGCACAGCGCCGAGGCAAGTCCCAGCATCGCCGATGCGGCCACGCCCGCGACCGAGGTGCCGAAGGCCAGTCCGAGGCCCTTCACCGGCGCGGAGAGCGATGCGCGCACCGCTTCGAGATCGGTCGCGCTGTCGAGCGCCATGCCGGTGCCCTTGAGCGTGACCACCATGCCCACGAAGGTGCCCAGCATGCCGAGCAGGACCAGGAGGCCCACGAGATAGGGCGTGAGCGACGGGCCGGGCAGGCCCACGCGCTCGCCCTCGACGCGCAGGCGCACCGCGCTGCGCAGCGAAGGGTGGAGGGTGTCGAGCCAGTCGGCAAGCCTTGGCGGCGCTTCATCGACGCGCGTGGTGGCCTGCACCAGCGAGGAAGTCGCCTGCTGGAAGCGATGCAGTTCCAGCGCGCCGATGGCGTAGAACGCGGCGATCAGCACGATGACCGCCAGCGCCAGCGCGTTCGAGCCGACATAGCCCAGGCCCACCCAGCCTACGGCCGCCAGGCCGGCCACGAGGACGGCATGAAGAAAAGATCTGTTCATGAATGCGGGGGTGTTACTTCATGCGAAGGGCATCGAGCAGCCCTTCGACGGGTTGAAATCGGAAGTCCAGTTCGGCGAGCAGCACCTCGCGCACGTCCCGGCGAAAGATGTCGAGCCACGCGCCGCTTGCACCGGTATCGGCATCCTGGCGCAGCCGCCCGAAGTGCTTTTCGAGCACCTTGGGCACGGTCGACAGCAGGGTGCGTTCGCGCGCGCCCAGCACCTGTTCCATCACGACGTCCACCGCGGCGAGCTTCGCCATGGCGGGCGACCGGGCCGCGAGCCGCGACCGCAGCTTGCCGCGCAACGCGCCGACGCCCGCTTCGATCGCCTGCTGGCGGGCCTGGTAGCGCTGCCGGTAGGGCGAGAAATCGACCTCCGCGTCTTGCGCTCGTTGTGGCGTCGCGAAGGCGCTGTCCTCGGCGATGGCCTTGGCGAGCGCGGATCGCACACGCTGGCATTCGCCTTCTTCGGCATCGGAGGGGGCTTTTGCACGGGATGCACGGGATGCACCGGTGGCACCGGTGGCACCGGTGGCACCGGCCACGGGCAAGCCGTCAAGCGCGGCGGACAGCGAGATGGCGTCCGTCCAGCTGAACCATTGGCTCAACCGGTCCGACGTGGAAGCGCCGGATTCGCGAACATCGGGGCCGGCCAATCGATCGAGCAAGCGAATGAGCGCCGAGCCGGTCAAACTCCTGCGCATTGACACCTGCACCATACCGCCAGCTGGAAAACCCAGCAGTCTAACTGATGAGGGCCTCCGAGCCGCTCCGGCAGGGCGGGGCGACGGTAAGCAGCTGCAACGCCGCGCTCAATCGAGCCATTGCAGCCCGTTGACGGCGATGTCGTAGCGGGCGCTTTCCTGGGGCGTCATGGCGGCCTCCAGTTGCGAAAGCTCGAGGCGCTCGTCGTCGTGCGACACCCACTCGAACAGGTGCGACGGCGGCATGTCGGACACCTCGTCCTCGTCGCTCCAGGCCTGCAGGCGCGTGGGCGCGCTTTCGAGGAGCAGGCGCAGGAACAAGGCGCGTTCCAGCCGCACCTGGGCGCGCTCTTCGACATTCATCGCCTTGACGAGCTGGTCGATGCGTTCCTGATAGAGGGTCATCCGCAGCCACAGCTCGTCGCACGACAGGTCGGGGTAGTGCCACAGCTTGGGCGACAGGCGTTTGCATCCGAACTGGATGCGCGAGCAGGCCAGCGCCTGCAGAAGCCGAAGGACCAGTTGGTGCGAACGCGCGCTCATCGTGAGCGCATCAGAGCCCAGGCGCAAGGTATCCGGCGTAGGACGATTCGCCGTCCTGGAGCGGGGCTGCTTCTACGGGCGGCCCGTGCGCAGTGCGCGATGGGCGAGCAGGAAGGTCGCGGCGTTCCAGCTCTGTCCGGCCATGCCCATCGGCTCGAGGGTTCGCCCGTGGAACCATTCGGTGAAGCGCCAGTCGCCGTGAGCGTTCGCACGCGCGAGCCGGGCGAGCGCGTGCCAGGCCTGCTCGCGCAGGCCAAGCCGCGCCAGTGCGAGCACCCAGTAGCCGCCCACGAAGGGCCAGATGCCGCCGTTGTGGTACTGGTGCATGAGGTTCTGCTGGTGGCGCGCCATGTACGGCCGCCACAGCGCATGCTGGCGCGTGAGCGGATGCAGCACCACGCGCACCGGCCACGGCTCGCCTGCCTGCGCCGCCGCGATGGTATTGACGATGCGGTGCGACATCGCGTCGTCGGCGAGGCCGCTGTGCATCGCGAGCAAGTTGCCGAACACGTCGCCCTCGTCGCCGACCACCGAGAGATTGACGAAGCTCAGGTACATCCCCGGATCGCGCCGCCCGCGCCGCGCGTAGTGCCCGAGCAGCCGCGCGCGGTGGTATTCGGGCAGGTCGCGCTGGAAGGGGTTGAAGAGATGGTTGAAGTGGTAGTGCGTCTCCTCGGCCTGTGCAAGCGCGAAGCGGCGCTTGACCTCGTACCACAGCGCATTGGTGTAGAGCACGTAGCCCGAGCGCGGCATGATGTCCGCCCAGTCGCTGGCCTCGTTCTGCTGCAGCAGCCGGAAATGCTGGTGCTCCTGCGCGAGCAGCCAGCCAATCGCGCGATCGACCCCGTCCTGCCAGTGCGAGGCACCGACGCTGCCGGCCTTGCGCACATGGTCCACCGCGATCAGCCACCACAGCGTGGCGTCGATGCAGCCGAGATACCAGAAGTCGGCGTCGAGTCCTTCCGGGTCGACGTACTTCGGAATCTGCCCGTTGGGCGCCTGCTGCGCGGCGAGTGCTTCCAGGCTCGCGACGGCGCCGCGCTCGAGCGAAGGGACGCCGCTGCCGCACATCGCCATCACGCAGATGGCCGCATCACGCCCGAAGATGCGCGTGTAGCGCCGAGCCATTGCCGCCTCGGTGCGACTGGCGGCGAGGATGCCGTGGGGCGTGAGGTTGCGTTCGAGCAGGCCCTGCGAGGCCTGCGAGCAGGTATCGACAAGGGCGAGGTCAGCGGGGGCGAGGTGGGTCATGGTCGGTCGCGTTGCCGACGACCACACCTATGGCGCCTGCAACATCAATGATTGTGACGAGGTTGGTCGCCGGCCACGCCGCGGTACTTCACGGCCAACTCCATGCAGGCTCCCGACGCGAGTTGCCCGACCGTCGCGCGATAGACCTCCTGCCACGGCGTCTGGCTCGGCCGGATCGACGGCGCGCCTTCTTCCTTGCGGCGCGCGATTTCTTCATCGGACACCAGCATGTTGCATTGCCCGGCGTTCAGGTCGATGCGGATGACGTCGCCCGTGCGCAGCCAGGCCAGCCCGCCGCCGATGGCGCTCTCGGGCGAGGCGTTGAGGATCGACGGGCTGTCCGAGGTCCCCGACTGCCGCCCGTCTCCCAGGGTCGGAAGACTGGTGATCCCGCGCTTGAGCAGCGCGTCGGGCGGCTGCATGTTCACGACTTCCGCGGACCCAGGCCAACCGACGGGGCCCGCACCGCGCACCACCAGGATGCAGTTCTCGTCGATGGCGAGCGCAGGGTCGTTGATGCGCGCGTGATAGTCGTCCGAATCTTCGAAGACGATCGCACGGCACTCGAACTGGCCTTCCGCGCCCGGACGGCTCAGGTAGCGCTCCTTGAACTCGGCGGAGATCACGCTCGTCTTCATGATCGCGAAGTCGAACAGGTTGCCGCCGAGAACGAGAAACCCGGCGCGTTCCTTGAGCGGATGCGCGAACTCGCGGATCACCTCCCGGTTCACGCTTTGCCGACCTTCGAGATTTCGTTCCATCGTCATGCCGGTGACCGTCGGGCGCCTGCTTCGCAGCAAGCCCGCCTGCTGGAGTTCCCACATCACCGCCGGAACGCCGCCTGCGCGATGAAAGGCCTCGCCCAGGTACTTGCCGGCCGGCTGCATGTTCAGCAGCAGCGGCACATCGAACCCGAACTCGGTCCAGTCGCTCGGACGCAGGTCCACGCCGGCATGCCGAGCCATGGCCATGAGATGGGGCTGCGCGTTGGTGGACCCGCCGATCGCCGCGTTGACGACGATCGCATCGAGGAACGCGTCCCGCGTGAGGATCGACGAGGGCCGCCGGTCCTCGAAGGCCAGCTCGACGATGCGGCGACCGGTCTCGTAGGCGATCTGTCCGCGCTCACGGTAGGGCGCGGGAATCGCGGCGCAGCCGGTCAGCGACAGGCCCAGCGCTTCCGCGAGCGCATTCATGGTCGAGGCCGTCCCCATGGTGTTGCAGTGCCCCACCGAAGGCGCCGATGCGGTGGCGATGTCCATGAACTTCGCTTCGTCGATCTGGCCGGCCGCCAGGAGTTTGCGGCTCTTCCAGATGGCGGCCCCGGAGCCCACGAGTTCTCCTTCGAACCAGCCGTCCAGCATGGGGCCGCCGGACAGAACGATCGTAGGAATGTCCACGGTCGCCGCGGCCATCACCTGCGATGGCGTCGACTTGTCGCAACCGGTCGTCAGCACGACCGCATCGATCGGGTAGCCGTGCAGGATCTCGACCAGCGCCATGTAGGCCAGGTTGCGGTCGATGGCCGCCGTCGGCCGCCTGCAGTTCTCGAAGGTCGGATGCACCGGGAATTCCATCGGGATGCCCCCGGCGTCGCGGATGCCGTCGCGCACGCGCCTGGCCAGTTCCAGATGGACGCGGTTGCACGGATTCAGGTCGCTTCCGGATTGCGCGATCCCGATGATGGGTTTGCCCGATCGCAATTCCGCCGGCGTGATGCCGTAGTTCATGAAGCGCTCCAGATAGAGCGCCGTCATGTCGATGTGATCCGGATTGGCAAACCAGTCCTGCGAGCGGAACCGCCGGGCGGTGCGAGTGGCTTCGGTCATGCGCCGTGCCAGCCTGCGTCGACGAAGTATTCGCGGCCGGAGCAACGGGCCGCATCGTCGGATGCGAGAAAGAGGGCCATCGCCGCGACGTGCGCAGGGTCGATGCGTTGCGGCAGGCATTGCGCGGCGATCACCTTCGCTTCGCTCTCGGGCGTTTGCCACAGTTGCATCTGCCGCGGCGTTCGCACCGCGCCCGGGACGATGCAGTTCACCCGGATGTCGAACCGGCCCAGGTCGCGCGCCAATCCCTTGGTCAGGCCTTCGATGCCCGCCTTCGCCGTCATGTAGATCGACAGGCTGGGCAGCGCGAGGTGCCAGGAAATGGAGCCGAGGTTCAGGATCACGCCGCCGCCCGCTGCCCGCATGCCGCCCGAGACGGCTTGTGCGCAGAAGAACTGGTGCCTCAGGTTGACCGCGATCCGCTGGTCCCAGTAGTCCGCGGTGACGGCGTCGACCTCGTGTCGATCGTCGTTGGCCGCGTTGTTGATGAGGACGCCGATCGGCCCTCCCGATTCCTCGATGGCGGCGAAGGTTGCCTGCACCGCCTGGATGTCCGTCAGGTCGCACCGGTGGAAGACGGGCGCGTGCGCGGCATCGCGCAGGCTCGCCTGAAGGGCACGGCCTTCCTCGTTGGCAATATCCAGAAAGAAGACCTTGGCGCCTTGCCGGGCGAAGGCCTCGACCATGGCAGCGCCGATGCCGGAGGCCCCGCCCGTGACGATGACGCGCTTGCCGGAAAGGCTCGGATAGATGGCAGACATTGATGGGTCCTTGTGTTGATCGGGCCGGCCTCAGGAAGCGGCGATGCCGCGGGAGGAGAGATTCCGGTAAAGCGCCCGCACGCCGAAGGTCCAGGGCGCGATGGCATCGGAGCGTTGCACGCGATTGACCAGCGCGCCCAGCGACGGCGTGCTGATCGTCACGCGGTCGCCGAGGCGGTGCGTGAAGCCCTTGCCTTCGGCGCCCCGGTTCTGGATCGGGGAGAACATCGTGCCGAGGAAGAGGAAGAAGCCGTCCGGATACTGGTGGTGCGCGCCGCAGGTCTGGCGCACCAGATCTTCGGGATCGCGGCTGATCTCCGCCATGCGGCTGGATCCTTCGAGCCTGAAGCCGTCTTCCTGCCCTTCGATGGTCAGGCTCACGGTGGACGAACGGATCGTGTCCAGCGTGAAGTCATCGTCGAACAGGCGCACGAACGGGCCGATCGCGCAGGAGCCGTTGTTGTCCTTGGCCTTGCCGAGCAGCAGGGCGCTGCGGCCTTCGATGTCGCGGAGATTGACATCGTTGCCCAGCGTGGCGCCGACGATCTGCGAGCGGCTGTTGACGGCCAGCACGATCTCGGGCTCGGGGTTGTTCCATGACGAGCTCGGGTGCAATCCGACGTCCGCGCCGAATCCGACCGCCGACATGGGCTGTGCCTTGGAGAACACTTCGGCATCCGGGCCGATGCCGACTTCCATGTACTGCGACCACGTGCCCTGGCGGATGAGTTCGCGCTTGAGCGCTTCGGCCTCGGGCGAACCGGGGCGGATGGCCGACAGGTCCGATCCGATCGTGCGCTGGAGCTCGTGCCGGATCTGTGCGGCCCTGGACGCATCGCCGCCGGCCTGCTCCTCGATGACCCGCTCCAGCAGGCTGACCGCGAAGGTGACGCCGCATGCCTTGATGGCCTGCAGGTCGCACGGAGCCAGGAGCCTGTCGGCGTCCGCCTCGCCCGAGGCCGTCATGGACCTCTCCAGCCAGCCGGCGACCTCGCCCAGGGGCTCCCCCGGGCAATTGCGGACGAATTCCAGCAGGTCGTCGCGCTCGAGAAGGTCGGACACCGTGGGCGCCGAGGCCGTGATGTCCAGCACCTGGCCCTTTCGAACCAGCACGACGCCAGGTCCGTTGACCGGGCCCGTGCGCCAGACGCGGCCGACGAGCAAGGCGCCGGAAGCGTCGGCGGGAAGAAACGATGAATGAAGGTTGGTTTGCATTGGGCGATCTAGAGGAGGGTTGCCGGGGAGAGCGGACGAATCTCGCAGCTGCTTTCCATGCGCCAGTTCTGTTCGAGCGTGCGCGTGCTGCCGGCGACATCGATCTCCGCACGCAGCCGGATGTCGGCGCTCGATGCACCGATGCCCAGCTCGAACCTGCCCGGCTCGACGATTCGCGCACCGGCCATGCCGGTGAAGGACAGCATGTCCACGGGTACGCGGAAGGTCACGCGGAGGACCTCGCCGACGTCCAGTACCACCCGGCCGAAGGCCTTCAACTCGCGCACGGGTCGCACGACGCTGGCCAGGCGATCGCGCACGTACAGCTGCGGGATCTCCGCGCCCTTTCGGGATCCCGTATTGGCGACGTCGAAGCTGATCACGATCTCGCCGTCTTCGATGGGGATGGGAGAAGCGGGCGCCTCCAGGTTGCGGTACTCGAAGCGCGTGTAGCCGAGGCCATGGCCGAAGGGATAGCGGCTGCCGAAGTGCAGGGCGATCGGCGTGCCTCCGCTCTTGAACTTGTGGTTGTAGTAGTACGGCATCGCGCCAACGCTGTGGGGCACCGAGACCGTCAGCCGGCCTGTGGCCTCGGCGCGGCCCGAGAGGACCTCGGCGATCGCGGTGCCGCCTTGCTGCCCGCCAGCGAATGCCATCACGAAGGCTGCGATGCGATCTTCGAGTCCGCCGAGGTTGTAGGGGCGGCCGCTGGTCAGCACGACCACGGTCGGCGTGCCGGTATCGACCACGGCATCGAGCAACTGCTGCTGCACGCCGGGCAGATCGAGCGAATCGGCATCCGACCCTTCCCCGACCGTGCCGGTCTGGAAAAGGCCTGCGAGGTCACCGACGAAGACGATGGCGACATCTGCATCGCGGGCGACGTCGACGGCCTCGGGAATCTGGTCGGTGCGAAGGGAAACGGGCGAGCTGGGCTGGATGCCCTCTGCGCGCACGTCGCCCGGGAACACGGGGGTGCCTTTCTTCCGGACTTCGATGATCGAACAGCCCTTCGCATAGCGCACGTTTTCCGCGCCGTGGATCGCCCGCAGGCCCTGCAGCGGCGTCACGACGTGACGGGTGTCTTCGACCTGGTCGTGCAGCACGACGTGGGCCGGGTAGCTGTAGCCGCTGAGCATCGCCAACGGATCGTCGGCCGTGGGGCCGATGACGGCAATGCGTGGAGTGCCTGCCGGACTGAGCGGCAGCAGGCCCCGGTTGTCCAGCACCACGATCGCCTGGCGCGCTGCTTCGAGGGCTGTCGCGACGGCTTCGGGCGTTCGCAGCGCGGGCGCCGCTGGCGGGTCTTCGAAAGTCTTCTCGAACAGTCCCAGTCGAAACTTCTCCGTGAGGACCCGCGAGACGATGCGATCGACGGTCGTCATCGAGATCAGGCCGCGCTCGATCGCCTCTGCGAGGTGCTGCGCGCAATCGTCCGCAGGCAACTCGACATCCAGTCCCGCATTGAATGCCAGGGCCGCGGCTTCGGCGGCATCCGCTGCCACCGCGTGGTGCCGGTAGAGCAGGCTCACCCCGACGTAGTCGGCCACCACCAGACCGTCGAAGCCCCATTGCTCGCGCAGCACCTCGGTCAGCAGGTGGCGCGAGCAGTGGGCCGGCTCGCCGTCGATGTCGTGGTAGGCCGGCATCACCGAGCCTGCGTTGGCCTGCTTCACGGCCATCTCGAAGGGAAGCAGGAAGGTGTCGTTCAACTCCCTCCAGCCGACGTGCACCGGCGCGTGGTTGCGTGCGCCCTCGCTGAACGAATGACCCGCATAGTGCTTCAGCGTCGCGAGCACGTCGCGCCGCGGGCCCTGGAGGCCGCGAACATAGCGGGTCGCCATGACGCCGACAAGATACGGGTCCTCGCCGAAGGTTTCTTCGGTGCGTCCCCACCGCACATCGCGCGAGACATCGAGAACGGGCGCCAGTCCCTGCTGGCATCCCAGCTCCCGGCATTCGAAGCCGATCTTCGCTGCGACCTCCTCGACGAGCGCGGGATTCCAGGTGGCGCCGAGGGCCAGCGGCGAGGGGAACAGCGTGCCGTCGCGGGTCATCATGCCTGCGAGGCACTCCTCGTGCGAGATCGCGGGGATGCCCAGGCGTGTCTCGTTGCGCAGATAGCGCTGCAATTTGTTGAGTGCGCGCAAGCCGCTGCCTGCCTCGACGCTGTGCGTGCCCAGCGGGCGGGTGATCTGTCCGATGCCGTGAGCCAGGCGGCGCAGCACCGAATCGGCGTCGCTGGCAACGACGAAAGCCTCGCCAGGGCGCACGCGATGTTCGCCGCTCTCGGAGAGGATCAGCCAGAAGGCATGCATCTGGGCGATCTTTTCCTCGAGCGTCATGCGACCGAGCAGGTCATCCACGCGCGCTGCCAGCGGCTGCGCGGGGTCCTTGTAGAGGGGGGTGGAAGAAGAAGTCATGGGTCAGCGTGCCGCCCAGAGCATTCCGCGCTCGAGGATCGTGCGCATCTGGGGCACCTGGAACTCGCTGGCGACATGGCCGAGCGCGCTGTAGAACACCCGGCCTTTTCCATGCCGACGCTTCCATGCCACCGGCATCACCACGCCATCGATCCACGGTGCGTGCTCGCCGGTGAATGTCGTCGTCGCCAGCACCTCGTTCGAGGGGTCGACGTGCATGTAGTACTGCTCCGAGCGATAGTCGAAGTCGCCAATGCCTTGCACCACGGGATCGTCAGGCCGGGCGATGTCGACGCGGAAGTCGATGACGTTGCCGGGATGCGCGACCCACTGGCCGCCCGTCATGAACTGGTAGTCGACCGCGTCGCGAAAGGCATCGCACATCCCGCCGTGAAAGCCCGCGAGGCCGACGCCTTCGCGCACCGCACCGGTCAGGCTGGCGAGTTCGTCCTTCTCGATCTTCGACATCGTGATGATCGGGACGATCAGGCTCAGGTCCGCGATGGCCGGGTCCGCGAAGGCCTTCGTCGAGGTTTCGACACGGACCTCGAAGCCGTGCCCCGTCAACATGTCCGAGACGATCTTGGCGCCCTGGTCGGGCTCGTGTCCCATCCAGCCGCCCCACACGATCATGGCTTCACGCATCGAGTTGCCTTTGTTCAATGGATGGAGGGGCTCAGCCGAGGCCGCCGGCCGAGAAGGCGGTCGGCAACACCTGCGGCCGCTCCGGCCGGGTCTCGATGCTCACGTGCCGGCCGAGTCGCGACGAGGTCTCGAACGCCTCCATCACTTCGAGGACATGAAGGGCCAGTTCGCCGGATGCGCGGTGCGGACGGTCGGCGCGAATGGCGTGTGCCATGTCGGCGACGCCGATGCTTCGGTAGTTGCCGTCGCCGTACGCATGTCCGAGGGGCTGGTCTACCCACTCCTGCCCGGCCTGCGCGAGCTGGATGGTGCCGCCGAAGTGGTTCGGATCGGGCACGATCATGCTGGCCTCGGTGCCGTAAAGCTCGATGGGCACATGCCGGTGCTTCGGCACATCGAAGCTGGTCGCGATCGACACGATGGCGCCCGAGGCGAACTCCATCGTGCCGGCCACATGGGTGGCCACTTCGACGTCGATCTTCGTGCCCTTGAGCGGTTCGCTGGTGATGACGCGCTCGCTGCGCACGCGCGAGGTCGACCCGGAAACGCGCGCGACAGGTCCGATGAGGTTGACCAGCGCCGTGATGTAGTACGGCCCCATGTCGAGCATCGGCCCGCCGCCCTTGGCGTAGTAGAAGGCGGGGTTCGGATGCCAGCGCTCGTGGCCAGGACACATGAAGGTCGCCGTGCCGGCCACCGGCTTGCCGATGGCGCCTTCGTCGACGAGCTTGCGGCAGGTCTGGTGCGCGCCACCCAGGAAGGTGTCGGGCGCACAGCCGACGCGAAGGCCCCGCTTGTCGGCGGCTTCGAGCAGGGTCCGGGCGTGCGAAGTCGTGAGACCCAGGGGCTTCTCGGAATGAACATGCTTGCCGGCCGCGATCGCCATGAGGCCGACCTCGACGTGCGCCGCCGGGATCGTGAGGTTGACGATGATCTCGACCGCCGGGTCGCGCAGGAGCGCATCGACCGAGAGCGCCTTGAGCCCGAACTGCGAGGCACGTGCCTCTGCCACCTCCGGCTTCAGGTCCGCGACGCCCCGGATGTCGAGGATCGGGAACTTCGTCGCCGCCTTCAGGTAGGCCTCGCTGATGTTCCCGCAGCCGATGAAGCCGATGCCGACCTTGTCCATCAGCGGTCCTGCACCGGGAAGGCGGCGTACTTCTTCACGATGCCGGCAAGGTCGTTGTTCACCTTGCACTGCTTCAGCGAGAACGACGAGAGGACGCGATCGATCTGCGATTCGGACATGTCCTTGAACAGGCGGGCGTAGGTCTGCTGCATCAGCGCGCTGGTGTAGAAGCAGAGCACCGCCGAGCTGAAGCACTTGCGGTTGTAGTTCCGGGTGATCTCGTCATCGCCGATGACGTCGTAGATGTGCTGTGCGAGCTTTCCGGTTTCTTCCTTGACCGGCGTCTGGGGCATCCACACCATCCAGTCGTCGGCTCCGAGCTGTTCCTTCTTCCGGATGAAGTCGCCGACCCGCTGCCGGTACTCCGACTCGGGGTCGAGGGTCACGAGGCCCATCACGCCGACGTCCTTGTAGGTCCAGGTGGTCCAGTGCGCGCCATGGCGCTCGAAGATGCCGATCTGGTCGTCCATCGCACGCAGGCGGTCGGGCACCTCTGCGTCGCCGCCGTTGTAGACCGATCCGAACTCGCCGACCCACAGGGGAACATCGTGCTTCTTCGTGAACACGGTGCCTTCGTGGTTGGTGAACTCCAGCTCCTGCCTTGCCAGGTCCCAGTGCTCGGGGCCGTCGCTTCGGGGCTGTCCCGCATCGATCGTGCCGGGATATGTGCCCGGGCCGAAGCCGGCGATGGTGTAGTTGTGGCTGCTGTAGACGAGGTTGTCCGCGAACGGCGCTTCCAGGCCACTGAACAGGTAGGAGTACCGGTCCCCTTCGAGAAAGATGATGTGCCGGGAATCGATCTCCCTGACCGCGCCGACAGCCTTTCGGTAGACGGCATTCATCAGTTCCCAGTCCGGCCGATAGTTCCTGTGGATGTTCCAGGGCAGGTCGCCGAACTGGTTGTTCACGCAGGGCTCGTTCATCAGGTTGAAACCCGCGACGACGGCCTCGTCCTTGTAGCGCCTCGCGATCTCCTCCCACAGCGCGATGAACCGGTCCTGGTAGTGCGTGTGGTTCCAGAACAGGCTGTGCCGGTTGGCATTGTCCGAATGCCAATGCACGTTCTGCCATCCCTGCACGGCGTGCAGGTCGAGGATGGCGTAGAGGCCGTGCTTCTCGCACCACCGGAGCACCTGCGTCAGCCGCTGGAAGCCGGCCTCCTTGTAGACGAAGGGCTTGCTGTCGTCCTCGAAGTGCCGGAAGTTCAGCGGGAGCCTCACCACCGTGGTGCCGAGGCTCTTGAGGTATTCGATGTCGGACTCGTTGAAGAAGTGATCGTGGAACCGCTCGAAGAAGAACTCGGCCTTCGACTTGCCCAGGACCTCGGCCATCTCGAAGCGCAGCGTGTGCTCTGCGCCGGAGAACCCATTGATGAAGTCCTCCATGTTCATCCACCCGCCGACGCAGGTGCCCCGCAGGCGCACGCTCTTGCCTTGGGCGTCGACGATCTGGTTGGCCTTCACGCTCAGAAAATCCATGGATGCTGCTCCTGTTGATTCAGTTGATTCGTTGCTCGGTCGCCGCATCGAACAGATGCGCGTGTTCGCTCTCGGCGGCAATGTGGATGATTTCGCCGGGCCCGGCGGTGATGCGCTCGCGGAACACTGCGCAGATCGCCTGTCCACCGATCTGCGCCATCACCTGCGTCTCGGAGCCGGTCGGCTCGACCACCTCCACCGTGATCGGGAATCCCGCGTCGTCGAGCACGAAGTGCTCGGGCCGGATGCCATAGACCGCCGGCAGTCCCGGCGCAGCCGCCGGTGCATTCCTGAAGGGCAGGGTGAGTCCGCCTGATCCGTCGACCACGAAGCCTTCCCGCTCGACCTTGCCCTTGAGCAGGTTCATCGCGGGGCTGCCGATGAAGCCGGCCACGAAGAGGTTGGCCGGACGGTCGTACAGGTCGAGTGGCGCGCCCACCTGCTCGACGACGCCGTCGTGCAGGACCACGATCTTGTCGGCCATCGTCATCGCCTCGACCTGGTCGTGCGTCACGTAGACGATGGTGGTGCCGAGGCGCTGGTGCAGCGCCTTGATCTCGGTGCGCATCTGCACCCGCAGCTTGGCGTCGAGGTTGGACAGCGGCTCGTCGAACAGGAACACCTTGGGGTCGCGAACGATCGCGCGGCCCATCGCGACGCGCTGGCGCTGGCCGCCCGAGAGCTCCTTCGGCAGGCGACCGAGCAGCGGTTCGAGACTGAGGATCTTCGCCGCGCGCGCGACCTTCGGGTCGATCTCGCTCTTCTTCGCGCCGCCCATCTTGAGCGAGAAGGCCATGTTCTGCTCGACCGTCATGTGCGGATAGAGCGCATAGCTCTGGAACACCATCGCGATGTCGCGTTCCTTTGGCTCCAGGTCGTTGACCACGCGCTCGCCGATGCGGATCTCGCCGCCCGAGATGTCCTCGAGCCCCGCGATCATCCGCAGCAGCGTGGACTTGCCGCAGCCGGACGGGCCGACGAGGATCACGAACTCGCCATCATCGATCTCGACATCGACGCCGCGAATGATGGGCACCGCGCCATAGTCCTTCTGGACTTTTCTGATACTCACCGAAGACATGATGGGTCCTTATCCTTTGACAGAGCCGGAGGTCAGCCCGGCGACGATGTGCTTCTGGGCGGCAAAGAACATGATCACGGCCGGAAGGATCGTGAGCGTGATGAATGCCAGCACCAGGTTCCAGTCGGTGGAGAACTCGCCCTGGTAGGCCATGATCCCGAGCGGCCACGTATAGAGCGTCTCGCGGTTGAAGACCACCAGCGGCAGCAGGTACGAGTTCCAGCTGTGCACGAAGACGATCACCGCCACCGTCGCGAGGATGGGGCGCGACAGCGGCAGCACGATGTGCCAGAAGAACCTGAAGTAGCCGCAGCCGTCGATGAGTGCCGCCTCGAACAGTTCCGCCGGCAGTTGCTTGAAGTAGTTGCGGAACAGCAGGATGCTCGACGCCAGGCCGAAGGCCACCTGGGGCAGGACGACGCCCCAGTAGTTGTCGAGCAGGCCCAGGTCCCGGATCTGGATGAAGAGCGGCAAGATCGCGGTCGCCGCGGGGAACATCAGGCCGAGAAGCAGGTAGTTGACGAGGAAGGTCGAGCCGAAGAACTGGATGTGCACGAACACGAAGGCCGCCATCGCCGAGACCATCACCGTCAGGATGACCGTCAGCACCGCGATCACGGCGGAGTTCCCCATCAGCTGCCAGTAGCGGCTTCCGCCGAGGATGTCCCAGTAGTTCCGCCACTCCCACTGCGCCGGCAGTCCGAAGGGATTGACCCGCAGGTCCCCGAGCGTCTTGAAGCCGCCCAGAACGGTGGCGACCAGCGGGATCAGCACCAGGCCGGCGACGAGGAACAGCGCCGCATAGCGAACGACCGGCGACATGGCCGCGGACTTCGGCGCGGATGAAACGTGACTAGTCATGGCGCATCAGGACCCGCTTGTAGCCAAAGGCAAAGACCACGCAGATGATGAAGAGCACGACGCCGACGGCACTCCCGAATCCGATCTCCATGCGCGTGACGCCGTAGTTGTAGAGGAAGGTCACCATGGTCTGCGTGCTGTCGGATGGACCGCCCTTGGTCAGCGGCATGATGAGGTCGAAGAGCTGGATCGATCCGAGGATCGCGAAGAACACCGACAGCCGGATCGTCGAGCCGAGCAACGGAACCGTGATGCGGCTGAAGATCTGCCAGCGCGACGCGCCGTCGATGCGTGCGGCTTCGTACAAGCTGCGATCGATCTGCTGCAAGCCCGCGATGTACAGGATCATGTGGAAGCCGAAGTACTTCCAGATCACGACGACCAGGATGGCGTACATGGCGAGCTCGGGTTCGGACAGCACGTAGGGCGCCGTCGCTCCGAACCATTCCCAGATCTTGGCCAGCAGGCCGTAGTCGCCGTCGTAGACGAAGCGCCAGATCAGGCCGGCCGCGATCTCCGCCAGGATGTACGGCAGGAAGAAGATCAGCCTGAAGGTGGTCGTGCCGATGACCCGGTCGGCCAGCAGCACCGCCATCGCCAGAGCCAATGGCAACTGCACCGCCAGCGACCCCACGATGATCAGCAGGTTGTTGCCGAGGGCGATGCGGAACGCGGGATTGCGGAAGAGGTCCACGAAGTTCCGCAGGCCGACGAAATTCGTGGGAACGCCATAGCCGTTCCAGTTGAAGAAGCTGTACCAGCCGGCCGCGCCCATCGGAAAGGCAACGAACAAGGTGAACAGCAGAATGGCCGGCGGAAGAAAGAACAGCACCACTGTCGTCGTCCCGCCGGTCCGCCTGGATGGCTTGCGGCGCCAGGCCCGCGACCACCCCGTCGGGGTGGCGGGCATGGCGCCTGCACTGTGATCGATCGTCGTCACGCTTGAGTCCTCCCTGCAGCTGTGCCGTGGTGGCGCGATCGCTCAGTTGGTGCTGTTGACGCGCTGCCAGGCAGCCTGCACGGCAGCCGCGGCATCCGCCGGCTTCATCTTCCCCGTGGCGAGATCGACCGAAATGTCGTTGACGACCGCACCGACCGATGGGCCGAGCATCTGGTCGTAATAGATCTGGTGGTAGTGCGACTTCGCGACGTTCTCCGCCAACTGGCGAAGGATGGGGTTGGCGATCGCGTCCTGCGTCCCGTTGACGACGGGGATGTAGGAGCCGCGTTGAGCCGGGATGCGCTGGTTGCTGGCCTCCGAGAAGAAGCGCAGGAATTCGGCAGCCTCTTTCGGCGAGCCCTTGGTCACCAGCCAGCCGTTCATGCCGCCGAGGGTGTCGCTCGGGTCACCCTTGCCGCCCGCCACGGCCGGGAAGGGGAACCATCCCAGCTTGTCTTCGGGAATGCCGAGCTTGTTCGCGGAGTTCGCCTTCATCGAGCCGAGCATCGAGTTCAGCTGAAGGACCATGGCGCCCTTGCCGTCGCCGAACTGCCCGGACGATTGGGGAAACGTGGCGCCGAGGTAGCCCGGCTGGAACGGCTTCAGGTCGGTGAGCTGCTGGAACAGCGTGCCCGCCTGGACGAAGGTGTCGCTCGCAAAGCCCTTGCCTTCGCCCTGCATGGCGGATTCGAACGCGCCCTTGCCGCCGATGCGCAGGGCCAGGTGCGACCAGTAGAAGTGCAGGGGCCACTTGTCCCCGCCGCCGACGATGATCGGCGTGGTTCCCGAATCCTTGATCTTCTTCACCGCACCGAGCAGGTCGTCCCAGGTCTTGATCGAGGCTGCATCGACGCCGGCCTTCGCGAAGAGGTCCTTGTTGTAGAAGAACCCGACCTGGCCCAACTGCAGCGGCACGCCGTAGACCTTGCCGTTGACCGTGAAGGCCTGCAGCGCGGCCGGCATGAAGCTTTCGCGCCACTTCGCGTCCATGGGTGCGGAGAGGTCCTCGACCACGCCGGCCTTGATCTGGTCGCGCATCGTTCCACCACCCCAGCTGTAGAGGATGTTGGGCTTGTCAGGCGACTGGAGGAGGGTGGTCAGCTTCTTCTTGTACGACTCGTTCTCGAGGTACTGGATCTCGACCTTGACGCCGGGGTGCGTCGATTCGAAACGGCGTGCAACGTCGTTGTAGAAGGCGCCGGTCTCGGGGTTCTGGTCCACGTGCATCAGGCGGACGGTCGTGTCGGCGGCCAGGGCGCCGGCGGAGGACAACCACATTGCCGCCGCGATCGCCGCGGAAGAAGCCAATCTGATGTTTCTCATCGTGTCTCCAATTTGTTTGATGGCCAAACAAATGTGCCATCAGGCCATGGCGAGGTCACTAGGGAATACGCTGACAGTGCCAAAATTCCCGGTTGGCGCTACGCTTGCATCTGTTTCCGTTGAGCCAACGAAGGCCTAGGATCACCATGTCCCATCTGAAAAATCGAAACGAGAGAGCATTGATTCGACCAGCAGTCGTAAAGCGCACGAGGGTGCCGAAGGAGGCGATTCCCTCGCCGGCGCCAGCTCCCGTGAAGGGGGATCAGGCGCTCGTCAAGAGCATCAATCGCATCGGCTTGCTCCGCCTGCTTCGCGAGCACGCCGGCATCTCGCGCGCCGGGCTGTCCGAGCGAAGCGGCCTGACGCGATCGACCGTGAGCCTGCTCATCAAGGAACTCATCGACGAAGGCTGGCTGGTCGAGGCGGACGCGTTCGTCACCGGCAGCGTCGGACGCCGTCCCACGCCGTTAAGGCTCGCCGGGAAGGAAATGGTCCTGCTCGGCGTCGATCTCGGGCCCGATGCCGTGCAGGTCGTCGCCACGTCGATCCACGGGGAAATTCTCGAGGCGACCCAGGCCGCCCTGCGATCGAAGGATCCGGACGAGGCATGCCATCAGCTCGTGGAGATGGCCACTGCGCTCTCCGCGAAGATGGCGCGCGGGGGCTTGCGCCTCCTGGGCATCGGCGTCGGCCTTCATGGCCCGGTCGACAAGCGCTCGGGCATGCTCGAATTCGCGCCGAACATCGGCTGGCGCCATGTCGAGATCGGCCGCCGGCTCGGTGCGGAACTCGCACAGGCCGGGCTTGCAGACGTGCCCGTCTACTATCACAACGAGGCCGACCTGGCCGCGGTGGGCGAGACCGAGTTTTGCGAAAGACCGGTCGACGATCCGCTGGTCTATGTCAGCTGCGGCGTCGGCGTCGGCGCGGGCATCATCCTCAACCACGCGCTGTTCACGGGCGCCAGTGGTTCAGCAGGCGAGATCGGCCACACGACGCTCGTGATCGAAGGGCAGCCCTGTTCGTGCGGGCGCCTCGGGTGCGCAGAGGCCTACATCGGACTCAAGGCCATCGCAGCCGCGGCAGGCTGCTTCCAGGACGACGTGATCGACCGGCGTGCGCTGCGCGCGCGCATGAGCAGCCGCGATCCGGCGACCCGGGCCGCCTTCGCCAAGGCGGGCTCCTATCTTGGCGTGCTGCTCCAGAACGCCTGGACGACCTTCAACCCGCAAGTGATCGTGCTGGGCGGAGAGACGGTCACCCTCGGGGGCGATACGCTGCTCGATGCCGCCACCGAGGTCCTATCCCGCTACGCGCAAAGGGCTGGCCTGACGGCCCCCGTGGTGAAGACGGCGCGTTACTCCGACCTCGCGACCGCCGTCGGCGGCGCCGCATACGCCTTGCACGCGATGCTCAATCCGCACCAGCCGGCGCTTCATTCGCAGTACGTGCCGACGAGTTAGTTCGACGCTCGCATTAATTGGATCGGCCGCTCGCATGCGGCAGATACCGCACCGACAGCACCCCTTCGATCGCTCCGATGTCATCCAGGACCGTTCCGGTGACCGCGCTGTCGACATCCACCAGCGTATAGGCCATGTCCCCGCGCGACTTGTTCACCATGTTGTGGATGTTCAGTCCGGCCTGCGCCATCGCGGTGGAGATCTGCCCGAGCATGTTGGGCACGTTGGCATTCGCGATCGCGACCCGGTAGGCCGACTCGCGCGCCATCGTGACGCCGGGGAAGTTCACCGCGTTCACGATGTTGCCGTTCTCCAGGAAGTCGCTGAGCTGGTCGGCCACCATCACCGCGCAGTTCTCCTCGGCCTCGCGGGTGCAGGCGCCGAGGTGCGGCAGGCAGATCACGCGCGCGTGGCGATGCAGCTGCGCGTTCGGAAAATCGCACACGTAGTGCCCGAGGTGCCCGGACGACAGCGCGGCCAGCACCGCCGCGTTGTCCACCACGCCGTCGCGTGAGAAGTTCAGCAGAACGGTGCCGGGGCGCATCAGGCCGATGTTGTCGGCCTTGACGAGGTGGCGCGTGGCCTGCACCAGCGGCACGTGCAGGGTCACGAAGTGCGCGCTGCGCAGCACCTCGGCGACGCTTGCGGCCTTCTTCACCTGCGAGGGCAGGCTCCATGCCGCGTCGACCGTGATCTCGGGGTCGTAGCCGAGCACGTTCATGCCGAGCTTGATGGCCGCGTCGGCCACGAGGCAGCCGACCTTGCCGAGCCCGACCACGCCGAGCGTCTGGCCCGCGAGCTCGAAGCCGGCGAAGGCGCTCTTGCCGCTTTCCACCGTCTTGTCGAGATCGGCATGCGCGGTGTCGAGTTCGTCGACGAAGCGCAATGCGCCCGAGAGCTGGCGCGCGGCCATCAGCATGCCGGCGATCACCAGTTCCTTGACCGCATTCGCATTCGCGCCCGGCGCATTGAACACCGGCACGCCGCGCGCACTCATTGCTTCGACCGGGATGTTGTTGGTGCCGGCGCCGGCACGGGCGATGGCGCGCACGCTGGCGGGAATCTCCATCTTGTGCATGTCCGCCGAGCGCACCAGCACCGCGTCGGGCAGGGCGATGTCGGGGCCGGCGATGTAGTGTTCGGCCGGCAACCGGGCCAGGCCCTTGGGCGAAATCTGGTTGAGCACCAGGATCTTGAGGCGCTCAGCCATGGCTCGCCTCGAACTCCTTCATGTAGGCCACCAGCGCCTGCACGCCTTCGATGGGCATCGCGTTGTAGATCGACGCGCGCATGCCGCCGACCGAGCGATGGCCCTTGAGCTGCAGCATGCCGCGCGCGTCCGCACCCTTGAGGAAGGCGTCGTCCAGCGACTCGTCGCGCAGCTTGAAGGGCACGTTCATCAGCGAGCGGTCCTCGCGCGCCACCGGGTTGTAGAAGAAGGAGGTGGTTTCCAGATGGTCGTAGAGCACCGCGGCCTTGCGGCGGTTGTTGGCCTCGATCGCCGCCAGGCCGCCCTGCTGCGCGATCCAGTTGAACACCAGTCCCGCGATATAGATCGCGTAGGTGGGCGGCGTGTTGAACATCGAATCGTTGTCGGCCTGGATCTTGTAGTCGAAGGCCGAGGGCGTGATCGGCAGTGCCTGCCCGATGAGGTCGTCGCGCACGATCACCACCGTCACGCCGGCCGGCCCAATGTTCTTCTGCGCGCCGCCGTAGATGAGGCCGTAGCGGCTCACGTCGACCGGCCTGGACATGAAGTTGCTCGACATGTCGGCCACCAGCGGCACGTCGCCGGTGTCGGGCGTCCAGTGGTATTCGACGCCGCCGATGGTTTCGTTCGAGCAGATGTGCACGTAGGCGGCCCGGGGGTCGAGCTTCCAGCTCTCCTGCTTCGGCACGCTGGTGTAGCCGTCCTTCTCGCTGCTGGCGGCCACGTTGACCTTGCCGTACTTCTTCGCTTCCTTGATCGACTTCTTCGACCATTCGCCGGTGTCGATGTAGTCGGCGCTCTCCCGTCCGCGCAGCATGTTCATCGGCACGATCGCGTTCTCGGCGATCGCGCCGCCTTGCAGGAAGAGCACCTTGTAGTTCTTCGGCACCGCGAGCAGCTCGCGCAGCCGCCGCTCGGCTTCGGCGTGGATGGAGATGAACTCCTTGCCCCGATGGCTCATCTCCATCACCGACATGCCGCTGCCGCGCCAGTCGAGCATCTCGTCGGCGGCTTGGCGCAACACCGATTCGGGCAGCGTGGCAGGGCCGGCGCTGAAGTTGAAGACACGGGTCATCGTGAAAATCTCCACTGGGTGCGGGCGTGCACCCTAGCGCATCGGTGGAAGTCCCACAAGTGGCCTTTGGTGCCGGTTGTTGCGCATTCGCCGGCGGGCACACACCGTTTCGCCAAGGTGCACTAAGCTGATTCACGGTGGCGCGCCGCGGGAACGGCGCGACGGGAACAGGCCTTGCATCAAGGAGGCGGCATGAGGGAATCCGTTCGGGTCGGGGAAAAGCGCGCCGTCGCCATCGCTGCGGCCATGGTCGCGTGCTCGTTGAATGCGTGGGGCGACGCGATCGTCCAGGGCGGCAACACGACGGTCAACCTCGACAGCCTGCCCAGCACGGGTCAGGCCAATGCGATCACCGTGCCGACCGGCGTTACCGTGAACGTGTCGAGCGGGCAGGCGCTGTATGGGCAGAACAAGACGTTCCAGGTCTTCAATCTGGGGGTTCTTGCGAGCAGCGATCCGAACAACTTCGTCGTGCACCTGCAGAACGGGAACCAGGTGACCAACACCGGCCGCATCCAGGGCAACGGCGGGGGCGTCACGATGGTCAATGCCTCGGGATCGCTGAGCAACAGCGGCTCGATCATCGCGACCACGGGGCCGGGCGTGATGTTCCGCGCGGGCGGCACCGTCAACAACGAGGCGGGCGGCACGATTTCCGGCGGGACGTACGGCATCTACCTGCTGAACGCCAACGAGAGCGCGACCAACAGCGGGACGATCATGGCCACCAATGGGGTGGCGGTGAGGCTCGAAGGCGGCAATCTCGGCTTCCAGAACAACGCGGGCGCGAAGGTCGGCGGCACCACCTATGGCGTGCAGTTCGTCAACGGCTCGCAGTCGATGACCAACAGCGGCACGGTGAGCGCGTCGGCCGGCATCGGCGTCGACTTCAGCGCGGGCGGCACGCTGGTCAACAACGCGGGCGCCTCGATCAGCGGCGCGCAAATCGGCGTGCACACCCGCAATGGCAGCGCCGACATCACCACCGCGGGCACGATCAGCGGCGGCACCTACTCGGTCCAGTTCGAGACCGGCAACGGCAAGCTGACGATGCAGACGGGCGCCTTGCTCAACGGCCCCGCGCACGGCGGCGGCACCAGCCGCGTGGTGTTCCAGGGGGAGGGCACCGCGCGGAACGACTTCCTGAGCTTCGGCGCACTCGACATGACCGGCGACCGCTGGACGCTGCTCGGCCGGACCGAAGCCAAGACCAGCACCGTGCAGAACGGCCTGCTCGCGATCGGCGAACCGGGCTCGCCCGGCGCGAGGCTGGTGGCCGACACGATCACGGTGAACCAGGGCGCAGCACTCGCGGCCTACGACAGCGTCCTGAGCGGAAAGCTCACGAACAACGGCCTCGTGTACATCGGCGCCGGGCTGGCCTATCCGGGTGCGACGCAAGCGTCGACGGTGCTGCTGGATGGGTCGATGACCAACACGCGGGTGCTGGCGCTCAGCGGCGGCGCCCCGTGGGGCAACACCTTTCGCATCACGGGCAACTACCAGGGCACCGGGGTCTCCACGCTGTTCCTGGGCACCCTGCTCGACGACGACTACCTCGGGCCGATCAACAAGCAACTGACCGACCGGCTGCTCGTGGGCGGCGGCGCGAGCGGGCATACCTACGTCAACGTCGTGACGCGCATCGACTCGCTCTCGGCGATCCAGGCGGCGATCGCTGCGGCCGCGAGCCGGACGCAGGTTTCGCGCACGAGGGTCCTGGCCGACGGGCAGCCCGTCGGGCCGGACGTGGTGTCGCCGGACTCCGGCGTGTCGATCATCCAGGTGGCCGGCAGCGCGACGGCGCAGACCTTCACGCTCGAACACGGCTACGTGACTGGCGGGACGCCGTACCAGTACCGCCTCTACGCCTTCGGGCCCGGTTCCGCCAACGGCGCTGCGTCCGCGGCGCAGAACCTGGTCGGCAACGCGGACAGCTACTGGGACTACCGGCTGACGCGGCCGATCGCTGAGGTGGTGCCGCCTCCACCACCTCCACCTCCACCGCCGCCGCCGCCGCCGCCTCCGCCCGGACCACCTCCGCCATCGCCTCCGCCTCCGCCTCCACCGGCGCCGCCTCCATCACCGGACGTCATACCGCCGGCACCCAAGCCCGACACCTCGGGAAACAGCCGCCCGCTGGTGGCGCCGCAGGTGCCCTCGTACCTCACGCTGCCCGGCGCGATGCTCAATGCAGGCCTGCAGGACATCGACAGCCTGCATCGCCGGCTCGGCGAAGTACGCGACACCGAGCGCATCGGGTCGACAGACGATCGCGAAGGCTTCGCCCGGGTCTACGGCAGCTCTTACGACTACCGGACCAACCTGGGATTCAGCGCGTTCGGCTTCGGGGCCAAGCAGGATTACGCCGCGCTGCAGGTCGGCGGCAGCGCCATCGTGCGCCGTGACGATGCCGGCACCTGGCGCGTGGGTGGGGCGCTCAGCCTCGGGCGCTCCCAACTCACACCCACCTCGCCGATCGACGGCAGCAGCCAGACCGACACCGACACGCGCAACCTCGCGGCCATCGCGACCTACCTCGACCGTCGCGGCTGGTACGCGGACTTCATCCTCTCCGGGGGGACCTTCGGCTCGACGTCGAAGACGACGGCCTACTACGGCGGCGAAGTCGCGAACTTCGACGGCCGTTCGCTGGCGGCTTCGGCCGAAGTGGGGTATCCGTTCGCGATCGGCTCGACCGGCTTCGAAATCGAGCCGCAGTTGCAATACGTCTGGCAGCAGGTGCGCTTCGACGACTTCTACGACCAGGACGAGATTCGGACCCGGATGGGCAACCAGAGCCAGAGCATCTGGCGCGTGGGCGCGCGGCTCACGCGGCCGATGGAGACCGGCAACGGAACGCGCCTGACGCCTTACCTGAAGGTGAACTACCTCTACGGCGCGAGCAACCCGGGATCGATCCATGTCGGCGGCACGACGTTCCAGCTCGGCAGCTTCGGCGACTCGTGGCAGGTCGGCGGCGGCGTCAGCGGCATGGTCAACAAGCGGCTCTCGCTGTTTGCCGACGTGACATGGCAGACGAACAGCGGCACCGCCGGGTGGCGCAACTGGGCCTTCAGCGGCGGGCTGCGGTACACGTTCGGCGGCAGCTAGGGCGCGCCGGCGAGCAACTGCTCGATGTCTGACGAGGCGTAGCCCAGTTCTGCCAGCAGGTCCCGGCTGTCGGCCGCCACCGGCCGCACTGCCCGGCAATCCGCCGCGGGAGTGCTGCTGAAGCGCGGCGCGGGCGCGGGCTGCGTGATGCCGTCCACCTGCGCGAAGGTGCGCCTCGCGCGGTTGTGCGGATGGGTCGGCGCTTCGTCCAGATCCAGCACCGGCGCGAAGCACACGTCGCTGCCTTCGAGCAGCGCGCACCAGTCGGCGCGCGTCCTGCTGCGGAACACCTGCGCGAGCCGTGCCTTGAGCTGCGGCCACTCCGCAGCATCCCACTGGGCATCGAAGGCCGGGTCGTCCAGGCCGCATTTCTCGCGCAGCAACGCGTAGAACTGCGGCTCCATCGCGCCGACGCTCACGTATTTGCCGTCGGCGCACGCGTAGGTCTCGTAGAAGTGCGCGCCCCCGTCGCCGTTGTTGGTGCCGGCCTCCGCATTCCACAGTCCCGCCGAGCGCCAGCCGTAGACCAGCGAAGCCAGCAGCGCCGAGCCGTCGCAGATCGCGGCATCGACCACCTGGCCTTCGCCGGTCCGCTGCGCATGCGCCAGCGCCGCCAGCACGCCGAACGCGAGCAGCATGCCGCCGCCGCCGAAGTCGCCGGTGAGCCCGGGTGTGAGCGTCGGCGGCTGCCCCTGCCGTGATGTCGAATGCAGGGCGCCGGACAGCGCGACGTAGTTGATGTCATGGCCGGCCGCCTGCGCGAGCGGTCCGTCCTGCCCCCAGCCGGTCACGCGGCCATACACCAGCGCCGGGCGGCGGCGCAGGCACTCCGCAGGGCCGAGTCCGAGCGACTCCATCACGCCGGGCCGGAAGCCCTCGATCAGTACGTCGGCCTTCGCGATGAGCCGCAGAGCGACTTCGCGGCCGGCATCGCGCTTCAGGTCGAGCGCGATCGACTCGCGCCCGCGCGAGAGCACGTCGCTGCGGCGCGCGGTGAGCGCCGCCATGCCGCCTCCTTTCGCGGGTGCCGGTGGCCGGTCGATGCGGATCACGCGAGCACCCTGGTCCGCCAGCATCATCCCGGCGAAGGGCGCGGGGCCGAGCCCCGCGAATTCGACGACCGTCAGATGGGCGAGCGGCCCCTTGCGTTCACCGGATGCCATCGCTCAGAGCGCGACGGTGCGCGCGAGTTTTTCGGGCGTGGCGTGCGAGGCGAGGAAGGCCTCGTTGAGCTCGACGCCGAAGCCCACGCCTTCGTTCGGATAGCACAAGCCGCCTTCGAAGCGCGGGATGTTCAGCGCGATATCGGTGCCGGGCTCGATGTTCCTGCTTTCCATGGTGCCGTGGATCATCAGGGGCCCGATCGATTCATTGAGACCCTGCGTCGCCCACTCGTTGCTGGTCCACAGGTGCGCGGACGGGCTGTGCTCCAGACCCGAGCCGATCATGCAGCCGCAATGCACCGGCAGGCCGGCGAGCCGCGCCATCGTGAGCCAGCGTTGCGACTTCACGAGGCCGCCAGCCTTCTGCAGCTTGAGGAACAGCCCGTCGGCCGCGCGGCGGTCCACGATCTCCTTGAGGTGATGGAGTTCCTGCGCGGACTCGTCGGCGTAGATCGGCGTCTTCACCTGCCCGCGCAGCCGGGCCATGCCTTCGATGTCCCAGTGCGGCAGCGGCTGCTCGATCAGGTCCAGCCCGCAGGGGTCGAGCTTGCGGATGATGTGCAGCGCTTTCTCGTAGTTCCAGAACCCGTTCGCATCGATCGTGAGATAGGCGTCGGGCCCGACGGTGTCGCGCACCGCATGCACCATCGCGATGTCGTCGGCCATCGTGCCGTAGCCGATCTTCATCTTGAAGAGGGCGAAGCCGGTCTTCTTCGCGAGCGCGGCCTCGGCGGCGACATCGTCCGGCTTGCCGGCCGACAGCACCCAGCCCTGGCGGGCGGCCTCCAGGGTACGCCCGCCGAGCAACTCGTACACCGGCACCCCGAGCAGCTTGCCCTTGAGGTCGTGCAGCGCGAAGTCGACCGTGGCCTTGGCCTGGTTGTTGTCGCGCACCAGCAGGTCCATCTTCGCGACGATCTTCTCGATGTTGCGCGGGTCCTCCCCCAGCAGGATGCGCGGCGCGATCACGTTGGCGATCATCGCGATGATCGATTCCTGCAGCTCGCCGCGATACCACGACGACGTGTCGCCCGAATCGGAGATGCCGACCGTGCCGTCGTCGGTCGTGAGCTTGAGCACCACGCTGTCGATCGAGGTGATCCGCGTGTTGGGCATGATGACGGGCTTCTTCAGGGGCGTGGATACCGGAAGGCACTCCACCTTGACGATCTTGGACATGCTGGATTACTGAGCCTGGAAGTTGGACTTGCGGACCTGCTCCGCCCAGAAGGCGGTGGCGGTGTCGACGAATGCGCGGAGTTCTTCCGGCGAGGCGTAGGCGGCTTCCATGTTGGTGGAAGCGAACTTCTCGACGGTGCGCGGGTTGTCGAACATCTTGCGGGTGGCCTCGGTGATCTGCTTGAGCAGCTCGGGCTTGAGCGTGGTGGACGCATACACGGCGAGGAAGGCGTCGGCGGGCATCTTCAGGCCCATCTCCTTGAAGGTGGGCACGTCGGGCATCGCGGAATAGCGCTTGTCCGCGGCCATCGCAAGCACGCGCACCTTGCCGGCCTTGCGGTATTCGACAAGTCCGTCGCACGGCACGATCGCGGCCGGCACCTGCGCACCGACCAGGTCGGTGATCGCCGGTGCCGCGCCCTTGTAGGGGACCGGGTTCATCGGCACCTTGAAGTGCTGGCCCACCACGTAGCCCACGAACTGCGCCTGCGAGCCCGGCGCCGGAATGCCGAAGCTGCCGAGGTCGGGGTTCTTGCGCACCGCGTCGAGGTACTCGTTGAAAGTGTGCGCCGGCGAGTTAGCAGGCACGGCGAGGCAGGTGTAGAAGTTGACGATGCGGCCCACGGGGACCATATCCTTCTTCACGTCGAAGCCCGGGTTCTTGACCACCAGCGGCACCATGATGACCTGGTGGTCGACCGCGAACATGATGGTGTTGCTCTCGGGCGTGGCCTGCTTGAGCGCGGCCGCGGCGATCTGGCCGCCGGCGCCGGGCTTGTTGTCGACCACGGTCGTCACGTTGAGCTGCTGCGACAGCGCCTCGGCATAGATGCGAGCGAGGTTGTCGGTGCCTGCGCCGGCCGGGAAGCCGACCAGCACGCGGATCACCGGCTTTTCTTCGGCATGGGCGGGTAGCGCGGCATTGAAGGCCACGGCAATCAGGCTCGCACCGATCGCGCGGTTGAAGATTCGTTTCAGGCTCATGGGATGTCTCCAGGGTTCGTGTCTGTCAGAGCGGATAGGCCGGCGGCGTGCCGCGCACCGTCATCCATTGCCATTGAGTGAATTCGTCCCAGTTGGCGGGACCGCCATGGCGCGAGCCGTTGCCCGATGCGCCGCGACCGCCCATGGGCATCGTGCCGTCGTCGTTCACCGTCTGGTCGTTGACGTGGACGAGGCCGACGTCGAGCTGCCTCGCGAGCGCCATCCCGCGCGCCACGTCGCGCGAGTAGATGCCGGCCGAGAGGCCGTACTCGGTGTCGTTGGCAAGCGCCGCCGCTTCGGCATCGGTGCCGAAGGCGGTGATCGAGACGACCGGGCCGAAGAGTTCCTCGCGGAAGGCCGGCATCGCCGGCGTGACGTCGGCGAGCACCGTCGCCGCGTAGAACGGCCCTTGGCAGGTCCCCCCGGCCAGCAGTCTTGCGCCCATCGCGACCGATTCGCGCACGATGCGATCCACGCGCTGCAACTGCTGCTGCGTGATGACCGGGCCGAGCGCCACCTGCTGGCGGAACGGATCGCCCACCGGCAGGACGCGGGCCTTCTCCGCCATGCGCCGCGCGTAGTTCGTCGCGAGCTTCTCGTGAACGAGGTGCCGGCCTGCGCTCATGCAGATCTGGCCCTGGTGCAGCCACGAAGCCCACGCGCCGCCGCTCACGGCCAGGTCGAAGTCCGCGTCGTCGAGCACGATCAGCGAGTTCTTGCCGCCAAGCTCCAGCGCCACTTTCTTGAGGTGCTTGCCCGCAAGTTCGCCGACGCGGCGGCCTACGGCGGTGGAGCCGGTGAACGACACCATCGCCACGTCCGGATCGGTCACGAGCGCCTCGCCCGCTTCGGCATCACCCGGCAGCATATGGAGCACACCCCTCGGAAGGCCCGCGGCCTGCAGCAGCAGCGCAAGCAGCACGCCGCCGCTGACTGGCGTGCGCGGGTCCGGCTTGAGCAGCACCGCGTTGCCCGTTGCGAGCGCCGGCAGCACCGCGCGGCTCGACAGGAGGAACGGAAAGTTGAACGGCGAGATCACGCCCACGACGCCGTGCGGCACGCGGCGCGCGATGCTCGTCACGTCCGCGGCGCTGGGCAGCACGCAGCCTTGCGCCTGGGTCGGCATCGCGGCGGCCTCGTGGCAGAGGTGCAGCACCGAGTCGATCTCGAACATGGCCTTGGGCTGGATGCCGCCGGTTTCGCGAATGATCCACTCGGCGTAGTCGGCGCGGTTCGCCTCCAGCAGCGCAGCAGCGGTGCGGAAAATCTTCGCACGCTCGGCGTAGGGCAGGGCAGCCCATGCCTTCTGTGCGCGTCGCGCAGCCGAGGCGCTCGCGCGAACGTCCTGCGCCGTGGCACGGGAAACCCAACCAATCGGTTGACCCGTTGCAGGTTCCGTCACCTCGATCTGGCCGCCGGTCAGCACCTTCCAGTCTTCCGCGAGAGCACGGCGGCTCCAATCTTCAGAGGCTAAGAGGCTCACATTCAATTTCGTCTCCGTTTCAGTTGGATTCCAGGGGATGGCGCGGATTGTGGTGCCGCAAATTCCAAAAGTCAACCAACCAGTCGGTTGACTTTTACGATGAGGGCCGACAGAATCGCCCCCATCGCACACACCGCACCCGGAGATTGAATTGACCGCCCCGTACCGTTCCCCCTGGATGACCGACGAACTCGACATGCTGCGCACTACGGCGCGGCGCTTCTTCGAGGACGAAGTCGCTCCGCGCGCCGCGAAGTTCCGCGCGCAGCACCACATCGACCGCGATGTCTGGCAGCGTGCCGGCGAACTCGGCCTGCTGTGCATGAGCATTCCGGAGGAATACGGCGGACAGGGAGCGACCTTTGCGCACGAGGTGGTGGTGATGGAAGAGCAGGCTCGCATCTGCGACACCACCTTCGGCTTCATTCCCGGCGCGGTGAACGGACCCGCGTTCTTCTTCGAGACGGCCAACGAGGAACAGCGCAGGCGCTGGATGCCGGACATCGCCTCCGGCCGCAAGATGCTGTCGGTCTGCATCACCGAGCCCGATGCCGGCACCGACGTGAAGGCGATGCGCACCACCGCGCGCAAGGAAGGCGACGGCTACGTGCTGAGCGGCAACAAGATCTTCATCACCCACGGGCAGCAGGCCGAGCTGTCGCTGGTCGCGGCGCGCACCGGCGGCGCGGGCTCCGGCGCGAAGGGCATTTCCCTGTTCATGGTCGAGCGCGAGAAGACCGACGGCTTCCGTATCAACAAGGTGCTGGAGAAGGTCGGCCAGAACGGCCTGGACACCTGCGAGATCTTCCTCGACAACGTCCATGTTCCGGCCGAGAACCTGATCGGCGGCGCGGAGGGCCGTGGCTTCGGGCAGCTGATGGATGTGTTCGTGCGCGAGCGCCTGTCGATCGGCGTGGTGGGCATCACCTGTGCCGAGCGTGCCATCGAACTCACGCTGGAGCATGCGAAGAACCGCAAGATGCTCGGCCAGACGCTGTGGGATTTCCAGAACAGCCGCTTCACGCTCGCCGAGTGCCTGACCGAAGCGCGCATCGGCCGCATCTTCATCGACAAGCTGGTGGCCGATCTGGTGGAAGGCAGGCCGCTGGCCCCCAACGACGCGATGATGGCCAAGTGGTGGGGCTCGGAGAAGCAGTGCCAGATCATCGACCGCTGCCTGCAACTCTTCGGCGGCTACGGCTACATGACCGAATACCCCATCGCGCAGCTCTACATGGACGCGCGCGTGGCCCGCATCTACGGTGGATCGAACGAGACCCTGAAGGACCTCATCGCCCGCTCGATGTAGGCGCAGCCCAACTCAGGGCACCCACGGAACCGGCTTTGCCGGGTCGTCGGGTGCGCCCCCTGGAAGGGGGTGCAGAGCCACACGAAGTGGGCGAGGCTGGGGGTGATCCAAGTGTCATCGCCGCACGGCGGCAATGCCTTCGATGACCATGTCCATGAAGGTGTCGGCGACCTGCTGGATCGAGAGCTTGCCCCCTGCGCTGTGCCAGCGCGGCACCCAGTTGAGCGCGCCGAAAAGCAGTGCCGAGAACATGCTCGGATCGCAGGGCTTGATGCTGCCGTCCGCGATGCCTTCGGTGATGAGGTTGCGCACCGTGGCGTCGAGCCGCCGCTGGAACTGGCGGATATCGCCGCCCTGCATCATCTCGAGCGGGCGCGAGCCGACCAGCACGAGGCAGCGGCCGAAGTCGTTGTTCTGGGCGACCGCGAGACTGCGCACGTACAGGCGCAGGCGGTCGAGCACCGGGATGCTGCGGTCCTTCGTCTTTTCGATGACTTCGTCGAGATCGCCGAAGGAGAGCACCAGGCATTGGTAGAGGATGCTCTCCTTGTTGTCGACGTAGTGGTAGAGCGTGGCCTTGTGCATGCCGAGGCGCTCGGCGATGTTGTCCAGCGAGGTGGCCTCGTAGCCCTTCTCCGCGAACAACTGCGCGGCGGTGCGCAGGATGGCGGTGCGCTTGTCCTCATGCTTCAGGCCCGGCCCGTTCTTGCGCGCCGAGCCGGCACGGCCGCGTGCGGGTTTGGCGACGGCGGTGCCGGTGGCGGCGGTTGTTCGTAGGTTCCCAGTCATGCGGCGGCATTATCCAGAACGACACCTTCGGCCACGAGACGGGTGATCTCGTCCGCGCCGAGGCCTGCTTCGCGCAGCACCTCGTGCGTGTGCTCGCCGAGCAGCGGCGCGCGATGACGCACCTCGCCCGGCGTGCGCGAGAGCTTCACCGGCACGCCCGGCACCGCCACGGGTCGCGCACTGCCGGGTTGCTCGACCTCGGGCAGCATGTTGCGCGCGGCGAAGTGCGGGTCGGAGAAGATCTCCTCGGCGGTGTAGATCGGGCTGAAGGGGATGCGACTGCCGAACAGATCCTTGAGTTCGGCCTTGGTCCGGGTGGTGGTGAACTGCTCGATCTCTTCCATCAGCGCATGCCGGTGGGTCCAGCGCGACTCCTCGTTCGCAAAGCGCGGATCGTCGGGCAGTCGAGGCCGTTCGATGAGCTTCGCGAGCTCGCGGAACTGCGGGTCGTGCGGCGCGGCGAGCGCGATCACGCCGTCCTTCACGCGCACGGTGTCGAAGGGCGCCATGCCCGGGATGCCGTTGCCCGCCGGACCCGGCGATACGCCGCGGTAGCTGTACTGGCTGACCACCAGTTCGGACAGCGCGAGGATGCTGTCGGTCATCGCGACGTCGACGTACTGCCCTTGGCCGGTGCCACGCGCGTGCCACAGCGCGGCCATGGTGCCGAACGCCGCGAACAGGCCCGACACCGTGTCGCCCGCGCCGCCGCCCACCTTGACCGGGTGCTCGGCGTCCGGGCCCGTGATGCCCATCCAGCCACCCATCGCCTGGGCGACGATGTCGAAGGCCGGCCATTGCATGTAGGGGCTGACGCCACCGGTGCGGTCGCCGAAGCCACGCACCGAGGTGTAGACCAGCGCGGGGTTGATCTCCCTGAGCGTGTCGTAGCCGAGGCCCATCTTGTCGAGCACCCCCGCACGGTAGTTCTCGACCAGCGCATGCGCGCCGCCGACCAGCTTCTTCAGCAGCGCCTGGCCGTCGGGATGCTTGAGGTTGAGCGCGATCGAGCGCTTGTTGCGATTGCAGGACTGGAAGAGGCCGCCCAGCACGCGGCGGCGGTCGTCTTCGCGGAACGGGCCCATGCGCCGGAAGAAGTCGCCATCGAGCGGCTCGACCTTCACGACATCGGCGCCGTGGTCGGCGAGCACCTGAGAGCAGAAGGGGCCGGCCAGTGCGTGCGTGAGGTCGAGCACGCGCAGACCCTGGAGGGAACCGGAAGCAGTCATATGAAAAAATCAATCAAACGGTTGGTTGATTATCGGCGCATTTGAACGCCTGCGTAAATGCCCCGGCCGGGGGTCAGGCTTTGCGCTGCTGCTGTCCGTAGGCCGCGACGGCTTCATCCACCGTCGCATAGAAGGTCTCCGCGCCAAAGCGGGCGAAGAGCCCGAAGCGCTTGAGCTTGTCCTTGACCGGATCCTTCATCTCGGCGAAGCAGAGCTCGATGTCTTCGGCCTGCAGGCTGTCGTCGAGCTCGGCCACGATGTCGGCGGCGGTCACGTCGACGCTGGTCACCGGCTCGGCTGCCACGACCACCCAGCGCACGGGGGTGGGGGAGGCCTTCACCGCCTCCATCACGCGGTCCCGGAAGAGTTCCGCGTTGGCGAAGAACAGCGGCGCGTCCCAGCGGAAGATCACCAGGCCCGGAATGCGCCGCGACTGCGGGTAGCGCGTGATGTCGTGAAAGCCGTGCACCCCGTCCGGCTGTCCGAGCACCGCGGAGTGCGGCCGCCAGCCATCCCACAGGAATTCGGCAATCGCGATCACCAGCGCGATGCCGATGCCCGGGATCGCGCCGAACACCGCGACGCCGACGAAGCAGATGATCGAAAGCCAGAACTCCCAGCGCTGGATGCGGTAGATGCGGCGCAGATCGGTGATCTCGATCAGCCCGATGGCCGAAGCGATGACCACCGCGGCAAGGGCCGTGGTCGGCAGGTTCCGCATCAGGTTGGGCGCGGCGATCAACAGCACCGCGATCGCGATGGCGCCGACGATGCCGGTGACCTGCGTGCGTGCGCCGGCCGCCTCGGCCACCGGCGTGCGCGACGCGCTGCTGCTGATCGGCATGCCCTGGAAGAACCCCGTGGCGAGGTTCGCGGCACCGAGCCCGACCATCTCCTGGTTGGGATCGACAGGGCTGCGCATGCGCGCGGCATAGACGCGCGACAGCACGCTCGTGTCGGCGAATGAAACCAGCGCGACCGCGAGCCCGCCGAGCAGCACCGGGCGGATGTCGTCGAGCTGGATGAGCGGGACCGAAGGCGTGGGCAACCCCTGCGGCAACGGGCCAAGCACCTTGAGGCCGGTCCGCGTCGCGAGGTCGAACAGGCCGGCGGCGATCGTCGCGCCGACCACGCCGATCAGCACGGCGGGCGCGCGCGGCACCCGCTGCAGCAGCAGGATCGCCACCAGCGTGCCGGCGCCCACGAGCAGCGTGACGCCATGCGTCTTGCCGCCGGCGATGCCTTGCAGCAGTTCCCAGGTCTGCTGCAGCGGCCCTTCGGCCTCGACCGAGAAACCGAAGAGCTTGGGCAACTGGCTCAGGAGCACGGTGAGTGCGATGCCGTTCATGTAGCCGTAGCGGATCGGCTTGGACAGCAGCTCGGTGACGAAGCCGAGCTTGGCGAAACCCGCGGCGATGCACACCAGCCCCGAGACGATCGCCATCGCGCTCGCGATCGTGATGGCGCGCATCGGGTCGCCGGCGGACAGCGGCAGCACGACCGCGAGGATGACCGCGGCGAGCGCGGAATCGGGACCGAGCACGAGGATGCGGCTCGGCCCGAAGAGCGCGTAGGCCAGCAGCGGCACGATGGTCGCGTAGAGCCCGTAGATCCCGGGCACGCCGGAGGCCTGCGCGTAGGCGATCCCTACGGGTACCAGCATGGTCGTGAGCACGAGACCGGCGACGACATCGTGGCGCAACATGGATGCGCTGTAATCGCGCAGGCTGCCAAGGCCCGGCAGCCAGCGGGTGAGGGCTGTGGAGGGGGTCACGGGCCGCCCTCCTTCATGCCCGGCATCGGATCCGATGACGAGATCCTTGCGGCAGGTGAGGCATCGAAGGCGCAGCGGTCGCTAGTAGACCTCGGGCACGTACTTGACCGGGTAGCTCGTCTCGTGCGAGCCGCTCTTGATGTGCCGCTTCGGCAGCTTCACCTTCTCGCGCGGCGCTTCCTCGTAGGGGATCTGCGAGAGGAGGTGGCGGATCATGTTCAGCCGTGCGCGCTTCTTGTCGTCCGAGCGCACCACGAACCAGGGTGCCCATGCGGAATCGCTGGCCTTGAACATGTCGTCGCGCGCACGGGTGTAGTCGTCCCACCGGTTGTAGGACTTGAGGTCCATCGGCGACAGCTTCCAGATCTTGCGGCCGTCCTCGATGCGGCCCTTCAGGCGGCGGGTCTGCTCGTCCGGGTTCACTTCCAGCCAGTACTTGAGCAGGATCACGCCCGAGTCGACGATCGCGCGCTCCACCAGCGGCACGCCCTGCAAGAAGCCCTTGGCCTGTTCCTCGGTGCAGAAGCCCATCACGCGCTCGACGCCGGCGCGGTTGTACCAGCTGCGGTCGAAGATGATGATCTCGCCCGCCGCGGGCATGTGGCCGAAATAGCGCTGGAAGTACATCTGCGACTTCTCCCGCTCGGTCGGCGCGGGCAGTGCGATCACGCGGAACACGCGCGGGCTGACGCGCTCGGTGATGGCCTTGATGGTGCCGCCCTTGCCGGCCCCGTCGCGCCCCTCGAAGACGATGCAGACCTTGAGGCCGGCGTGCTTCACCCACTCCTGCAGCTTCACGAGTTCGACGTGCAGCTCCTTCATGGCCTTGTCGTAGGCCTTGGTCGACAGCGGTCCCGGTTCCGCGTGCGGCGTCGCGTTGTCCTGCACTTCCTCCGGCCCTTTCGATGCCACTGGCTCGGCACCGTTTCGGGTCGACTTCTTCTCTCTTTGCATGACGATCTCCTCGTATCGTGGATTCATGGCTGCACGTTGACTTTCTGCCAGCTCGTGTCGGGATCGAAACGTGTCATCGCGCGCGCAGTCGCATCGGTGCCGGGCCCGAGGTTCTTCTCGTACACCACGCCGTCGTGGCTGACCATGAAGCTCATCACCCCGGTCTCGCCGTATTTCGACGGCCAGGCCACGAGCGCGAAGCCGCCGCGCATGCGCTTGCCGATGACGTAGTCGTAGGCGCCGCCCGGCGCGTTCGCGCCCTGCGCCTTGAGGATCTTGAAGTGGTAGCCGTGGTAGCCCTCGCCGGGACGCACCGGCGCGTAGACCGGGCCGAGCGGGCTCTCGGGTTCGCCGGCGGCAGTGGGCCAGTAGAGGCCGTCGTGCTTGCCTGGGGAACTGGCGAACTTCTGCGCGTATTCGAGCACGTGGTTGCCATCGCGATCGACCTGGGCGTATTCCTTCTGCGCGTCGAAGTAGGCGAGCACCGCGTTCATCGCCGCGAGCTCGTTGCGGCCGATGCGGCGGGTCTTCATCTGGTCGACGCCCGCAGCGGGATCGAAGTGCCAGCCGGCCGCACCCTTGACGATCGGCACGGGCAGTGTCCAGTCGGCGCCCCCCGCGGCGAGCAGCGCGCGGTTCGGCCCGTCGGGCACTACCTTGTGCTGCTTCGCGTAGGCCGCGAGAAAGTCGTAGATGTCCTCCCGGTCGATTTCGCCGGCGGGCACGAAGCGCTTCCAGTCGTTGCCGAGCACCGTGCGCAGCGCGCTCTCGTCGTAGTTCGCGATCGCGTTGAAAAAGGCCTGCGCGGCGGCGTCGGCGCTGGGGTAGGCCTTCTGCGCGAACACAGGGGTCGAAGCCAGGGCAAGCGCCGCGACGGCGGTCGCGACAGCATGCTTGATGCGGATGAATTGGGGCATGGTGTGTCCTCGTTCGGAGATGGGTTGCTTCATGCAGGGTCAGCGGCGTCCACCGCCGCCTCGACCACCACCGCCGCCGCCTCCCCGCATGCCGCCGCCACCACCACCAGCCCGGGCGCCGCCTCCGCCGCTGAATCCGCCGCTGGCCCGTGCCCCGCCACCGCCGCCACCGCCGCCCATGGACTGCCGGCTCGATGCGCCGCGGTCCATCTGCTGACGGGCCTGGCCGCTGTTCGCGCCCCGCAAGGCGTTGTCGCCGCCCCGGTTCCCGACCTGTTCGAAACCCTGGCTGCCCCGCCCGCCCGCGCCTGCGCCTCCGCGGTCGCCGCCGCCCAACTGGCCGCCACGGTCGCCGGTGCCCACGCCGCCACGGTTACCGACCTGAGCGCCGCGGTCGCCGCCGGCACCGCCGCGGTCGCCGAACTGACCGCCACGATCGCCACCGGCGCCACCACGGTCGCCGAACTGGCCGCCGCGATCGCCACCGGCGCCGCCGCGGTCACCGAGTTGGCCGCCGCGATCGCCCCGGCCCGTGTTGTCGGCGGCCCGCTGGGCCCGGTCGCGCGTGCCCGGGTCGTTGCGCAGGTTCTCACGTCCCTGGCCGGGGTCCATGCCGCGCTGCTGCAGGGCCGACTGCGCCTGCTGGCGCTGGGCATCCCGTCCGGCGTTGTCGCGGCCGCGGAAATCGGCGCGGTTCTCGGCACCGGGCACGTTGCGGCCGTACTGCTGCTGGCTGCGCTGGTCGCGGTAGGGCGTGCCGCGCCGGTTGGCCGCGTTGTGCTGCCAGTTGTTCTGGTTCGCCGCGATCTGCCGGTTGGTGTTGATGCTGTTGTAGCGGTTGGTATTGATGTTGACGTTGCCGCCGCCCCAGTTCGCATTTCCCCAGAGCGCGCCCACGGCCGCCACGCCGACGCCGAACGCGATGCCTGTGGCGAGAGCCGCGCCCGGGTACCAGTACGGGGCGGGCGCGTAGGCGTAGGGCGGGTAGGCGGGGTAGGGCCACGAGCCGTAGACGACCGTCGGGTTGTACGACGGCACATACACCACCTCCGGATTCGCGGGCTCGATCTTGATGACGGTCTGCTGGGTCTGCGGCTCCTGCTCGACGATCACCTTCTGCTGCTCGTTGCTCTTGAGGCTGCCCTGCTGCTGCGCCTTGGTCCGCAGCCGCTGCGCGGAGTCGAGCACGTCCTTGGACGACGCGAGGAAGGCATCGCCGAGGTTCTGTACCCAATCGGGCTGCTCGCCCATCATCTGCAGCACCTGCGGGAACGCCACCAGCGATTGCACGCTCGGGTCCCAGGGCTTGTCCTGGACCGCCTTCACGGCGGCATCGCCCTTCTGGTTGGAATTGGCCTTGGACCACTTGGCGGCATCGGCCACGTCGGACGGATAGGTCGCTGCCATCAATACCTGGGAGAGCAGGGAATCCGGATAGAGCGCGATGGGCGCCATCATCTGGTCAAGCTGCTCTCGGGTGAATGGCTGGGGCTGCTGCCCCATGACGGTGGACGAAAGCACTGCCAGCATCAGCACCAGAACGCGCGTGAAGCGGCTGAGAAGAAAACGCATGTGATTCGCTCCTCTTTCCTGTAGTAGCTCGCCGAAGCCGGGGCCGAGTGGGTCCGGACTCGCGTACCAGCATACGTGCCTCCGGCAAACCCCGCAATTGGATATTGGTGCATGGCGCCTACGATGGATACAGGCGGCAACGCCCGTTGCCGGGCCCCTGACGACAAGGCGACAAAGGAGACATTCCATGCTGGGACTGATGCAGGACCGACCGCTTCTCATTTCATCGCTGGTGGAGCATGCGGCCACTTTTCATCCCGAGACGGAGATCGTCTCCCGTCGCCCGGAAGGCGGAACCCATCGCACCCACTGGCGCGGCATCCGTGACCAGTCGCGGCAGGTGGCGGGCATGCTGCGTGACCTCGGCGTGCGCCAGGGCGATCGTGTGGGCACGCTGGCCTGGAACTCGGACCGCCACCTTGCGCTGTACTACGGCGCATCCGGCTCGGGCGCGGTGCTGCACACGGTGAACCCGCGGCTCTTTCCGGACCAGATCGACTACATCATCAATCACGCCGAAGACGCGGTGCTGTGCTTCGACGTGACCTTCGCGCCGCTGGTCGAGAAACTCGCGCCCCGGCTCAAGTCGGTGCGTCATTTCATCGCGATGTGCGGCCGCGCGCACATGCCCGCGATCGATGTGCCCGGTCTGCAGTGCTTCGACGAACTGGTCGCCGCGCAGAGCATCGACTACCGATGGCCCGAGTTCGACGAGCGCACCGCGTCGTCGCTGTGCTACACGTCGGGCACCACCGGTAACCCGAAGGGCGTGCTCTATTCGCATCGCTCCACCGTGCTGCATGCGCTGATGGAACTCGCGCCCGACACCTTCGGCCTCAACTCCGGCGAGACGCTGATGCTGATCGTGCCGATGTTCCACGCCAACGGCTGGGGTGCGCCCTACGGCGCGGCGATGGTGGGCGCCCGGTTGGTGCTGCCGGGCCAGTTCCTCGACGGCAAGAGCGTGTACGAGATGATGCGCGACGAAAAGGTCAGCTTTTCGCAAGGCGTGCCGACGGTGTGGCTCATGCTGTTCCAGTACCTCGACGCCAACCCCGATGTCGACGTCGGCGCCCTGACGCTCAAGCGCGTGGGCATCGGCGGGGCGGCCGTGCCGCGCGCGATGCTGGAGCGCTTCGAGAAGCAGTTCGGCGCCGAGGTCGTGCAAGGCTGGGGCATGACCGAGACCAGCCCCATCGGCGTGATCAGCAAGCTGCTGCCCAAGCATGCGGCGCTGCCGGCCGAAGAGCTGGTGAAGATCAAGCTCAAGCAGGGCCGTGGCGTCTGGGGCGTGGACCTCAAGATCGTCGATGACGACGGCAAGCCCCTGCCCTGGGACGGCAAGGCCTTCGGCCACCTGCGCGTGCGCGGCCCGTGGATCGCGAGCGGCTACTACAAGGCCGAGGGCGGCGTGGTGACCGACGAGGAAGGTTTCTTCAGCACCGGCGACGTCGCGACGATCGACCCCGACGGCTTCCTGCAGCTGGTGGACCGCGCGAAGGACGTCATCAAGTCCGGGGGCGAATGGATCTCCTCCATCGATGTGGAGAACGCCGCCATCGGCTGTCCGGGCATCGCCGAGGCCGCGATCATCGGCGTGGCGCATCCCAAGTGGGGCGAGCGGCCGCTCTTGATCGCGGTCAAGCGGCCGGGTGCCGAAGTGGACAAGTCCGCGGTCCTCGACTACCTCGCGGGCCGCATCGCCAAGTGGTGGTTGCCGGATGACGTGGTGTTCGTGGCCGAGCTGCCGCACACGGCGACGGGCAAGCTGCTGAAGACCAAGTTGCGCGAGCAATACCGCGACTACGAGCTGCCGACCGCGTGAAGGCGCGGGCGCGAACCGGTCGGGCGCCCGAAGGTCGACGCGTTGCATAAAGAGAACTTTCTCACGTCTTATTCAAGACAAATTTCGTATAGGTGTCCTTCCTGACGGACACTCGCAGGCGCGAACCCGGCGCCTGCCGCGTACCCGTGCGCGGCGCATGGGCGTCGCCAGTGCGACCTGCCCGGCGGCGAGTCGCCGAAGCCGACGAGGTACGATGAAAGGCTTCGTCGGCCGAGACGCCGTCGCCCCACACCAACAACAATTTTTTCAGTGAGCCGAGATGGGCAAGATCTTGCGTGCGTGGACATTCTGGATTCGAGCGGAACTGCGCGGGGAGTGCAGCGATCACCTCGATGCCACCGTGCTGAAGCGCCTGCGGGCGGCGAAGGGCAACCGGCGCGCGGCCGCGCTTTTCCGGGACCTGAACGACGGGACGACCGAGGTCGTGGTCGTCTCGGTCTGGGATTCCATGGAAAGCATTCGCGCCCATACGGGCGACCCGCACACCGCGCCGACCATCGATCCGGGCGATGTGCGAAAGCTGTTCGATCGCGAGCCGAGCGTGCGCCACTACGCGCTTTCCGATCCGCACGTGGTCGCGACGCTGCCGGCCGAATGGACGGGGCCCGACAAGGACTGACGCCTCCGCGTGCCTTCGTCGATCTCGCCGACGGGACGCAGGGGCTTGCAATCGCCGACGCCGGCCCCAGTTCCCGGGAATGACCGAATCGCTGCACATCGTCTGTCCGCACTGCCACACCACCAACCGCGTGAAGCGCGACCAGCTCGGCAGCGCGCCCGATTGCGGCAAGTGCCATCGAGCGTTGTTCACCGGACACTCGACGGCGCTCGATGAAGCCGGTTTCGACCGGCACGTCGCGCGCAACGAGATCCCGGTGCTGGTCGATTTCTGGGCGCCGTGGTGCGGCCCTTGCCGCCAGATGGCACCCGGCTTCGAGCAGGCCGCCGCGCGGCTGGAGCCCCATGTGCGGCTCGTCAAGGTCGACACCGAAGCCGTGCCCTCGCTGGGGGCGCGCTTCGGCATCCGCAGCATTCCGACGCTGGCGCTCTTCAAGGGCGGGCGCGAGATCGCGCGGCAGGCCGGTGCGATGGGTCCGGCCGACATCGTCCGCTGGACCGAAGCCCACGCGCGCTGATGGCCAGGTGGCGGCCGATACCATCGGCCGGATGACCCCAGAGAAACCCGCCCGTCGGCCGCGCATCTATCTCGCCGGCCCCGATGTCTTCTTCCCTCATCGCGACGACGTCTTCAGGGATCTGAAGAGCCGTTGCGAGCGGGAAGGGCTGATCGGTGTCGCACCGATCGATGCGCCGATCCAGCACAGTGCCGCCGATGGCGAAGACCGGCTCGCGCAAGCCATCTACGACGGCAACGTTGCGCTGATTCGCGACGCCGACGGTTGCATCGCCAACCTTCAATCCTTCCGCGGGCTGGAGCCCGATTCGGGCACGGTCTTCGAGGTCGGCTTCGCGGTGGCGCTCGGCAAGCCGGTCGTGGTGTACGGCGTGCCGCCCGGAACCTATGCGGAGCGCGTTGGCGCGGTGCTGGCGTGCGAGCGGGACGCCAAGGGCGCGTTGCGCGAAAAAGCCAACGGGACCACGGTCGAAGGACTCGGCCAGCGACTGAACCTCATGCTCACGCGGTCCACCCATCTCGTGCCGGACGCCGAGGCGGCGATCGCATTGATGGCCCGGCTGGTGGGCGGTCGCTCACCCTCGTGACGGACGAGTTCAGCCCGGCTTAAGCGTCGCGGCCGAGACTCGAGGGCGTCTCAGAGAGGAATGCCCGATGTCGTCCCCACCCCAAGTCCTGAACGCCCGGCAGATCGACCATGTGCTCGAACTGGTCGAGATCAATCTTCTCGCGCCCGGCGAGGCGATCCGGAAGCTCGAGGCGCTGACGGCGGCCGGGGAGTTCACCCAGTCGGAGTGCTATGCGATCCGCATGCTGCTCGTGCTCGACCACGGCGACATGGTCAGCGCGCTGCGGGAGGCGAGCGGGGACGACGAAGGGCTGACACTCGTGCGCGATCGTCTCGTGCACGAGGCGCGCGTGGTCTGCGAGAAAGACTGAGTCGCCCAGCCGTCGGAACGACCGGCCATCCTTACAGGCGCAGCATCTTGCCGGGATTCATGATCCCGTGCGGATCGAGTGCCCGCTTGACATCGCGCATCAGTTCGATCGCCTCGCCATGCTCGACCTCGATCTGCCCGATGCGATGGAGGCCCACGCCGTGCTCCCCGGTGCAGGTGCCGCCCAGCCGGATCGCCCGCAGCGCCACGCGCTCGGCCAACGCCTCCGCGCGCGCACGCGCCTCGGGATCGGCATCGTCGTAGATGATGCCCAGGTGGAAATTGCCGTCGCCCACGTGGCCGACGATGGGCGCGTAGAGGCCGCTGTCGCGGATGTCCGCCTCGGTCTCGGTGATGCATTCGACGAGTGCCGAGATCGGCACGCAGGCGTCGGTGCCCATCGAACTCCATCCCGGATGCATTGCGAGATTGGCGTGATAGCACGAATGACGCGCCTTCCAGAGCCGCGTGCGCTCCTCGGGCCGATGGGCATAGCGAAACCCGTTGCCGCCGTGGTCGTCGGCCAGCGCCTGCACCGTCCGGACCTGGTCGGCCACGGCCGACTCGTTGCCGTGGAATTCGACGAAGAGCGTCGGGCGGGCCTCGAACTCGTCGAGCTTCGAGTAGCGGATGCATGCATCCATCTGCACGTCGTTGAGCAGCTCGATCCGCGCGACCGGCACCCCGATCTGCAGCGTGGCGATGACGGTGTCCATGGCGGCGCGCAGGCTGTCGAACTGGCACACCGCCGCGATCACATGCTCGGGAAGCCCGAAGAGGCGCAACTGCACCTCGGTGATGATGCCAAGGAGTCCCTCGCTGCCCACGTAGAGCCGCGTGAGGTCGAAGCCGGATGCCGACTTGCGCGCCCGGGTCCCGGTGCGGACGATGCGTCCATCCGGCGTGACCACCGTGAGGCCCATCACGGTCTCGCGCATGGTGCCGTAGCGGACGGCCGCGGTGCCCGAGGCGCGCGTGGAGGCCATGCCGCCGAGCGAGGCGTTCGCCCCCGGATCGACCGCGAAGAAGAGCCCGCTCGCGCGCAGGTGCTCGTTGAGCTGCTCGCGCGTCACGCCGGCCTGCACACGGCAGTCCATGGCGTCGGTGGAGACGTCCAGGACCCGGTCCATGCGCGAGAGATCGATGCACACGCCGCCGTGGATCGCGGCCACGTGGCCTTCCATGGAGGTGCCGCTGCCGAAGGCGATGACGGGCACCGTGGCGCGGTGGCAAAGCCGGACGGCCGCGGCGACTTCCTCGTTGGTCAGCGGAAACACGACGAGGTCGGGTTGCCCCGGATCGGGCAGCCCCTCGCCGTGGCTGTGATGCGCGCGCACCGCCGGTGAAGTGACGGCGCGGTCGCCGAAGATCGCCCTGAACTCGGGCAGCAGCGATTCGACCGCCTCGGCGGTTTGCTGCAGGGTCTTGCTGAAGGCCATGGTCTTGCGGTGATCCGGTCAGGCGCCGAGGTAGGCGTCGCGTACGTGGTCGTCGTGCAGCAACTGGACGGCGGGGCCTTCCAGTGCGATGCGGCCGCCCTCGAGGACATAGCCGTGGTCCGCCACGCTCAGCGCCGCGAAGGCGTTCTGCTCGACGATGACCACCGTGCGGCCTGCACGCGCGATGCGCCGGATGTCGACGAACATCTCCGTCGTGAGTTTGGGCGACAGTCCCATCGAAGGCTCGTCGAGCAGCAGCACCCGCGGGCCCGCCATCAGTCCCCGGGCGATGGCGAGCATCTGCTGCTCGCCGCCCGACAGCACGCCGCCCATCTCGCCGGATTTGCGCTTGAGCACCGGGAAGAGCTCGTACACCTCGTCCAGCGTGTCGGCGATGGCCGCCTTGTCGTGGCGTCGCACATAGGCGCCGACCTCCAGGTTCTCCTTCACGCTCAAGGTCGCGAAGATCCGGCGGCGCTGGGGCACGCAGGCGATGCCGGAGGCCACGATCTGCTCGACCGAGCGATCGTGGATGCCTTCGCCGCGGAACGCCACGCGGCCGGCGCTGGGCTTCACGCGGCCCACGATCAGGTTGAGCGTGGTCGACTTGCCCGCGCCGTTGGCACCGATGACCGCGACGATCTGGCCGGGCTGCGCGCGGATCGACAGGTCGAAGAGGATCTGCACCTTGCCGTAGAACACGTCGACGTGCGAGAGCTCCAGTTCCGGTCGTTCGGCAATCACCGAGGAGGGGAGGTCGGCCTGCATCATGGGTTCGGCAATCAGTAGCGCACGGCCGAGCGCACCACCGGCTGCCCGCCCTTGATCTCGACGATGTTCACCTGCTTGTTGCAGTCACCCGCCTTGTCGCACTTGTAGTCGGCCAGCAGGCCGTTGTAGCTCACGTTGGAGAACGCGGCGCGGATCCTCTCCGGGTCGTTCCCCTTGGCCTCGTTGATCGCGCGGGCTGCGAGGATGGTCGCGTCGTAGTAGGTGGCCGACCAGACATCGGGCGCCATCTTGTAGCGGGCCTCGTACTTCTTCACGAAGGCCTGGACGGCCGGATTCGGATCGGTCGGCACGAAGTACGAGGCGCTCATCGAGCCCTCGGCGGCATTGCCGGCGAGCTTGAGGAAGGCGTCTTCGGACAGCACCGCACCGGCGAACTTGAACGGCAGCCCGAACTGCTTGGCCTGCCGCAGGATCAGTGCGGCGTCGGTGTCGTGCGCCCAGAGGATCACGAGTTCGGCGCCGGACTTCTGGAGCTTGGCGAGCTGCGCGGAGTAGTCCTTGTCGCTCGGGTTGTGGCTTTCCACCGCCGCGGGCTTCAGGCCGAGCGCGGCCATCTGCGCGACGACGCGGGCCTGGCCGGACTTGCCGAAGTCGTCGTTGGCGTAGAAGACGGCGGTCTTCTCGCCGGCCTTGAGCTCCTTCTGCGCATAGTCGATGAGCGCCTTGGCCTGCACGTCGTCGTCCGAGCGGGTGCGGATCACGTAGTTGCAGCCGCTGTGCGTGATGGCCACCGAGGTGCCGCCGGTCAGCGAGACCACCTTGCCATTGCAGTAGGTCTTCTGCGTGGCCATCTGGGTGACCGAGTAGTGCGGGCCGATCATCACGGGCACCTTGCTCACCTGCATGAGCTTGTTCACCGCATTGATGGCGCCGTTGGGGTTGTCGCCCTGGTCGTCCTCGAACACCACTTCCAGCGGCTTGCCGAGCACGCCGCCGGCGGCATTGATCTCGCTCACGGCCAGTTCCACGCCCTGCTTGAAGTTGCGGCCCACGAGGGCCTTCGGGCCGGTCTGGGGCAGCGAAACGCCGATCAGCGCATCGGCCATCGCGGGCGCGGCAAGCACCAGCGCGGCGGTGCCGATCCAGCCGGCACGAAGAAAGGGAATCGAAGGGTTCTTCTTCACGGTACTTGTCTCCTTTTGAATGAATGCGCTGGGTGTCGAAAGGGGCGTCAGGCAACGGCGGCCTGCTTGTGCACGATCTGTGCGGGTGCTTCCTCGGGCACGCGTTCACCGAGGTAGGCCTCGATCACGGCGGGCGAGTTCATGACCTCGGCCGGTGCGCCGTCGGCGATCTTGTCGCCCAGGTTGAGGACCACCACGCGGTCGCACATGTTCATGACCAGCTTGATGCGGTGCTCGACGACGAGGATCGACATGCCCTGTGCCCGCAGGTGCTGCAGGATCTGCGCGAGCTCCAGGATCAGCCCGCCGCGCAGGCCGGCGGCCGGTTCGTCGAGCAGCAGCAGGCGCGGCTTGTTGACGATGGCGCGCGCCATCTCCACCAGCCGGCTCTGGCCGAAGGACAGGTCGCCGCCGCGCCGATAGGCCAGGTGCGCGACCCCCATGCTCGACAGCGCCTCGAGCGCGGCGGCCCGGCTGTGCGCCTCGCGCGAGCCCGTCTGCCCGAGCGGCGCGCGGTGGGCGACCATGACGTTCTCCAGCACCGTCATCGATTCCCACAGGCGCACGTTCTGGAAGATCCGCGCCACGCCGTGGCCATGGATGGTCCATGGTGCGCGGTTGTCGATGCGGTCGGTGCCCAGGGCGATGGCGCCGCTGACGCCGACGGTGCCGGAGCAGGCGTTGATCATGGTCGACTTGCCCGATCCGTTCGGTCCGATCAGGCCGAGGATCTCGCCGCGACGCAACTCGAAGCTAACGTCGTTGAGCGCCTTCACGCCGCCGAAGCTTCGCGATACGCCGCTCACGGTCAACAGCACCCCGCCACCGATGTCGACCGGTGCGCGATCGGCGAGCGCGGAACTGGCCGCTTGCGCTGCGGCGCTGAGGTTCAGCGGCGTCGCGGGCGCTTCGCCGACCGGCTCGCGCGGCCCGGTCAGGAAGCCGCCCAGCAGCCAGTCGCCGATCACGCCCAGGCCGCGCGGCGCGAGCAGCAGGATGGCGACCACCCCGATGCCGAAGGCCGCGAGATAGTAGGTCTGGAGCCCGCGCAGCGCCTCGGGCAGCACGGTGATGACCACGGCGCCCAGGAAGGTGCCGGCGATCGATCCCAGGCCGCCGAGCACGACCATCAGCATCATCTTGATGCTCTCGAACACCGTGAAGTTGGTCGGCGCGGCAAAACCTACCAGCAGCACGTAGAGGCCACCGGCCAGTGCCGCCCACGCGCTGCACACCACGAAGGCGATGGTCTTGACCCGGCGCGAATCCACCCCCATCGCCTCGGCGGCGATCTCGTCATCGCGAACGGCCCGCATGCTGCGGCCCGTGCGGGTACGGTGGAAGTACACCGTGAGCCCGTAGGCGACGAAGCACACCGCGAGCAGCGGGAAGTAGAGCTGGCGGTCGATGCTGTCGCCGAGTGCCGGAATGCCGAGCGTGGGGATGTCGCGCATGCCCATCGGGCCGCCGGTCAGCCACTCCTCGTTGAGCGCGACCATGCGGAAGATCTCGTTGAGCGCCAGCGTGACGATCGCGAGGTAGTGGCCCTTGATGCGCGTGCTCACGGCGCCCAGCAGCACGCCGACCGCGGAGGTGAGGAGCATCGCCGCGGCGAGCGCGGCATACCAGGGCAGCGAAAGCCGCATCATGAACAGCGCCGTGGCGTAGGCGCCGAAGCCCACGAGCGCGGCCTGTCCGAGGACGATCTGCCCGGCGATGCCGGTCGCCACTTGCAGGCCCAGCGCGGCGATCGCGAAGATCCACGCGAGGTTGAGCACGTGCAGGTAGTAGCTGTTGAGGCCCAGCAGCAGCGGCAGCGCGAGCGTGGCGAGCACGGCGAGCCAGGCGGCGGGACGCATCCAGTTCGATGTCATGGGCGGCTCCTTCAGGCGCGGTCGGCGTGGCGCTCGGGCAGCAGGCCCTGCGGACGCACGAGCAGGAACAGGAGCAGCACGCCGAAGGCGATCGCGTCCTTGTAGGTCGAGGAAATCGCGAAGGCGCCCACGTTCTCGGTCACGCCCAGCAGCACGCCGCCGAGGATCGCGCCCGGCACGCTGCCGAAGCCGCCGATGATCATGGCCACGAAGCCCTTGAGCCCGACCAGCGTGCCCATCTCGGTGGTCACGTAGAACAGCGGCGCGAGCAGGATGCCTGCGAGCGCGGCCAGCACCGAGGAGAACGCGAAGGTGCCGGCCAGCACGCGGTTGACCGGGATGCCCATGAGGCGCGCGGTCTCGCGGTCGATGGCGGTGGCGCGCATCACCTTGCCGATGGTGGTGTAGCGCAGCGCGAGGTACTGGAGCACCATCACGACGACCACGATCGCCATGATCGCGACCTGCTGCACCGGAATGCGCAAGTCGCCGAGCGTCAGCACGCCGTCGCCGAAGGGGCTCGCGTAGAGCAGCGGTTCGGGGCCGTAGATGATGCGGGCCATCTCCTTGAGGAAGATGCCGAACCCCACCGTGGCGATGATCGCCACCAGGGCCTTCTGGCGCTGCAGCCGCGCGAAGACGAGGCGTGAGAACAGCGCGCCGAGCAACGCCATCACGCCCGCCGTGAGCAGCGCGGCCAGCCAGAAGGGCAGTTGCAGGCTGGTCGTGAAGGTGGCGACGAAGACGAAGGCCGAGAACGTGAGGAACTCGCCGGCGGCGAAGTTCACGATCGCCATCGTGTTCCAGACATAGGCGTAGCCCAATGCGATGAGGGCGTAGATGCAGCCCATCGCGAGGCCGCTGACGATCACTTGTCCGAGCATGACGGTGTCTCCAGTGTGGTGATGCGCATCGATGGGCCGGGCGTCAGAGGCTCTCGGCCATCCGCAGGAGCGCGACCATGCCGGGGTCGTCCATGCCGATGGTCTTTTCCGCGAACATGCGGGCGCGGCCGATGCGGTTCGGCTTGTCGCGGAAGGCATCGAGTGCCGCACGCGCGGCGTCGCGCGCCACGCGGCGTGCATCGGCGCCTTCCGGGGCGAGGGCCAGCGCGGCCTGGATCGCGTGGAGGCCGTCCAGCACCGTCTTGTCGCCCAGGCTCGCGCCGCCGCGCGACGCGAGCGCATCCACCACATCGCCGATCAGCGCCACGAGGTCTTCGCGACGCAGCGCATCGACGCCCGCGCAGCGCTTGGCACTGGTCATGCACGCGATCGCCAGCAGCGTGCCGAAGCTCGATCCCGACGCCTTGGCACAGGCCTGCGCGCAGGTCCTGAAGATGCCTTCGAGCGTCGAGGGCAAGGTGGGGAGCGCTTGCTCGACCAGCGTCGCGCATTTGTCGAGGGTCGCGCCGAGGTCCGCGTCGCCGAGCCGGCCGTCGAGTTCGTTCAGTTCGGGCGCGGCGGCGTGCACGCCCGCGCACCAGCGGGGCAGGGCGGTCGCGAGGGCCACGGCATCGAGCATCAGCGCACGCTCCAGAAAGGACATTCGGCGGGCGCGGCGAGCAGCGCTTCGAGCTCGTCGTCCAGCTTCATCACGCTCAGCGAGGCGCCGGCCATTTCCATCGAGGTGGCGTAGCGTCCCACCAGCGGCCGCACGATCCCGATGCCGCGCTCGCCGAGGACCTGCGCGACGCGGCGGTAGAGGATGTAAAGCTCCTCCGCCGGCGTCGCCCCCAGGCTGTTGACGAGCACCGCGACACGGTCGCCGCGCGCCAGCGCCAGTTCGGGCAGCACATGCGCCAGCATCTCGTCGGCCAGCGCATCGGCCGTCTTGAGGGCACCGCGCCAGATGCCGGGTTCGCCATGGATGCCCATGCCGAACTCGACGTCGTTCTCGCCGATCTCGAAGGACGCCTTGCCCGATTCCGGCACCACGCAGGGCGTGAGCGCCACGCCGATCGAGCGGCACGCATCGTTCGCCCTGCGCGCCAGCGCAGCCACTTCGTCGAGCGACGCACCGCTTGCCGCCTTCGCCCCGGCCGCCTTGTAGACCAGCACCAGCCCGGCGACGCCGCGGCGCTTCTCGCGCTGGGCAGCCGGTGCGCTCGCCACGTCGTCGGCCACGCGCACCGAGGCGACGCGCATGCCTTCGAGTTCGAGCATCTCGGTCGCCATGTCGAAGTTCATCCGATCGCCGCCGTAGTTGCCGTAGAGCTGCAGCACGCCCGCGCCGCCATCGGCTGCGCGCATCGCCTCGATGCAGTCGCTCATGCGCGGACCGGCGAACACGTTGCCCACCGCGCACGCATCCAGCAGGCCTTCGCCGACATAGCCGAGGAACACCGGCAGGTGGCCCGAGCCGCCGCCGGTGACGATGCCGACCTTGCCGGCCACCGCGCCGCGGCTGCGCACGATCACGCGGCCGTCTTCGCCGGTGCGACGCAGTTCGGGATGCGCGATGCACAAGCCGTCGAGCATCTCGTCGACATAGGCGTTCGGGTCATTGAGGATCTTCTTCACGGGTTTCTCTGTGGGATGTGGATCGATGCGCGCAGCGTCGCCCGCGGCGCATGGCTGTGCCGTCGTCGCACCGCGCGCGAGGCACGGCGTCCGGGATTGCGGGGGCGCGCTGCGGCGCGTTCGGCCGGCGTCAGTCAGCCTTCAGGCGGCCGTCCTTGGTGGCCTGCGTCGCGAGCGCGTATTCGGCGTCGAGCGCGCGGGTGAACTCCTGCGGCGAGCCCCAGAAGGCGACGCTGCCGAGATCGCGTGCACTGGCGACTGTCTGCGGGTCCTTCACCGCCTGCGCGAGCGCGGCGGAGAGTTTTTCCTGCACGTCCTTGGGCGTGCCGGCCGGCGCGAGAACGCCGACGTAGGTCGTGCCGTCGATCTGGCCGAAGCCCAGCTCGGCCACGGTCTGCACGCCGGGCAGCGACGGGTCCTGCGAGGGGCCGAGGATCGCCTGCGGCACCAGCGTGCCGGCCTTGATGTGCTGGAGCGAGCTGGTCACCTGGTCGAAGTGCACATCGACCTGCCCGCCGATCAGGTCGATCAGCGCCGGGCCCGAGCCCTTGTAGCTGACCGCCGTGAACTTGGCGCCCAGCAGCGTTTCGAGCTGCAGCAGCGCGAGGTGGTTCGGCGTGCCCGGCCCCGAATGCGCCGCGACCAGCTTGCCCTCGCCCGAACGCGCGTAGGCCACGAGGTCCTTGAAGCTCTTGAAGCGCGGGTCGTTCTTGCGCGTCAGCAGCACCATCGAACTCTTGTTGACGAGGCCGATGGGCGCGAAGCTCGATCGGCTGTAGCTGGTCTTGACCATCTCGGGCACGGTCACGACGACGCCCGCGCCGCAGAGCAGCAGCGTGTAGCCGTCGGGCGCGGCACGCGCGACCTGCATGGCGCCGATCGAGCCCCCGGCGCCGGCGCGGTTGTCCACCACCACCGACTGGCCGAGCACCTTGCCGAGCGCGACCGCCACGGTGCGCGCGACGATGTCGGTGTTCCCGCCGGGCGCGAAGGGCACCACGATCGTGACGGGCTTGCTCGCGAAGCCTTGCTGCGCCCAGGCCTGGGTGCCGACGGCACCGCCGAGGCCGGCGAGCGCGCTGAGCTGAAGCAACTTGCGACGCTGGATCTGCATGGGATTTGTCTCCATTGGATCTTGGATCTTGGGTCTTGGATTGGGGATCGGCTCGATCAGGCCGCTTCGAAGCGCAGCACGTCGTCGAGCGCGGCGCGGATCTTCGCGAGCTGCGCATCGCTCGTGGCCGGCATCGGTGCGCGGGGCAGGCCGGCGGCGCAGCCCTGCAGCGTGATCGAGGTCTTGATGTTCGCCGGCAGGTTGTCCGCGACGATCGCGTTCCAGAAGGCGAGCATCGACTTGTGCATCTCCAGCGCCTTCACATGGTCGCCGGCCTGCACGGTGTTCCACAGCGCGACGCTCACGCCGGGCAGCGCAGCCGGCGTCGCGGCGATGGTGCCGTGCGCACCCAGCGCGAAGGACGAGTAAAGCAGCGCGTCGACCGCCGAGTACACCTTGCAGCCCTTCGGCACGCCGAGCAGCAGGTCGGCCATCAGTTTCAGGTCGCCCTGGCTCTGCTTGATGCCCTGCACGCCCGGCAGCTCCTTCATCAGGCGGATCATCTGCGCCGGGTTGAGGTAGTTCCAGGGCACCACGTTGTAGATGATGACGGGGGTGTCGACCGCTTCGGTCAGTGCCTTGAAGTGGCGGAAGGTCGCTTCCTCGTCGGGCTTGAAGAGGTAGTGCACCGGCGTGACCTGCAGGCCCGCCACCGGCAGGTGCGAGATCGCCTTGGCGCGGTTGATCGCGTCGCGCGTGCTGTTGGAGATGATCCCGGCCACGATCGGCACCTGGCCCGCGACTTCGCTCGCGGTGATTTCCATGATGCGCTTGAACTCGTCGATCGTCAGCGTGTGGCCTTCGCCGGTGCTGCCGCCGGGGCACACGCCGTGCACCTTCTTGTCGAGATTGAAGCGGATGACCTTGCGGAAGGCTGCTTCGTCGATGTCGCCGTCGGCGGTGAAAGGCGTGACGAGCGGCGGAATGACGCCGGTGAGATCGAGACCCATGGAATGCTCCGAATTGCAGGTGGAAGAAGGTGAGGAAGCGCTGGTGTCGCGCTGTGATCGCACTGTACACTCACTGACATGTCAGATGGATGCTAGTAATAACCCTAGTATCCTGTCAGTGCCGCAAACCGGCTCGCCCCACGTACCATGACCGCCATGAACACCCTCGAGATTCCGCGCGCCAGGCCGCGCGCGCCAGCGCCCGGGAAGTCCTCCCCGGCCGATGCGGCGCCCGTGACCTTGCGCAACCTCGCCTACCAGGGCTTCCGCCAGCAGATCATCGATGCGCGCATCCGTCCGGGGCAGTTCGTGTCCCAGCGCGAACTCGTGCAACTGCTCGAAATGCCGCTCGCGGCCGTGCGCGAACTGGTGCCGCGTCTGGAAGCGGCGGGGCTCATCAAGGCCGTGCCCAAGCGCGGATTGCAGATCGCCACCGTCGACATGAAGTTGATCCGCAATGCATGGCAAGTGCGCACGATGGTCGAGCGCGAGGCGGTGATCCATTTCGCGCGCACCGCATCAGCCGAAACCATTGCCCAGCAGATCGCCGCGCACGAGGCGATCCTCGAACGCGCGCTGCGCCCGCAGCCCGACGAGGCGCTGGAGAGGGATTCTCAGGCGGTCGACTGGGGCCTGCACGATCTCATGGTCGATTCGATCGGCAACGAGATCCTTTCGGAGATCTACCGCGTCAACAGCCTGCACGTGAGGCTGATCCGCTACGACGCGGATTCGATGCGCCCGGTGCAGGTGGTGCCCGCGATGCGCGAGCACCTCGAATTCCTGCAGGCGCTCGCGGCCGGAGATCGCGACGGCGCGCTCGAATTCATGATGGCGCACATCGAGAAATCGAAGCGCCGCGTGCTCGCGGGCATGTTCCAGGTCGACGAATTGCCGGACGCGGATTGACCACCCTGCGGCCGCTCAATCGTGAAGCCGCCCGGCAATCAGCTCGCGCAGGATCGACAACCCGGGCGGCTCCGTGCGCCCCGCCAATGTGACCAGCCCGAAATGCGCGCCCGTTGCGATCGCGGGCTTCACGGGCAGTAGAACCAGGTCCGGCGCGACGGCGCGGATCGCGAACAGCACGGCATCGCTCTCGCGCACCACCGCGACCAGGCTCGATAGTTCGTTGCAGCGCAGGCTCACGCACTCGTCGGGATGTCCCTGCGGTCCGTAGGCTTCGACCATCTCGCGCATGACTTCGTCGCCCAGCTTCGTCGATGCGATGGGATAGGAGCGCACCGCATCGAAGCCGATGGCGCCACGCTTGCGTGTGAGCGGGTGGCCACGGCGGCACATGAATCCGCCGCTCATCTCGACCAGCGGCTCGACGCGAAGGTCCGGCGCCGGCCGGAACCAGCGCGCCTCCAGCACCGCCGCATCGAGTTCGCGATTGCGAAGTGCCTGCAGAAGCCGGTCTCCGTCGCCGTGGAGAACATCGACGCGAATCGGCGCGCCCGGCTGCGCCATGCCGATCAGCAGCGGCTGGGTCAAGAGCGCGCCGGGGCCCGAGCCGAGGCCGACACGCAGCGTGCCTGAGCGCCCGCCGTGCCTGCGGCCGCCGGATGCGCTCAGTTCGTCGGCGTCGAACACCAGTTGACGCGCCCGCTGCAGCACGTCGTGCCCGAACTGGGTGAGCTCGCTGCGCCGGCCGACGCGATCGAACAGCTTCCGGCCCAGTTCGTCCTCGAGCATCCGGATGCTGCGGCTCAGCGCAGGCTGCGTGAGGAAGAGGGCTTCCGCGGAGCGGGTGAACGAAGCGGTCTCGGCGAGCGAGATGAGGTGCCGAAGCTGTACGAGCGTCATCGCCGAGACCCAGTGATTGCCATGAGTCTGAATTATGGCGAGGGCAAGAACAATGCATTGGACTTGGGGGAGCTTGCCTTCTAGATTTCGGTGCCCCATAACGATTTCCATACGAGACAACCGATGCACCTGCCGTCCTTGCGCAAGCTTTCCCTTTCCATCCTCGTCGCTTTCTCCGCCACGCCCGCCGCATTCGCGGAGAAACCCGTGCCGCGCATCGACGCCCTCGTCGACGGCATGTATCCGCAACTCGAGACGATCTACAAAGACATCCACGCCAACCCGGAGCTGAGCTTCAAGGAGACCCGCACGGCCGCCAAGCTCGCGGCGGAGATGCGTGCCATCGGCTTCGACGTCACCGAGAAGGTGGGCGGCACCGGCGTCGTCGCGATCTACAAGAACGGGGCGGGCCCCACGATCCTGGTGCGCACGGAACTCGACGCGCTTCCCATGGAGGAAAAGACCGGCCTGCCGTACGCCAGCAAGGTCAAGGCCGACTGGAACGGCCGCGAAACCTTCGTCGCGCACAGTTGCGGGCATGACATCCACATGGCGAGCTGGATCGGGACCGCGAAGACGCTCGTCGCGCTCAAGGACCAGTGGAAGGGCACCTTGATGTTCATCGGCCAGCCGGCCGAAGAGGCGGGCGGCGGCGCCAAGGCCATGCTGGCCGACGGCCTGTTCAAGCGATTCCCCAAGCCCGACTTCGCATTCGCCCTGCACACGAACCCGTCGCCCTATGGGTTCGTGGGTTATCGGGTCGGGCCGATCACTTCTTCTGCCGACGCGCTCGAAATCACGTTCAAGGGACGCGGCGGACATGGCTCGGCGCCGGACAAGACCATCGACCCGATCACCATCGCCGCGCACTTCGTCACCGACGTGCAGACCGTGGTCAGCCGCGAGAAGGATCCCTTCGAGTTCGGCGTGGTGACGATCGGTTCGATCCAGGGCGGGACCGCGGGCAACATCATTCCCGATTCGACCGTGCTTCGCGGCACGATCCGCAGCTACAAGCCCGAAGTGCGCGAGAAGCTGCTGGAAGGCGTCCGTCGCACTGCCAAGGCGTCGGCGGCGATGGCCGGCGCGCCCGAGCCCGCGATCGACTTCGGTGACGGCGGCGCGGCGGTCATCAACGACGAGGCGGTCGTCCAGCGCACGGTCGCCGCGCTCAAGTCGCAACTGGGCGCGGCGCAGGTCGTGCAGGTGCCGCCGATCACGGCGAGCGAAGACTTCTCGGAGTATGTGAACGCGGGTGTGCCGTCGATGTTCTTCTTCGTCGGCGTGAGCGATCCCAAGCAGGTGGCCGATTCACTGAAGCCCGGCGGCAAGCCGCTGCCGTTCAATCACTCGCCCTTCTTTGCGCCGGTGCCGGAGCCTTCGATCAAGATGGGGGTTCAGGCGATGACGACGGCGGTGTTGAGCGCGATGAACAAGTGACAGGCGATGGCGATCGCGACCGATGGCGTGTTCATTTCCGGCGCCCGTCCGCGTCGCGCCGCACGATCTCCTTGACCATCGCGTCGAACTGGCGTGCCATCACGGTCTGCAGAGCGATCCTTCCGATGACCGGCGGCACGTCGAAACCGGGCACCAGTCGTCCGGAATACGACAGCCGCGTGTAGCCGGAAGGCAGGCTTTCGACGGTGTAGCGGCCGTCGAGCGCCCGGAGGTTGCCGCCGATGGCGCGGGCCGCCACATGGGTCTGCGGTGATTCGACGACCGCGAGCTTCACTTCCACCGGCTGGCGGAAGAAGAGAAACGCCAACTCCCCGCTCTGCTCCACGATCACGCGATCGGCCTCGCGTTGCAGCACGCGCGAGCTGCGCATATAGGGGATGAATCGCGGGAGATGGTCGTAGTCGGTGATGACGTTCCACACGGTGCGCGGATCGACCGGCATCTCGGCGGAGACCTCGACGGTGACGGTGTCGTCCTTCCGATGCGTTTCGATGTCGACGCGCTGGGCGAGCGGCGGGGTGCCGAGCAGCCACGCGGTTGCGCCGACCACGAGCAGCTTGCCGGCCCGGCTCATGGACTCATCGGCGCGCGAGCGCGGATGTCGAAGCGGACCTTGAACGCGTCCTCGACCTGAAGTGCACCGCCGAGCAGCGAGACGGGGGCGATGCCGAAATCGGATTGCCGGAGTTCCATCGAGCCGATGATGCGCAAGGCGTCTTGCGTCGCGATGACTTTCAGCGGCACGGTCGAGGTCCGGGTCGTTCCGAGCAATGTGATCGCGACCGATCCCGACAAGGGATTCTTCGGGTCCACATCGCGCACCTGCACGAGCGCATACGGAAAATCCCGTGTCCGCAGCACCTTGTCCTGCATGTTGGTACGCGTGCCTTCGATATCCGACGCGGTCGGCTGCGTGTCGAGCCCGGCTTCCGTCCGCAGGACAGGCTCATCGACGGTGAGTTCGGCCAGCGGCATGAACAGGTCCGCGCGGCCTTGCGCGGGCGCGACGAACCCCTGCAGCGAACGGCTGGCGATGACGTGGTCATGCCCGAGCCGCGCGAGCGATCCGCCACGCCGCACCGTGAGCACCACGAGCGCGTCTCTCGGGCCGACGCGATAGACCGCCTCGCCCTGGGCCGCCAGGCGCTCGTAGACGTCCGAGGGGAAGCCCTGCGGCGCACGTTCGCGCGCTGCCTCCGGTGCCGCCGCCTGCTGCTTGGGGCCCGATCCGCACGCGGCCAGCACCATCGCGAGCGAAACCGCCACTGCGCGCGCAACAAAGGCGACCGCCAGCGCCTTCATGCGGCCTTGCGCAGTCGCACCTTGAATGTGACCGTGACATCCGCGCCGATGGTGTCCGTCGCCGTCCATTCCCCAGTGCCGATGCCGAAGGCGCCGCGCTTGACGACGAACTTGCCTTCCATGCTCGCGGTGCTGCCCGATTCGCTCCATGAGAACGGCACTTCGACCGGCTGCTGCGCGCCCTTGAGCGTGAGCGTGCCGCGCGCGACGAAGGCGTTGGGCTGCACCCGCCGGACCTCGGTCGCGTGGAACTCCGCCTGCCGGAAGCGCGCGAAGTCGAACCATTCGGCGCCCGCGATCGCCTTGTTGATGTCGGCGCTCGCCATGTCCGCGCTCGCGACGTTGATCGTCACGTCGAGCCGGCCCGCGTCATCCTTGGCCGGGTCGAGGCTGAGCTTGACGTCGAACTCCCGGAAGACGCCCGGTGCGGGGCTCTTCTCGAAGCTCGCGGCGAATTCGAGACGGCTGTCGGCAGGCTCCAGCTTCCAGTCGGCGGCGCGCGCCACGGCGAAAGGGAAGGCGAGACCGGCGAGCAGCGCGGCCGTGACGGCGGGATTTCTCATCGGGACGTCCTTCTCCATGGAAGCATGCGGACCAGCACATCGTCGTGCTTGATGTAGTGGTGCCGCAGCGCCGCGGCCACGTGCATCACCAGCAGCACGATCAGCGCGATGCCCAGCGCACCGTGGACATCCGCGACGACCTCGGCAAGATGTTGGTCCGTCTTCGCGATGGAGGGCAGCGGAATGCGCCAGTAGATGCTGAACGGCACGCCGGCGGCCGAGCTGACCACCCATCCGGTGAGTGGAATCGCGATCATCGCCACGTACAGAAGACCATGCGTGAGGTGCGCCGCGATGCGCTCCCAGTGGGGCATGCTCGAAGGCAAGGCTGGCGCGCGATGCGTCGCACGCCACGCCAGGCGCACCACCACGAGCGCGAGCACGAGCATGCCGGTGGACTTGTGCCACACGAAGAGATCGAGTTTCGTCGGGGACAGCCGCCAGCTCACCGCCATCCATCCGACCACGAACTGCGCCAGGATGAGCACGGCAATGGTCCAGTGCAAGAACCTGGCGACGGCGCTCCAGCCTGCGCCGGAAGACGCGGGCGAATTCGGTTGGTCAGTCCAGTGGCTGGTAGGCATCGATCTCATCGATCGGCATGTCGCTTCGCAGCGCACCGGCCTGCGCCTGGCCGTGGTGCGCGATGGCCTGCAACTCGGGCACGAGCGTCAGCAGCCGGCGGGTCAGCCAGTACAGGTGGGAGGGGTCGAGCGGGTTGCGCTGCTTCAGCACGTCGATCAGCCGCTGGGGCCGGTTGCCGAGGGGAAGTTCCGTCAGTGGTTCGAGGATCGTCGCGAGTTCGTCGCGCACCTGCTCGTCCACGAGGTCATGCTCATCCAGGCTGCGCCAGATGGCTTGCACCGCGCGCTCGCACAAGCCGTCGGGGCTCCATGAGTCCATGGGCATCGTTGGCGCGGAATGCGTCGCTCCGTTGGCAAGGCTGGTCGGCGAAGGCATGGGTTGCTCCCTCAACGCGCCCCCACGATACGCCGCGCCCGTGCCGATGGCAACGCCGGCCCCGGGCAAGACTTCAGCGGAAAGCCGCCAAACTTGTTACTCCCCACGGCGGCGCGGCGGTGACAGACTGGCCTTTTGCAGCCCAGGAGATCGAAGCCATGACCTCATCAATCGAGAGGATGAACACCCCGCCGGTCGTTTCGCCCCAGGCGTGGGAAGCGGCCCGCGAGCAATTGCTCGCCAAGGAAAAGGCGCTGACCCATGCGCGCGACGCGATGGCCGCCGAGCGACGACGAATGCCGTGGATGGTGGTGGAGAAGCCGTATGTCTTCGAGGGCTCTTCGGGCAAGCGAAGCCTTGTGGAGCTGTTCGACGGCCGGCGCCAGCTCATCGTCTACCGCGCCTTCTATGAACCCGGCGTGTTCGGCTGGCCCGAGCATGCCTGCCGGGGCTGCTCGATGGTGGCGGACCAGGTCGCGCACCTGTCGCATCTCCATGCCCGCGACACCACGCTCGTCTTCGTCTCGCGCGCGCCGCAGGCAGACATCGCAGGGCTGCAGCAGCGGATGGGCTGGGCGCACATTCCGTGGTTCACCGTCACCGACAGCTTCGATGCCGACTTCGGCGTCGGCGAGTGGCACGGCACCAATGTGTTCGTGCGCGACGGCGACCGCATCTTCCGCACCTACTTCGTCAACAACCGCGGCGACGAGCAGATGGGCGGCACCTGGAACTACCTCGACATCACGCCGCTGGGCCGGCAGGAAGTCTGGGAGGACTCGCCCGAGGGCTATCCGCAGACGCCGCCCTACAAGTGGTGGAACTGGCACGACAGCTACACCGCCGACGCCGAGCCCGACAGGAAGTGGGCCCTGGTGTCGGACGCGGGCGAGGCCGCGTTCCGGAAGGATCATTCCAGGTAGTAGGTCTGGATCGGCTCGGCCTTGCCCTTGACCATCGCGGGTGGCATCGCCCGCAGGCGGAACCGGTCGTCGAGCGCGGCGCGGATGTCCTCGGTGATCAGCAGGTCGACCTCGTACTTGCTGGTCAATCCTTCGACGCGCGACGCGACGTTGATCGGGTCGCCGGTCACGCTGAACTTCGACAGCCCCGCGGTGCCGATCACGCCGGCCACCACCTCGCCGCCATGGATGCCGACGCCGAATCGCAACTCGGGCAGGCCCTTCTCGCGCAGCGTGGCGTTGTAGCGCGCCAGTTCGGCGCGCATGTCGAGCGCGGCCAGCACCGCGTCGCGCGCCTGCCAGGGATTGGGTTCCATCGCGCCGAACAGCGCCAGCAGGCCATCGCCGACGAACTCGGTCACGTGGCCGTGATGGCGCGTGATCGCCAGCGTCATGTGGCGGAAGTAGTCGTTGAGGATGCTCACGGTCACGGCGGGGTCGAGCCGGTCGCACAGCGCGGTGAAGCCCCGCAGGTCGGCGAACAGCATGGTCACCTGCCGGCGCTCGGGCGCGAAGGTGTCGCCGCCGTGGGTCAGGCGTTCCACCACGTCGGCAGGCACGAAGCGCTCGAACTGGCGCTGGAGCTGCTCCAGCTTGTCGTCGGTGGACAGCAGGAGCTTTTCGAGCTGGCCGTTCTGCTGCCGCATGCGCAGCGCCAGCGCGGCCAATGCCGCCACGGCGGCGGCCCCGAGCGCGACGAGCACCCAGCCCAGCGCCATCACTCCAGCAGCATCGCGAGTCGGACGGTGCCGTTCGCGAGGGCCGCGACGCCGATGGCTTCCAGCAGTGCGGCCGGACCGAGTTCGGCGCCAAGCGCGCGGGTCTTCTGCTGGATGGACGAGGGCTCGTAGTAGACGGTGTCGCGGGCCCACGAGAGAAGCCCATCCTCGCGCTGCGGCAGGCGCGGGGAGTGCAGCGTGCCGAGGGCGTTGTCGATCTCGTCGCGGCCGAGGCCTTCGCTCTCCAGCAGCCGGATGGCCTCCGCCTGGCAATGCGGACAGCCGAGCGTGCGTCCCACCACGGCGAACATCAGCACCTTGGCGGTGCGGCTCAGCTCGCCGGATTCGAAGGCACCGTCGAGCGCCGCCTTCATGATGCCGGCCGCGCGCAGGCCGGCAAGCGGCCCGAGCACCGCGCCGAAGGGACCACCCGTCAGCGCTGCCGCATCCGGCAGCGCCTGCGCCGGGGCGTCCGGCTTCTTCATCAAGCGCATCGCGATGGCGATCACCCAGCGCATCGGGCCGGCGGCCATGCGCTCGAACTTCTGTTCTGGCGGGCATGCCATGAGCGTGCTCACCCGGTTGTAGAAGCAGCCGAAGGAGATCGCGAACGCGATCTCGCCGACTTGCGCCGGCGTGTAGCCGCTGGCCAGCAGCGCGGCGCGATCAGCCGCGGCGGGGCGCGGTTTCGACCGTGCGAGGCGGCGGCAGAAGGCGATGTAGGCGCGCTGCTTCTCGTCGAGCTCGGCCAGCAGCACATCGCGCTCGACCTGCTGGATGAAGGACTCGCGGTAGCCCAGCACCTTCATGAAGGCGCGGTTGGCGCCGTAGCAGTAGCGGCAGGCGTTCTCCTGCGCGGTCACCATGCTGCCCATGCGGTGCAGCCGCTCGGGCACGGCGGCGGGCATGTAATTGGTGGCGTGATAGGCCGCCTCGCGCAGCCAGGGGAGGGAGGCAACGCGCCGGTCCACTTCGAGGACCTGGGCGCCGCGCCGCTTGAGTTCGGCTTCCCACTTCGCATCGGGCGACGCCGGCAGCACCGGATCGCTCCACTGGATCTCGCTCAGCAACATCGCCATCGGGCACTCCAACGGAAATCGAGGAAACGCATCCTGCACCGGCATTTCGCCGGCCTGGAGCCGGATTCTGCCTTCCCGGCGCGCCGCCGCCGAGGCTTTGCGGCCGGTGTTACCGGCGCCGCCTGGAATCCAGTGCCGCGCGGCTCGCGTTCGCGAGCAGCTCCGCAAAGGCCTCGGCCGCCGGCGACAGGCTGCGCCCGCTGCGCTTGATGATGCCGATGGGCCGGCTGATCGCGGGCTTATCCAGCCGCACGCCGACCACCGAACCCGGCCTGCGCGGCAGCGTGAGCTGCGGCACCACCGCGACGCCCATTCCGTGCTCGACGAGGCCGATCAGGGTCGAGACGTGCCGCACTTCGCAGACCGGGCGGGGCAGGGGCGGCAGCTCGGCCAGCGCCTGGTCGATGAAGAGGCGGTTGCGGCTCGCCTGCGACACCCGCGCGTGGGGGTAGTCGGCGAGCTCCTCCCAGCCCACGGAGCGGCGCCTGGCCAGCGCATGGCCCGCGGCGACGGCCAGCACGTACGGCTCCTTCAGCAGCGGCGTGAACTCGACTTCCGGGTCCTGCATGCCGATGTAGTTGAGCGCGAAGTCCGCCTCGCCCTGCTTGACGGCGGCGAGCACCTCGTCCGCGCCCTCTTCGATGATGCGCACCAGCACGCGCGGATGCTGCGCGCGGAAGGCGTTGATCACCGGCGGCATGAAGTGGTGGATGGTCGAGAGCACCACGCCGATGGTGACGTCGCCCGCCTCCAGCTCGGCCGCGTCGCGCAGGCTTTGCACCGAACGGTCGAGGTCCTCCATCAAGCCGCGCACCTGCCCGAGAAAGCGCTGCCCGAGCGAGGTGAGCGCGACGCTGCGCGTGGTGCGGTCGAAAAGGCGCACCTCCAGCATGTTCTCCAGGTGCGAAATGCGGCGCGACAGGGCGGGCTGCGAGAGGTACAGCGCCCGCGCCGCCGCCGCGAAGCTCTGCGTCTCGGCGACGGTGACGAAGGCGCGCAGGTCGGCGAGGGAAGGCTTGGTCATGGCAATCGATTCATGCAAGCGATGCAATAAAGCACCAGAAACTTGCAATTTACCGCAAGGGCGCGAATGACGAAGATCGCGCCACAAAAGAGGAGACATCGACATGCAACGCCGCCATCTATTGCAGGCCGCAGCGGCCGCGGTCGCGATGCCGAACATCGCTTTCGCGCAGAGCTATCCGACCAGGCCGATCCGCTACATCGTCCCGGTGGCGGCCGGCGGGGGCAACGACATGATCGCCCGCGTGGTCGCCGAACGCTGGGGCCGGCTGCTCGGCCAGAGCATGGTGGTCGACAACCAGAGCGGGGGCGGCGGCGTGGTCGCGAGCCAGGCCACCGCGCATGCAGCGCCCGACGGCTACACGCTCATGCAGGGCTACGTCGCCACCCACGGCACCACACCCGCGACGCGCAAGGTGAGCTACGACGCGATCAAGGATTTCACGCCGATCGGAATGATCGGCGCCACGCCCAACGTGCTCGCGGTCAACGCCTCGGTGCCCGCGAACACGGTCGACGAATTCATCAAGTACGTGAAGGCCAACCCGGGCAAGGTGAGCTACGGCTCGGCCGGCGCGGGCTCGCTCACGCACATGACGATGGAGCTCTTCAAGCAGGAGACCGGGACCATCATGGTCCACATTCCTTACCGCGGCATCGCGCCCGCGATCACCGATCTGGTCGGCGGGCAGACGCAGGCGATGTTTCCCGGTCTCGCGGCGGCGCTGCCGCATCTGCGCTCGGGCCGCATGCGGGCGCTGGCCGTCACCGGCAAGGCGCGCAGCGCGCAGCTCAAGGAGGTGCCGACCATGGAAGAACTCGGCTTCAAGGGCTTCGATGCGATGCAGTGGTACGGCTCGGTCGGCCCGGCCGGCATTCCGCCGGACATCGTGCGGCGGCTCAACGAGACGCAGATCGCGGTGCTCAAGGCGCCCGACCTCGCGGAAAAGCTCTCGGGCGAAGCGGTGGAGCCGTGGCCCATGACATCGGAAGAGTTCGGCCAATACATCGCCTCGGAGATCGCGCGCTGGACCGCACTGGCCAAGGCGCGCGGCATCCGGCTCGACGAGTGACGCCGCACCCGGCTTCCCATTTTCTTCAACCTCGCAACCGATTCAGATCCAGTGGCACGCAATACGCACGTTCCTGCCGACACCTCGGCACCCCCGGTCACCGCCATCCTTGCCCGCTTCGTTTCCGGCCACGCCTCGCGCGGCTGGAGCGATGCGGTCGAACGGGAGGCCCATCGCACCTTCTACAACTGGCTCGGCTGCGCTATTGGCGCGGTATATCATGAAGCAGCGACCGCAGCGCTCGGGGCCGTCCGCCTGCTGCAGCCGCCGCCGCAAGCCACCGTGCTCGGCAGCAGGGAGAAGGTGGACATGGCCAGCGCGGCCCTGGTCAACGGCATCACCTCGCACACCTTCGACTTCGACGACACGCACCTCAAGACCATCATTCATCCCGCGGGGCCTGTCGCTTCGGCGGTTCTGGCGCTTGCGGAACACCGCGGGGCGAGCGGGCGCGCGGTGATCGATTCGCTGGTGCTCGGCATCGACGTGGCGTGCCGCGTCGGCAACACGATGTACCCGGACCACTACGACCGCGGCTGGCACATCACCGGCTCCACCGGCATGCTCGGCGCTGCGGCCGGTTGCGCGCGGCTGCTGGGCCTCGACGAGAAGAAGACCGCCATGGCGCTCGGCATCGCCGCATCGCAACCGGTCGGCTTCCGGGAGCAGTTCGGCACCATGACGAAGCCCTTCCATCCGGGCGGGGCGGCGCGGGCCGGGCTGATGTCGGCGCTGCTGGCGAGCCAGGGATTCACCGCGAGCGAGCGGGCGCTCGAAGCGCCGCGCGGCTTCGTCCAGGTGGCCTCCGACAAGCGTGCGTGGAACGAGGTGACCGACGAGCTCGGCGAGCGCTTCGAGATCTCCTTCAACACCTACAAGCCCTTCGCCTGCGGGATCGTGATCCACCCGAGCATCGATGCCTGCGTGCGCCTGCGAGAGCAGGGCATCACCGCCGAGCAGGTGGAGCGCATCGAATTGCGCGTGCATTCGCTGGTGCTCGAGCTCACCGGCAAGAAGGAACCCAAGGACGGACTGCAGGGCAAGTTCAGCGTCTACCACGGCTGCGCCGCGGGGCTGCTCTTCGGCCGCGCGGGCGAGGAGGAGTTCTCCGATGCGGTAGTGAACGACCCTCGCGTCGTCGCCTTGCGCAACAAGGTCCAGGCCACGGTGGACGACAGCATCGACGAGGCCGCGGTGCGCGTGGCGGCCGTGCTGACCGATGGCCGCCGCGTGGAGGTCTGCGTGGATCACGCGATCGGCTCGCTGGAAAACCCGCTCACCGATGCGCAGCTCGAGGCCAAGTTCGCCTCGCTCGTGGTGCCCGTGATCGGGCAGGGTCATGCGGACGAGATCACGCAGCACTGCCGCGCGCTGGCATCGATGCCGGACATCCGCACCCTCACGGCGCTCTGCGCGGCGTGACGAACCCGCATCTTCAGGACCTGACGTGACATCCACCGCACCCCTTCGCATCGGCATCCTCAACGGCGACGACATCGGGCACGAGATCGTTCCCGCTTCCGTCGACATCGCACGTGCCGCGGCCGAGCTGCACGGCGTGCAGGTCGACTGGCATCCGCTGCCCATCGGCGCGCGCGCGCTGGAAACGCACGGCCACACGCTGCCGCCCGAAACGATGGCCACGCTCCAGACGCTCGACGGCTGGATCCTCGGGCCCATCGGGCACCGCGCCTATCCCAAGGTGCCGGACGCGATCAACCCGCATCCGATCCTGCGCAAGCAGTTCAATCTGTTCGCCAATGTGCGGCCGACGCGCTCGTACCCGGACATCGGCTGCCTGCACGACGGCGTCGACCTCGTCATCGTGCGCGAGAACAACGAGGGCTTCCAGCCGGACCGCAACATGGTCGCGGGCTCGGGCGAGTTCCGGCCGACGGACGACGTGACCCTGTCGGTGCGCGTGATCACGCGCGCGGGCAGCCGCCGGGTGGCGCGCGCGGCCTTCGAGCTTGCACGTCAGCGCCGCAAGCACCTGACGTACGTGCACAAGGACACCGTCTTCAAGCTGAGCTGCGGCATGTTCGTCGAGGAGTGCCGCAAGCTCGCGGCCGAGTACCCGGACGTGCGCGTGGACGACGTGATCGTCGACACCTTCGCGATGCGCCTGGTGCGCGATCCGCAGAGCTTCGACGTGGTGGTGACGACCAACATGTTCGGCGACATCCTCTCGGACGAGGCAGCGGGGCTGGTCGGCGGTCTCGGCATGGCCCCGGGGCTGTGCATCGGCGATGGCGATGTCGCGATGGCGCAGGCCACGCATGGCTCGGCGCCGGACATCGCGGGGCAGGGCATCGCCAACCCGTACGCGATGATCGAATCGACCCGGATGATGTTCGAGTGGCTGGGCCACAGCCGCGACAACGAGGGCGCGGTGCGCATGGGCGCCTCGATGTCGAAGGCCACGACCGCCGCTCTGGCGGACCGCCAGGCACGCACCGGCGACATCCGGGGCACGGGCAACACGGCATCGTTCACGCGGGCCGTGTTGAAGAACCTGCACGTCTGAGGTCCGCGATGAAGTCCTATTGGATGCAGACGAACGGGGCCGATGCAACGCTCGACCTGCGCGACGTGGAGATCCCCTTCCCGGGCCCGCATCAGTTGCTGGTGCGTGTGCATGCCTCGTCGCTGAACCGCGGCGAGTTTCTGCCCGGGCACGGCAAGCCCGGCGTGTGGAAGGCGGTCGGCGGAGAGGCTGCCGGTGAAGTGGTTTCGAAAGGCGCACAAGTGCGCGGCTTCGATTCGGGCGATCGCGTGATGGGACGATGTGCCGGCTCTTTCGCCGAATACGCGTTGCTGGATGCTGCCGAAGCGATCCCGATGCCGGCGAATCTCAGCTTCGAGCAGGCCGCGAGCATCCCGCTGACCTTCCTGGTGGCCTTCGACATGCTGGTGTTGCAAGGCCGGCTGAAAGCAGGCGAGTGGCTGCTGATCAACGGCGTGTCGTCGGGCGTCGGCGTGGCTTCGCTGCAACTGGGCAAGGCGCTGGGTGCGAAGGTGATCGGCACCTCGGGTTCGGCCGGCAAGCTGGCATCGCTCCAGTCCCTCGGGCTAGACCTGGCGTTGTGCACCCGGCAGCCCGACTTTGCGGCGGCGGTGATGGAGGCGACCGCAGGGCAGGGCGCGAACCTGATCGTCAACACAGTCGGCGGCACGGTGTTCGCCGAAGACATCCGCGCGCTCGCCTTCGAAGGCCGGCTTGCGACCGTGGGCTATGTCGACCGCGTAGTGCATGCCGACGTCGATCTCGAGGCGCTGCACGCGCGGCGGCTCACGTTGTTCGGTGTCTCCAACAAGCTGCGCTCCAAGGAACAGAAAGCCGCGGCAGTGCCGCGCTTCATTGCCGAGGTGCTTCCGTACTTTGCCGAGGGGCGCATCGTGCCCTGCATCGACCGGGTGATGGATTTCGCGCGTTTGCCAGAAGCGAAGGCGCTGATGGAGGCCGGTGCCCACGTCGGAAAAATCGTACTGAGATTGCCGGTCGCGACCTGATTCGCGATCGGGTCCAGAGTGCAAGGGTCAAAGCGAATGAACAACGACTGCTTCGCCGCGCGGCGCGCCCTGTGCGGCGCCGGTGTCCTGATGCTCGCGGGTTGCGGCGCCAAGCCGCCGGCCGACCTGCGCACGGTGCGCAACGAGCTTGCGCCCACGGGGACGCTGCGCGCGGCGATCAACTTCGGCAATCCGATCCTCGCCACGCGCGGCAAGAGTGGGGAGCCGCAGGGTGTGTCGGTGGATCTCGCGCGCGAAGTCGCCAAGCGCCTGGACGTGCCGCTCGAACTGGTGCAGTTCGACTCGGCCGGCAACGTGGTCGAGGCATTGAAGGCCGGCAAGGTGGATCTCGCCTTCGTCGCTGTCGATCCGGTGCGCGGCGCGGACATGGATTACACCGCGCCCTACGTGATCATCGAAGGCGCGTACCTCGTTCGCAAAGGCTCGCCGCTGCAACGCAACGAGGAGGTCGACCGCCCAGGCACGCGGGTGGTGGTCGGCCGCGGCAGTGCGTACGACCTGTTCCTCATGCGCGAACTCAAGGCGGCCACGCGGGTGCGCGCACCGACATCGCCTGCGGTGACCGACATGTTCCTCTCGCAGAACCTGGAAGTGGCCGCCGGCGTGAAGCAGCAGCTCGAAGCCGACGCGAAGCGTGTCGGCAACGTGCGCCTGCTCCCGGGTCGCTTCATGGTGATCGAGCAGGCCATGGGCGTGCCGAAGGGGCGCACCTCGGCGCAGCGCTGGCTCAGCGACTTCATCGAGCAGATGAAGCGCACCGACTTCGTGGCCGCCGCATTGAAGCGCCATGCCATCGAAGGCGCGGCCGTCGCTCCGATGAAATGAGAACACCCCCATGCGCCTTCGGCGCTCCCCCTCAAGTGGGCGCACCCGGCGGCCCGGCGGAGCCGGTTGCGCGGGTGCCCTGGTTTCGCTGCCAACTGGACTTTTTTCAAACTGACTCACTGATGGAGATTCCATGAAGCGACTGAAACGACTGGCCGCCATCGGCGCCACCCTCGCAGCCCTGGCCCTGCCCGCCGTGGCGCAGAACGTGAAGGTGACGCCACTGGGCGGCATCGACGGCGAGTTCTGCCCGCAGGACCGGGCGCTGGTCTTCGAGGACCCCAATGGCACGCGCATCCTCTACGACCCGGGCCGCACGGTGGCCGGCGCGTCGGACCCGCGCCTCGGCAAGATCGACATCATCCTGGTGAGCCACATGCATGGCGACCACCTGGGCAACGCGCACAACAAGGCACCCAACTCGGGCAGCTGCGAGGCACCGGACATGTCGGTCTCGTCGATGCCCAATTCGCTCGCGGTCGAGATCGCGCTCGCGAAGAAATCCAAGATCGTCACCGGCAGCGAGATGCCGCCTTTCTTCGCGGCCAAGCTCAAGGCCAACGGCGGCAATCCGGCGGATTCGATCCTCGCGCGCTTCGGCGGCAGCGTGACCTTGAGCGGAGTGCGCATCGCGACGGTCACTGCGCTGCACAGCAACGGCGTCGATCCAGACTACATCGGCGGCGAGCTCGGCAAGGCGATGAAGGAAGCGGGCATCGCAGGCGACGTGGGTCTCGCGACCGGCTACGTGCTGCGCTTCAGCAATGGCCTGGTGGCCTACCTGTCTGGCGATACCGGCATCGTGGCCGACCAGGAGCGCGTGGTGCGCGACTTCTACCACGCGAAGCTGGCGGTGATGAACATGGGCGACGGCTTCACGACGGGACCGGCGGAATCGGCATTCATCATGAACGAACTGGTGAAGCCGGTGTCGGTGATCGCCTCGCATGCCAACGAGGTCGGCACGGTCAACGGCAAGATCCGGCCGGGCAGCAAGACCGAGGCCTTCATCAAGGCGGTCAAGGTGCCGGCTTTCGTTCCCTTGTCGGGACGCACGATGGAGTTCAACGCCGACGGCAAGTGCGCCGTCGGCTGCGAAGCCCAGATGTAGCCCGGCTACGGCTGCGCCGGCACCGCCACGCCGAGCGATTCCGCAAGCCCTGAAAGCGAGCGCCAGATGGCCGGCGCCATCTCCAGGTGGGTGGCGTTGCGCTCGCGGTTCTGCGCCTCGTACTCGCCGGGGTACTGCACGCGGTCGAAGCCGGGCGCGGGCGGCGTGTCGTGCAGGTAGTCGAGGAAGCCTTCGACTTCGGCGCTTTTCCATTCGAGCCCGAACTCCATCGCTGGATCGATGAGCACCGCGAACATGTTGTTGACGGCCATGCCGTCGCGTGGGTTCTCGGGCTGGATCGTGCCGCCGCCCGACAGAACGCCGGCGAGCAGTTCTGCCACCACGCCCAGTGCATAGCCCTTGTGCGCGCCGAAGGGCAGGATCGCGCCCGGCGGGTCGGCGAACATCACCGAGGCGTCTGTGGTGGGCAGGCCGTCCGCATCGATGATGCAGCCCTCGGGCAGCGGCTCGCCTTTCTCGGCGGCGACCCGCGTCTTGTTGAAGGCCACGGCGCTGGTCGCCATGTCGACCACGAGTGGCGGCCGGCCGTTCGGCATGGGGCCGGCGAAGCACACCGGGTTGGTCGTCAGGCGCGCGACCTTGCCGCCGTAGGGCGCGACCATGGGCGGCCGGTTGATCACGTTGGTGAAGCTCAAGAGCACATAGCCGGCGGCCGCCGCCATCTCGCCGAAGTGACCCATGCGGCCGAGGTGGTGCGAATGCCGGATCGTCAGGATGCAATGGCCGGTCTGCTTCACGCGCTCGATGCCGGCCTGCATCACGACCTTGCCGACATGCTGGCCGAATCCTCCATGACCGTCGTACATCAGGAGGCCACCGTGGTCCGCGATGCATTCGGCGCGCGCATCGCCATGCAGATGGTCGCCCTGCATCGACTTGCGGTAACTGGGCAGGATGGAGAGGCCATGGCTGGTGTAGCCGCAGCGGTCGGATTCGACGAGGTGCTCCGCCACGTCCGAGGCGATGTCGTCCGGCACGCCTTGCGCCGTGAGGATCCGCGTGCCCAGTACCAGGGCGTCGTTCAGGGAAATCTTCATTTCAGTGCTCCGTGGCGCGCGGTTGTGAATACCGCAGAGAGGCGTTCGGGGGGGCGTGGTGCCGGCCGTTCAACCACGACCGTGACGGATCGCGCCGATGGCGTGCTCTGCGCAGCGAAATAAAGGAGGAGGCCGAAGGCCGGGGGACATTCGCGGAGCAGAGTACGCCATCGGCGCGATCCCGCCCCCCCCGCCGAGCTCGCATCCCATCGAAAAAGCTCGCATTCATCCTAGGTCCAGCCCAGCCAGCGCCAGTAGGTGACAGCAAAGAGCAGCATAAGCAAATAGCCGATCACAGTGACCGGCACCCCAACGCGCGCGAACTGCTTGCCGTTGAAGGTCTCGGTCCCCAGGCACACCATGTTCTGCGGCGCATTGATCGGCAGGATGAAGCCGAAGCTCACCGTGAAGCCGAGCAGCATCGTCATGCCGACCTTGTGGATGTCGCCGGGCAGGGTCTGCAGCACCGAGATCAGGATCGGCAGCAGCGCCGCGGTGAGCGCGGTGGCGCTCGCGAAGCCGAGGTGGATCAGGATCAGGAAGGCGGCGAGGATCGCGAACACCATGACCGTCCCCTGCGTGGCGAGCCCCGAATGCGCGACCACGAAGCGCCCCAGCCACTGGCCTGCCTGCGTTGACAGCAGCGCCGTACCCAGGCTGATGCCCACGCCGAAGACGATCAGCGTGCCCCATGGGATGCGGCCCTGCAGCGTCTTCCAGTCCATCACGCCGAGGCGCGGCAGCATCAGGATCACGAGGCCGACGTAGGTGATCGACGCGGTGTCGATGTCATGCAGCTTGCCTTCGGTGGCCCAGAAGAGCAGGAGGCCTATCGACACCGCTGCGAGCCGCTTCTGCGGCCCGGTCATCGGGCCCAGTTCGGCCAGCTCGCGCTGCACCGCCTCCTTGCCGCCGGCGATCGATTCGGATTCGGGCGGCAGCAACCAGCGCACGAGGAAGTACAGCACGATCGACATCACCACCGCCCACGGCGCGCCGGCGACCAGCCACTGTATCCAGCTCACCCGCTCGCCGAGCAGCTTGTCCATGAAGCCGACGGTGAGCAGGTTCTGCGCGGCGGCGGTCTGGATGCCGACGTTCCACACGCTGGTCGCCTGCGCGACCATGATCATGATGCCGGCAGCGATGTTGGAGCGCTTGTCGACCCCGAAGGCGGTGATCACGCCCATCATGATCGGCACCACGCAGGCGCTGCGCGCCGTGGCGCTCGGCACCACGAGCGACAGCACGACCGTGACCACGATGCTCCCGATGAGGATGCGCCGCGTCGTGGTGCCGATGGTGGACAGCGTGACCAGCGCGATGCGCCGGTCCAGCCCGGTGATGGTCATCGCGGCCGCGATGCACAGCGCGGCACCGACCAGCGCCAGCGCAGTGCTCGAGAAGCCCGCGAGCGCCATGCCCAGCGCCGCACCGGTGCCGTAGGTCGTCGAAGGCGCATCCACCTTGGGTGCGAGCCCGATCAGCGCGGCCATCAGCGAGGTGATCATGATCGCGCTGGCCTCGTAGCTCACCGCCTCGCTGATCCAGACGATCACGGCGAAGACGAGGATCGCCAGCATGCGGTGTCCCGCGACGGGCAGGCCCTCGGGCTGCGGCAGCGCGAGGATCGCGAGCATCGCGGCGGCCGCGATGTAGAGGCCCCACGGCACGGGTTTGCGCGGCGCCAGCGCCGCGGCCGGTTCGGTGCCTGGGGCGGAGGCACGGTCGGGCGCGTTCGAGCTGATGCTCATGGATGCGTTCCTTCCATCGGTGCTTTGGCAGAAGCGTCGGGCGCAAGCGTAGCAGTGCCTGCGGCTCAGGCCAATGCGCTGCGTCAACGGCTTGCGGGTCGCGGCAGCTTCAAGGCGTCGGCGCGCACCGGCCGTCCTGGCTGCATCCGCCGCTGCCGGCATCCCAGTGCGCAGCCAGGTAGTCGACGAAGGACGCGATGCGCGCCGTCAGTGCCGAGTTGCGGTAGTACACCGCGTTGATCGGCTGGCGCACCTCCAGCGTGCGCGCCGGAAAGAGCGCAACGAGGCGGCCTCCGGCCCGGTCGCGGTGCGTCATGTAGTCCGCGAGACAGGCGATGCCAACGCCGTCGAGCGCCAGTTGGCGCAACGTCTCGCCGCTCGATGCCGCCACGCCGGGCGTGATGCGCAGCGGCAGGTTGTCTTCGCCCGGCAGCGGCCATTCGTTCAGCGCCGCGGGCTGCGTGAAGCCCAGCAGCGTGTGGCGCTGCAGGTCGGCGATGGTGCGCGGGCGGCCCGCGCGCGCGAGGTACGCCGGCGAGGCCAGCACCCGCAGGCGGCTGCTGCCGATGGGGCGCGCATGCAGGGTCGAGTCCTTGAGGCGGCCGATGCGGATCGCCACGTCGGTGCGGTGTTCCAGCAGATCGATCAGCCCGTCGTTGCTGTTGAGCTCCAGCACCACCTCGGGGTAGCGTGCCCGGTAGCCGGCCACGATCGGCACCACCGCGTGCAGCATGAAGGGCGAGGCGGCATCGACCCGCAAGCGCCCGGCGGGCCGCTCGCGGCGCATGGCCATGTCCTCCTCGGCTGCATCCACGCTGGCGAGGATCTGCCGCGCCCGCGCGAGAAACGCCGCGCCTTCCTCGGTCAGCTCCAGGCGCCGCGTGGTCCGCCGCAGCAAGGTGGTCTGCAGTTTTTCCTCCAGCCGGCCGAGCGTGCGGCTGATCGCCGAGACGGTCATGCCGAGATGGTCGGCCGCGCGCGAGAGCGCACCGGTGTCCACCACCGACACCAGCGCCTGCAGCTCGTCGAGGGTCGTCTTCATTGTTGATTACAGATCAAATGTGTTTGCTTTATAGGTGACTTTTTCTCAACGGAGAAAGACGCGAGACTGCCGGCTTTACCGGAGTTCCCCCATGCCTGTTCCTTCCTTCGGCCTCGGCACCTTCCGCCTCAAGGGCCAGACCGTCATCGATTCCGTGCGCAATGCGCTGGATGTGGGCTATCGCGCCATCGACACTGCGCAGATCTACGGGAACGAGGCCGACATCGGCCAGGCCATCGCGGAATCGGGCGTGGCGCGTTCGTCGCTCTTCCTCACCACCAAGATCTGGACCGACAACCTCCCGGCGTCGAAGCTGATCCCGAGCCTGCGCGACAGTCTCTCGAAGCTGCGCACCGACCAGGTGGATCTGACGCTGATCCACTGGCCTTCCCCCGGCGGTGCGGTGCCCTTGGCCGAGACGCTTCGGGCGCTGGCCGAGGCGAAGGCCGAGGGCCTGACGAAGCAGATCGGCGTGTCGAACTTCACCATCGCGCTGCTGCGCCAGGCGATCGCGCTGGCCGGCCGCGAAGCGATCGCGACCAACCAGGTCGAGATCAGCCCCTACCTCCAGAACCGCAAGCTCGCCGCCTTCGCACGCGAAGAGGGTATCCACCTGACTTCGTACATGACGCTGGCCTACGGCAAGGTGCTGCAGGAGCCGGTGCTCACGGCCATCGCAGACCGGCACGGCGCGACGCCCGCGCAGGTGGCGCTGGCCTGGGCGCTGCGGCAGGGCTGGTCGGTGATCCCGTCGTCCACCCGCCGCGAGAACCTGCAGGGCAACCTGAAGGCGATGCAAATGCATCTCGACGACGAAGACATGGCGGCCATCGGCGCGCTGGACCGCAACGAGCGGCTCGCCAATCCCGAAGGCCTCGCGCCGCAGTGGGACTGAGTGCGGCGTGCGCGGCACGCATGGACAATCGACGCATCGCACAAGGAGCGCCCGGGCATGGATATCAAGCGCCTGCAATTGCTGGTGGAGATCGTCGAGGCCGGTAGCCTCAGCAAGGTCTGCGCGTCGCGAGGCATGGCCCAGTCCGCACTCAGCAAGCACATCGCGGCGCTGGAAGAAGAGTTCGGCGCCAAGCTTTTCTATCGCACCGGGCGCGGCGTGGTGCTGACCGAGTTCGGCCAATCGATCCTGCCTCGCGTGCGTGCGGTGCTCGGCGAGTTCGACCAGTTGAAGAGCGACATCCGCGATCGCTCCGACGTGCCCAGCGGGCCGGTTCGGCTCGCGGTGCAGGCGTCGATCACGCATGCGCTGGTGGGGCCGTTGTTCCAGCGGGTGCGTGCCGATTTCCCGAAGATCGACCTGCGGCTGATGGAAGGCTTCGCGGGCAACATCGAGGATGCGCTGGCCACCGGCCGCGCGGACGTCGGCGTGTTCTCGCGCTACGGGCAGAACATCCACAAGACCGACGAGGAGCTGGCCACCAGCGAGCTGTACCTGGTGGGCCGCGCGGGCGATCCCGAAGTGTCGAAGCCCGAGTGCCGCTTCGCCGATGCCTCGCGCCTGCCGCTCGTGCTGCCGGGCGCACCGGACGGTCTCTACATGATGCTGCTGGAGGCGGCCCGCAAGGCGGGCGTGACCTTGAACACCGAGATCGAGGTCGATTCGCTCACCGCCATGCGCGAGATCGTCGCGAGCGGCGCCGCCTACAGCTTCCTCACGCGGCAGGCGGTGGAGGTCGACATGAAGCTGGGCCGCATCGATGTCAGCCGCGTCACCGACCCGGTGCTCACGCGCACGCTGGTGCTGGCCACCAGCGCGCAGCGCCCGCTCACGCAGGCGAGCCGGACGGTGATCGACCTCATCCGCAAGCTGACGCGCGCACCCCGCGCTGGTTGAGCAGGTCGAGCGCCACGTCGACGATCATGTCTTCCTGGCCGCCCACCATGCGCCGCGTGCCGAGCTCGACGAGGATCTCGACGGCGGGAATGCCGTACTTCGCGGCTGCCGCTTCCGAGTGCCTGAGGAAGCTCGAATACACGCCCGCGTAGCCCAGCGCCAGTGTTTCGCGGTCGACGCGCACCGGGCGGTCCTGCAAGGGCCGCACCAGATCGTCGGCTGCGTCCATCAGCGCGAAGAGGTCGCAGCCGTGGTGCCAGCCCAGGCGGTCGGCGGCCGCGACGAACACTTCCAGCGGCGCATTGCCCGCGCCCGCGCCCATGCCCGCCAGGCTGGCGTCGACGCGATCGCAGCCTTCCTCCACCGCCACGATGGAGTTCGCCACGCCCAGCGAGAGGTTGTGGTGCGCGTGGATGCCGATCTGTGTCTCAGCGCGCAGGGTCTCGCGGAACGCGCGGATGCGCAGGCGCACGTCCTCCATGCCGAGCGCGCCCCCGGAATCGACCACGTAGCAGCAGGTCGCGCCGTAGCTTTCCATGAGCTTCGCCTGCGCGGCCAGCTTCTGGGGTGTCGTCATGTGGCTCATCATGAGAAAGCCCACCGCTTCCATGCCGAGGTGGCGCGCGGTCTCGATGTGCTGCCGCGCGACGTCGGCCTCGGTGCAGTGCGTGGCGACCCGCACGATGCGCGCACCGGCGGCATGCGCTTCCTTCAGGTCGTGCACCGTGCCGATGCCGGGGAGCAGCAGCGTGGTGATCTTCGCCTGCTGCACGGCTTCGGCGGCGGCCTCGATCCACGCCACGTCGGTGTGCGCGCCGAAGCCGTAGTTGAAGCTCGATCCTCGAAGGCCGTCGCCGTGCGCGACCTCGATGGAATCCACGCCTGCCGCGTCCAGCGCCTTCGCGATGGTGCGGACCTGTTCGATGCCGTACTGGTGGCGGATCGCATGGCTGCCATCGCGCAGCGTCACGTCGGACACATAGATCTTCTTGCTCATCCCGGGCTCCTCTAGTAGGCGGCGGCCGTGGTCTCGGCCATGCGTTGCGCGATGCGTTCGGCGGTCGACAGGGCCGCGCTGGTCATGATGTCGAGGTTGCCGGCGTAGGAGGGCAGGTAGTGGGCCGCGCCTTCCACCTCCAGCAGGACCGTGGTCTTGAGGCCGTCGACATGCCCGATGCCGGGAATGTTCAGGCCCTGCACGCGGTCGAACTGCACGTCCTGCTTGAGCCGGTAGCCTGGCACGTAGCGCTGTACCGCGGCGACCATCTCCTTCACCGAATCGGCGATGCGCGACTCGCTCGCGGTCTCGCTGAGCGTGTAGACCGTATCGCGCATCATCAGCGGCGGCTCCGCCGGGTTGAGCACGATGATGGCCTTGCCGCATTCGGCGCCGCCCACGGTCTGGATCGCCTTCGAGGTGGTCTCGGTGAATTCGTCGATGTTGGCCCGCGTGCCGGGGCCGGCCGAGCGGCTGGAGATGCTCGCGACGATTTCCGCATAGCGCACCCTCGCCACGCGGGAGACCGCGGCCACGATCGGGATCGTGGCCTGCCCGCCGCAGGTGACCATGTTCACGTTCAGCGCGTCGAGGCAATCGTCGCCGTTGACCACCGGCACGCAGTACGGGCCGATGGCGGCGGGCGTCAGGTCCACCATGCGCAGTTCGGGCTTGCGCTCGCGCAGGAACCGGTCGTTGAGCACATGCGCAGATGCGCTGGTGGCGTCGAACACGATCTCCACCTCCTCGAAGGCCGCGAGCCGCGCGAGCCCTTCGACGCCTTCGTGCGTGGTCGCCACGCCCAGGCGCTCGGCCCTGGCGAGGCCTTCGGAGGCCGGATCGATCCCGACCATCGCCGCCAGCTCCACATGCCGGCCGTGCCGCAGGATCTTGATCATGAGATCGGTGCCGATGTTGCCGCTGCCGATGATCGCGGCCTTGATCTTCCTGTTGGACATTGAATGCTCCTCGTGTTCAGGCCGGCGCGAAGGCCGTTCTCACGGCGCCCAGTCCGGCGATGGTGGTGTCGATGACGTCGCCGGGCGCGATCGCGACCATCGGGCCGAGCGCCCCGGTCATGATCACGTCGCCGGCTTGCAGCGGGCGGCCGACCTCGGCCATCTTGCGGGCCAGCCAAAGTGCGGCGTTGAGCGGATGGCCCAGGCAGGCGGCGCCGACGCCCAGCGAGACGATCTCGCCCTTGCGCTCCATGAGCATCCCGCAGGTGCGCAGGTCCACGTCGGCGAGCTTCACCGGCCGGGTGCCCAGCGCGTAGAGGCCCGACGACGCGTTGTCCGCGATGGTGTCCAGCAGCCGGATGTCCCAGTTGTGGATGCGGCTGCCCACGATCTCCACCGCCGGAAGCACGTAGGCAACCGCCGAGATCAGCTGCGACAGCGTGATCCGTTCGCCTTTCAGGTCGCGTTCCAGCACCACGGCCACTTCCGCTTCCACCTTGGGCTGCAGCACGCGGCCGGCCGCGATCTCCTCGTCGGGACCGAGCTCCATGTCGGCGAAGAGCATGCCGAAGTCAGGCGCGTCCACGCCGAGTTGCTGCTGCACCGACTTCGAGGTCAGCCCGATCTTGCGGCCGGTGAGCCGCCGCCCCGTTTCGAGGTGGAACGCGGTGTTGAAGTCCTGCACCGCGTACGCGCCGGCTTCGCCCATCGCGGCCAGTTCCTCGCGCAGGGGCGGAATCGGCCGGCCTTCCCGGTCGGCGGTGCGCAGCGCACCGGCCAGTCGTTCGATCGTTTTCGTGTCCATGCGAGCCTCAGAGCGCGGGCGTCAGGTGAAGAGGATTCGCGAAGACCGGTGTCCACGGCTTCATCACGATCCGGCGGAACAGCGAAGCCTTGGCGAACGGATCGTTGGCGGCCAGCTTCGTGGCCTCGTCCTCGTTGGGAACGTCGTAGACGAAGAGGGCGCCGCTGCCGTCGGCAAAGGGGCCGGCCAGCACGAGCCGGCCCTGTTGCAGCAGGTCCTGCAGATAGGCCCGGTGCGCGGGACGCGCCTCGGCGATGCGCTCGGGTTCCTGGTGGTATTCGACGAAGGCTGTGAATTTCATGATGGAGTTACCTGTTGAGAAAGCCGATGGAGATCCACGGCACCGCCGCCACCAGCACCGTGCCGATGAAGAGCGAGGCCATGTAGAGCCCGATGTGGCGCACGCCCTCGCTCGGGCTGGTGCGGCTGATGGCGCAGGCCGCGTAGTAGCCCACGCCGAAGGGCGGTGCGAAAAGGCCGATGCCCATCGCGAGCACGACGACCATCGCGTAGTGCACGTCGTGGATGCCGAGCTGCCGCGCGATCGGGAACAGGAGCGGCCCGAACAGCACGATCGCCGGGATGCCTTCGAGCACGCTGCCCAGCAGGACGAAGGCGAGGATCGAGACCGCCATGAAGCCTGCCGCGCCGCCGGGCAGCTTCGCCATCGCGGCGGCGAGGTCGCTCGAGAAGCCCGACTGCGTGAGCGCCCAGGCCATGCCGGTCGCGGTGCCGATGATCAGCAGGATCGCGCCGGAGAGGGCCGCGGTCTCCACCAGCGCGGGCCACACGCGCCGCAGGTCGAGCTTCCGGTAGATCAGCAGGCCCGCCAGCACCGTGTAGACGATGCCGATGGTCGAGACCTCGGTCGCGGTCGCGACGCCTTCGACCACCGCCGCGCGGATCACGAAGGGCAGCGCCAGCGCAGGCAGCGCCACGACGAAACTCTTGCCGACGACACCCCAGTCGACCCGCGCGCCCGAAGGCCGGCCCGCCTTGCGCGCGCGCCACCAGACCACCAGCCCGAGCATCGCGGCGAGCACCACGCCGGGCAGCAGTCCGCCGGTGAACAGGTCGGCGATCGAGATGCCCATGACCGAGCCGATCGTGATCAGGACCAGGCTCGGCGGAATGGTCTCGGTCTGCGCGCCGGTGGCCGACAGCAGCGCGACCATCTCGCCGTCCTCCGCGCCGCGCTCCTTCATCTCGGGGAAGAGCACCGGCGCCACCGCCGCCATATCGGCCGCCTTGGAACCCGAGATCCCCGACACGAGGTACATCGCACCGATCAGCACGTACGAGAGCCCGCCGCGCACATGTCCCAGCAGGTTGGCGAGGAACTGCACCATCGCCCGCGCCATCGAGGTCATCTCGATCAGCACCCCGAGGAACACGAAGAGCGGCACCGACAGCAGGATCAGATGCGACATGCCCTCGTCCATGCGCCCGACGATCACCATCGTCGGCGTCGAGGTGGTCAGCGCGAGATAGCCGAAGGTCGCGAGCCCGAACGAGAACGCGATCGGCACGCCGGTGAAGACCAGCAGCCCGACGCCCAGCACGAAGAACACCAGCAGGTTCGCGTTGCCCAGCCCCTGGAGCACCGGTTGCAGCAGCACCAGTCCGGCGACCACCGCGCCGCAGGCGATCACGGCGGCCAGCGCCATGCGCCGGCTCGACGTCCCCAGAAGACGCACCACGCTCGTGAGCAGGATGAGCCCGATGCCGACCGGCAACGCGGCTGCGCGCCACGCGTTGGAGATGTCGAGCGCGGGCAGGGTGACCATCGCCTCTTCGCTCGCGAACTCGAAGGCCGGATGGGCCACCAGCGCCAGCCAGGTCATCGCGGCGACCGTGGCCACCGCTTCGAGGAAGCCGCGCAGGCCCGGGTCCGCCTTGTCCACCAGCGCGGTCATGCGCATGTGGTTGCCGCGGCGGAAGGCCACTGCAGCGCCGAACATGATGAGCCAGATGAAGAGCAGCGAGGCCAGCTCGTCGACCCACACCAGCGGGCTGTGCAGCAGATAACGGCTGACCACGCCGCTGAAGAGCACCACGATTTCCGCGACGACCAGCAGGGCCGCCGGCACTTCGCAGAGCATCCCCAGCGCCTTGTCGGCGCACTGGAGAGCCCGCTGCGGCGCGCTTGCGCGCGTGGCCGCTTCAGGCGGATCGACGTGCTGTCGATGCATCCCGACCGCATGCGTAGACATGGCGCACCTCCTTCAATGCTGCGGCAGGCCGAGGACGTTGGCCTGGATCTCCGGATCGACGAAGCGCTCCAGCCGCTCGGGGTTCACGACGATCGTGACCTCGCAGGAGCCCGTGCCGACCGTGAGGCCCAGCAGGTGCCCGCCCGCGCCGTTGAAGGTGCCGTCCGTCACGGTGCCATGCGCATGGATCGAAGGCTTGCCCTCCTTCCACGCGATGGAGCCCGTCATGCTGGCCATCTCGACATTGCGGAAGGTCTTGGGGTCGAACTGCTTGCGGGCGAAGTCGTAGAAGCCGAAGGTCGCCTCGGACATGAAGCCGATGCCGACGAAGCTGGCGCTCGGGATCTTCTCGGCCTGCGCGAGCTGCTCCAGGCTCTGCAGCACGTTGTCGCCGTGGCGAAGGACCATGAGGTAGCCGGTGGGCGTCTTCATGTACTTGCCCTTGAGGTCCTGCGCCGCAGTGCCCTGCGAGAACGCCGTCATGGCCAGTGTCAATGCGCCGAGTGTGGCGAGTCGAGCGAGCGTTTTCATGATGTCTCCTGAAGAATCGTTGGGTGAGTTCGGCCGCGATCCCCGGCGCGGGGCCGGGGACCGTCGATCACGGGTTGGGAAAGGGGAGGGCTACGCGAGCGTGCCCGCGTACTTCTCGAGCAGCGCCCAGGTCTCGGCCGGGAACTTCTTCTGCCAGTCCTTGTAGAAGCCGGCCTTGCTCAGGAAGGCGCGGAAGCCGTCCAGCTCGGGCTGGTTGAAGACCATGCCGCGGCCCTTGAGCTCGTCGCGCAGGCGCGTGTTGAGCGCGGCCACCGCCTGGCGCTGCTTGACCGCGTACGCATCGAAGGTGGTGGACGCGATCTGGCGCAGGTCCTCGGGCAGCGCGTTCCAGGTGCGCAGGTTGCCGACCAGCCAGAAGCCGTCCCACACATGCGAGGTCAACGAGCAGTACTTCTGCACCTCGTAGAGCCGCTGCGTCTCGAGGATGGTCAGCGGGTTCTCCTGGCCGTCGACCACGCGGGTCTGCAGCGCGGTGTAGGTCTCGGCCATGTTGATGCCGGCGGGCGCGGCGCCGAATGCCTTGAACAGCGAGGTGAGCGCCGGGCTCAGCGGCACGCGGATCTTGAAGCCGCTCAGGTCCTGCGGCGACTGGATCTGCCGGCTGCTGCTGGTCACCTGCCGGAAGCCGTGGTCCCAGATCTTCGACTGCGGCATCAGGTTGACCTTGGCGAAAGCGGCGCGGATGTGCGCGCCGAGCTCGCCGTCCATGGCCTTCCACACATGGTCGTAGCTCGGGAACGCGAACCCGACGCCGCTGATCGAGGCCGCTGGCACCAGCGTGCCCCAGATAAGGCCCGCGGTGCTCACGAAGTCGATCGCGCCGGAGCGCACCTGCGAGATCATGTCGGTGTCGCTGCCGAGCTGGCTGTTGGGGAACACCTGGATGTTCAGCCGGCCATTGGATGCGCGCCCGATCTCCGCGGCCGCCGCGGTGAGGTTCGCGGTGGTCGGATGGCTCGGCGCCAGCGCGATGCCGAGCTTGTAGTTGAAGGTCTGCCCCGCGGCCCGCGCCGGGGTGGACAGCATCAGGGCCGGGGCCGCCGAGGCCGCCGCGATGGCAACACCCCGCCCGAGCACCTGGCGGCGCCCTCTGTCGAATCCACGCATGATTTGTCTCCTGTGGGTCTGTCTTGTGTTCTTGCGGGTCAGGCCGTCGCCGTCTTGCGGTTGCTGAGGTACTTCGAGAAGCTCCTCGCCCCGTCCCAGTCCTGGATCAGCGTCAGCCGCCGCTTGAGGAAGAGCCCGTCCGCCACCCGCTCGGCGAAGGCCTCGAAGGTCTCGGTCGGGTCGTCGATCTCGAAGACGAAGTACACCTTCGCCTCCTCGTTCGACAGCCATGGGCCCGCCAGCAGCTTCAGGTCGCCGGGCAGGTTGTGCGGCCGCACGCCGACGCGCAGCTTGCCGAGGAAATCGACGACGCCTTGCATCGTCCGTGGCGACATGTCGCGCAGCCACACTTCATTGAAAAATTTGGGCATCTCGGTGTCTCCTGGAGGGTTCGTGAATTCAGGCGGCCGCCACGCGATCGGTGTAGGCCTTCATCTGGTCCCAGCCCGAGAGCAGGGTGAGCTTGCGCCGCGCGAAGAGGCCGCTGACCACGCGTTCGGCGTAGGCGTCGAACATCGTCGAGGGGTCGTCGATCTCGAAGATGAACATCACCTTCGCTTCCTCCGCCGAGAGCCACGGCCCTGCGACCATGCGCAGGTCGGGCGGAAGGTTGTCGGGCTTGGTGCCGACGCTCAGGTTGCCGAAGAAGGCCACCGCCTCCTCCATCACCTCGGGCTTGATGTCCCCGAGCCAGACTTCATTGAGAAACAAAGGCATCGCTGTCTCCTGTTCGGTTTACGTGCCGCAACCCCTGCGGCGCGATGGCGCAAGAGTAGGAAACCGTGCCTTCGCGTCATAGACTCGAAACGAGATATCAGACTTTCCGCCCGAGGGGACATCGAATGACCGCCACCGACGCGACGCGCTTCATCCGCACCGACAGCGGCTATCTCATGGTGCTCAGGCAGGGCGACGATGTGTTCGCGCACCTGACCGGCTTGATGCGGGGGATGGACATCCCGAGCGCGAGCCTCGTCGGCCTCGGCTTCGGGCATGCGACCTTCGGCTTCTGGGATGCGCAGCAGCGCAGGTTCGACCCGCGCCGCTTCGAGAACGTGGAGATCGGCAGCCTCGTCGGAAGCCTTGCCTGGAAGGACGGCGAGCCCTTGCCCCACCTGCACGCGGTGGCCTGCGACAGCAGCTTCGCGGCCTACGGCGGGCACCTGCTCGCGCTGGAAGTCGGCACCGGATCGATGGAACTGACGATCACGCTGCACCCGCACCGCCTGGAGCGGCGGACCGACGGGCGCACCGGTGCGAACGTGCTCGACCTGTGCGGCGTCAGTACGTCTGGCCGAGTTGCTCCAGGATCGCCGGGTTCTCCAGCGTCGAGATGTCCTGCTTGATCGCCTCGCCGGCCGCCACGCTGCGCAGCAGGCGGCGCATGATCTTGCCGCTGCGGGTCTTGGGCAGGTTGTCGCCGAAGCGGATGTCCTTCGGCTTGGCGATCGGGCCGATTTCCTTCGCGACCCAGTCGCGCAGTTCTGCCGCGATCTTCTTGGCGTCTTCACCCTGCGGCCGGTTGCGCTTGAGCACCACGAAGGCGCAGATCGCCTCGCCGGTGGTGTCGTCGGGCCGGCCGACCACGGCGGCTTCGGCCACGAGGTCGGTCTTGCCGACCAGCGCGGACTCGATCTCCATCGTGCCCATGCGGTGGCCGCTGACGTTCAGCACGTCGTCGATGCGGCCGGTGATCGTGAAGTAGCCGGTCTTCGCGTCGCGAATCGCGCCGTCGCCCGCGAGGTAGTAGCGGCCCTGGAATTCATCGGGGAAGTAACTTTTCTTGAAGCGGTCGGGATCGTTCCAGATGGTGCGGATCATCGAGGGCCACGGGCGCTTGACGACCAGCATGCCGCCTTCGCCCCAGGGCATTTCCTGTCCGGTCTCGTCGACCACCGCGGCGGCGATGCCGGGGAAGGGCAGGGTGCAGGAACCCGGCACCAGCGGCGTGACGCCCGGCAGCGGCGTGATCATGTGGCCACCCGTTTCAGTCTGCCAAAAGGTATCGACAATCGGACAGCGGCGGCCGCCGACGTGCTCGTGATACCACTCCCAGGCGGCCGGATTGATCGGCTCGCCCACCGAACCGAGGATGCGCAGGCTCGACAGGTCGTAGCGCGAGGGGTGCACCGCCGGGTTGCTTTCGGCGGCCTTGATGAGCGAGCGGATCGCGGTCGGTGCCGTGTAGAAAACCGTCACGTGATGGTCCTGGATCATCTTCCAGAAGCGGCCGGCGTCCGGATACGTGGGCACGCCCTCGAACACGACCTGCGTTGCGCCGAGCGCCAGCGGCCCGTAGGTGATGTAGCTATGGCCGGTGACCCAGCCGATGTCGGCGGTGCACCAGAAGACATCCTCGGGCCGCAGGTCGAAGGTCCAGTGGCAGGTCAGCGCCGCGTGCAGCAGGTAGCCGCCGGTCGAGTGCTGCACGCCCTTGGGCTTGCCGGTGGAGCCGGAGGTGTAGAGCAGGAAGAGCGGGTGCTCCGCCTCCACCCACTCGGGCTCGCAGCTCACGCTCTGCGCAGCGACGATGTCGGCCAGCCACAGGTCGCGCGGGGCCTGGAAGGGCACCGCCCCGCCGGTGCGTCGCGCCACCAGCACGTTGCGCACGCTGTCGCAGCCGCCGAGCATCAGTGCCTCGTCGACGATCGCCTTCAGGGGCAGGTGCTTGCCGCCGCGCGCCTGCTGGTCGGCGGTGATGACCAGCACCGCGCCGGTGTCGGCGATGCGGTCGCGCAGAGCCTGCGCCGAGAAGCCGCCGAACACCACCGAATGGATCGCGCCGATGCGCGCGCAGGCCTGCATCGCCACCACGCCGTCGATCGACATCGCGATGTAGATGACCACCCGGTCGCCCTTCTTCACGCCGAGCGACTTCAGCGCATTGGCGGTGCGGCAGACGCGCTCCAGCAGGTCGCTGTAGCTCACGTGGGTGACCTGGCCGTCGTCGGCTTCGAAGATCAGCGCGGTCTTCTTGCCGAGGCCGCGCTCGATGTTCCGGTCCAGGCAGTTGTAGGAGGCGTTCAGCGTGCCGTCGCCGAACCACCGGAAGAACGGCGCCTGGCTGCTGTCGAGCACCTGGGTGAAGGGCTGCTTCCAGTCCAGGTATTCGCGGGCGAGCCGGGCCCAGTAGGCCTCGTGGTCCGCATCGGCTTCGGCCACCAGCCGGTCGTAGGCCTCGCGGCCGGACACGTGGGCGCTGCGGACGAGGGCTTCGTCGGGCGCGTAAAGGGCGGTGGAAGCGGAAGTTGTCGCTGGCGTGGCGGTCGTCATGTCGGCTCCTGAAGGTGTGATCGACCCTGGCAGGCCAGCCGCGCCCAGGCCCCGGCACCGGCCGGGTTTCCGCCCGGGCTCTTTGCGCGAGGTTTGACGCGTGTCATGCTTGCCTTGGGTCTCGTACTCAAGAATGGGTGGCTGAAGGATCGCCCACGAACTTTTCAGGAGACACACAAGAACATGACGAATGTTTGCAGCAGCCGGGCAGCGGCGGCACCCGCGCCGGCGCCGCTGGAGCGCTACCTGACCCTGCAGACCGGTCTCGACCTGCTCGACCAGGGCCTGTCGATCTTCGACCGGGACCTTCGTCTGGTGGCCTGGAACAAGGCCTACGTGCGACTGCTCGACTTTCCCGAGGAGATGGTCTACCTGGGCGCGCCGTTCGAGAGCTTCATCGGCTACAACGCCCGCCGCGGCGAATACGGTCCCGGCGATCCCGATGCGCTGGTGGCCGAGCGGGTCGCCGCCGCGCGCACCTTCGCCACGCACGAGATCGAGCGGGTGCGGCCCGACGGACGCGTGCTGCGCATCCGCGGCGAACCGGTCCCGGGCCACGGCTTCGTCACCTTGTATCTGGACGTGACCGAGCAGCGCCGCGCCGAGCGGATCATTCGCGACCACGCCGCCGAGCTCGAAGCGCGCGTCGCGGCGCGGACCAGCGCGCTCCAGCGCAGCGAGGAGCGGATGCGCCTCATCATGGATTCGATACCCGCCCTGGTGGCCTACTTCGACCGCCGGCGCGTGTACGAATACCTCAACCGGGGTTACCGGGACTGGTTCCTCGTCGACACCGCGCGGCCCGAATGCGCGAGCGCGAAGCGCTTTTTGGGCGAGTCGGTGTATGCGGTCGTCAAGCCGCACGTTCTGCGCGCGCTGGCCGGGGAGACGCGCAGCTTCGAATACGAGCTCTTCACGCACGAAGGCCAGCGGCGCGCGGTGCGGACCTCGCTGGTTCCCGATCACGGGCCCGATGGCAGCGTGGCCGGCTGCTTCGAGCTCACCTTCGACATCACCGAGGAGAAGCGCTCGCAGGCGCTGCTGGCGCGCGCGCACAAGCTCGAATCGCTGGGCCACCTGACCGGCGGCCTGGCGCACGACTTCAACAACATCCTGACGGTGGTGATCGGCAACCTCGCGGCGCTCGCCGACGAACGGCCCGCCGACCCCGCGCTGCCCGAGTACGTAGAGCCGGCGCTCGAAGCCGCGCGGCGCGGCGCGGATCTCGTGCGCGGCCTCCTGAGCTTCGCGCGGCGGCAGCCGCTGCAGGCGGCGGCGGTGCATGTCGGCGCGCTGGTCGAGACGGTGGCGCGGCTGGTGCGCCGGTCGCTGCCGGAGACGCTGCGCCTCGACGTGGACGTGGGCGATGCGGCACTCTGGACATGGATCGACGCCACCCTGCTCGAACAGGCGCTGCTCAACCTGGTGCTCAATGCGCGCGATGCCTGCGGCGCGGACGGTCGCATCTCGCTGCGTGCGCGCGCAGCGCACATCGATGCAACCGTGGCTGCGCCCCTGCAACTGTCGGCAGGCGACTGCGTGCGAATCGAAGTCGAGGACACCGGCAGCGGCATGGACGAGTACACGCTCGCGCATCTGTTCGAACCTTTCTTCACCACCAAGGCGCCGGGCCGCGGCACCGGACTCGGCATGGCCGTGGTGTACGGCTTCATCAAGCAGTCGGGCGGCGCGATCGACGTGCGCAGCGCGCCGGGGCGCGGCACCACGGTGACCGTCTGGCTGCCCGCCGCGGAGCCGCCTGCGCCCGATGCGGGGCCCGACGAAGCCGGCACAGGCGTGCCGCGCGCGGCCGACCGGGGACTCGCGCTGCTGGTGGACGACGACGCGCAGGTACGCCGCGCGATCCGGCGCAGCCTGCTCGAACTCGGCTACGTGGTGCTCGAAGCGGACAGCGGCGCCGAAGCCCTGAAGCTCCTGGCCAACACGCCGGGCATCACGCTCCTGCTGTCGGACGTGGTGCTGGGCGGCGAGATCGACGGAAGCGCGGTCGCGCAGGCGGCGCGCACGCAGGGGAAGGCCGGCGCCGTGGTCCTCATGAGCGGCAATGCGCCCGGCGACCTGCCGAGGCTTGCGGGCATTCCACTCTTGACCAAGCCCTTCACCTCGGAACAACTCGGCCGCGCCATCGAAGAGGGAACACCGTCATGAGCGAAAAAGAGCAGCAGCACGCCGGCACCGGCACGGTGCATCGTGCCGGGGGCGAGGAAGCGGGCACGCGCGCGCTGGTCTTCGTCATCGAGGACGACACCGGCGTCGCGCGCCTGGTGCTCTCGGCCTTGCAGGAATACGGCTTCAACTGCGAGACCTTCGGCAGCGGTGCCGCGGCGCTGCGAAGGCTTCAAATCGAGAAGCCCGACCTGTGCATCATCGATCTGGGCCTGCCCGACATGGATGGCTTCGACCTCATGCGGCGCATCACCGCCGCGTCGAATTCGGGCGTGCTGATTCTCACCGGGCGCGGCCATCCGGCCGACCGGGTGATGGGTCTGGAGATGGGCGGCGACGACTACGTGGTGAAGCCCTTCGAGGCGCGCGAACTGGTGGCGCGCGTGCGCAGCATCCTGCGCCGGCGCGGCCTCGCGCCGGGGCAGCCGCCGGGCAAGCGGCGCTACGCGAGCTTCCTGGGATGGCGCGTCGATTGCGGGGCCAATCTGCTGCGCGCGCCCGACGGCGCCGAACACCAGGTCGGAACGGCCGAGATGCAGGTGCTGCGCGCGTTCATCGAGCGGCCGCACCAGATCCTCACCCGCGAACAGCTCACCGGCTCGCGCGACCTCGCGCCGACCGACCGCAGCATCGATGTGCGGATTTCGCGGCTGCGGCGGAAGATCGAGGCCGATCCGCACGATCCGGCGGTGATCAAGACGGTGTATGGGGCGGGGTACCTGTTTGCGGCGGATGTGAGTTGGGAGTGACAAGGATGAAACTATTTTTTCTGAATTTGAGGATTGTGTGAAAAAATAGTTTCATGCCACGACGTTCGGATGCGCTCGACAACCTTCCATCGGCCGCGACGGCCGCCCTGAGCCGCCTCGGCGCGGATCTCGCGCTGGCGCGCAAGCGGCGCAAGCAATCGCTCCGAAACTGGGCACTCCGGTTGAACGTCTCGGTGCCCACGCTGGTCAAGCTCGAAAAAGGCGACCCCGCCGTCTCCGCCGGCGTCTATGCGACAGCACTCTGGATGATCCAGCGACACGAGGCACTCGCCGCCCTTGCGGAGCCAAGGCAGGACCTCGCGGCGCTGGAGAACGAGGTTCAGGCGGCGTCCCGTCGCGGAGCAAGGAAGGTGGGCCATGTCTGAGCGATCACCCTATGTGCCGAAGGAGGCCCTGAGCCTCTGGATGCTCGCCGACCCGCGGCACCCTGTTCTCGTGGGCGAGATTTCGCTCGTCCTTGGCGGGCAAGGCGTGGCGCTCAGATATTCGGAGCCGTGGCGTACTCGCGGCTTTGCGCTCAGCGAGGACCTTCCGCTTGTCGATGAACTCTTCATGCCGTCGCAGAAGCAGGAGGCCGTCGGCGCCGTCGATGACGCCCGCCCGGATCGATGGGGCGAGCGCGTCATCCGCAAATTCGAGCGCTCGTCGCGGATGTCGCTGCTCGAATACCTGCTGTTCGCCGGTGACGACCGCTATGGCGCGCTCGGGGTGAGCCAGCAGGCGCACAGCTACGAGCCTTGGCCCGCATCGCCGATGCCCACGCTTGGCGACCTTCCGGCGATGCAGGAGGTGATTCGCAAGATCATCGCCAATGAACCCGTCGGAAAGATCGAGGAGCGATTCTTGCGTCCTGGTGTCTCGCTCGGTGGCGCACGACCGAAGTCCGTTGTCGAAATCGATGGACATCCCTGGCTGGTCAAGTTTGGAGAGGGCGAGCCCGAAGACACGCCACTCATCGAGCACGCCTGCATGTCGCTGGCCGCCCGCTGCGGCATCGAGGTCGCGCCGACACGGGCGCTGCGGGTGGGTGATCGGCATGCGATCGCGGTGCGCCGCTTCGATCGCGCCCCTGGCATACGCCGCCATGCGATCTCGGCCCACGTGGTATTGCGCGCCGTGGGCGAGGAATACGGCTATCCGCAACTGGCGCAGCAGATGCGCCGCATGGCGCGGCCCGACGACATCGCGCGCCAGCAGGCGCAGTTGTTTCGACGCATGGTCTTCAATGTCTTCATGGACAACACCGACGACCACGAGAAGAACCATGCGCTGCTGCGCGAGCCCGACGGAAGCTGGTCGCTGTCTCCCGCATTCGACATCGTTCCCAGCATGAGCGGGCTCGGCTACCAAGCCATGGCGATCGGCCGCGAAGGCACTTTATCGACCCTCGACAACGCGCTCTCGAACGTCGGCGCTTTCGGGCTCAAGTTGCGCGAGGCGAAGGCCATCGCGCGCGAGATCGCCATGGTGGTCGGCGGCTGGCATCGCGAGTTCAAGGCTTGCGGCGTCACTGCGACCGACACGGACATGCTCTCTCAGTATCTCGACAACGAGAGGACCGGCGCGCAGAAATCGACCGCCATGGGCTTCCAGCGCTGACAATGCGCACTCCGCCGCCGCAGCACTGAAACGCCTTGCGAATCCTGCTCGTCTCAGATCTTCATTACGCGCTGCGCCAGCTCGACTGGGTGGTGAGCGCGGCGCCGGACTACGACCTGGTGGTGCTCGCGGGTGACCACATGGATGTGAGTTCGCCGGTGTCGCTCGACACGCAATCGCTGGTGCTCCTGCGGTACTTCTCCCTCGCGAATCCGGGCAGGTCGCTGGTGGTGGCTTCGGGAAATCACGACCTCACCGGTGCCGACCCGCACGGGGAGCGCGCCGCCCTCTGGCTGCCGGAGAGCCGCCGCGCCGGCATCGCGATCGACGGCGATTCGCTGATGCTGGGCGACACGCTCGTCACCGTCTGCCCGTGGTGGGACGGCCCTGCCGGCCGTGCCACGCTCGAAGCGCAACTGGCGGCCGACGCGCAACGCCGTCCTGCGCGCTGGGTGTGGATCTATCACTGGCCGCCCATGGGCTCGCCCACCTGCTGGACCGGCAAGCGCCACTACGGCGATGCCGACGTGGCTGGCTGGATCGCGCAATATCAGCCCGACTTTGTGCTCACCGGCCATGTGCACGAGCCGCCGTTCAAGCCCACAGGCGCGTGGGCAGACCGCATCGGCACCACCTGGGTCTTCAATCCCGGCCGGCAGATCGGGCCGGTGCCGGCGCACATCGTGATCGATCTCGACGAAGGCACCGCGTCGTGGCATTCATTGATGGGCGAGGAAGCGCTCCAGCTTGGTGCGGAATGCGCACCGGCACGGTCGGTTTTCTGACGATCCTCGGGGTTCAATAGTCCGGATGCGGCTCCCGCGCCGAGCCGGGCTGCGCCGCCGGCCCCTGCCGATGCGCGAGCTGGCCGAGCACGTGCGAGACCATCGCGAGGCCCGGCGAATCCCCGTACTGGTTCTTCAGGTCCGCGAGATAGGTCGTGACGAAGTGCAGTCGCTCGGCCAGGCCGCGTGCGACCGCGCGCATCACGGCCGGATCGCTCATGAGAAAGGCGCGGCCATCGCTCGCATGGCGGAGGATGCACGTCGTGCCCGCCACCACGGTGGCGCTGATGGGCGAATCCAGCAACAGCGAAATCTCGCCGATCGCGGCGCCCGGCTTGCTGATGGAATTGATTGCCGTGCCGGCCTTGCTGACTTCGAGCACACCCGAGACGAGCACCCACAGCGCTCCGCCCGCTTCGCCCTCCCGCACGACCGTGTCGCCCGGCGTGAGCGTGATCTCCGGCAGCCCGGCGGTGTGGTGCAGCAGTTCGTCCATGTGCGAGTGACAGGCAAGGGCCGTGCCGCCCGCAAGTGCGCCGCAATGCTGCACCGGTGCGACCCAATGTGACGAATGATTGCACCGCCCACCGCGCCGGATGAGTGCCTCGCAGAATCGTTTCGAACCCCAATCAGGAGACCGACGATGAGCGAACCCGTGGTGGAAAAGATCCAGGCCAGCGCCAAGTACCGCGAACTGCGCAGCAAGCGCAACCGCTTCGGCGTGTGGCTGACCGTGCTGATGTTGATCGTGTACTACGGCTACATCGCGCTGATTGCCTTCAACAAACCCTTTCTCGCCCAGCCCGTGGGCAGCGGCGTGACGACCATCGGCATTCCGATCGGGCTCGGCGTGATCGTCTTCACCATCGCGATCACGGCCTTCTACATCCGCCGCGCCAACGGCGAGTTCGATCGGCTGACGCGCGAGATCCTCCAGGAGGCGACGCGATGAAACACCACGCACTTTCACGCGCAGCGGTAGCGGTCGCCCTTGCGGGTGTGGCCGGTCTGGCGTTCGCCGCGGGCGGCGATGTCGGCCAGGTCGCCAAGCAGCCGACCAACTGGATCGCGATCGGCATGTTCTCCGGCTTCGTGCTGCTCACGCTGTGGATCACCAAGTGGGCCGCGTCGCGTACCAAGTCCGCCGCCGATTTCTACACGGCGGGCGGTGGCATCACCGGCTTCCAGAACGGTCTCGCGATCGCCGGCGACTACATGTCGGCGGCGTCCTTCCTCGGCATTTCCGCCGCGGTGATGGCGACCGGCTACGACGGCCTGATCTATTCGATCGGCTTCCTGGTGGGCTGGCCGATCATCACCTTCCTGATGGCGGAACGGCTGCGCAACCTCGGCAAGTTCACCTTCGCGGACGTTGCGGGCTACCGATTCAAGCAGGGACCGATCCGCGGCTTCGCCGCCTCGGGCACGCTGGTGGTGGTGGCCTTCTACCTCATCGCGCAGATGGTGGGCGCGGGGCAGCTCATCAAGCTGCTCTTCGGGCTGGACTACTGGGTCGCAGTCGTCATCGTCGGCGCGCTGATGATGATCTACGTGCTCTTCGGCGGCATGACGGCCACCACCTGGGTGCAGATCATCAAGGCGGTGTTGTTGCTCGCGGGCGTGACCTTCATGGCGATCATGGTGCTCGCGGCCTTCGGCTTCAGCCCCGAGGCGCTGTTCGCCAAGTCGGTGGAAGTGCGCACGCAGATCGCGGCCAACGGCGGCAAGAGCCCGGCGGAGGCGTCGGCGATCGGCCTGTCGATCATGGGCCCCGGCGGCTTCGTGAAGGACCCGATCTCGGCCATCTCGTTCGGCATGGCGCTGATGTTCGGCACCGCCGGCCTGCCGCACATCCTGATGCGCTTCTTCACCGTGCCCGATGCCAAGGAAGCGCGCAAGTCGGTGTTCTGGGCCACCACCTGGATCGGCTACTTCTACCTTCTGATCTTCATCATCGGCTTCGGCGCGATCACGCTGGTGCTGACCAACCCCGAATTCGCCGATGTCGCGACCGGCAACATCAAGGGCGGCGCCGGCGCGGCCAACATGGCGGCGGTGCTGGTCGCCAAGTCGGTGGGCGGCAACGTGTTCTACGGCTTCATCTCGGCGGTGGCCTTCGCGACCATCCTCGCGGTGGTGGCGGGCCTCACGCTCTCGGGCGCCTCGGCCGTGTCGCACGACGTGTACGCCACGTTGATCAAGAAGGGCCAGGCCGACAGCCGCGCGGAGCTGAAGGTCTCGCGCATCACCACGCTCGCGCTCGGCGTCGTCGCGGTGCTGCTGGGCATCGCCTTCGAGAAGCAGAACATCGCCTTCATGGTGTCGCTGGCTTTCGCGATCGCGGCGTCGGCCAACTTCCCGGTGCTGTTCATGTCGGTGCTCTGGAAGGACTGCACCACGCGCGGCGCGGTGATCGGCGGATCGCTCGGCCTGATCTCGTCGGTGGCGCTGACCATCGTGTCGCCCTCGGTGTGGGAAGCGACGCTGGGCAATCCGAAGGGCTCGGCACTGTTCCCGTACGCATCGCCGGCCCTCTTCTCGATGGTCATTGCCTTCGCCGGCATCTGGATCTTCTCGCTGATGGACCGCAGCAAGCAGGCGCAGAAGGAGAGGGCGGCGTTCCCGGCGCAGCAGGTGCGATCGGAGACCGGGCTGGGAGCGTCGGCGGCTTCCGCGCACTGATCAGGCGGCGAGGCTGCGCAGCTTGAGAAAAGCCAGCGCAGCCATCACCGCATCGTTGAGCGCATCGTGCGCCGGCCGCTGCGGCAGTGCCAGGTCGGCCATGATGGTCGCGAAGCGCAGGTCCATGTCACCGCCACGCTCGTGCACCGGGCGCTGGCGGTTCTTGTATTCGTAGTAGAGGGCCGAGACCTCGATCTTCGGCTGCGGCAGGCCCATGCCGAGCATCGGGAAGAGGGCGCGGTCGATCATCGCGACGTCGAATTCGAGGTAGTAGCCGACCAGCGGCCGGCTGCCGATGAAGGTCATCAACTGCTTCAGCGCATCGTCCATCGCGATGCCCTTCGCCACGTCGCGCTCGCGCAGTCCATGCACGCGAACGCTGTCGGCCGACAGGGCGCGGCGTTCGGGCCTGACCAGCAGTTCCAGCCGCTCGCTGCACAGCACGCGGTTGCCGCGGATTCGCACGGCCGCGATGGCGACGATCTCGTCGCGGCGCACGTCGAGCCCGGTGGTCTCGCAGTCGAGGGCCACCCATTCATCGGGCGGCGGCGCATCCCACATGAAGCCGAAGCGCGGGTCGCCCAGGTGGTAGAGCAGCCACCGGCGCTTGATCTCCGCGAACGGGCCACTCACACCGCGTCCAGGTGAAATCGCTGCCGCAGCGTGCGGCGGAAGCGCTTGACGACCTGCAGCGTGTCCTTGAGCAGATCGCGGTCGAGACTGTTGAGCTTGGCGGGATCGACCCGGCCGCTCACCGTCTTGCCCGCTTCGAGCTCTTCCAGTCCCGCGGCGAGACGCAGGTTCATGAAGAAGTGCAGGCTCTGCAGCACCTCGTCGGCCAGCGTGCGTTCGATCTGCCCGCGTGCGGCCAGCGCCTGCAGGCGTGCGGCGGTCGACGTATCCGGCAGGTGCGCCGCCAGCGCGAGGCTTCGCACCCCGTGCACCAGCGGGAACAGGCCCTGCTTCTTGATGTCGAGACTGCGCTCCACGTCGTCGCCGAAGTCGAGGATGCGAGACCACCAGCCCGTGTCGGCCGCGAAGGCATCGACCGCCGAGGCGAAGCGCGCGAGCATGGGCTGGTTGTCGGTGGCGATCGCGAACAGGCGTTCGCGCACGCCCGCGAGCAGCGCGGCATCGCCGCAGACCGCATGCGCATCGAGGAAGATCGCGAGCGACATGAGCTTGTCGCCGTCGGGCTGCAGCAGCCAGTCTTGCGCGCGTTGCGCGAACTCGCGTACGCTGCCGCGCCAGAGCGGGTTCGACAGCATCACTCCGCCGGGGCAGGGCGGATAGCCGAAGTCCACCAGCGCCTGCGTCATGCGCGCGCAGATCGCATCGAGGTCGCCGGGCGGTGTGTAGCCGTCGCGCAGCAGCAGGCCGTTGTCCTGGTCGGTCTTGAGCAGCTGCTCGCCACGGCCTTCGCTGCCCATCACGATGAGGCAGCTGTTGGCCACCAGCTCCGCCGGTGCGACGAGTTGCCACGTGCGCTCGAACAGCTTGGCGTTGAGTGCCTGCACCAGCGTGGCGATCTGCCCGACCCGCGTGCCGCCCCGGTGCAGCAGGTCGATGAGCCGCGTGATGTGTTCGCAGGCCTGTCCGAGCGCCGCAAGGTCGCGCGCCTCGGCGATCTCGCGGTTGATGAGGTACGAGTGGTTCGCGAGGAAGCTGAAGAGGTCCATCGCCTCCAGCACGCCGATCACCCGCTCGCCGCCCTCGTCCGCCATCACCACCACGCGATGCACCTTGTGCCGCACCATGACCGTGAGCGCGTCGCCCACCGGGTCGCCCGCGCGCACGCTGACCAGGCCGAAGCTCGCGACTTCGCCGACCGGCAGCCGGTCGAGCGGCGTGCCGTGCAGCACGGCGCGCTGCAAGGCGGTCACGGTGAAGATGCCGAGGCGCGGCGGATCGGCACGCTCGTCGCGCACCAGCACGTTGGTCGCACGCTCCGACTGGAAGAGCCGCACGACCGAGAGCACGTCGCAGTCTGCGGCGACGAAATGAGGCGCGCGAACCGCGATCGCATCGACGCGCGCAAGCTCCAGCGACTGCAGCTCATGCCGGCCGCGCTGGCCCGCGATCGCCGCCAGCTTGTTCGAAAGATCGGAGAAAAGCCGCGCGCCGAAGGTCGCATTGCGCGCGATCAGCCCGTTCACCACTTCGCGCGAGAGCTGGTAGGCCAGCACCTCTTCCGCCGCCACGAAGCGGCCCGCGACCTGCCCGGTCAGCAGGCTGCGTCCATCGAAGGTGTCATTGGGCCCGAAGCCCGCGACCGGCTCGGCGCCACCCAGTTCGTACTGGCGCACGAAGCCCTTGATGACCACGAAGAGGTGCGTCGGTGGGATGCCCGCATCGAGGATCGCATCGCCCTCGCGGAAGTAGGCGATGTCGACCCCGGCGCGGACGATCTGCTGCTCTTCGGCGGCGAGGCAATCGAAGGGCGACGCCTGGAAGTTGAAGGCGTTGGGCATCCGCGCACGATAGCGCGGGATGCCCGGATCAGGAACCCTTCGCGGGTTCCTCGAGCCAGTTGCCCGCGTCGAATTCCACCGGCGGCGCGTCCGGATCGAAGGACACGCCCGCCGGGTCTTCCCCGCGCTCGATGCGCTCCAGTTGCGCCTTGAGGTAGCGCCGCAGCATGACGATGCCGCGGTCGGAGGTCGCGAGGTGCTCCTCCGAGTGCTTCGCGATCGCGCCCTGGCTCACCATCGCCTCGTAGTCGCCGGGCATGCGCTGGTGCTCGGCCTCGGTGAGTTCCTCCCACAGCCGGCCGTTCATGCGCGAGCGCATGCGGGTGAGTTCGCCTTCCGAACTCACGCGGCCGACCACGTGGATGCGGAAGCTGTGATCGTCGATCGGCAGCACCCAGCCGAGCGATTCGAGCCGGCCGTACTTGCCCACGCGCGGGCTGGGGATCACGCGCAAGGTCGGCACGCCGGCCTGGCTGACGCGGCGGAAGACCTTGCCGTCCGGAAGATGGCGGATCGAGGTGGTGCGCACGCCGAGTTCGACGGTGTCCCAGGTCACCTCGGGCATGGTCGCCATCTGCTCGACGAACTGCGTGCCGCTGAAGGTGGAGTGCAGCACGACCACGTGAAAGGGATCGACCAGGTTCTCGTAGTGCTGCAGCCAGTTGCAAGGAACGATCTGCGGGCCGCCGCCGCCGATGCTCGCGTCGTTGGTTTCGAGGAACTCGCCTTCGCCGAGCCGCTCCAGCGCGTCGTAGCGCGGCAGCACCGGTTTCTTCTCGGGCGGGCCCATGTAGGCCCAGATGAGGCCATAGAGCTCCTGCACCGGATACCAGGGCTGGCGCACCCGGCCGCGCGACTTGCCCATCTCGGCTTCGCAGGGTTGCTCGACGCAATGGCCTTCGACGTCGAAAAGCCAGCCGTGATAGCAGCAGCGGATGCCGCGTTCTTCCACCTTGCCGTAGTAGAGCGACGCACCGCGGTGCGCGCAGTTCGGATGCACGAGGCCCGGGCGCCCGGTGCCGTCGCGGAAGAGGATCAGGTCTTCGCCCAGCACGCGCACTTGCCGCGGCGGGTCGCCGGCGTCGGCGCTGAGGCCGACCGGGTGCCAGTAGCGGCGCAGCAGTTCGCCCATGGGCGTGCCGGCGCCGACTTCGGTCAGCAGCGGGTTGTGCACGCCGGGCTTGCGGCCGTAGGCGGTGCCGGTGTCGACGGTGATCGGGATGACCTTCTTTTCGGCGGTCTCTGCGGTCGAGGGATTCATCATCGGGGTTCCTGGTGGTTCATTCGGCGGTGACGCCGGCAGCCTTGATCAGCTCGGCCACCCGCGGGAAGTCCGCCTGGTAGCTGGCCCGGAACTGCGCCGGTGTATTGCCCAGCGGCTCGAAGCCGAAGGCGACGAGGCGGCTCTGCACCTCGGGCATGCGCGTGATTTCGCGCAGCGCCTGGTTCCATTGCTCGATGACTGCCGGCGGGGTCTTCGCGGGCGCATAGACGCCGATCCAGCTGTCGAGGTCGAAGCCCGCGAAACCCTGGTCGGCGAAGGTCGGCACGTTCGGCAGCGTCGAGACGCGGCGGCTGCCCGCGATGCCGATCACCTTCATCTTCCCGGCCTGCGACTGCACGCGCGCGGTGGACGGATTCGCCCAGGCGAAGTCGAGCATGCCGCCGATCATGTCGTTGTGCGCCGCGGATTCGGACTTGTAGGCCACATGCGTGAGCGAGAGGCCGGACTGTCGCTTGAGCAACTCTCCCATCAGGTGCGCCTGCGAGCCGTTGCCCCAGGTGCCGTAGGTGAGACCGGGGTGCGCCTTGGCATAGGCGACGAATTCCTTGAGATTGGAATAGGGTGCGTCGGCGCGCGCCACCAGCATCGGGCCGCCGCTCGCGAGCTGCGAGATCGGCTCGAAGTCCTTCACCGGGTCGTAGGGCAGCTTCGGCTGGAGGATCGCGTTGTTGATGTGCGTGAGCGGCAGCGTGAAGAGCACGGTGTGCCCGTCCGGCGGCGCTTTCGCGACCGCATCGCTCGCGATGATGCCGCTCGCGCCGGGCTTGGGTTCGACGATCACGCTCTGGCCCCAGCGCTGCTGGAGCTTGTCGGCGTAGACCCGCGCGATCACGTCGATCGGCCCGCCGGCGGTGCCGAACGGGATGATGCGCACGACCCGGTTGGGGAAATTCGTCGAAGCCTGCTGGGCAAATGCGGCGGGCATCGCGCCGGCGAGGGCGAGCGTCGCCAGGCCGGTGATGCAGTTGCGCCGGCGCGCGCAGAAGCCGCCATCGTGGGGGCGAGCGGACATGCTTGTCTCCTGGGTTCTTGTAAGGTCCGCGTACGATAGAAGTCCGCGCCACGAGAAGCAATTCGAACATTTGGATAACTGATATGGGCCGCCCTGATATCCGCGGCGTCGATCTCGCGATGCTGCGGACCTTCGATGCCTTGCTGAGGGAGCGCAGCGTGTCGCGCGCAGCCTCGCGACTCTTTTTGAGCCAGCCGGCGGTGAGCGCATCCCTCAAGCGGTTGCGCGAGACCTTCGACGACCCGCTTTTCACCCGGACCGCGCACGGCGTGGTGCCGACCCCGCGTGCGCTCGCGCTCGCGCCGCGCGTCGAAGCGGTGCTGCAGGAACTACAGCAACTGCTGCATGCGGACCGCGCGTTCGACCCGGCGACCTCGGACCGCATCCTGCGCATCGGCGGCAGCGACCACAGCAGCCACACGATGCTGCCCGGGCTCTGCCGCGACCTGCATGCCCGCGGCTCGCGCATCCGCCTCGCGTGGGAACTGGCCGACTACAGCCGCATGCCCGAGCAACTGCGCAAGGGCGACATCGACATCGGCCTGCTGCCGAAGATGGCGCCGGCCGCCGGAGTGGAGACGGAACTGCTCTACGAAGACGCCTATATCGCGGTGGTGCGGCGTGGCCACCCGGGCTTCGCGGACGGCATGAGCATCGATGCCTTCTGCGCCGCGCCGCATGTGGTGCTGGGGCAAAGCCGCTCGGTGCTCGACGACACGATGGACCAGATCCTCGCCCGGCAGGGACGCGCACGCCATGTGCAGGCCGCGGTCACGACCTTCGGCCAGATGGCGGACCTGCTGGCCAGCACCGACGCGATGGCCGTCTTTCCGAAGCGCGTGGCCGAGCGCTACGCGGCAGAGCTCGAATCGATGCCGCTGCCGTTCGAGCTGCCGAGCTACAGCCTCTATGTGTGCTGGGACGCCCGCTCGAATGCGGACGAGGCGGTCATGTGGCTCAAGGAGGCACTGGTGCGCATGGGGCGCGCACAAGGGCTCACGGAATGAACGACAAGGGCCGTCTCGGGGCTGGCCTGGATCGCGGCGGCGAGCCGAGTACTCCCGGGACTATTCGATCGCCTTGGCCATGTCCTCCACGACCTTCTTGGCATCCCCGAAGACCATCATGGTCTTGTCCATGTAGAACAGCTCGTTGTCCAGCCCCGCATAGCCCGCGGCCATGCTGCGCTTGTTCACGATCACCGTCTTGGCCTTGTAGGCCTCCAGGATCGGCATGCCGTAGATCGGCGTGCCCTTCTGCAGCGCCGCCGGGTTCACCACGTCGTTGGCCCCCAGGATGATCGCCACGTCCGCCTGGCCGAACTCGCCGTTGATGTCTTCCATCTCGAAGACCTGGTCGTAGGGCACCTCGGCTTCGGCCAGCAGCACGTTCATGTGCCCCGGCATGCGCCCGGCCACCGGG
>NZ_JBBKZU010000012.1:0-232681 GCF_037889935.1 Variovorax ureilyticus
TCGACGAACTCCTGCCTCATCGCTGGCAACCCGCCGCCTGAACGTCCTCCGGACTCCTCAAAGAGCAGGCGTCACGTGTCAATGAGGACCTGGGTACGGCCATCCGCTTACACCTCTACTACCTGGAGCGCGCGTGCATGGCCCAGGTGCTCGCGCAATCCACAGGCCGGCCGCTGCGCCGCGCCGATCCCGAACTGGTTGCGCGCGTGTGCGAGCAGACCCTGGGCGAGCGACTGCAGTCCGAACTGTTCTTTGAGGCCTTGCGGCGCCAGCTTTGACCTCCTAGCCTGCTGGACCTAGCAAAGTACCGTCAGCTTCGTTCACGGACCGCGCAGGTTTCATCGGAATTGGGCTGGTTGAACTGCTCGTCGTGGCCGAACTGTGCCGCGGGAGTGCAGTGAAAGCTGCCCCTTCACGCTCAGGACGCAAGCGCCGGCAGTCCGGCGACTTCCTGTCGTTGACGTCACGCCACTCACGTTGGCAAGGCCCGAGCTGGCGCTGCGGCCCGGTGCAGACCTTTTCTTGCCCAGCAAGGAGCAGCAGGTCTCTGGCGCAAGCGGTCCTAGCGTTGAAGTCAGCATTCGCTGGAGCCCGTGTGAGAACGGCCGCCATGGCGGTCACCCGCGCCAGTAGACGATCGCCGGCCATGGTGGTCGTCCAGTAGTACGGCGAGGCCGAGATGCTTACTTGAGGGTAGAAGGGGCCGTTTAGGGCATCAAAAGGTGGTCACCCACCCGCCAGCCTCGCCGCCTTCATCGTTTTGGCGATACCCAGGATCGAGATGACGCGCTTGAGGTTGTAAGCGATCACGCTGAGGCTGAATTCTGTACTCACGTTCTCGATGCCACGCGTCAGGAAGTGCGTCCAGCCCATCCAGTGTTTCAACGTGCCGAAGACGTGCTCGATGGTCTTCTTGCGCATCAACATCGCATCCGGCTGCCGATCAAGGCGTCGCTGCATTGCCTCGAGAACGTCTTCATGCTCCCATCGCGAGATCCGTCTGTAGTCACTGGGTGTGCAGCGCGCCTTCATCGGACATTCAGGGCAGGCGCTGCTCCAGTACCGGCGCATCTGTAGGCCGTTCTCCTCGCGCGTGAACCTGTAGATCGCGCGCTGCCCAGCGGGGCACTGATATTCATCGTCGCGAGAGATGTACACGAAGTCCGCCCTGTCGAAGCGGCCCGCTGCCTTGGCGTTGGAGGTCGTGGGCTTGGGGACGTACGGTTCGATTCCCGCATCGGCGCACGCCTTGATCTGCGTGCTGCTGAAGTACCCACGGTCTGCGATGGCCTTCAAGCGCCGCCGCCCCATGGCTTCGCGCGCAGCATGCGCGATCTTGCCGAGTTGGGCCCGGTCACTACCGCTATTGGTCACCTCATGAGCCACGATCAAGTGGTGCTTGGCCTCCACCGCCGCCTGCACGTTGTAGCCGACCATCGCCATGCCGGTATTGCTGTGTGTGGTCATTGCACAGGCATCGGGGTCGGTCAGCGAGACCTGGCCATCAGGCGCCGCCCGAACCTGCTCGCGCATGCCGCGCAACGCCTTCATCTTCTGCCGAAGATCATGCACCTTGGCGCTCAATCGGGCCGTCTTCTCAAGCCAGTCGCTCGGCCCGGTGCGATCGTTGGTGTCCAGCGCATCAAGGTAGCGCTGGATGTTGGTCTCGATTTCCCGCTCCCGACGAGCGATCTTGCCTTCGGTGTAGTTGCGCTCTCGACTGTTCACCGCCTTGAATTTGCTGCCGTCGATGGCGACCACGGCTTGAGAGAACAGCTTCAGTTCGCGGCACAGCACGATGAAGCGCCGGCATACGTTGCGGATGCCCTTGCCGCTGTCGCGCCTGAAGTCGGCGATGGTCTTGAAGTCAGGAGCAAGCCGGCCAGTCAGCCACATCAACTCCACGTTGCGCTGACATTCACGTTCCAAGCGCCGGCTGGACTGGATACGGTTGAGGTAGCCGTAGATGTAGATCTTGAGCAGCACGGCCGGGTGATAACCGGGCCGACCGGTGCAAGCGGGGCGAGTACCTTCGAACCCGAGTTCCTGAAAGTCCAGTTCGTCGACGAAGGCATCGACCACTCGTACCGAGTTGTCCTCCGCGACGAAGTCCTCGAGGCACTCCGGCAGCAAGGTGACCTGAGTTCGGTCCTCTCCCTCGATGAATCGCTTCATGTGACCCCTCTCGACGAGTTGCCACAACTTAGTCGAGTCGCGTGAATCCTTCAACCGTTTTCACACAGCCTCGCTGCACTCCGGCCTTCCATCCATCTCGCAAGCGAACCGTAGGCAAGTCATAGTCCACCCCCGACCCGATGCTGCATTCGGCCGGCCGAGCCCACCCCCTCGGCACGGCGGGCTCAAGCATGCCGGGCGACTTCGACTCTTGGCTTTCGATTGGGCGCAAAGCCATTCCGGGCCAGCGTTTCGTCGGCGTTCTCGTAGAAGGTGCCGATCCTGTAGATCTCCCGCGCCTCCTTGCCGTTGGCGACCTCGCGGCCGAACTCACGCGCGATGCGGACCAACTGCTCGATCTGCTCGACGGTGGTCATCTTGCCCGTCTGGCGCTGGTTCCAGATGTTGTCCTCGATGCCGCAGCGCACGTGCAGGCCGAGCGCGATGGCCATCATGTTCAGCGGCAGGACATTGCGCATGGAGGTTTCCAGCGTGAGCACCGAGCCGTCCGGGCATGCACGCACGAAATTGGCCAGGTTGTACAGGTTTGGCGCCTCGAAGCCGCCACCGATGGCCACCCAGGTCAGGATCAGGGGCACATTGGCAACGCCGCGCCGCATCATTCGTTCGACGGTCTCCAGCTGCGAAATGCCGGCCAGCTGGAAGTGGGTCTGGATGCCGTTGGCGGTCAGTCGGCGGATGTGCTCCTCGACCCATTCGGGACCGGCGGGAATCGTCATTTCGCGGTAGGCCCTGGTCATCTCTGGATTCGCCAGTGAGGTTCCAGCCACATCCGCAGCCGTCATCTGCTCGACGACGTTCATCTGGTTGGTGTTGATGGCGATCGTCACCTGGTCGGGCGTCGGCTTGAGTTCCGCGAGCATGTGACGGGTGTCGTCGGACAGCCACTTGGCCGTGTCGCCCTCGCTTTCCGGCGCGAACGAGATCGAGCCGCCCACCTGCAGGATCATGCCGGGGCAGGCCTCGCGGATGCCGGCCAGCAACTGATTGAACTTGGACAAGCGCTTGGAGCCCTTGCCGTCCTCTTCGCGCACATGGACGTGCAGCACGGTGGCACCGGCGTTGTAGCAGTCCACCGCCTTCTGGATCTGGGCGTCCATCGACACGGGGATGTCCTCCGGGAAATCGGACGGCAGCCACTCGGGCCCATAGGGGGCGGCGGTGATCACCAGCTTCTGCATGTTCTCGACGAACAGCGATCCATCGATGAAGTTCATGTCGTTCTCCTGATTGGTTTGTTTCAGGCGGCAAGCGCCGCTTCTTGCACACGGGCAGGCTTCGCGCTCACGCCATAGGGCCTGTCACCGACGATGCCGGCACGTTCCATCTTGCGATGGCAAGGTGCGTAGTCCATCACCGCGTAGTGCTGGGTGCTGCGGTTGTCCCAGATCGCCATGCTGTTGGGCTTCCAGCGCCAGCGCACCTGGTACTCGGGAATGAATGCCTGGCTGATCAGGTAGCGCAGGAGATCGGCCGCACCGGGGCTGTAGTCCTGGCCGAAGCGCACGCGCTCGGGCGTATGGAAGTTGGTGAAGTGAGTGGTGAAGGCATTGACGAACAACACCTTCTCTCCGGTTTCCGGATGCTCGCGAACCACCGGGTGCTCCGGATCCGGGTACTGGGCCTTGAGCGCCAGGCGCTTCTCGACCGGCATCGCGGCGCCGAAGGTGGCCTCGATGCTGTGGCGCGCGCGCAGGCCGGCAATCTCGCTCTTGACGTGCTGGGGCAGCCGTTCATGGGCGAGGACCATGTTGGCCCAGATGGTGTCGCCGCCGACCGGCGGGCACTCCACGCATCGCAGCACGCAGCCCAGCGGCGGGTTCTCGCGCCACGTTGCGTCGGTGTGCCATGCGTTCTCGTAGCGGTCGAGCGGCTGGCCGGGATTCTTGTAGATCTGGACGAGGCCCGGGTGCTCCGGGTGGCTCCCGGCCACGGGGTGGTCCTCCAGGTCGCCGAAACGCCGGGCAAAGGCCACGTGGTCGGACCTGCTGATGTCCTGGTCACGCAGGAACAGCACCTTGTGCCTGATCAGCAGCGATCGGATCTCGTTGAAAAGGCCGTCGTCGTGTGCGGCATGCGCCAGGTTCACGCCGACGAGTTCGGCGCCGATGCTGGCGGTCAGTGGTTCTACTCGCATTTGGCAATCCTCGGTGATTCGGGTGGGCGACAAGGCCGCAAGTTGTCAAGACGAAATACGCGTTGAGCGCAGACGAAGGCTAAGGCTCGGGATGCGGATGGCATTTTTCTTTCGATGACAGATATTTTTCATTTCACGACACACCTATACTGACCCGCCACGCCAGTTTGATGTGCGTCAACAAAGATGAACGCCACCGCCGTCCGTGTTCAGCGGCACATTCGCGCTGCTGCCCTCGCGCACTATTTCGAAGTCGCCGAAGCCGCAGGCCTCAACCCGCAGCCGCTGCTGCGCCGGGCCGGGCTGTCCCGCCGGATGCTGGTCGACCCGGAGCAGCGCGTCCCGCTCGCTGCTGCGTTGCAATTGCTGGAGGTGTCGGCCGAGGCGAGCGGACTCGACGACTTCGGCTTGCAGATGGCGCAGGCGAGACGGCTGTCCGATCTGGGGGCGCTCAGCCTCTTGCTCACCCACCTGCCCAGCCTGCGCGCGGTGCTTCAGACCCTGATCCACAGCCGCCAACTGGTGGGCGGCACGCTTGCGCTGGCCATGGTCGAATCCGGCAAGTCGACGGTGATCCGCGAGGAACTGGTCGGACCCGCAGCGGCTGGCTCGCGCCAGGCGACCGAACTCGTGCTGGGCATCCTGTTCCGCCTCTGCGCGGCCCTGCCCGGCCAGCGCTGGAATCCCCAGAGCGTCAACTTCCGCCATGCCGCGCCGGCCGACGCCCTTCGGCACCGGCAACTCTTCAACTGCAGACTGAAGTTCGGCAGCGACTTCAACGGCTTCGTCTGCGCGACGGCCGACCTCGGCAGCCCGAACCCGCTGGCCGATCCTGTGCTTGCCGCGTACGCGCGGCGCCTCGTCGATGTATCCGGCGATGCCGAGGAGGACACCCTCGCGCAGACGATACGCAAGGTCCTGTACGTGCAACTGCCACTCGGCGCGGCATCGATCGAGGAAGCCGCAAAGGGGCTGGGAATGCACGTTCGGACGCTGCAGCGCCAGCTGTCCGCGGAAGGAGTCGCGTTCTCGACGTTGGTCGATGAAGTGCGGCGCGACCTGGCGTTGCGCTATCTGGCCCAGCCCGGCTACAGCCTGACGCGCGTCTCGGAGGAGCTCGGCTATGGCCAGCTCAGTTCGTTCATCCGCTGGTTCCTCAGTCAGTTCGAGCAGACGCCTTCCGAATGGAGGCGACGCATGCGGCAACCTTGAGCCGCTTCAATAAGCCGCACAGAGGTATTCGCGAAGGGGAGCAGTCATCCGGACTGAAGCCGTCGTTGCACAAGGCGCAGAGTCTGAACTTGCTGCGTGGATGGGTACCTTGGCCGCACAGTTGCGCTATGCCAGCGTCAAACAAAGTTTTGGTTTCAATCTCCCGGGTGCTCAACAGGTCAAAGGCCCGTTGGACGTGACCACCCAGGGGGCGCCGGCGCCCTGCTCCAGCGCGATACGCGCGACAACAAGCTCAAGAGCCATGACGGCTCGCTGTTGGAGTTCAACACCATGTTCGTCCAAACGGTGGTGGGCGGAGATATGAGCTACAACGCCTTCGATGCCAGATACCGCAAGTACTGGTCGCTGCGTCACGACCTGGTGTTCGCTGCGGATGTGCATGGGTGCGCCAGAACGGGGAACGTACCGAGGGAAGCCGGGCGGCGGAGCCGGGATGCAGGTTGAAGTCACCGCCGACGTGGTTAAGGTTGACAAGAAGAAGCACATGATTACGCTGCGCGGGACGGAGTACGAGGTCGACTTGGAGGTGGGCGACCAGGTCCATTCGATCTACACCGAGGGAGTGGTTCTCGATGGACTGACGTTTCGGATCGGGACGTTCGGCAAATCCTTGGCGTCGCAAATCTGGATTGAAAGAGTTGTTCTCCGGCGAAAACAGGGGACGCCGGGCTTGAATCCATCCGCTCATTGGAGGAATTTCAGATGAAACTCGGACCACGTGCTGCGGCCGCGCTGGCCCTTTCGCTGGTGGCATCGGTCGTTGGCGCCCAGCAGGCTGCACCGGCGGGCACTGCGCCGTCGGCCCCGAACCCCATCGACCCGGCTTCGATCCAGGCGCTCAAGGACATGGGTGCCTATCTTCAGACGCTGGATCGTTTCCAGACAACGACCTCGCTGACGGGCGAGCGTGTCCTCAAGGACGGCCAGAAGCTGATGCACATGGCATCGGCAAAGGTGGACGCACAGCGCCCCAACAAGCTGCGCGCCCGGATGTGGAGCGCCCGCTCGGAGCGCGAGCTCGTCTATGACGGGAAGACGGTCACCCTCTATTCGCCCGCTCAGAAGTACTACTCGACGGTCGATTTCTCGGAGCCCGTCAGCGCGCTCATCGACAAGCTCGAGGAGCGGTACGCCGTCCAGATCCCCATGTCCGACCTGTTCACGTGGGGCACGCCCGCAGCACCGGTCGACGCGATCGAGTCGGCGATGAACGCCGGGCAGGATTTTGTCGCAGGCACGCTGTGCGACCACTACGCCTTCCGGCAGAACGGCTTCGACTGGCAGATCTGGATCGCCACCGGCGCACAGCCTTTGCCGCGCAAGGTCGTGATCACCAACCTCGGCGACGAGGCGAGACCGCAATCCGTGAGCGTGATCGACTGGAACCTGAAGCCCGCCTTCAACGAATCGACATTTCGGTTCGTTCCGCCCAAGGGGGCCACCAGGATCGAACTCATCCCCGTGAAGGCCAGGTAGGTGAACATGATGACGAACACATTCAGCGAGAGGTTGGCGGTTCCATTGGCCGCCCTGCTCCTGGCCGGATTCGCGTGGACTCCCGCGGCGCACGCCCTGGGTGAGCGCGGGGGCGGCGGCCGCGCGCAGGCGGCAGGCGCCGGTGCGCGCGCCAATGCAGCAGGCGGCGGAGGCCGGCAGGCCGTGCAGGCCAACAGCGCCCGGGCCGACGCGCGGACGAACGATGTGCGCAGCACCAGCGTGAACAACGTCAACAGCCGGAACACCAACGTCAATGCCAGTCGCAATACCAACGTCAACGCGAGCCGCAATGTCAACGTGAACGTGAGCGGCAACAACTGCTGCGGCAACGGCTGGGACAACGACTACCACCCGGTCGCGGGCGCGATGGCGGTGGCGGGTGCCGTCGCAGTCACTTCGGCTGTGGTGGGCTCGATCGTCAACACCGTGCCGCCGAGCTGCGTCCCCGTCAACTACGGTGGCATGGTCTATCAGCAGTGCGGCAGCCAGTGGTACCAGCCGCAGGGATCCCAGTACGTCGTGGTCAATCCGCCGTACTGACTTCCTCTTCGGGCTCGCGCACGCGAGCTTCATCGCGAAGGGATCCGGGCAGAACGCATTCGCCGGCTGCGGCAAGGCGGCGGTTCAGCGAGCTGATACCCAACGGAGGCTGTTCAACCCGACGCACGCGATCGAGCGGTTTGGTCGCCATTTGAGGGCCCGGTCGAGTTCGGGATCGGCCGATTCGATCGGCCTGTCCAGATCTCGACTGCGGTACACGAAGGACTTCCATGCGAAGAGAGTACGCAAGAGCATGTGGTCCTCCTGCTGAGATGGCCCGAGAAACCGCTGCCAGAATGCCTGAGTTGGAGGGGCGAGTCGAGGCGGGCCTGCGACCTCGCGACCCATCGTTCTTTGCCCTGCTCCTGGCCAGGAAGTCGTTTCACGATGTCAGAAACCGGATCGAACCGATCTCGCAGCAGTAGCATTCCATTGGAAGCGATGTGGCCCTTGGTGAGGCGCGTGCGGGGCGATGATCGGGCCAGGAGTTGAATCATGCCGACCTTGCTCTTGATGAGGAACGCCAACGTCCTGCGTATGGTGCATCTCCTTGAGGGTGAGACCAGGATCGGACGCGCGTTGAACAATCATCTGGTGTTCCCATGCGGCACGGTGAGCAAGACGCACGCCGTTCTCGTCCGGCAAGGACGGTTTGTCACTCTCCGCGACCTCCACAGCACCAATGGCACGCTCGTCAATCACGATGCCGTGTCGGTGTGCCCGCTCCTGGATGGTGACACCATCCGTGTCGCCGATTTCGAGATGCTTTTCCTGGACCGGGACATACCTGACGCCGAAGTCATCGAGTCACCTCCGCAGGAACGCGTAGAGGAGGCTGCAGAGACGATGCCAGCTCCACTACCGACGCCAAACGTTGGAGCCGATTCAACCGGCCGCAGGATCGGAGGACCTCGCGGCGCAGAATGGGTCGGAGATGGCGTCGCGTTCACCCTCACCGCGCAAGGCCGAGAAATACCTGCCCTCATCACCAGTGACGCTCTCGCGTCCCATTTCGGGGCCTTTGTTCACGCCGCAGATGGCGCCAGTCGGGCGGTGACCGCGTACGAAGAGAACTACGTTGCGATCAATGTGGCCGCCTGGTCGCGATACGACGCCACGCACAGAGAACCGATTCTCGTCCGGTCCTCCGACTTCTGAATTGACGACGGCACTTGCCGATTCCGCCCCGAGCTGTCACTTCCGCGCGCACGGGCTTATTCGGTCACTCGTCGAAATGTGGCCCGCCCTGCTCTACTCACTTCTCGGTGATCGCCCCGACATGTGCGGGGTCCATAAGCGCGCCGTATCGCACGCTGCTGTCCCCTGCCCCTATGGAACCGCTGCCGATTGCACGGCCACCACCGGAAAAGCCGCCGCGCCCACCGCCGCCATAGCCTCCGCCGCCGTATCTGCTGCGTCCCCCCGATTGCCGCCGCATGGTCGCTGCGGCTCGCCGCCTTCGCGGCAGCTGGCTGGATCCGTGGCGCCGCAGCTAGGAGCGCAAGCTCGCGGCGGATTGGCTGCAAAGGTATGAAAGGGACCGGACCTCATAGCACGCGCATTGCGGCGCGCGGTCGACGCAAGCGGTCACGCAGCCTTGTGCCAGCTCGCGCGCGTGCCGGAGAAACTGCGCGGATACGGGCACGTCCGTGAAGCGCACTCGATTCAGGCGCTGTCAGCGCGCGAGCAGGCCCTCGAGGCGCTCTCGTCCATGACATTTGACGATGTGCCCGAACTGACGCGGATCGCCTGATCTTTCATACTCACCAGATATGACCACCTACAAGACGAGCGACATCTGCGATGCCTGCGCTGAAGCGCAGGCTTGCGAACTCTCCTTCATCAGCCTCGGCCGGCGCCGTGCCTTTGCAGGCGCCATCCGCACCGTACGCTACGACGGTGGATTGGGTGTGATGCGCGACTTGCTGCGCCAGCCTGGCCAGGGCCAGGTTCTGGTGATCGATGGCGGGGGACTGCGGTGGCGAGCCCTCTTCGGCGACATCATGGCCGGCATTGCCGCTGCACATGGCTGGGAGGGCGTGGTTGTCCACGGCGCGGTGCGAGACCGGGCCGAGATCGATGGCATGGACATTGGTGTGAAAGCTCTGGCGATCATCCCGCGGCGTGCGGAGATTCGAGCTCAAGGCGATCTCGACGTGAGTGTCAGTTTCGGCGGTGTCGTCTTTGCACCGGGAGCCCGTCTGATCGCCGATGAGGATGGGGTCGTGGTTCTGCCGATGGGCCTGAGCGAGACAGATATTTCGATCGCTGATGCTGTAGCTGCGACGGCCGCGTACGCCAGAGACCCGGGCCTCAAAGCCGACCACTGATGGCCCGAGGCCCAGTGTCCTGGTCTGTTTGGAAAGCGGGTTTACCGCCCGCGCCTACTCCGGTTCGATCCCCGCCTTCTTGACCAAGGCCGCATACTTTGTGAGTTCGCTGCGGAAAGCTGCCTGGGCCTGTTCAGGCGTGCTGATGCTGATGGTGTTGCCCTGGTTGGTCATCGCCTGCTTGACACTCGGATCTGCGAATGCGGCAACGACCGCATCGTGAACCTTCGTGACGTTCGCAGGACTCATGCCCTTGGGACCGATCACCGCAAACCACGCGTCAACGACGAAGTTCGGGAGTCCTTGTTCAGCAAAGGTGGGAATGTCGGGCGCCGCGGGTGTGCGCTGTGCCGTCAGCATGCCGATGGCACGAAGCGAACCGCTCTTGATGTGCGGCTGCACGCTGGGGAGCGCGGCGGTCGCGAAGTCCACCTGGCCGCCGATCAGACCCGCCACCATCGGCCCCACCCCTTTGTAAGGAATGTGCCTGGCCGAGACGCCTGCTTCCTCGAGGAAGAGTTGCGTGGCCAGATGCAGGATCGTGCCGTTGCCGCCCGATGCGAAATTCAGTTCCCCCGGCTTGCTCTTGAGCAAGGCGATCAACTCCTTGCTGTTCGTGGCCGGTACCCGCGATGGATTTGTCACCAGAACCATCGGAGTCGCGCCAATGATTGCGATCGGTGTGAAGTCGCCCGGCATGTTGAAAGTCAGCGACTTGATCACGCTGGGGAAGATCACCACGTTGTTCGACACGATCGCCAACGTGCCCCCGTCCGGTGCCGAGCGTGCGAGCACCTGCAGACCGACCACACCGCCGGCACCAGGTTGGTTATCTACGATCACTGAAGCACCAAGAGCCTTGGATAGCGCCGGTTGGGCAGCGCGCGTGATCGTGTCTACACCTGAACCGGGAGCATTGGGAAGGATGAACCTCACCGTCCCGGACTCTGCGTACACAGTGGATGCCCAGGGCCCGGCTGCCAGTGCGGCCACGGAGGCCGCCAGCAGTGAACGACGCGAAATGCGATTGTTCGAAGTGATCATGTTTGTCTCCAGTCTTGCGTCTTTGATCTTGGGGTGACGAGGGTCAGGCCACCACCTTGCGCTCTCGCAGGGCTTCGACTTCGGCGTCGCTGCAACCCAGCCCCTTCAACAGCTCTGCAGTGTCCTGGCCCAGCCTCGGCGGGTCCAGCCGCACGCCTAGTCGGTGTCCGTCGAGCGTGACGGGCAGCAAGGTGGTTTTGACCATTTCGCCTGCCTTGGGTCCATCCGACAGTCGCATGTCAGCCAGGCCGCCGGTGGCGAGCAAGTGCTCATCGTCGTAGAGGTCCTGGGGTTTGCGAATGGGTGCGAAGGGCAGCCCTGCTTTCTCCATCACCCCCGCCAGTTCGGCCGCGCTGCGTCGGGCAATGCGCTCGGAGATAGTCCGCAGAAGGCGAGGCCGATGCGTCACACGCTGATTGTTCGTCGCGAGTTCGGGCTCAGCCTTCAGGTCGGCGAAACCGAGCGCGTCGCAGAATGTCAGCCATTGGGCATCGCTGACGGCCGCCAAGAAGATCTGCTCGCCGTCTTTGACCGTGAAAACGTCGTAAACCGCCCAGGGATTGTCACGTGCGGGCATCGGCGCGGGATGCTTGCCCGTCACCGCGTACTGCAGCATATGCTGACCCATCAGAAAGACGTTGTTCTCGTAGAGTGCTGACTGGATCTCCATGCCGCGGCCGGTGATGCCGCGCTGGATCAAGGCTCCAAGCACCGCGATCGCACCGAACAGGCCACCCATGATGTCGTTCACGCTGGTGCCTGCGCGCAGCGGATCACCAGGGCGACCCGTCATGTAGGCGAGGCCTCCCATCATCTGGACCACTTCGTCGAGCGCGGTGCGATGGTCGTAGGGACCAGGCAGGAAGCCCTTGTGGCTGGCGTAGATGATGCGCGGATTGGCCTTTGCAAGCGACGCGTAGTCGAGCCCGTACTTGGCCATGGTGCCGGGCTTGAAGTTCTCGGCCACCACGTCGGCGGTCGCGGTCAGGCGTCGTGCGGTCTCGGCACCCTCTTCGGTATGCAGGTCGATGCCGATGCTCTTCTTGTTCCGGTTGAACATGGGGAAGAAGCCGGCGCCGGCACCGACCAGGCGGCGACTGTGGTCGCCGTTCACCGGTTCGATCTTGATGACTTCGGCACCCAGATCGGCCAGCACCATGCCGCAGGTGGGGCCCATCACCATGTGGGTGAACTCGACGACGCGCAAGCCCTTCAGGGGCTGCGCAGCTTGATCCGGATTGCTCATGCGGGCTGCTCCTGCTTCATCGTTTTGGGTAGCCCGGCGCGCCACAGGGTCCCGTGAAGGGTCTCGCCTTCGAGCCAGCTGGCGACTTTCTGGCGCAGCGCCAGCAGCGCGTCGAAGTCCTGGCCGGTTTCGATGCCCATGCTCGCCAGCATGTAGGCGAGGTCTTCGGTCGCCACATTGCCGCTCGCGCCCGGTGCATGCGGACATCCGCCGATGCCGGCCATGCAGGCGTCGAAGCGACTGACGCCGAGTTCGAGTGCAGCGTAAACGTTGGCCATGCCGAGACCCCGCGTGTCGTGGAAGTGGCCGCAGTTGAGCTTGTCGCCGGCGATCGGCAGCACCGCCTCGAACAGCGAGCGAACCATGGCCGGATCGGCATAGCCCACCGTATCGGCAAGACTGACTGCCTCGGCGCCCGCATCGATCGCCGCCTTGACCAGGCGTGCCACCTCGGAAGGCTCGACACGGCCCTGCAGCGTGCAGCCGAAAGCGGTGCTGATGCCCACCTCGATGCAGGTGCGCGAGCCACATGCATCGCGCGCATCTCGGATACGGGCGATCTCCTCGATCACCTGGTCGGGCGTCTTGTGCAGATTGGCCAGACTGTGCGCGTGGCTGGCCGAGAGCGGCAGCAGCATCAGATCGGCCTGGCACTCCATCGCGCGTTCTGCCCCCTTGAGATTGGGTACCAGAACGGATGTCTTGAGCCCGGGCAGGGTTTTGGCGAAGGCAACGAGTTCGGCGGTGTCCGCCAGTTGGGGCAGCAGGCGCGCGGGCACGAAGGATCCCACTTCCATCTCCCGCTGGCCCGCTGCATAGGCGTCACGAATCCATTCGAGCTTAGCGGCGGTCGGCACCGTACGCGGGATGATCTGCAGGCCGTCACGAAGGCCGACCTCCCGAATCACGACTTGCCGTGGCAAGGCGGATGAAGGTGTCATGGATCTGTCTCCTAGAGTTTCGTCCGGGCGAGTCTAGAATTTCCAAACCGAGCTTGGTTGTCAATTTGAGAAGCTCTAAATTCCCGATTGGAATATCTTGCGAGACCTCGACCTCACCACTTTGCGTCTGTTCGTGGCGGTCTGCGAGACCGGCAACATGGCGCGCGCCGGCGAGCAGGCCAACATCGTCGGCTCTGCAATCAGCAAGCGGCTGGCCCAACTCGAAGATCGTTTGCGCACGCCGCTGCTGGTGCGCAAGCGACACGGCGTCATGCCGACCGCAGCCGGCCAGACCTTGCTGGAGCATGCGCGCGGCATGCTGGACGGAGCCGCGCGAATCGAGCGCGACATGGAGAGCTACCTGACGGGCGCGCGTGGCCAGGTCCGCATCTTGGCGAGCATCTCGACCATGGCCGGATCGCTGGCGAACGACGTCGCCTCCTTTTTGAAGATGCCGGCCCACCGCACCATCCAGGTCGATCTCGAAGAGCGGCTGAGCCCGGAAGTCGTCGCCGGTGTGCGGGACGGCCTGGCATCGGTCGGCGTGTGCTGGGACGCCGTCGACCTCGGTTCGCTGCAGAGTCGGCCCTACCGCAGGGACCACCTCTGCATCGTGGTGCCGCGCGGACATCCGCTGGCGTCACGAAAGACCGTTCGCTTCGAGCAGACGCTTGACTATGAACACGTCAGTCTGCCGATCAGCAGCGCGCTCCAGGTCATGCTCCAGCGCGCCGCCGCGCTTTCGGGGCGCACCTTGATCCATCGCATCATCGTCAGCAACTTTGAAGCCGCGCTGGGGGTGGTGCGTGCAGGCCTGGCCATTGGGGTTGTCTCAAGAGAGGTGGCTGAACGCCAAGGCGCATCGAACGGCTTGCATGTCATTTCGTTGGCCGAAGCGTGGGCGGTCCGCCACTTCGTGATCTGCTTTCGTGACGAGCAGGGACTTTCGGTGGCAGCCAGCTTGCTTTCGCAGTATCTGGGGAAGCGCGCAGATCTGTAGGATCGTGCTGATTGAGGGCTGTGGGAGTCCGCGTCGAGTTCACGGGAGGTCATGTCCGCAAAGGACATGTGCTGCCGGTCGCCATCGACTGGCGTAGGGCGGGTATGCCGACGAAAGAAGGCACCGCCAGCCCTAGAACTGCTCCCTGGGATGCCCGTAACGGTCACAGGCGACGGATCGCGTGCCGCTCGCTTGAAGCTCGACGGTGAGACGCCGGCGTGATCCTTGAAGAAGCGTGAAAAATTGCCTGGCGCTGAAAAACCGAGATCCATCGCGACCTCAGTCAGCGCGCCGCCTTCGGCAACGCGGCGCATGGCTTCCTCGACCCGCCCTACTCCGTTGTCACCGCCAGATGTCGCGTAGGGGCCCGTGCCGTCCTACGAACTGCCGCCCTGCACTACCGCTGCGCGGCGAGCGTCGGAGCACCAGACGTCGGCGGCCGGCTTTTCCCAGCACCAACGGCAGGATGAGGCTGTCGCGCAATCTGACAACTCGCATGTGATTGACCACGCGGAGCGTAACATTCATCGGCAACCAGCAAAGAGGTCAACGGGTGTGAACGGGTCTGGTCTCAGGCAGCGCCTGGCAGCGATTCTTGCCGCGGATGCGGCGGGGTATTCGCGCCTGATGGCGATCGACGACCGCGCGACCGTGGCCGCGCTCGATGCGGCGCGCGCGGTGTTTCGCTCTCAGATCGAGTCGAACCATGGCCGTGTGATCGACATGGCTGGCGACTCGGTGCTCGCCGTGTTCGAGACCGCGGCCGGAGCGGTGACCGCCGCCGTTGCTGTTCAGCATGAGTTAGGCATGTCTTGCGACGCCGAGCCGCAGGATCGGCAAATGCGCTTTCGGATCGGCGTTCACATGGGGGACGTGATCGAGAAGGCGGACGGCACGGTGTACGGCGACGGGGTGAACATTGCCGCGCGGCTGCAGGCGCTGGCCGAACCGGGCGGCATCAGCGTATCGGACGCAGTGCACGGGGCCGTGAGGAGCAAGGTCAGCGCGGAGTTTGTCGATCAGGGCGAACAGCAGGTGAAGAACATCGCCCATCCGGTGCGGGCCTTCAAGGTGACGCCCGCGAAGCCACCGGTGAAGGTCGCCTCAGCGGCATCGCCATCGCCATCGTCTGCGCCGGTGCTGCGTCTGCCTGACAAGCCCTCGCTCGCGGTGCTGCCGTTCACCAATATGAGCGGAGACCCTGAGCAAGAGTACTTCGCCGATGGCATCACGGAAGACATCATCACCGACGTCTCCAAGATATCCGGCCTGTTCGTGATCGCCCGCAACTCGTCCTTCACCTTCAAGAAGCAAGACGTCGACATCAAGGAAGTCGGAAGGAAGCTGGGCGTGCGACATGTGCTCGAAGGCAGCGTGCGAAAGGCGGGCATGAAGGTTCGCATCAATGTGCAACTCATCGATGCCGAATCCGGCGGCCACGTCTGGGCCGAGCGCTATGACCGGGACCTCGAGGACATCTTCTCGGTCCAGGACGAAGTGACGCGAAAGATCGTCCACACGCTCGAAGTGACCCTCACCGGCAGCGAAAAGGCGCGCCGGCAGGATCGGGGCAAGGTCAATGTCGAGGCCTACGACTGCCTGATCCGCGCGAAAAACTGCATCCGGGAATTCAATGCCGCAGCGCTCGTCGAGGCCCGTGCCATGCTGGAGCGCGCGCTGGCGATCGACCCGGGGCTGGCGCAGGCCTATGCGGGCTTGGCGCTATGCTGCGGTGTCGAGTATGTCAACGCATGGAATGGTCGCACGGCGAGCGATCTGGAACAGGCCCTGGCGCTGGCACGCAAGGCGTGCGAGGTCGACGCGTTCGAAGCGGTTTCGCATCACGCGCTGGCCGTCACCCTGATGTGGCTGCGGAGGCTGGATGAAGCCGAGAGCGCGGCGCGGCGAGCGATCGAGCTCGACCCGAACTCTTCCCAATCCCATGGGGCCCTGGGCAACGTGCTGCACTTCATCGGTCGGCACGAGCAAGCGCTCGAGTCATTGGAACGGGCGCTTCGGCTCGACCCGGAATTCAACCTGTGGATGCATGCTCTGGGGCGGGCCCTGTTCGCCCTCGGGCGCTACAACGAGGCCGAAATGGCGTTCAAGCGGCGCCTGATCCATATGCCCGCATCGGACGTCACGCGCGCCTACCTTGCCTCGCTTTACGGTCATACCGATCGTCAAGACGAGGCCCGTCGAGTCTGGCGAGAACTGATGGCCATAAACCCCCAGTACACGATCGAACAGACGATGCGAGTCCTTCCCTACAGGAACGCTGCGCCGCTCGAACAGTTCGTGGAGGGTCTGCGCAAGGCCGGGCTGGCGCAATGAGTCCGGTATGGCTTCCTGCGGTGCACCGTCGGCAACGAGACGCGCGACCTGCGGGCGAAAGCGGAACCGATGCCCGCGACCTCACCGCTGAAGCAGTCGTCCTATCGCTTCTCAACAAGCAAGTTTGATGGTCCAGGTGCCGGTCGTCACGACGTCGCCGGCTTGTAGCGCCGGTGCGCCAGGGCAACGCTGCAGCTCGCGCACGAAGTGAAGCAGCGCGTGCAGCGGGCCGTCGAGCACGTTGATTCCAGCTCCTTCTTCCTTCAATTCATCGCCGCGATAGAGCCGCACGCGCGTGCGCGCGAACAGACGGTCCAGCGCATCGCCGGACCCGGCGAACGACCGGACCGGCGCCTGCTGGCCGACCAGGAGCCGTGCATGCAGGGCGCCGTCAATCACCGTCTCCGCCGCGGTGAACCTCCATTCGGCGCAGTGCGACTGGACAATCTCGAAGCCGGGTGCGAGCCAGTCGACGCAGGCGAACAGGCTTTCGAGCGCGGGATCGGAAGGCGGCGTCGCCGCGATGCCGAAGACGATCTCAGGCTCAAGCCGTGGCTGGCGGGTGCGTGCCACATCGACGAAGCCATGCCCGTCGCAGTGCGTGAGCGTGGTGTCCCACACCGGCCCCCAGATCGGCGCGTAGACGCCGTAGCGCTCCCAGATGGTGCGGTTCGTGAAGCCGATCTTGTAGCCGACCGGACGTTCGCCGCGCGCGATCCTCAAGGCGCGCACCTTCAGGGCTTGCTGGTAGGCGGCATCGAAGTCGGTCGGCGCTGGATTCGAGCTGACCCGGGGCCAGAGCACGGCCTCGTCATAGGCTTGCAGCAAGGCATCAGGAGTCATGAGTAGACGACCAGTCGGAAAGGACCAGGCAGTGTTCTTGGCGGGCCTCGGGAAGTCAAGCTGGGCCCGGGACGAGCGCGCCTTGCACGTCGCCGTCTTCCTCCTCACAGCGCATGTATACGACCACCGCGCTGGTGGGTCGACATGGGCGCCGAATGGCCGCTTTCAAGGGCGACCGCAAAAAGACGGGTATTGGCCTCTGGCCCCCAATCCCCGATCCGGCCTATGATTTTCGCCAGCAGGATCCCCATCCGAGATCCCCCAACCCGGAAGTCCCGACTATGTACACGCGAATCCTGGTCCCCGTTGATGGCTCCACGTTTTCCGAGCAATTGATCGGCCCGGCGGCCGCGGTCGCCAAGGCCACCGGCGCCGAACTTGCCCTCCTGCGCGTCGTCGGGAATGCGGAGGACTACGAGGCGGCGAGGCTCTATGTGGAGAGGCTCGCGGCGGGCGCCGGCGCGAAGGCACTCTGCACGAGCGCCAGCGCGGGGGTCGCAGCGGCGATCCGCGAAGAAGCGCAACAGGTGCCGGCCACGCTGCTGGCGATTTGCACGCACGCTCGCGGCGGCGCGATGCAGGCGATCCTCGGCAGCGTCGCGCTTGAAGTGCTGCGTGGCCTGGGCGGGCCGCTGGTCGTCTTTCGGCCCGACCCGACGAGCCCGGCCGCCCTGTCGAAGATCGGCCGCGTCGTCCTGCCGCTCGACGGCAGCGATGCTTCCGAGGCCATCGTGCCCCAGGCGGCGGCCTTGGCAAAGTGGCTCGGCGCCAGGGTGATCGTCGTCTCGGCGATCGAGCCGTCGATGCAGCAGGATCCTATCGTCCTGTCGGGCGATGTCCAGGAATCGGGCTATGTCAACGAGCGCGCCCGCGACATCGCCGAACGCTACGGAGTGGAGGTCGGCTGGGAAGTGTTGCACGGCGACCCGAAGAAGGTGATTCCGCATTTCGTTCGTGGGCTCGGCGACGCGATGCTGGCGATGACGACGCACGGCCGGACTGGGTTCCAGCGTGTCGTCACTGGCAGCGTGACCGCCCAGTGCCTTCGCGACGCCGGCGTGCCGGTATTCACTCGCCTGCCCTGACAGGCGGGGCCCCGACCGTGGCGGCTCAGGTCCGAACGCCGAATGCCGTAGCGCAGCGGTTGCGGTCCTTCCGTGCCGCAGGGTGAATTCACGCTGTGGGGTCGACACCGGTCGCTCAACAGCGAAGGTCGCCTTGGTGTCAACTGCCGGTCTCAAGGTATTGCAGTCATAGTCCCTTGGTTGCCCTCTGGCGACCGAGCCCTCAAAGTATCGAACGACCGCTCTGTTCGGCACGGAAATGGGAGTTCGGGCCCTAAACGCCAGTTCGCGACATTGTGAAGTAGACGTTCGAATGCCCCGTGGTGTGCTGTTTGATCGCCTTGCTATACGCGTCGTGGAGCTTGTCGATGCCTTTCTCTTCGGGCGCTGCCATGTACTCGCCGAGCTTTCGGAACACTTCGACGCCGCTCGTCGCAGCTCAAGTTCGCCAATCGGGTTCAATGGACCGGGTTGACCCTCTTGTAGGTGGCGGGCCCAAAGATCATCGTGTCCGTCCGCTGCCGCAGGTTTTCCGCCGACGAGAAGCCCGGACCATAGGAGCGCTTGCCATGATCCGCAAACTGCACCACAACGCCTACCGCTGCCGCAATTCCGAACAGACTCGCGCCTTCTATGAGGACTTCCTGGGCTTGCCCCTGGTCGGCACCCTGGAGATCCGCGAGACCAAGACCGGCCGCGCGACCAACGTGCTGCATACCTTCTATCGGCTCGATGACGGCTCACACCTGGCCTTCTTCGAGGCGCCCGACATGCCCTTCGACTTCAAGCCCCAGCATGACTTCGATCTGCACATCGCACTGGAGGTCGATGCGCCGGTGCTGGCCGACATGTTGGCAAAGGGCAAGTCGCAGGGCATCGAGACGCGCGGTGTTTCGAACCACGGCTTCATCGACTCCATCTACTTCCGCGATCCCAACGGCTACGTGATCGAGTTGTGCGCCAAGCGTGCCGGCCACGATGCCTTGATGGACCCGAGGACCAATGGCGCGCGCGACGCGCTGCAGCGTTGGACGGCCGCCAAGGCGAAGGGGTGAGGCGTTCAGCTGATGCATGCCTGAGCCGCGGGCGCTATGCTTCCCGCTTGACCCCGGGCACCTGGAGCCACCCATGATCGTCGAGCGCATCTGGACCGGCAACGCATACCGCAACTTCAACTACCTGATCGTTTGCCCCGAGAGCGGCGAGGCGCTCGCCATCGATCCGCTGGACCACCAGAGGTGCCTGGCCGCCGCAAAGGCCAAGGGCTGGGAGATCACGCAGATCCTCAACACGCACGAGCACCACGATCACACCGGCGGCAATGCGGCCGTCGTCGCAGCGACCGGCGCCAAGGTGATCGCGCACTACAAGTCGGGCTCTCGCATCTCCGGCGTGGATCGAGGCGTCGAGGCCGGCGACGTGATCAAGGTCGGCAAGACCGTCGAGCTCGAGTGCATGGACACGCCCGGCCACACCATGTGCCACATCTGCCTGCGCTCACACACGGACAACCCGGCCCTGTTCTCCGGCGACACGCTGTTCAATGCGGGGGCGGGCAATTGCCACAACGGCGGCAATCCGGAAGACCTGTACACCACCTTCGTCGAGCAACTCGCGAGACTGCCCGCCGACACGCGCGTCTACCCGGGTCACGACTACATCGAGAACAACCTGCGCTTCACTCTCGCGCGCGAGCCCGATAACGTGGCCGCCAGGGCCTTGTTGCCCGACGTGGCGGGGCAAGACCCGGCGGGTGGCCGCGTCACGACGCTGCAGGAAGAGAAGCAGATCAACACCTTCTTGCGCCTGTCCAGCCCGAGCGTCATTGCGGCGCTTCGCGAAGTCTTTTCCGACCTGCCCGAGAACCCGGATCCGAAGACCGTGTTCCTCAAGCTTCGCGAGCTGCGCAACAAGTGGTGAGCCTGGCTGTCCCCGTCCTCAATTCGTTCCGCCGCTGCCCGAGTTCTCGTCCGCGCCAGTTGGCAGTAGTTTCAGCACCAATGCGTAGGACCTTGCCCCCTCAGCGCGGTCTTAGAGGCGTCGCTCTTCATCCAAGCGCGCATGCGCTCCACTCCGGCACGAGGTGGAGCGGATTTCGCGATTGGCACACGTGCTGCGACAAGCGACAGCTCTCTTGTCCGCCAAAGTGGGAGTCCGGGCCCGTAGCGGCTGCTCGCCCCGCATTGAAGCCGACTTTCAAGTCAGTCGTTCTGCTTTCAGGCGGCCGCGATGTCGCGCGCACCGGGATGGCCCGGGTAATGCATGGCTTGCGCGGCGCAGCAGCGGGTGTTCGCAGAGATTGCGCGCCACGCCGGCCCGAGCTGCGTCATTGACTGCGCTTCTCATCGGGCGCATATTGTTCGCCCGAGTTTTGCAACAGAAACGGAGGTGCGGCGATGACAACGATGGCCAAGCCGACGATCGACAATGTTCGGGAGCGCGCTCGCGGGCAGGTGATCACTCCCACCGACGACGGCTACGAAGGGGCGCGCAAGGTCTACAACGGAATGATCGATCGGCGGCCCTCGGTCGTGATCCGTGCGGTCGACGTTGGCGACGTGATGGCCGGGGTCGACTATGCGCGCGAGAACGGCCTCGACCTGTCGGTGCGAGGCGGGTCGCACAGCGTTCCTGGCTTCGGAACGTGCGACGGGGGCGTCGTGATCGACCTCTCGCAGATGAAAGGCGTGCGGGTCGATCCGAATCGCAAGACGGCGCGGGCAGGCGGCGGGACCTTGTGGGCCGACTTCAATCACGCGACGTACCCGTTCGGCTTGGCTACCACCGGCGGAATCATCGGCTCGACCGGCATCGCCGGGCTGACGCTTGGCGGCGGCATCGGCTACCTCACGCGCGGGTTCGGGCTGTCGCTGGACAACCTGCTCTCGGCGGATGTCGTAACGGCGGACGGGCAATTCCGCGTAGCGAGTGCCGCGGAGAACGAGGATCTCTTCTGGGCGATCCGCGGAGGAGGCGGGAACTTCGGCGTGGTGACCTCGTTCGAGTACCAGCTGCACCCGGTGAAGGACATTACGGCGGGCATCTTCTTCTATCCGATCGAGAAGGTCCGCGAGGTGTTGCGGTTCTACCGCGACTATGTGGCGAAGGCGCCGGAGGAAATGGGGCTGTTCCCAGCGTTCCAGATTGCCCCGCCACTGCCGTTCATCAAAGCAGAGGACCATGGCAAGACGTTCATTGCGATCGTCTCGTGTTGGGCCGGGCCGATGGACAAGGCCGACGCGGAAATGGCGAAGATACGCGGCGCGGCGCCGGTCGTTGCGGAGATGGTCGCGCCGATGCCGTACTACGTGATCAACGGCCTTTTCGATGCGCTGCTGCCTCCGGGTCTGCAGCACTATTGGAAGGCTTCGTTCGCGACCGAGTTGACGGATGGCGCGATCGAGGAACACGCCCAGTTCGGGCCGCAGGTGCCGGTTGTGAACTCTACGATGCACATCTACCCGATCAACGGAGCCTGCCACCGGGTGAAGTCGGACGCGACCGCATGGGGCCATCGCGACGCGAGCTTCGCGACCGTGATCGCTGGGATGTGGCCGGATGCTGCTGACAATGCCAAGAACACGAAGTGGGTGAAGGACTACTACAAAGCCCTGGAGCCCCACTCGCAGGCAGGCGGCTACATCAACTTCATGGCCGAGGACGACCAGGGCCGGGTCAGGGACAATTTCGGACCGCACTACGACAAGCTGGCGTCGATCAAGCGCAAGTACGACCCGGGCAACCTGTTCCACATGAACCAAAATATCCAGCCATAGCATGGAAGTCGACGCGCGACGCGGGGGTGGCGTCTAGAACGTCCACCTTTGGTTGAGCGTGCCGTCGAGTGACTGTTCCTGGCACTAACGGCGACCGACGGCTCGTGGCCGCGAGGACCGGTTCACGTCGGTACCTGATAGTGACCTTCGAAGCGCCATGACCGGCACGCCTTGACAAACCGTCCTCATAGAAGCGGCCCTTCAGATGGCAGGCACGGACGACTGCAAGATGGCGCTCTGCGGACGTTTTAGCGCCCTATTCCGTCGTCACCGCCAGAAGTCGCGCAGGGCCCAGAGCCGTCCTCCGAACGGGCGGATCGAGAGCGGAGAACCGGACACACGGCACCCCTCCGGGGGGCGCGATGTTGCGCGGCAGCAGATGCCTCAGGCACTCAAACATGCAAGTCGGAGTGCGAGCGAGCTATGGCGAAATGCGATCTTCGACCGGACGGCATTCTTGCGGAGCACAGGCTGATCGCGCTACACGACGCCGGCGAGCCTGGGTACTGCTTGAAGTAGAGGTGATGGAGATCAGGTCGACGCGGCGGACCGAGCTTGAGCACGGCGTCAAGTTCGCTTCCTGCGCCGCTGCAGCGCGAGGACAGGCGGTCAGTTGACTTCGCCTACGGCGTACAGATGCCACTCACCAGGCACGCCCTTCAATGCGTGGGCGCCGCGGTCATGGAACGAGATCCCCGAGCCGGCCACGAGGTCCTTGACAGTACCCGATACGAGTACTTCGCCCGGACTCGCCTGGCCTGCGACGCGGGCGCCGATATGTACGGCGATGCCGCCGATCTTCGTGCCCATCACCTCGCACTCGCCGGTGTGCACGCCTGCGCGAACCTCCAGGCCGAGCGAACGAACGCCACCGCCGATGGCCGCGGCACAGCGAATGGCCCTCGCCGGCCCGTCAAAGGCGGCGAAGAAGCCGTCGCCCGCGGTGTCGATCTCTCGCCCCCGATAGCGCTCCAGCTGGCGGCGGGCAGTGCCGTAGAAGCTGTCGAGCAGTTGGTGCCAACGGGAATCGCCGAGTTGTGCGGCCCGCTCGGTCGAGCCGACTATGTCGGCGAACAGGACCGTCGCAAGCACACGGTCTGACTCGCTCGCATGACGCCCGCCGGTGAGAAATTCCTCGATCTGGTCCAGGTAGGCGTCGGCGTCGCCAGTCCAGAAGAAGTGATCCGTGCCGGGCAACTCCACGTGTTGGGCCCCCGGGATGTGTTCTGCCAGATAGCGTCCGTGCTCGAGCGGCACCATGCGATCTTCGGTGCGGTGCAGGATCAGCGTTGGCACCCGCACTGTGGAGAGGATCGGACGGGTATCGATGTCGTAGACCATGCGCATCATGGCCAACACTGCGCCAGGGCTGGCGGCCTGCCGCTGAAAGCGTGCCCACCACTCACGCGCCGCTGCATCATTGGCGAGCGACGGTGCGAAGGCGCTCAGCAGCACTCCCTTGCCCCATCCCTGCTCCACCCTCTCGAGCAGAGCATTCCACACGTCGGGCTTGGTTCCGTGTGTGCAATCAGGAGCCCAGGCAATTCGCGCGAATGTTCCGATGATGACAATGGCCGCCGTGCGATCAGGGTGGGTGGCGCCGAAGAGAATGTCCAGCGGTCCGCCCTCCGAGACCCCAACCAGCGCCGCGCGCTTCGAGCCCACAGCATCCATGACCGCCCGCACGTCGTCCATGCGTTGCTCGAGGGTCGGCAGTTGCTGGACCGGCACGGGGTCCGACATGCCCGTTCCACGCTTGTCGAAGAGGATGAGCCGCGCAAACGAAGCGAGGCGCCTATAGAAGTGCGCAAGCCGCGGTTCGTCCCAAGCGTGCTCGACGTGCGATACGAAACCTGGAACGAAAACGACGTCGAGCGGCCCGTTGCCAACGACCTGGTACGCGATGTGGCAATCTCCGCTCCTTGCGTAGCGGGTCTCCGGAATGTCGTTCATATGCGTCCCGGGTCGATCTGTTGCTCACTACCTCGCCAGTATGCATCGGTCGTTCCCGCTTGAACAGGTCGCGCCAGGCGGCCATGGCGACGACCTTTCGGCTAGCTGTCCCTCATCGACAACGTCTTATGGCCGGGTGCTGCGCTTCAAAGCGGGGCGCTCCAGCACAAGCACCAGGCTATCTAGTTCCACACAGGAAGGTTCTGCAAAGCATCATTGGGACGATCAACGATGTCGACGCCAGTGATGTCGGTCCCGCCCGGTAGGAGCTCGACGTTGCAAATGACTTGCCAGACATGGTTTTCAGTGCGCCGCGCAAGGCACACTTCCTCGCCGGCAGCAATGAGGTTGGCGCATTCGCCGACGCTGATCCGCTCTGCCGTGCCAAGGGTAAATTCTGTCGAACCGAACTCCTTCTCCACCACTTGGTGAATGGCGACGAGATCAATCTTTCCGCCCCTTAAGTGAACAGCGGTAATTGCATGCTGGGCCATCTCGACCTCCATTTCGTGGAGAGCCCTTTTATGGCTGCGACGGCTGCCAGCGTCAGTCTGCCTACCGTGGCCGTGGGCTCGATGCTCGACTGTACGCCTGCAGCGCCCCGCTCCCCCTCAGTAGTTCCAGGAAGCCGACAAGCCGACGCTGGTGAAAGACGGCTCCTGGCCGCAATCAGTCCGGAGAGGTGTCTTTGACCACGGCCGATCCGCAGCCACCGGCAGCGAGGCGCGCTGCCAACTGTCTCGCCGTTCGAGCGCTAGCGCCCTTGCCGGCAATCGCCACCGCTGGAGGGTTGGCCAGCATTCGCTCGAAGACAGCCTGCACCTCTGCTGCACAGATGCCCTCGATCACCGCAATCGCACCGGCTATTGGCGTTACGGTTGCGCTGGCAAAGAGCTCCTCGACGGCCTGCTCCATCGCCGCGTAGGTCCGTTCTCCGGCACGCACACGCGACACGATCAGTTGGTTCTTCGCCCGCTCCAGGTGCACCGGATCGATGTTCGTGGCCTGCTCACGCAGCAAGCCGGCCGTCGACGACACCAGCGCGTCGAGCTTGTCCGGGGTCGTGACCGCATGAATTACGAAGTTGGCCCAGACGTCCCCGGTGTCCATCGTGGAATGCGCCGTGTAGGCCAAGCCGAGCTGCTCCCGGATTCTGTAGACCAGGGGCGCCGACATCCCGCCTCCAAACAGGTTGGCGGCCAGCGATGCCGCAAGGCGCCAGCGCTGCTGCGAGATTTCATCGCCCCGCACAGGCGACAGTGGGTAGGCAATGTTCAGGAAGACCTGAGACACCTGGGGAAATCGCCGGGCCACGGCCAGCCCCATGTACTTGGCAGGCTTTGGCGGCAGCGGCCCGGGCAGCGGGGCCGAGGGCATCGCGCGGAAGAGTTCTCCGGCGAGCGCCAGCCAGGCTTCGACATCGAAGTTCCCGGCCGCCGCGACGACGGTGTTTTCCGCGACGTGGTGGGACTGGACATGCCGCACCAGTTCCTGCCGGGTAAAGCCTTCAATGTTCCCGACAGTGCCGATCACCGGCATGCCCATCGGGTCGTCACCCCAGACGGCGCGATCGAGCAGCTCGCTGGAGGCGTCCTCCGGGTCCTCCTCGTATTCGATGGCTTCCTGGCGGATCACCTCCAGCTCCCGCTGGAGTTCGTCTTCGGGAAACGTGCTGTTCAGGACGATGTCGGCCGTCATGCGCAGCAGATGCTCCGCGTGCCGGCCCAGGCCGGTCATGAAGTAGCCGGTGGTGTCCTTGCTGGTGAACGCGTTGACGTCCGCGCCCAGCCGCTCCGCGTCCAGGTTGATGGCCTGCACGGAACGGGTGGCGGTCCCCTTGAACGCCATGTGCTCAAGGACATGGCCGACGCCGTTCGTGACCGGGGTTTCATCACGGGAGCCAACGCGCAGGAACACGCCCACACTGACGCTCTGCACATGGGGCATGGGAACGGCGAGCAGCCGCACCCCGTTCGCAAGCGTGCGAAGGGCGATGGGGGTGAGCTCTGTCAACGCCAAGTCCATGGCTCAACGGTCTTCCGGCTGCTGAACTCTCACACCGATGCCGTAGAGCGCGAGCAACCCCAGCACGTGCCCGACAGCAACGCCGGGCTCCCCCGCTTCGATGCGCCCGATGGTTTGGATATGCACGCCCAGGCGCGCGGCCGCTGCGGCCTGCCCCTCCCCGGCGGTCGTCCGGGCCAGCCTGGCCGCCGCACCCAATTCCCGAATCGAGTGCAGGGCGTCACCACCGATGTCTGCCGAGATGCGCTTGCCTTTGGTCATGAGGGCATTGTCGCTGCCCGCACCTTGCCCCGCACTGTGACCCAGCGGCGGGGTGCCTTCGACCTATGAGAGATTCTCAGCAGGCAACTCCGCGCCCAACGGGGGTTCCATTGGACGGTTTGCGCATGGCGGCTTCCGGCCACCGGCACTCTCCTGAGGTGGCGCGGCGGACGGCGTAGCGCTCGCTGTCACAAATCAAACAGTCGCCACATCCAATGGGAAAGGACTGCCATGTGGCAAGTCCATATCCCTGTTGAAAGGCCACTCTATGGAAAAAGGTGCCTGGCTCCCACCGCGGAAACGAGGCCTGCGCGTCTCGATGCGCGACGCGCAGGTCATGGCGGCTTTCAGCACGGCGATTTCGCTCGGCGCATGCGGCGGTGGTTCAGGGGACTCGGCTGCGGACGAAGCTGCCATCCAACTGGCCTCGGCACAACAAGCCGCCGCGCACGAGGCACTGGTCGCTGAAGGCAAGCAGATCTTCCGCTACGACACCTTCGGCGACGAAGCGCAATGGACCGACACGCTGAAGATGCATGAGGTGATAGGAAGTGCAGTCGACCCGACGACCGCACTGTCCGTGGGCTTGAAGGTCGATTCTGGAGCATTGCCGACGGCTGTGGTTCACGGAATCCAGGACGGAAGCATCGATCTCAAGAGCCCCGACACCACCGTTGCCCTGCTCAAGCTCGATGCGGTCGTTGGCCTCAAGGGCCAGGTTGAGAGCATCAATGGCAAGGATGTACTGACGCGTGTCGGCATCACCTGCGCACTGTGCCATTCGACGGTCGACAACTCTTTCGCGCCAGGAATCGGCAAGCGCCTCGACGGCTGGGCCAATCGCGACCTCAACCCTGGCGCCATCATTGCGCTGTCGCCCGCGCTCGATTCCGCGATGAAGGCGGTCTTCAATTCGTGGGGCAAAGGCAAGTTCGATCCGCGCCACAACATCGACGGCGTCAGCAACCCCGTGGTGATTCCACCGGCGTTCGGCCTGGATGGCATCCACAGCGTCACCTTCACCGGCGACGGCAGCGAGCCCGCGTACTGGAATCGCTACGTGGCGGTCGCCGAGATGGGCGGACAGGGCTCGTTCACGGAACCGCGCCTGAATCTCCACATCACCAACGGCACCCAGGATCTGGTCACGAGCAAACTGCCGGCCTTGCAGGCCTACGAACTGTCGTTGAAGGCGCCCCCACCGCCAGTGGGAAGCTTCGATGCAGTCGCGGCCCTGCGTGGCAAGGCGGTCTTCGAGGGCGCCGGCAGATGCGCGAGTTGTCACAGCGGTGCGATGTTCACCGACGCCAACGCGATGCTGCATCCGCCTGCGGACTCGATGGCCGAGCCGGAGGTCCCGAGCTACGCCGCGCGCTCCGCGACCAAGCTGTATCGCACCACGCCGCTCAAGGGAGCGTGGCAACACGCGCCTTACTTTCATAACGGTTCGGCCCCAACGCTCGAGGATGTTGCCGCGACCTACAACACGAAGCGGGCGCTCGGCCTGACCCCGCAGGACATCGCGGACCTCGCGCAATACCTCAAGTCGCTTTGACGACGCTACGCATCATTCACCACGTCAACATCCATGTTCCGCACAGCAGAGACCTTGGACCCGATCCTTGCGCCCAGTCCAGCACCCACGCCGTTGAGCGCATCCGATCGCATCCGATACCGTCTCATCAGTGCCGACGCCCGCTACCACGCCAACGACAACATCGCGGCCTTCATCCTGCCGGGTGAACTCGAGGAACTGAAGGCTGAAGTCGAAAACCGGATGCAGGAGGTGCTGCGCGCACTCGTCATCGACACCGAGAGCGACCACAACACGAACGAAACTGCCCGGCGCGTCGCCCGCATGTTCCTGACCGAAGTGTTTCGCGGGCGCTACGTCCCGATGCCAGCAATCACAGAGTTCCCAAACGCATCGCGTCTCAACCAGATGATGCTCGTCGGCCCTCTCGCGGTGCGCAGCGCCTGCTCGCACCACTTGTGCCCGATCATGGGGAAGCTGTGGATCGGCATCATGCCCAACGAACATTCGAACTTGATCGGCCTCTCGAAGTACGCCCGCATCAGCGACTGGATCATGGGCCGCCCGCAGATTCAGGAGGAGGCCGCGATGATGCTTGCCGACGAACTGGAAAGACGCGTGAAGCCCGATGGCCTGGCGCTTGTGATGGCGGCGGATCACGCCTGCATGCATTGGCGCGGCGTCAAGGACAATGGCGCCAGCATGACCAGCAGCGTGATGCGCGGCGCCTTCCAGAAAGACGCCACACTGCGCCGCGAATTCCTGGCCCTGCTGCAACAGAAGGGGGACTGACTTCGCAGCCGCCCTACGGCCACGACCATCGGAGGTTCACGCTCATGAAGCTCAACGTCCTTTCCGACTTGCATCTGGGCTTCAGTAGCTTCGATCGACCGCACAACGATGCAGACCTGGTCGTCCTCGCGGGCGACATAGCGAGACCACAAGAAGCGGTGGCTTGGGCGCTGCGATTCGACAAACCGGTGCTCTACGTACTCGGCAACCACGAGTTCTACGGCGGCGGCATCGACAGTGTCACCGAAGAGTTCAAGTGCCTGTGCGCGGACACCCGGATCCACGTGCTCGACAACAACGCAGTGGTCATCGATGGCGTTCGTTTCCTCGGCACCACGCTGTGGACGAATTTCGAGCTCTTCGGTAACGAAGAGTTGAGGATGGCCTCGATGGCAGAGGCGCGACGCGCGATGCGCGACTTCAGCCGGATAAGGCTTCGCGAGGCAGAACCGACGCTCTTCACCCCCAGTGACTCGATCGAACTGTTCAGGCGCCACTCGTCATGGCTCGATGAGATGCTCGCGACGCCTCACGAGGGCCCGACCGTCGTGATCACCCATCATGCGCCTTCGCGCAAGAGCATCCATCCGCGATTCGCCGATTCGCTGTTGAACGCGTGCTTCGTGTCCGACGCCGATCATCTCCTCGGCGCAAGCCGCGTTCGGCTATGGATACATGGCCACACCCACGACAGCTTCGACTACATGGTGCGGGGAACGCGCGTGGTCTGCAATCCGCGCGGATACGTCAAGGATGGCGTCAACGAGAACCCTTTGTTCGATCCGAACCTGATGATCGACCTGCCGTAGTTGTCTCGCGGTCGTTCCCGGCCAACGCGAGTGGCGACTTCCCGCTCATATACGCGCTCAGGACGAAACGCTAAAGCCCGGCGATGCCCACTTACCGGCCATCGAGACCCGCTTCATCGCGACGCCAGTGAATGTCAATTTCCAAGGTGCACCGGACTGCCGCAACGCGCGGCGCCCCGATGTAAGGTCTCCGCCCAATCTGGCATTCGGCGCCCAAGTCTGAAGGACCGCAATCAGTCTGAACCGCCCTTTCGGTTCGACGTGCTGCAGGCGGCCGGCCGAAGTGCCGCGGGCAGCGCGAGGCGCAGGTAGACCTTGAATCTTCCGCCAGGAGCAGGCCGCCCTCTTCGATTTCCGCACCGGCAACGCGGGGGGATTTCTATGGCCCGGATCAGGCAACCGAGTTTTTTTAGTCGCAAATGACCATAACTCGAATCTTTGGTAAATCGGGCCACCTCTCAGAGGGAGGAAGTGACCATGATTTAAGTAAAACAAGGGGAGGAGGACGCATCTCGAATCGCGATTAGGATCAGAGCTCGTAACAAGGAGTTTCAATCGTGATCCTGAGGTTCCCACCGACCGCTTGCGCCATTGCCGCAGCGGCGTCCGTCCTGATGGCAGGCTGCGCAACGCAGTCCAAGAAGGCCGAATCCGAACCGGTGGCCGCCGCTGCGGCGCCTGCTGCCGTTTCCGCGCCGGCACCCGTGGCCGCACCGGTCAAGCCGGAAGCAACGAAGGTCGTGCGCAAGGGACCGCAGCCGCTCACGTACGACGACGTGAAGAAGACAGCGCGCAGCGCGGGCAGCCATGCCGCGGCTTCGAAGCGGCTCGTCGGCAAGACAGTGGAGCTCGAGCTCGCGAAGAACAACGAAGGCGGTCGCGTGCCCGCCAATGCGTATGCAGTGCCGGGAGCGGACGACACCTACTTCTTCTGCCGCAATGCGCCGCCCGGCTTCAGCGGGGGCGAAGTGACCGCGAAGATCGTGAAGTACGCCTACCGCTCGGACGCGGACATCATCGCGGTCGACCTCGATCGCTGCGTGCCGAACGCAACGCAAGCCAGCGCACCGGCGGCTGCGCCGGCTCCCGCAGTCGCGCCGGCGCCCGTTGCAGCGGCCCCCGCCTCCGCTGCGGCACCGGCCGCAGCCAAGGGCGGCGCCAAGCCCGGCATGGATGCACAAGGCAACGTGATCGACTCGTCGAAGATCGAAGCCGGCAGCGGCCGCACCGTGAAGGGCATCAATGACTTCGAAGGCGAGATCACCGGCAATCCGGCAAAGAATTCGAAGTTCACTCAGCTGCAGATCGGGATGTCGGTGCGCCAGGCAACCGACATCGCCGGCCCACCGACCGACCAGGGCGCCTACATGACGGGCAAGGCGTGGATCCCGTTCTACTTCGGCAGCGACCGGCACCGCTTCGAGATGACCTACAAGGGCCAGGGGCGCCTGATCTTCGCAGGCGGCGGCATGGGCGACTTCTCGAGCGGCAACCTCATCTGGATCATTCACAACCCGAACGAGAGCGGCTATCGTTGACAGACATGCCGCAGCGCATGGGCCCCTGACGAAGGGAATTGAATGACCAGTGCCCTGACCGATCGCGCAACATTCGCCGGTGTCCTCGCGCAACTCGTGCGAAACCGCTGCGCTTCGGGCGCCGATCGAACGTCACGCACGGGTCTGCAGGCCACGGTTCCGGTCAATGAGCGGCCGGCGGTGCGCCGCGGCATCGAGGGGCTGATCGATGCCGGTGTGCTCGCCACACACGGCGAGGACATCGGGTTCACGGCCGATGGCTGGCAGTTCCTCGGCTACGTCCAGAAGGCGCAGGGCCAGAAGGCGGCGGTCGAACGCCATCATGACGACCCCGCCGCCGTGGAGCGCGTTCTCGGGAAGATCGAGCAGGACGAGCGATTCGAGCCTTATCGCGACATCGACGAGGTCCGCACGCTGCCCGCGCGGCTCGAGAACTACCGATCGCTGCGCCGCGACAAGCGGATGCCGATGGGCTGGCTGGTCGTCACCACCGTGGTGGTGATCGTCGCCGCGGTGGTGATGCTTTTCGTCAAGCGCTGAGCACGGGGCTCACGCCATGATGTGCACCCCGCCGTCGACATAGACCGTCTCCCCGCTGATGCGGCGCGCGTACGGCGTGGCGAGGTAGGCGCAGGCGAAGCCGACGTCCATGATGTCGACCAGTTCGCCGATCGGCGCCTTCTGCGCCGCCTCGGTGAGCAGCAGGTCGAAGTCCTTCAGTCCCGAAGCCGCACGGGTCTTCAGCGGCCCCGGCGACATCGCGTGCACGCGGATGCCCTTTCCGCCCAGCTCGTAGGCCAGGTAGCGGCATGAAGCCTCGAGCGCGGCTTTCACAGGGCCCATGACGTTGTAGTTCGGCACCACGCGATTGGCGCCGTAGTAGCTCATCGCGATCATCGTGCCGCCATCGCGCATCAGGGGAGCGGCGAGCCTCGCCATGCGGATGAACGAGTGGCAAGAGACGTCCATCGCCTTGGCGAAGCCCTCCGCGGAGCAGGACAGCAGGCCGCCCTGCAGATCATCCTTGGGCGCCCAGGCGATCGAGTGCACGAGGATGTCCAGCTTGCCCCAGGTGCGCTCGACTTGCGAGAACACGGCTTCGAGCTGTCCGGGCTCGCTCACGTCCAGCGGCATCAGCAGGGATGCATCGAGCTGCCTGGCGAGCGGCTCGACGTAGCCCTTGGCCTTCTCGTTGAGATAGGTGAGCGCGAGATCGGCGCCGAGCTCGTGGAACGCGCTCGCGCATCCATAGGCGATCGAGTGCTCGTTGGCGACGCCGACCACCAGGGCCTTGGCGTCCTTGAGGACAGGGTGCGGCGCGCCGTAGTTCATTTGCTCGCTCCCCGTGCGGTCTTGGCCGCAGCCCGGGCGGGAGCGGCCGCCTTGACGGACTTCGTGGTCTTCGCGGGCTTTGCCGTGCTCGTGGACGCCTGCGCGCGCGTCCTCTTCCGCGCTGCGGCAGCGAGCATAGGCTGTTGCCGCGCGCCAAGGCCTGGCAGCGCTTCGCGGATGCGCTCGTAGGTCGCCTCCTGTGCCGGCGTCGCGCGAATCGCCGACACGCGCGGATCTGCCAGCAGCCGGTCGAGCAGCGACACGAAGCGTTCACGGTCCTTCGCCGACCTGAGCAACCCCGGAAGCGTCGCCAGCGCATGCTCCGGCTCGTAGCGGCAGATGAGTTCCTGACGGCCGCGAATGGCATGCCACTCCTGGGCGCTCAGCGGCGGGAGGAGGTCCGCGTACTCGCGCGCAAGCTGGCTCTTGAGCTCGACGCGCGCCAGTGGCAACGGCTCGCCCTTGCGCGCGAGCAGGCACGCGGCGCGGGCCAGCGCCTCGGCATAGCCGCCCTGCCCGATCGCGGCGAGGGCCTCTTTCACGACCGGCTGTTCACGCGGCGCGATCGCCTCCTCGGCGGCCTTGGCCGTGCGCTTGCGCAGACCCGGATGCAGGGCCGGGAACAGGATGCCGAAGGTCTGGAAGAACATCGCCTCGCTCGCCGCGTCACGGATGTCGCGGTAGTAGTCCAGCGATGCGCTGATCCACGTCGAGGCCACGCGCTCGGCCTGCTTGAACGGCGAGTCTTCGGGCGCGGGCTGGCGCGCTCCTCGCGCCACTTCCGCCATGGGCGCGACCCATGCGAACCAGGGATTGCGGTCCGACGGAATCGATTGCTCCAGCCGCATCGGATTGAGCCTGCGGCCGATCTCGGCCGTGGTCTCGTTGCTCATGGCCTGCACCAGCGGTTGCGCGAAGAGCTCGTAGGCCTTCTGGTTGAACTCGGACATCTCGGCCACGGCCTCGAACGGTTCCTCGTCCTTGCGCTCGAAGCGGTTGAAGTGCGCGACGATGTCCTCGAGCTGCTTCTCGACGAAGTTCACCTCGTAGCGGATCTTTCCGCTGCCGTCGCCGATCTCCTCGATGTTCATGCCGTAGAGGCCCGGCGGCAGCGACTCGATGGACTCCAGCACCTCGACGATCTGCGCATGCTCCTTCGTCGCGACCTTGCCCGAGACGAAGATGCCCAGGTGCCCCACGTCCTTGTGCAGCAGGCCGATGATCACCTGCCCGCGCGCCTTGATCTCGTCGGTGGAGCCGTAGACGTCCGCCACCCAGTTAAAGGCCTGCTCGGGTGGCGTGATGTTGTCGCCCATCGATGCGAACAGGATGATCGGCGAGCGGATCTCCCGCAGGTCGAAGGACTTGCCGTTGCTGCCCATCGTGCCCGACCACAGCTTGTTGCCGACGAACAGGTTCTGCACGATCCAGTCGATCTCCTCGCGGTTCATCAGATAGAAGCCGCCCCACCAGCGCTCGAACTCCAGGAAGCGCGGCGGCTCGGTGTCGATCTTGGCGTAGAGGTTGTAGTACTTGTCCCAGAGCGCGTTGGCCGGATTGAGGTTCGCGAAGTTCGACACCAGGTGCGCGCCGTCGAACACCCCGTTGCCCAGGTCCGCGCTGAGCGACGAGAGCCAGCTGCCGCCGAGCAGGCCGCCCGAATAGCGCATCGGGTTCTCGGCCTCGCCCTCGTTCCATGCGCCGCCCCAGTAGGACATCGGCGCGCCGTTGATCACGATCGGGCCGGTGTCGTCAGGGTCCGACGACGCGAGCATCATCGCGGCCCAGCCGCCCTGGCAGTTGCCGACGATCGCGGGCTTGAGGCTGTCCGGATGCAGCTCGCGCACCTTGCGAACGAAGACCTGCTCCGCAGTACACACGTCGGGCAGCGTCTGCCCCGGCTGCGGGTCGGGAAAGAAGATCACGAAGTACACCGGGTGCCCCGCGCGCAGCGCGACGCCGACCTGCGAGTCGTCCTTGAAGCCGCCGATGCCCGGCCCGTGGCCGGCGCGCGGATCGATGATCACGTAGGGCCGCTTCTTCGGATCGACCGTCACGCCCTTGGGCGGCACGATGCGCACCAGCGCATAGTTGACCGGCCGCGCGAAGCCGCGCGCATCGAGCACCATCTCGCACTCGAAATGCAGGAGCGGCGGCCGGCCCGCCTCCTCGTGCTCGTGGTAGTTGTTGCCCCGCTGGCGCAGCGCGTCCAGGAAGAGCACCGAGCGCTGGGACGAGTCGATCACGTACTTTGCCCAGTCGTTCCAGAACGACCACGTCGGCAGACTCGCGCTTCTCGCATCGACAGGCCACGCCAGGCCGGCTTGTTCCACGCGATCCTTGAAGCGCTTCTGCGCCACCTGCGTGCGGTGCTGGTACAGCCGCGCGAGCTTGGCAGCGCGCTCGGCGGACTGGGTCAGTCCCTGTTGAACGGGCATGGGGGGTCCTTTCATTGGCAATCGGGTGCGGCCGGGGCCGCGAGATCCATTTCGATGTGCGTCACGCCGCCGTCGCGCCGCTTGCGCATCGGAAGCCCGCAGCGGTTGAACACCGCGAGCATCGGGGCGTTGTCGGCGAGCACGTCGGCCTCGAAACGCACGATGCGGTGCCTGCGCGCGATCTCGACCATGGTTTCGAGCAGGCGCGTCGCCAGGCCGTTGCCCTGGTAGTCCTCCTCGATCATGAAGGCCACCTCGGCGGCCCTCGCACCGTCGGGCGTTTCGAACACCACGTAGGTACTGCTGCCGATGACGGTCTCGTCGTCACCGCTGCCGATGGTCACCGCGAGGCCCGCGAGATGCTCGAAGTCGATGTCCTTCAGGCGATCGAGCGTCTTCTCGGGCAGCGCCTTCACATGCGTGAAGTAGCGCGTGTAGATCGAACTCGGGTCCAACTGCGCAAATGCCGCGACGATGCGGCCCCGGTCGTCGGGGCGCATCGGGCGGATGAGCGCAGGCGTACCGTCGCGCAGCGAGATCTGGCGGCGGAACTGCATGTCGTCGCTGCTGTCGCCCATGGCGATTGACTCCAACCGGTGTTGAACGATGACCGCTTCGAGGGGCAGTCGGGAGAAGTGCGCGCTCAGTGGTGGTGGTTCAAGCGCGCGCGCAGCCGCTCGCGGATGGTGTCGATCAGCTCCTGCGCCTCGACGGGACCGAGCCGCTCGTAGACCTTCTCGCGCACCATGAAGCCCATCATCACCGCCTGGCGCAGCTTCTTGAAGGCGAGCGGATTCTGGTGGCCGCACACCGAGTCGTTGTTCTTCAGCACGGCCTCGATGACGCCGGGGTCCGTCATGTTCACCTGGCAGATCGATGCTTCACGGATGATCTGCGACAACACGTCGTCGATCTGGTGAGTCCAGACGCTTTCTCTGGGTGTATCCGTCATATGAGCCCCATTGGTGAAAGTGATGGTCGTTCAGTCTAGTCGCGAGATTCATGCCTGACCATGAAAAGCGCATGAATGCGGAGCCTTCTCAATCCCTGCCCTCGACCACGCGTCGGGTATGGCGCGCGATCATCAGTTCCTCGTTCGTCGGAATGACCCATGCCGCAGTCCGGCTCGCGGCCGTGCTGATGCGCGGGCCGCCCGCTGCGTTGGCCTTTGCGTCGAGTTCGATGCCCAGCCAGGCCGCGTCGCGGCACACGCGCTCCCGGATCGCGGCGCTGTTCTCGCCGATGCCGGCGGTGAACACCAGCGCATCGAGTCCGCCCATCGCGGCGGCGAGCGACCCCAGCTCGCGGCGGATGCGGTAGACGAAGACATCCACCGCCGTCCTCGCGCGCGGGTCGTCCGATTCGAGGAGGTTGCGCATGTCGCTGGAGATACCCGACATGCCGAGCAGGCCCGACTGGCTGTAAAGCAGCTTCTCGATCGCGCGCGCATCCATCTTGCGCTCGTCCATCAGGTAGAGCAGCACGCCCGGGTCGAGCGAACCGGAGCGCGTGCCCATCGGCAGCCCCTCGACCGCGGTGAAGCCCATGGTGTTCGCGACGCTGCGGCCGCCGTCGATCGCGCACATGCTCACACCGTTGCCCAGGTGGCAGGCCACGACCTTGCCCGCGGCCGCGGCCGGATCGTGCGCGGGCAACGCCGCGCTCACGTACTCGTAGGACAGCCCATGGAAGCCGTAGCGGCGCACGCCCGCATCGTGCAGGTCCGAAGGAATCGCGAAGCGGCGCGCCACGTCCTCGTTGGTGGCATGGAAGGCCGTGTCGAAGCAGGCGACCTGCGGCAGATCGGGCTGGTGCTCGAGCAGCAGCCGGATCGGCGCGAGGTTGTGCGGCTGATGCAGCGGCGCGAGCGGCACCAGCCTTTCGAGCGACCTCAGCAAATCGGGCGTCACGCGCTCGGGCTGGACATGATCCATCCCGCCGTGCACCACCCGATGGCCAACCGCGTGCAGCGCGTAGTTCGATCCTTCTGCGCGCAGGAACGCAGCCAGGTGCGCGACCGCACCCTGATGCCCCAGGGCGGTGCCTTCGCCCCAGCGCTTCTCGTCGACGACGCGGCCCGCGCCGTCGCGCGCGATGAAATGGGGCGCAGTGTGCAGCCCTTCGACCTGGCCGCGCAGCACCGGAGCCAGGTCGTCGTTCTGCTCGACGAAGAAGAGGAACTTGATGCTGGAAGAACCGGCGTTGAGAACCAGGATGCCCGGCTGCTTCATGCGACCACTTTCGGAGGCTGTTCGCGCCGTGCGCGCGCGACCAGGCTGGCCACGGCACACGAGGCGAGCCGAGCGATCAGCGAATCGGCGCGGCTCGTGAGGATGACCGGCACGCGCGCCCCGAGCACGATGCCCGCCGCATCCGCACCGGCCATGAAGGTCAGGCTCTTGGCGAGCATGTTGCCCGCTTCGAGGTCGGGCACGATGAGGATGTCCGCCTGCCCGGCCACCGGCGAGGCGATCTTCTTGATCTTCGCCGCGTTGAGGTCGATGGCGTTGTCCAGCGCGAGCGGCCCGTCGAGGATGCCGCCGGTGATCTGTCCGCGATCGGCCATCTTGCACAGCGCGCCGGCCTCGACCGTGGTGGGCACGGTGGGATTCACCGTCTCCATCGCCGAGAGGATCGCGACCTTGGGCGCACCATTTCCGAGCGCATGGGCCAGGTCGATCGCGTTCTGGATGATGTGGACCTTGTCCTGCAGCGTCGGGAAGATGTTGACCGCCGCGTCGCTGATGATGAGCGGCTGATGCAGCGCCGGCACGTCCATGACGAAGCAGTGGCTGATGCGACGTCCGGTCCGCAGGCCCGTCTCGCGCTTGACCACCGCGGCCATCAGTTCGTCGGTGTGCAGGCTGCCCTTCATGAGCGCTTCCACCTTGCCTTCGCGCGCGAGGCGGACAGCCGCTTCGGCCGAAGCCTCGCTGTGCGGCGTGTCGACGATCGAGAAGCTGGAGATGTCCAGGTCGTAGTCCGCAGCCACCGCCCGGATGCGCTGCTCCGGTCCGACCAGGATGGGGGCGATCAGCTTTTCTTCCGCCGCTTCCAGCGCACCCCGGAGCGAGCTCTCGTCGCAGGGGTGCGCCACCGCGCACGGAATCGGATCGAACTCCCGGCAGGCCGCGATCAGGCGTTGGTACTTCTCATGCTTGTTCTCCATCGGGAGATTCCTCCAGCACATCAGGAGGAGACATCGTGTGTCGCGAAGACGCCAATGTCAACGCAACTTCCGTGACGATCATCAATTGACACGGGGTTGACATGCGGCAACCGCGACACCGTGTAAGCGCATGTTGCCGCACCCACCTCAGCTCAGACCGGCCTTCTCGAGCCCATAGGCCTTGTCCGCCGATCCGGGCGGGGTCTTGAATGCCGCATTCGCGCGGTTCCAGGCATTGATGGCCATCACCAGGAAAGTGAGGTCCGACAGCTCCTTCTCGGAGAACTGTGTGCGCGCACTTTCGAAAAGCGCGTCGGACACGCCGTGCGGCGGCAAGTGGGTGAGCGCCTCGGTCCAGGCCAGCGCGGCGCGTTCCTTGGCGCTGAAGAGCAGGGACTCGTGCCAGATAGCCACATGATGCAGACGCAGTTCGCGCTCGCCATGGATCTTCGCCTCCTTCACATGCATGTCGAGGCAAAAGCCGCAACCATTCATCTGCGAGGCCCGGATGTTGACGAGGTCGTGGATGGTCTGGTCGATCCCGCTTTCCTTCAGCGCGTTGCTGAAAGCGATGAAGCGCTTGGCCAGTTCGGGCGATTGCTGGAAATAGTTGATGCGTTGGGTCATGGTTTCTCCGGGTTGGAGGCGCACACCGTGTGCGCCATGACAGGAAGACGTTCGACGCATCGCGGCCGTGACAGGCCTAGTGAGAAAACTTCGCCGCCAGCCGCGCCAGCTTGTCCGGATTGCGCTGCACTTGAATGCGCACGATGCGCTGCCCGTCCGTCTCGAACGACTGCGCCGATTCGAGCTGGCCGTCGATGAAACGCAGCAGGCCCCACTGCCCGTTGATGTTCGCGATCTCGACGCGCATCGCCGCGCCGTGGCGGCGCGTGCTCGCAAAGTAGAGCTGGGCGATGCGCTGGCTGCCCACGAGCGGCTTGCCGAAGCTCGGCACCTTGCCGCCGCCATCGCCGATCAGCTCGGCCCCTTCGGAGAGCATCGACTTGAGCGCCGCGAGGTTGCCATCGGTGATCGCCGCGGCGAAATCGCCGAGCAGCCGCCGGTGCGCGTCGGGGGAGACGGAAAAGCGCGGGCGCTCCTCGCGCAACTGCGCCTTCGCACGGTGCACGAGCTGCCGGCAGGCGGCTTCGCTCTTGCCGATCATCTCGGACACCTGCGGATAGTCGGCGTCGAACACCTCGCGCAGCAGGAAGGCGGCGCGCGCCTCCGGCGACAGGCGCTCCAGCAGCATCAGGAAGGCGGTGGAGACCTCGTCGGCCCGCTCCAGCATCTGGTCGGGCGTGGGCGGCGAATCGGTCAGGATCGGCTCGGGCAGCCAGATGCCGACATAGTGCTCGCGGCGCACTTTGGCGCTGCGAAGGCGGTCGATCGACAGGCGCGTGGCGATGGTGACCAGCCAGGCCTCGGCGCTGTCCAGCGTCGCCGGGTCGGTCTCGTGCCACCGCAGCCAGACGTCCTGGACCACCTCCTCGGCCTCGGCCATCGAGCCGAGCATGCGGTAGGCGATGCCCTCCAGGCGGGGGCGGAGCTGGTCGAAAGTGCGGGTTGAATCGTCCATATCACGCGTAGACGTTCGGGACCGGCGTCTTGTGACATCCGGGCGGGCGGCGATCTTGCCACGCCGGTTCCGGACGCCGCTAGACTCCACGCCGTATGCGCCGCCGGCGCGTACGCTCACCCCATCGCAGGAGCCCGACGCCCCATGGCAGAGTCCCGGTCCCGGCCATCGTCGCGACACGCCGTTCGCGCGCAAGCCGCACCGCGCCCGCCGCTGGATCGCCTCGTCCAGGCCGGCATCCACCTGAACGCCGTCCGCGGCGAGCGCGAACTGGCGGCTGTCCTGGTCCGCGAGTCGGCGGCCTTGCTCGGGGCGCAACGTGTCATGCTCGTACTGGACTCGGGTGTCAGCCTGCGCATTGCCGCATCGAAGCTGCCGCGCGGCGAGAAGGCCGCTGAACTGCTCCGCGCGATCGGACCCTGGCTGGCCGAGGCCCGGGCCAGCCGCTCGGCCCGCCTGCGCCACGGTCCGGAAGGCGCGAAGCCGGCGGCGCAGCGCTCGTGCCTCATCGCCCCGCTGGTCGCCCCGTCGATCGCGCCGAACGAGGTCGCCGGCTTTCTCTACGCCGACGTCGAAGGCCCGCACGGCCGCTTCGAGCACGCGCACCGGGAAATGCTTGCGGCACTCGCGGCCCAGGCGGCCGGTGCGCTGGCCGGCATCCGCACCCGCGAGCACCTCGAAAGCACGCTGGCCGCGCGCACCGCCGAGCTCGCGCAGAACGCGGGCGCGCTCACGCTGGTCGACCGCATCCAGGAAGGCATCGCGGCGCGGCTGGAGTTCCCGGCGATCGTCCAGATGGTCGGCGACAAGCTGCGCGAGGTCTTCGACTCCGGAGACGTCACCATCCTCTGGTGGGACGACAAGACCAACCTCGTGCAGGCCCTCTACCGCTACGAGCACCACCGGCCGCTGCCGCTGCCGCCGGCCCGCCCGCTGACGCCCGGCGAGCCGCTGGAGCGCATCCTGCTGCGCCGCGAGGTGGGTGTCCTGAACACGCGCGAGGAGCAGACCCGCATCGGCCTCGCCCCGCATCCGGGCACCGACTGGGCGCTTTCTGTCGCGGCGGTGCCGATCCTCGGGCGGGACCGCGTCCTCGGCGCGCTCGGCCTGCAGAACCACGAGCGCGAATTCGCCTTCGGCCCCGAGCAGATCCAGTTGCTGGAAACCGTGGCCGCGACCATGGGAGTGGCGCTGGAGAACGCCCGCCTGTTCGACGAGACCCAGGAGGCGCTCGCACGGCAGACCGCCACATCGGAAGTGCTGAAGGTCATCAGCGGATCACCGACCGACGTGCAGCCGGTGCTCGACACCGTCGCCGAGCGCGCCGGGCTGCTCTGCCGCGCCGAGGGCAGCCGGGTGTGGCTGGTCGCGGGCGACTGCCTGCGCGCTATGACCAGCTACGGGCCCGCCTATGGGGGCGACGGCGCGGGCCTGGAATTGCCTCTGCGCCGCACCTCGATCGCCGGGCGGGCCTTCGTCGAGCGACGCTGCGTGCATGTCGAGGATGTCGTGCCGCTGATCGATGCCGAGTACCCGGATGTTCGCGCGCTCCAGGCGCGCAACGGCTTCCGCACGGTGCTGGCCGTGCCCATGCTGCGCGAGGGCCGGGGCATGGGCGTGATCTCGCTGCTGCGCAACGAAGTGCGGCCGTTTTCCGCGGCGGAGATCTCGCTGGTGCAGACCTTCGCCGACCAGGCGGTGATCGCGATCGAGAACGCGCGCCTGTTCAACGAGACCCGCGAAGCGCTGGAGCAGCAGACCGCGACCAGCGACGTGCTCCAGGTCATCAGCGGCTCCATGGCCGATGCACAGCCGGTGTTCGAAAAGATCCTCGAAAGCTGCCAGCGGCTGTTCTCCAGCTCGCAGATGGGCATCTCGCGGGTCGGCGACGACGGCATGGTGTACCTGGGCGCGCACCGCGGCTCGGCGCGCGAGGCGCTGGAGAAGCACTACCCGCGCCCCTTCGAGCCGGCGACCGCGGACGATGCGATGCATGCCTCCGGCGTGCTCCACATTCCTGACGCGCTCGCAGTGCCGCATCTGCCGCAGTTCATGCGCGAGATCGCCGAGAAGGTCGGCAGCTACGCCATCATGATCGCGCCGCTGATGTGGGAAGGCCGCACCATCGGATCGATCCACGTCACGCGGCAGCCGGTGGGCCCGTTCGCGGAAAAGGAACTCAGGCTGCTGAAGACCTTCGCGGACCAGGCGGTGGTCGCGATCCAGAACGCCGCACTCTTCAAGCAGGCGCAGGAGGCGCGCGCCGCCGCAGAGGCCGCGAACGAGGCGAAGAGCGCCTTCCTCGCGACCATGAGCCACGAGATCCGCACGCCGATGAACGCGGTGATCGGCATGAGCGGGCTGCTGCTCGACACGCAGCTCGACGCGGAGCAGCAGGACTACGTCTCGACGATCCGCGAATCGGGCGACGCGCTCCTGACCATCATCAACGACATCCTCGACTACTCGAAGATCGAGGCGGGCCGGATGGACATCGAGTCGCATCCCTTCGAGCTGCGCGATTGCGTGGAGAGCGCACTCGATCTCGTGAGCGCGCGGGCCACCGAAAAGGACCTCGACACCGCCTATGTGTTCGAAGGCGATGTGCCCGATGCGGTGAGCGGCGATCTCGCGCGGTTGCGGCAGGTGCTGCTCAACCTGCTGAGCAATTCGGTGAAGTTCACCGAGCGCGGCGAAGTGGTGGTGTCCGTCAGCGCCGAAAGCCTGCCCCATCGCGCGGTGCGGCTGACCTTCGCGGTGCGCGACACCGGCATCGGCCTCACGGAGCAGGGCAAGAGCCGGCTGTTCCAGTCGTTCTCCCAGGCCGATTCGAGCACCACGCGCAAGTATGGCGGCACCGGCTTGGGCCTCGCGATCAGCAAGCGGCTGGCCGAGCTCATGGGCGGCACCATGTGGGTCGAGAGCGCCGGGCCGGGGACCGGCTCGACGTTCTTCTTCACGATCGAAGCGCCGATCGCGGTCGCGCCGCCGAGCCGCCGCCGCGAATTCGTCGGCGTGCAGCCCGAGATGGCCGGCAAGCGGCTCCTGATCGTGGACGACAACGCGACCAACCGCCGCGTGCTGTCGCTGCAGACGGCCAAGTGGGGCATGGCATCGCGCGCGACCGCGTCGCCGCTCGAAGCGCTGCAATGGCTCGACGCGGGCGAGCGCTTCGATGTCGCGATCGTCGACATGCACATGCCGGAGATGGATGGACTCACGCTCGCGCAGCGCATCCGTGCGGGGCACGCCGCGCTGCCGCTGGTCCTCTTCAGTTCCGTGGGGCGGCGCGAGACGGGCGATGGGGAATCGGTGTTCAACGCCTTCCTCTCGAAACCGATCCACCAGTCGCAGCTCTTCGACACGCTCGCCGGCCTGCTGGTGCGCGACCCCTCGGCGCGGCCTGCGCCCACCGCGGCGCCGAAGCCGCAGATCGACCCCTCGATGGGCGCGCGGCATCCGCTGCGCATCCTGCTCGCGGAGGACAACGCGGTGAACCAGAAGCTCGCGCTGCGCCTGCTCCAGCAGATGGGCTATCGCGCCGATCTCGCTTCCAACGGCATCGAGGCGGTGGAATCGGTGCAGCGGCAGGCCTACGATGTGGTGCTGATGGACGTGCAGATGCCGGAGCTCGACGGCCTCGATGCCGCGCGCCAGATCTGTGCGATGCAGAAGGCAGCGGCGCGCCCGCGCATCGTCGCGATGACCGCGAACGCGATGCAGGGCGACCGCGAGATGTGCATGGCCGCGGGCATGGACGATTACCTCACCAAGCCGATCCGCGTCGACCGGCTCGTGGAGGCCCTGAACAGCGTGCCCGCCAGAAAGGACCGTTGAAATGAGCGAACCGATCATCGACCCCGCGACCTTTGCCGAACTGCAGGAAACCGCGGGCGCCGATTTCGTCAATGAACTGGTGCAGACCTTCATGGAAGAGGCGCCTGCCATGTTGCAGGAACTGCGAGAGGCGCTCGCGGCCGGCAATGCCGACGACTACCGCCGCGCGGCGCATTCGCTGAAATCGAACAGCCTGACCTTCGGCGCGCGCACGCTCGGCGCAATGGCGCGGGAGCAGGAGCTCGGCGGCCTGCCCACGGACCGCTCGCCCGCGCCGCTGGACGCACTGGCCGAGGAATACGCGCGCGTCGCCGCGGCGCTCACGGAGCTTTGTCATGGTTGAACAGCGACATGCGCCCGCCCGCCTGCTGGTGACGGACGACAACAAGGTCAACCGGCTGCTGATGACGCGCAGCCTCGAATTGCAGGGCCACACCGTCGAGTGCGCCGAGAACGGTCGCGTCGCGCTCGAGTTCCTGCGCAGCGCGCCCTTCGACCTGATGCTGCTCGACATGGAAATGCCCGAGATGAACGGCTTCCAGGTGCTGGAGCAACTCAGCGACGACCCCAAGCTGCGCGACCTGCCGGTGATCGTGACGTCATCGCTCGAGGGCGTGTCGAACATCGCGCGCTGCATCGAGCTGGGCGCCGAGGACTATCTTCACAAGCCCGTCAATCCGGTGCTGCTCAAGGCGCGCATCGATTCGAGCCTCGAGAAGAAGCGGCTGCGCGATCAGCAGAAGGAAATGGTGCGGCGCTTCGCGACCTCCGAAGTCGCGCAGGACCTGCAGCAGTCCGGCTTCGCGCTCGGCGGGCGGCGGGTGCATGCGACGGTGATGTTCTGCGACATCCGCGGCTTCACCGCGCTGGTCGAATCGCAGCCGCCGGAGGAGACCATCGAGCTGCTCAACACCTACTACACGCTGATGTTCGATGCCATCAACGGACATGGCGGCGTGGTGAACCAGATGATCGGCGACGGGCTGATGGCGATCTTCGGCGCGCCGCTGCCTCTGGAGGACCACAGCGCGGCGGCCGTGTACGCGGCACTCGACATGATGGAGATGATCGAACTGCTGAACGTGGAGCGCATCGCAGCGAAGAAGACCGCGCTGCGCATCGGCGTGGGCATCGCCACCGGCGAGGTGGTCGCCGGCTACACCGGCACGCACCAGCGGGCCACCTACACCTGCATCGGCGACACGGTGAACCTCGCGGCGCGGCTGGAGGAGCACACGAAGGTCGCGAAGCGCGGGATCCTGATCGACCCCGCGACCTGCATCGAGATCGAAGGCCGCATCGAGGTCGAGCCGCTCGGCCCGGCACAGTTCAGGGGCAAGTCGGCGCCGGTGGAAGTGCACGCGGTCGCCGGGCCCGCGCCGACCTAGGCGTTACCCACGACCCGGTCGATCCACGCGAGAAGCACGGCGACGACTTCCTCGCGGTTGGTCTCGTTCAGCGTCTCGTGGCGCGCGCCGCCGAACACGTGGGCCGACACGTCGCGCAGACCGGCCTCGCGATAACGCCGCACCAGCGGATAGAACCACTCGCCCTTGTGGCTCACCGGATCCTGGTCGCCGATGAAGAGGTACAGCGGCAGCTCGGGCCGGATGTGCTCGCGCATCACGGCCGGCGTGAGATCGGCGACGTTCGCGAACATCGAGCCCATGCCTTCGGCCGTGACGGTGAAGCCGCACAGCGGGTCGTCGATGTAGGCATCGACCTGCGCGGGGTCGCGGCTGAGCCAATCGAAAGGCGTGCGCACATTCGGCAGCGCGGCGTTCATGTCCTCGAGGCGGAAGCCGGATTGCAGCGCCGCGCCCAGCAGGTCCAGCGCGGCGGTGCCGGAGAGCACCGCGCCGGCCAGCATCTCGCTGTACTTGAGCAGGTAGTACTGCGTCGCGAAGGAACCCATGCTGTGGCCGAGCAGGATCAGCGGCAGGTCCGGATGCCGGCCGCGCGCGTGGCGGCTCAGCACGGCCATGTCGTCGACGAGGCCCGCGAAACCGCGCGGGCCGAAATCGCCGAGCTCTCCGCGTGACTGAGCGAGCCGGCCATGGCCGCGATGCTCGCTGGCATAGACCGCGCAGCCGGCGCGTGTCAGCGCCTCGGCCAGCGGCCTGTAGCGCAGCGAATGCTCGCCCATGCCGTGCGCGATCTGCACGACGGCGCGCTCGCGCGATGGGTCCTGGCCTTGCCAGCGGTGGGCTTCGATCGGCTGTGCGTCGGTCGCGGTGAGCTCGAAGTGGGTTTCCGTGCTTTGCATCTGTGGTCATCTCCCGTTCCTGAAGACGCGAGACTAACGCTTGCAGATGCCGAGCACCATCTCCTGTTCGGTACAGGGACGCGTCCTGGGGGGTGGACTCGAGGTGTATGCCGGCGCGGCGGGCTGGCTTGCGATGCAGCTGCGCAGGCGCTTCTCCATCGGCGCGTAGTAGCGCCAGCCCTGGCGCAGCGGCGGCAGTTCGAGTCGCACCTGCTTCCACTTCGGATGGCCGTTGGCCTGGAGCTTGTCGAAGTTCGTGCAGAGCGAATCGGCGAACCGCACCAGATGGCCGACCGTCGACTGCAGGCCGTAGTCGTAGGTCACGAGGTAGGCCTTCACTGTCAGCGTCGGCACGTCTTCGGTGAGCCAGCTGGGGTAGCTCGAAGTGCGGATCGTCGCGGGGAAGTAGGTCTTCATCGCGCGGGCCGATTCCATGGCCTTCTCATCGAGCTTGAGGATCTTGATGTACTTTCGCGCCTCGGGCTTCATGTCGGAGAACAGCTTCGCGGGCTGACCCGCCACGATGATCGCGACGTCGATGCTCTTCTCGACGGTGAGCTGCGCGAGCGCTTCCTCGTTGGTGAGGTACTGCGCGCTCGCCGCGGGGATGGGCTCGTCGAACATGAGCTGGTAGAGCGTGCGCGAGGTCAGGGCGGTGCCGCTGCCGATCGGGCCGACGCCGATCTTCTTGTTCCTGATCTCGTGGATGGACTCCAGCGGCGAATCGGCGCGCGCGACGAAATAGATCTCCTCGTCATAGAGCGGCATGATCAGCCGCAGCGGCCGGATGATGTTGCCCGCATCGGGGTTGCCGGCCTTTGCCTCGTCGAGGAAGGCCTGATACACGTCGGACTGCACCAGCGCCAGCTTCACGCCGGGCTCGAAGCGCATGCGCGAGATGTTCTCGGCCGAGCCCTTGGACTCCAGCACCTCGAGCTCGACGCCGGCGGGCTCGGCGACGTACTTGGCCAGGTCGCGGCCGATCTGGATGTAGGTGCCGGCCTTGGAAGCCGTGACGATCTTGTACTGCGCCTTGGGTTGCGCATACTGCGCCTTGGGTTGCGCATCGGCCAAGGGCAGAAGGGCAATCAGGATCAGCCCGGTCAGTATGGCTCTGAGTGGCATGTCGGCTCCTTCGGGGTTGATGATCGTTGCGGCGACACCTCACGGCGCCCTGCCCGCTTCCGTCGAACACAGCGACAGCGCGGCGAGCGCTTCGTTGCACTGCGCGCCCTTGGGCTGCGCGGGCGCGCTGCGCCTGGCCGCGGCCGGTGCAGGTGCGGCCGATGGCGGCGTCGTGGCCACCGGCGTCGCTGGCGCCGGAACCTGTGCGGCTGCGGTCGCGCTCGCCGCCGGCGGTTCGCGGGGCTCCGGCACGCCGAGCGCCTGCGACGCCCTCTTGGCGGCATCGCGAAGCTGCTCGCGGCGCGCTTCCTGCTCTTGCAGGCGCCGGTCGAGTTCCTCGCGCAGGGGCTGCAGGCTCGGGTTGTCCGAATAGTCGGCGTCCAGCGAATCGAGCGCGCGTTCGGCAGCGCCCAGATCTCCACGGCCGAGGGCCGCGCGCACCTGCGCGATGTCGGACTGGAAGGCGCGCGCCTTGCCCGGCTCGGTGCGCCTGTCGAAGTAGAAGTAGTCGAGCGCGAGCGTGAGCGCGAACAGCACCATCGCCGCCACGAGACTGATGGCCAGTCCTCCGACCCACCGCATCGGGCGCGAGCGCTCGGGTTCCTCCTTCTGCCAGAAGGAGTCGGGCGCGGCGTAGGCGGGCCGGCCGGAGCGCAGGGCGATCGGCGCGGCAGGGGCAGCGACGACGTCGCGTCCTGGCGTCGCCCTTTGCCGCGTGCGCCTGGGCATGATCAGCATCTGGTCGTCCTCCAGCGGCGGCAGCGTGTCGGGGCTCTCGAACTCCGACAGGGCGCGCAGACCATCGACCTCCTCGGCGGGTGCGCCCTGGTCATAGCTGCAAAAGGGGCAGATCCTCTCTTGCGGATGCAACAGCGCCGCGCAGTGCTTGCAGGGCACCGAAAACGCGGACGGGTCCGAATGGGCCGAGGTCGACATGCTCCCCACGAGATCTGGTGATGGCCGGCATGCTCGCGCACCTCCTGTGCGGTCATCCATGCCGTAGCCGGATCAGACCATGGCGCGTCGCGCGCATTTGTATCAAGTTGAAAATGCGTCCGCGGTGCAGCTCATCCATGCACCAAAGTGCCATAGACCACCTCCGGACGATCCAGTAGGTTGGGGCTGAAGGACTCCGCCGCTCGGCTTCGAAAAGGAACGCGCTTCATGGTCGGTCGCTGCGCCGCACGCTGCAGAAATGCCCTCGTTCTGTTGCTTGCAGCCAGCGCCCTCTCCCAGCCGGCACGTGCCTTCATGGAAGGCTTCATCGACCAGCAGGACGGCCACCTCGACATCTCGGACTGGATGATCGAGCGCAAGGGCTTTCTGCCGGTGCCCATCGTCATCACCGAGCCCGCCGTCGGCTACGGCGGCGGCGTGGCGCTGCTGTTCGTGCGCAATTCACTCGGCGAGAGCGCCGAGCGCGCCAAGGAGACCGGCCACATGACGCCGCCGGACATCTTCGTGGTCGGCGGGGCCGCGACCGAGAACGGGACCAAGGCCGCGTTCGCCGGCGGCATGATGACCTTCCTGGATGACCGCTGGCGCTATCGCGGCGGCGTGGGGCGCGCGGACGTCAACCTGGCCTTCTACGGCATCGGCGGCAGCGGCCTGGGGGAAGGCGCGCGCAGCATCAACTACTCGCTGGACGGATGGATGTCGCTGCAGCAGGTCCTGCGCCGGATCGGCGAGAGCGACAACTGGCTGGGGGCGCGCTGGATCTTCCTGGATCTGGGCAGCAAGCTCGACCTCAGCCAGGATGCGCGCTCGGGACTGTCGCCGGACCAGACGACGCGCCGCACCTCGGGGCTCGGGCTGACCCTGGAGCACGATTCGCGCGACAACATCTTCACGCCGTCCAAGGGATGGACCGGCGCCATCGACGCGACCTTCTACGACCCCGGCTGGGGCAGCGACACGCGCTTCCAGAGTTACCGGGCCCACGTGTTCGCCTACCTCCCGCTCGACAGGAACCTGGTGCTCGCCGGTCGGCTCGATGGCCGAAGCGTGAGCGGCCGGGCGCCTTTCTACATGCTGCCCTTCATCGACATGCGCGGCATCCCCGCCGCCCGCTACCAGGACGACCACACGGCTGTGGTTGAAACCGAATTGCGCTGGTCGTTCACCCCGCGCTGGGCGGCGGTCGGCTTCATCGGCGCCGGACGCGCGTGGGGCCAGTCGATCGACTTCAGCGACGCGGCGACCGAGGTGAGCCGGGGCGTGGGCTTGCGCTACCTGATCGCCAGACGGCTCGGCCTTTGGGTCGGCATGGACTACGCCAAGGGTCCGGAAAGCGGCACCTGGTATATCCAGGTCGGCAATGCGTGGCGCTGATGCATGCAGGTGTGCGTGTTGTAGGGACGCCTTGAAGTTTTCAGTCAATCAGCTTAAATTTCAGTAAAACTTCAGTAAGTGCCCCTCTACTCGCTACCTACTTTTCAGTGAGCGAGACCGGCGAGCGATCGCCCTTGTCCGCTTTCCCGACCAGCCTCACACCGGCCCCCCGGTGTTCGGACATCAACGCGGCCAGCCGCGCAGGCTTGGGGGTTGCTATGGACGACATCCGCGTCTCCTTCCTCTTGCAGAACGAGGAACCGGTCGTCAGAGCCGAGGTCGATCTTCTCGGCCGAATCGACTTATGCAAGCTCTTGAGCGTCCGCTCTCCTGGTGCTCGCCGATCCCAGAAGAACATTCCTGGCTTTTTCTGGATGGCTCAGACCGGCGAACATGTCAAGTATGAGAGCCGCCTTGAGATGGCGGTCCTTAAATCCGTGGATCATGAGCGAGCACTCGTAGGCGCAATTGCCCAGCCACTAATCTTGTCCTTCACGCAAGACGGAAAGAAAAGAAGACATACACCCGACTTTCTCTTCCCGTTGAAGGATGGTGGTGCACTTCTGGTGAATGTCACTCCTACGAGGCGCCTGACGAACGAGAGAAACCGCCTCAACTTCAAACTCTGTGAGGTGGTATCCGATCAGCTGGGCTGGGAGTACGTAACTCGCAACGAGCCCACCCCAACATATGCGGCCAACATCAATTGGCTAAACGGCTATAGACGCCCTCCTTGGCTTCTCGACCGATATCGAGACGAGTTGCTCAAGCGCGCCACCGACCAGCTCACTGTCGGTGAAGCCCTTCGCGATCTGCAACCCGACGCGTTCGTTCGACCCGTCCTCTTTCACCTCATGTGGACTCGCGAGATCGGCTTCGATCGCAATGAACTCCTCTCCGACAACACCAAGCTTCAGCGCGAGGTCTAGACATGGGCAAGCAGTATCACTTTGGGCCTGGAACAAAGTTTGAACTCGACGGAGATCACTGCGTGGTCGAGTCCCTAAACGGATCGACCGTGTGCATACGCTGTAGTAGCAGAGGTCCTGAGCAACATGCTATTGCGGATCTATTCAACTCGGAAGGATTCAAGATTGACGGCGCTCAATCGATCAACTTCGATCCACCGATAAGCGGCGTTCCAGAAGCTACGCTCGCCGCCGCACGAAAGCTAGAAAAGCACTTACTCGAGGCGATCACTGGTTACCGTTCCGGGACCAGTCAGGATCCCGCCGCGGGAGAGCCGAGACCCGAGTTCGACCCGATCGGCTTGACGCTGTCGCATCGGATGCGATGCAAGGCATCTGAGCTCGGTTTGACAGAGCGTGCAATGTGGCGTCTGAAAAATGCCTACGAGAGGCAGGGGGTGGTCGGACTAGTCGACAAGAGAGCACTTCGCCGTAGCGCGATGCTGGTTGATGAACGCATTCGACTAGCTTTGATTGAGGTGATCGATAGCTTTGAGAACTTGTCAAATCCTTCCAACGCTGAACTACAACGGCTAACCGAGAAAAAGATCAAGGAGCGGTACCCAGACCTCACCCTGCCTTCGGACGCAACATTCAACCGTCTAGTTGCCGTGGTTGGAAAGGGAAAGGGGCTAGACAACGCGAAGCAACGTCGGAGCATCGCTAATCGCCCGGAAACGCCATACGGCCACTATTTTGTCCATCGCCCGGGACAGCTAGTAGTGATCGATTCAACCCCTTTGGATGCATACGCGATGGATCCGTACAACTTTTTGTGGATTCAAGTGCAGTTAACCATCGCTCTGGACCTCTTTTCTCGTTCGATCCTAGCGTGGCGCTTCACCCCGGTAAGCACCAAGGCAGTGGACGCGGCCCTGTTGCTTTATGACATTCTGAGGCCAAAACGAATGCAGCCGAGTTGGCGAGAGAGCATGAAATGGGCCTATGTCGGAGTACCGGAGGCCATTCTTGTGGAACTGAGCGGCGGTCCGGAGCACTCCCTCCCTTTTGCGGCGCTGCCGTTCCTACATCCAGAATCAGTGCTCGTCGATCGAGCCAAGATCTTCCTTTCGGATGCATTCATGTCGGCGTGCAGAGTATTGGGAATCGATCTTCTTGTGGCCCGACCTCGCACTCCCACTGACAAGCCTCAGGGCGAAAGGATCTTCAGGACAATCCGTGAGAAGTTCGTTAGCCAGCTGAAGGGCTACAAAGGACCCGATATCGCCAGTCGCGGTTTGAACGTCGAAGCGGACGCCTTCTGGTTCATCGACGAGATCGACGAGAAATTCGGAGAATGGGTCGGCGAGTACTATCAGAACAGGTTCCATCGGGGCCTGCACTTCCCCGAGGTTCCTCAGCTAGAGATCAGCCCCAACCACATGCTTCAGGAGGGGATCTCGCGCGCTGGGTTTGTCGCCGCTCCACCGGCTGCCGATCTCTTCTATCGGCTCTTACCAGTCGCGTGGAAGACAATCCAACACTATGGAGTAGACACCAGGCGCCTTCGTTACGACGGCGATATTCTGAAGGACTTCAGGAATATGCCATCACCCTATACCGGCAGACACGAAAAGAAGTGGCCTTTCCCCTACGACCCGCGCGATCTCAGCGTGATCTACTTTCAAGATCCAGAAACAGCCGCATGGCACACACTGTCTTGGACCGGCGCAGGCCAGCGTTTGCGCCCGTTCGCCGACAAAACCCTAAGTTATGCGAAGAGCCTGGTCCTTGCGCGTCATCTGGATCCCAACTCCCAGAGGGATTTGACCGAAGTTCTCAACGAGTTGATCGATCGCATAGACAGTCGTCAGATGCAGGGTGCGAAGGAACGAAGGGTCGCAGCACTACATGCCCTGCAAACTGCAAACGCGGCGAAGGATCGTGGTCTCGCCCCACCCGGTGTTCCGCCTGAACCGACAACGACTTCAGAAGAGGATGATGTGGAGGAGGAAGTTCCTTACGACGAAAATCGAGGTCGACACCCGAAGGCCGATGAGATCCTCGGTTCGGTCCCCGGTCAAGATCACGATGATGTGGACGAGGACGACGATGACGTTGATGAGGTCGTCATCTGAATGATCGCACCCTTTCGCTTGGCGAGCTTCGATTGATGCTGTTCAATCCGTGCATTCATCTCTAGTCGCAGCGCTGCCTTCATGGCGGGGCCTAGAACATCGATTGTTCTCAGGTACCGCTGTCTGCGGTCACCACCTACTCCATTAAGACCGGGGGCTAGCAACCAATCCCCCTCCGTCGCGTCCGCCCACGCCCAAGCTGCGGCAAACCGATTGCGCGTCTCGTTCCTACCTTCGTCGATTCCGCCTTCCGCACACATTCGCCTCCACGTTGAGCGCAAGAACACCGTCGTCGAACGAAGCGCATCCCTGCGCATCTGGTAATCGACCTTCCTATTTGACTCAGAAAGCGATGCAGCCCAGTCGCGGAGTACTTCCATGAATTGCTCATAGTTTCCGTCTCGACCCAGCTTGGCTACCATCGCATTTGCGTAGCCAGTAGCGGAAGTAGGCAACTCCAACGCCGCCGCAGACTTCGGCCACGTGAAGCCCAGGAGTTTTACTGCGGCGAGGGAGCAAAAGCGACGCGCAAAATTCTCGGCAGCGCCGTTAAAGAAACTCAGAAAGTTTTTTTCGTAATCTCGCATGGGAAAGAGCTGTGGCACGTGACGAGCCTCATAACGGTGAGAAGTGACTACGCCCGTCGTCGAAGAAACCGATCTCGCACCCGCACGACGGTCGAAGTAGACGTCTACTCCGACAGCTTTTTCGAGTAGCACACGCAGCCGCGGTGAGAGTCCACATCGGTCGATCATGCGCCACCGGTTATTTTCGGAAACCTGCTTAAAACAACGCCTTCCTAGCACCTTCAACTCCGAACATGCGGCCTCGGATGAGGGCGCACGAACGATTTTAAGCGCCGTTGTTGCCACTCCCGCCATTAGAGCGACGCTGGTGGGGGCGTTTCCGAGTGGTCGAATTCGGCGGCTGCGATTTTTTAGCCCCGCCCTTTCGCGTCGAAATTGCTGACGAAGGCGCACATGGGAGCGGAACGCAGCGGCGACTGGCTCGAACGACACGTTGAGGTCTTTCGGCATCGATGCATGAAGAATAAGTGCAGATATCGATTTCATTTCCGCAAAGAAGTCGCGCTTTGCTGCATCTGAATGCTTGCCCTCATCCGTATCGAGCATGTCGTCGATGATTGCTTGAGCAGCAATCACGGTTTTTGGCGCCGCAGGTGCATTGAGGGAAGAGAAATCGCAACCGCAAGGTCCAGGATTTTTGTGTCCCCCGGCCCCTGAGTTATTGCAATGAACTGGTGACGGTACCCCGTCGAAAAGAGGTACATAGTTTTTCCTTTTTCCGCTGCTCGGTCGCCGACCGCAGTCTGGGCAAGTGTCTATCAAGAAACAACTGTGCCGTACACAGACGAAGGACCAGGGAAGCTTCCACCGCCATAGCCAAGCACCTACGTTCTCCCGCAAGCAATCGGGACAAAAATGAGAGCCGTTGAAATAAGCCCAATCGATGGCAGACGATCCGGCAACGAGGCGACCTTCACGAATCGACTGCGCACTTTTCTCGCAAAAAATGGAGCCTAGGTGCGTAGAGAGCAGCATTTGCCTGACTTGTCTCACGTCTGGCAAATCGCAGATGTGGCGAAGTTGTCTCAATAACCCCTCTTCCAAGACAACTCCGTAGGCGGCCCAGTTGCTATTTGCAAAATTCCACAGCCCAAGACGTTCCAACATGGACCGTGTAGTGGTGCGATAAAGGGCTGCCAGCCGATCCACATAGCTTCGAAGAGTTTCTCCCTTGACGTAGTCTAGGCGGAGTACAAGTTTTCGGACTGTAATAACCTCGTCGCACGGCGAAATGCTCGTTTCGGGGAAAGCGACATCTCGCGAGATATTAGCCACGTCTCCGCCTATGACTCGACTCTGATGCATTGGCCAGTTTTATGCCGTCAAGTACGGCAATTGAGAGACGCTCTTTCTTTTCGCGGATAGCTTTACGAGCACCCAGCTTGAGAAGTTGCGCAATGGCACCGGTATACCCTTTAGTACGCTCGTGAATGTACTCCTGCAAACTCAAAACGTCACCCGGTTTATGGAGCACCAAGCACAATTGTTCTTCAACTTTCTTCAAGAATGCCAAATAATCAATGCCATTCGACTTAAACGGCACCAACAAATATCGCGAGAATCGATGGGCAGTCTGAGATCGTGCGCGTCGCTCCTCTGATCTTCCCTCCAGGAAAAGACCAGACTCGTTCAAGTCAACACCCGCATAGCCAAAAGTCGCGGGGATTTTTGAGGCAAGGGCTTTCAAATGATTATTGACATCTTGGCCCGATTTATTTCTCATCTTCAAAAAATGAATATCATCGATCAAGATCAAGGTTGTTCCGCATTTCCCTGCAACCAATTCGATGACCTCCGTCAACTCCGGTTCGGTCGCGTGCGGCGAAACAGGAATTCCATAAAATTTAGCCATCTCACGATTAAATGACTTGATCGTTACCGTCCCGGATAGCGTAATGTACGCAACGGGAATAAACATGTTCTCACCGACGTCCTCTCCCAAACTTAAACCAAAATTTGCTCGAACGCCAATCTCATATCGACGCCCGATTAATTGCAAGATCGTGGTTTTTCCCAAGGTACCATCCCCCTCCAGCACAAAGCCTGGCCGGGCCCCCGGGCCCGCGCGATAATTGCTGGAGGCGAGCTCGATTGTGTCCAAGATAATATTTTCAATCTTCCTCGTCTCTATTGGAGGAAGTTCAGCATGCCAAATCAACCGTTCGCGCTTGGATTGATTCTTCTCATCCGGCGACATTTTTTTCCATTCCTGAGGTAGAGGCAGCTTTGGGCGTTTTATCTCAGGGCGGCCGACGTGCTCCCGCCATCCTTCGAATGTCGTGATGGCCTTCTGTGGATAGAGCCCAACAGGTACGGGTTTCTTTTGCGTCACACACACCTTTCTACGCAGTCACTTTCGCGCCCCGACGATGGATTCGGGCGCAACGCGCTGCGCTGGCGCATTAGGCGGGATTGATCGCACCTTCAGCAAGATCTCAAAATGCAATTAATTGAAATGACGGTTACATTGTGAATTACTTTATCCGTGCCAATAGTCATTTATGGAAAGCAAACACGAGAGCAAATGGACGCCATTGAGCGACGACAAGAAGGAGCGCAAGCAAAACGAGCGCCCCTTCAAGGGCGTCAGGTCAATGAACTGGGTCTTTCGGTCTCTGCCTTGCTTGGGCGAGTCAACGGCGGGGGCTTCCAACAGATAGAGCTCGCAGAGGGCGGGGGCAGAGCTTGCTCGGCAACGTGCCGACGGGGAGCTGGTCCTTGCGCCCGATCTGGTCGCAGGCCTTGTCCGCAACAACGCACGCACGTGCTGCGCCGCCCGCACGCATGGTGGAGGCCTTCGCTTCCTTGGGGTTCTGGTCGGAGAATTTGGTGAGGAGCTGGTGGGTCGCGCTGGACACCGCGCCGTTCACGTCGGTGTTCGGCAACTTATCCTTGGTCCGGCCCGGAAAGCGCGGCTCCGTGAGCCGACTGGTTGGTGGTGGCCAATAGAAATTGGAAAAGGACAATAGTGTTTGAAAATTTCGGCTGCGGGATTCACCGTCCTCGACAATAGAGACTGGAACCCCTGCACCCTGCCAGCCACGGCAAAATCTCGTCACCATTGATGCCCGAGCCAGGAAGAGCGTCCGACGGAGATCTCTTCAACAGACCCGCTTCCGACTTCGGTCGGCGGTCCCTGCTCACCCCACGCGCCCTCAGATCTGAGCTCCAGACTCCAGAGTCGACGGCATGGCGTCGGATCCGGCGGACGCGTTGGAAAGACGCCGTTCTTACGCGGCTCGCTGCTGCAATGAGACGTTCACAGAACCTTCATTGAATTGCGATGTTCGGGTACCGACCAAAGCATCGTATGTACGCAGTCCCAAGTCCCGGCGATAGCTTCTCAGCACTCCCTCACGGGCACGCTGTTTGATGTCTTGCATTCCACTCGGCGACTCGAGCGCGTTCAGGACCCGTTCGGCAATCGACTGGTCGTCGAAAAAGTCGACCAACAGGCCATTGTGGCCATCACGAACAACTTCCCGAACTGGCGCCGTATCGGATGCGACGATGAGGCAGCCTGCCGACATTGCCTCCAGCAATGACCAGCTCAACACAAACGGGTAGGTGAGATAGACGTGTGCCGCACTGACCTGTAGCACCCGGAGGTACTGCGCGTAGGGCAGCCTTCCGAGGAAGTGCGTCCGGTCAGGGTCCAAGCGAACTTCCTTTGCCAGCTGTTCTCGCCACGTCTGGCCAGATTCAGGCGCGCGACCGTAGCTGACATCGTCACCGCCAACGATCAGCGCTTGGCAACTTGGATGCCGTGCCTGAATGCGTTCAAGGGCACGCATGAAGCAATGGAACCCTCGATAGGGCTCAAGGTTGCGCGCGACGTAAGTGATGACCGGATCGCCCGCTTTGACCCGAACCCGGTTGGGAAGCGCGAAACTGGCCTCGGCATCAGGCACGACATGTCCAATGCCCTCATGTGCAACCACGATCTTCTCGCGATAGGCTTCGGGATGCTGCGCGTGCTGCCAGTTGGTCGGCGTCACGGCAATGTCGCATTTTTCGAGATTCAGAAGGTGCAGTGCGTTCCAGGTTTGGATCCTGAGTTCGTCGTCCAGGTGCGAAGGGAACTCTGGATCAAAGCCAAAATCCGCTCCCTTGGCTTGGTAGTACCACTCGCAGAAATGGATGAGTCGCGTCTTCGGAAAGATGCTCTTGGCATACATGGTTTCACCCCACCCGGGGTGCGCCAGGATCACATCGGGCACGAAACCGCTCGACTTGAGCTTCTGCAACAAGCGCGCGACCGCTTGACCATGCAGCACCGCAGACTCCATCGACCTCAGGTACGGATGCTGCATCTTGTGTGGCAAGCGATGCGGCCTGTACTTGAGACATCTGACGCCCTGCAAACCCGGAGCGGTCTCTCGACCGATCCCGATCACCTGCCACCCCTTCCGGGATGCCCAGGCCTGCGCGATATGGCGGAACTGACCCGGGAAATTCTGATGGATTACCAGCACACGCATCGAGCGCACACCCCCAAGTCATCCCTCTCGATCACCATCAGCGATGGGCTCATGCTTGCGTTTTTCACTGCCAGTTTGCAGCGATGACGCTGGACAGAGTGCTCTGATACTCGGGCGGTAGTGTGACCTGACCTGCGGCCGGTGGCGAGAAGCTTGCCATGGCCTGAACCAGATTCTGGACCTGGCTGTCCAACAAGACCTTGCCGTCGGAAGACTTGAACTGTTCGAGATGATTCTGAGCTCCCGAGTACCAGTTGCTGATCGTTACGGTGTCGTTCGTGCCGATGATGCTTGCCTCGAGGTTGTTGCCGACCTGCCTGAACCAGATCTGATCGATGGAGATGCCGGCATCGAACTTCAGGGCATCCGTCACGCCAGCGGTACTGTCGGCATCGGTCACAGTGTCCTGGCCATCGCCCCGGCCGAACAGATAGCTGTCCGCGCCGGTGCCCCCATTGATCGTGTCGTTGCCGAGCCCTCCTCGCAGGATATTCGCACCGGTACTGCCCGTCAGGCTGTCGTTGTAGTTGCTACCGGTCAAGTTCTCGAGATTGGACAGCGTGTCGCTGCCGGAGCCACCGGTTGCCTGGGCCGACGTGCTGGCAAGACTGACCGACACTGCACTGGCCGCGTAGAGATAGGAGACGGTGTCTGTACCGCCTTGTCCATTGAGCGTGTTGTTCCCGGCGCCTGCGTACAGGACGTTGTCCAGCGCGTTTCCAGTCCCATTGATGTTGCCGGTCTGGAGCTGGAGGTTCTCGACGTTGTTGCCGAGCGTATAGGTGACCGCGGAGATGACCGTGTCCGTTCCCTCGCTGGCGTTCTCGGTCACGACGTCGGTTGAAATATTCACGTAGTACGTGTCGTCACCCGTTCCGCCAACCATCGTGTCATTGCCAGTACCTCCATCAAGCGTATCGTTGCCGGCAGCTCCGGTGAGCGTGTTGTTGGCGGTATTGCCGACGAGAACGTTGTCCAGGTTGTTGCCGGTTGCACTCAGCGTGCTGGATCCTGTCAGCGTGAGGTTCTCGACGTTGTTGCCCAAGGTATAGGTGACGCTCGATTGCACCGTGTCGAGACCCTCTCCAGCGGCCTCGGTGACGACATCGCCGGTGGCATCCACCTTGTAGGTGTCGTTTCCAAGACCTCCGACCAGCGTGTCGTTCCCAGTACCGCCGTCGAGCGTATCGTTGCCTGCTCCTCCAGTGAGGATGTTGGCAACGGTGTTCCCGGTCAACACGTTGTCCAGCTCATTCCCGGTGCCGTTGATAGTTCCCGTGCCGGTCAATGTGAGATTCTCGATATTCGAGGAGAGCGTGTATGTCACGCTCGCCTGCACCGCGTCAGTCCCTTCGTTGCTCAGCTCGACGATCACATCGCCAACGCTGTCGACCTTGTACGTGTCGGCGCCAGCTCCACCGACCATGGTGTCGTCGCCAGCGCCACCATCAAGCGTATTGTTTGCGCTATTTCCAGTCAGGTTGTTCGAAAGCGTGTTGCCGGTTGCGTTGATCGTCGACGTGCCGGTAAGGACTAGGCTCTCGACGTCATTGCCAAGGGTATAGGTGATGCTTGCTCGCACCTCATCCATCCCCTCTCCGGCCAACTCGGTCACGACATCGCCAGTCGCGTTAACGAAGTACGTGTCGTCACCCGTACCACCCACCATAGTGTCGTTGCCCGACCCACCGTCGATCGTGTCGTCTCCCGATCCGCCATTCAGGCTGTTCGCTGCGCTGTTGCCCATCAGAACATTGCTGAGTTCGTTGCCGGCGCCTGAGATGCTAGTGGTTCCGGTCAGAGTCAGGTTCTCGAGGTTGTCGCCGAGAGTCCAGGACACGCTCGCCTGGACCGTATCGATGCCTTCGTCGACGTACTCGACGATCGTGTCGCCGGCACCGACCACGTAGGTATCATTTCCGGCATCGCCATACAACACGTTGGAAGCACTGTTGCCGGTCAACACGTTGTCTAGCCCATTGCCCTCACCGTTGATCGCAGCGGAACCCGTCAAGGTCAGGTTCTCAAGGGTTTCCCCAAGCGAGTAGGTGATGCTTGATTGAACGGTGTCGATGCCTTGATCGAAGTCCTCTTCGACCCAGTCATTGACGTTGTCGACCACGTACGTGTCGTTGCCCAGTCCGCCTTCCATGTAGTCGGCGCCGCTGCTGCCATTGAGAACGTTATTACCCTCGTTCCCGATGAGTTCGTTGTCGCGAGAGTTGCCGGTGGCATTGATGTTTGCAGTGCCGGTCAGCTCAACCACTTCGACATTGCTCGAGGCTGTGTAGGACACCGAAGCCCTGACCACATCGTAGCCCGCATTGGAACTCTCTGAGACGAGGTCCGACGTGCTGTCGACGATGTAGGTATCGTCGCCGCCGCCTCCTTGCATGGTGTCGTTTCCGGCGCCTCCATCCAGATAGTCGTTTCCGCCTCCTCCCACCAGCGTGTCGTTGCCCTGGAGGCCGAAAATTCGATCGGCCGATCCGGTGCCGACAATCGAATCGTTCCCGGACGTGCCATAGATGCTGGCCACAGCGTTGAGCATCGACTCCGCGTCCCAGATCGTCCCGTCGGCGAATCTGACATTCAGTTGATTTGCGCCCGCCAGAAAGCCGATCACGCAGACGCTATCTTCGCCACCATCCATCGAGATGATCAGGTCGTCACCGTCACGCGTCAGCGTGACGTCGGAAACCTGGATGTCGCTACCCAAAACCAGATCGGCACCTTGAACGTCGTCAAGCACATCGAGACCGTCCCCGCGCCCGAACTCAATTCTGTCGTGTCCACCATAGCCCATGAGCGTGTCGTTGCCCTGGCCACCAATCAGCGTGTCGTCACCCAGACCGCCGAAGATCCTGTCGTCGCCTCCAAGCCCATCAATCACCACGCCGTTGTCCGCGCCGAAGAGCAGGTCACCTTCCGACGTGGGGATCATCACAAGCCTGCTGACGATGTCATTGGCGCTCCAGATCTCTCCACTTTCGAAGCGAATTTCGGTCAACGGTGCCCACGGACTCGGGTCCGCCGTGTAGTCGCTGCTCAAGAAGAACCCTTCAATCCGGACTGTGTCGCCCGTTGAAGGCACGGATAGGACCAAGGCATAGTCTGGTCCGCGAGAGCAAACAACGTCCGTGGGCCCAATGCCCGCCTTGAAGAGAGCCGCCGCCGGCGCGGAACTTCTGGAAGGCCCCTGGTAGCGAACCGTGTCGTGCCCAAAGCCCGGCTCAAACACGTAGATCGACGCCCTATATCCAGCGTAGAGAAGATCGTCCCCACTTCCACCTATCAGAACGTCAACGTCTGATGCCGTGGCCTGGTACCAAGTCGATGTATCGGCCTCACTGGCGTACAGCGTGTCGTTTCCTTCACCCCCGTTCAAGGTGTCACTTCCCGCGAACCCGGAAAGGACATCGTCGCCGGCACCGCCGGAGATGAGATCATCCCGATTGTTGAACCCGCCGAGCACGTCGGCACCCGATGCCCCCGTGAGCACCCGATCAATCAGTTGCTGCCGGCCCCATACAGTTCCGTCAGCAAAGCGCGCCTCCACCGCCATATCCTCGATGACGTTGATTCCTTGGAGTTCAATCCCCCCACTTCCTTGAACGACGAATCGAAGATTGTTGGTATCGCGCTGGACCTGGACCACCGCAGGGTCGATGCCCTCAGCGAACTCGAGAATGGTCTGCGTAGGCTCATATGCGGATGGAAGTACGGTCGCTGTATCGAACCCATCGCCCAGCGCATAGACGATGGTATTGACCCCCCTGCCGCCCACCAAAAGGTCATTTCCTGAACCGCCAATCAGACGGTCGTTCTGATCTCCGCCATAAAGCAGGTCATCACCACTGCCACCGTCTAGGATGTTGTCACTTTCCAAGCCCAGAAGGGTGTCGTTTCCGCCGCCACCTGCAAGCAAGCCAACGTGGTTTGCGTCGACGAGCAAATCGCCGACCTCCGTCGCGACATTCGCACGCGCATAGACATCAGACCCGGTCCAGTGTGTTCCGTCTGAGAACACGACAACGCCAAGGCCAGAGCGGATATTCGTGTACTCAAACTGAATGCTGTCTTCGCCGCCCGTCAATGACAGGACGACCTCGGCTTGCCAGTTGGCCGAATAGTTGTAGTCACCTGAGCTCGATCGGAAGCTCGCTGCGTTCCATTTGATGGTGAAGTCCGCCGTGGAGACGCCCTCTTTGAGCAAGAGCGTTGCATCGCTTCCATAGCCCACCTCGTCGTGACCATAGCCGGCACCGAATACAACCGTATCGTGGCCGTCGCGGTGGTAGATGAGGTCCAACGAGGTACCAAGTGCAATGAAGTCATCACCTGCACCACCGTCCAGGATGTCGTCTCCGGCACCGCCTTGTAGGAAGTCATCTCCCCCCGAACCGTATAGAGAGTCGTTGCCGTTCCCGCCAGAGATCGAGTCGTTCCCTTCCCCTCCGTCGAAAAGCTCGGAAAGCGAACTCAACTGAATGTTGTCGCCGAACATCGTTGGTTGGCCCATCAAGGAAGCGACCCAGCTCGCCACATCGATGGTCGTCCCATCGTTGAAGGCGATGTGTTCAACGGCCTCTGACTCACCTTCGTGCGCCCCAATGAGGCTGAAGGTTGCGGATGCAGAACCATCCGTGAACTTGACTTCGATCTGATCCGGCGATTCGTTGTAGTCGCCGCCAAGCTGGGTGTAGGAGATGGTGACGTCCCCGGGCGTGCCGTCGACGAGCAGTGTGTCTACGCCGGCCATCGCATCGTCGCCCGCTACTGCCCCCGAGATCTGGATCTGACCATTGCCCCGACGCAACATGTAGGTATCCGCTCCGGTTCCACCTGACAGCACTGCACCGTCAGTCCCAGCGTCCAGGGTGTCATCTCCTTCGCCTCCGGCAAGGGTGTCGTAGCCAGCACCACCGAGCAAGGTATCGTTGCCGCTATACCCTTCGATCCAGTCTGCACCTGCTCCGCCGTCAATGGAGTCGTTCGAAGCGAAGCCAACAAGGCTGTCGTCGCCTGCGGTCGACTGAAGGCACATTGCACGCAACTGCCCCATCGTCCACGTCACCCCATTCTTGAAGACGATTGCCTCAATGCTGCCTGTCCCGAGATTGCCATTGGCGTCGAGCGCATTCTCAAGATACACCGAGACGTTCCAAGTGTTGAGCCTGAAGCCATTGCCGGTTGACGTCACCTTGGTGTTTGCGTTGGTGACCAGCGCGGTCTCGAATATCAGTTGGTCATTGGTTCCCCCTTGATCCGTGATGTACCACGATTGAGGCGACCATCCTCCGATGCCACCGTTGTCCCGTACGCGATAGGTGTCGCTGGAGGATTGCGAGCTATCCAGCGCCTTTCCATCGACGCCATTCTGATTGCCTGCTCGGAAATAGTAGGTGTCGCTTCCCTCGCCCCCTTCCAGAAGGTCATACGAATCCAAGTCGCCTCCGTAGAGGCGATCATCACCATCGCCGCCAAACAGGGAATTGACGCCTGTGCCGCCGCGCAGCTCATCATTCCCGACGCCCCCGAGGAGGGTGTCATCGCCGGCGCCTCCATCCAATGTGTCATTGCCCGAGAGGCCTTCGATCCGATCGTTGCCGCCGAATCCGTAGATCACGTCCGAGATCGGCGAGAGGGTTAAGTTGTCGTCTCCCTCCGTTGCGGTTGGTAGCGTCGCGATCCCGCGATCGACGATCTGCTGCCAACTGATGGCGGCTCCATCAACCAGGCGGATCGAATCGAAAGGCTGGTCGCCCGAAGGGATGGATCCGTCTGAGCCGGGGACTGCGGTGAACCGGATACCGTCGCCTTCGCTGTTCAGCGAGAGTACAAAGGACTGAGGGCCGACACGGTAGATCCGGATCTGACTTTCGTCGAAGCCATCGGACAGCTCCAGAACGTTCTGCGTAGGTGGCTCGCTTCCGACGGCTGCGGCACGACGAACGGCCGAGACTACGTCTATCCCGTCGCCGATGTTCATCGCGACCGTGTTGCCGCTGGCGGAGTTCAAGTAGATGCTGTCGTCTCCACGTCCGCCCCAGATGCGGTTGCCTTTTCCCGTGAGAACTAGGGTGTCGCCTTTCGCTCCTCCCATCACTCGGCCATCGTTTTGGGCGGTGGTGATGTTCGTTGAAGCTTGAAGGCGCTGTCCCAACAGCTCTTGAAAGGAAATAGCACCCGTGTCGGTGAGAACCTCAGCGATGCTGGTCGTTGCGGCATCGGCTATGTGGATTCCTTGTCCAGGACCCCAAGCGATTGACGCCGCGCTTCCCGTCTGGCTTACCTCTATATCCTCAAGATTAACGCCATAGAGTTCAATGGAATCCGTGCCCTCGTTGTCCGTGATGGTGTCGCCAAATATGCCATCGGTGGTTTCGTCAGCGACGATCTGATACACGTCATCACCGGCCCCCCCGTGCAGTTCGTCGGCGCCTGCGCCCCCGGAAAGCACATCGTTCCCCCCGCCCCCGTATAGCGCGTCATTGCCATCGCCGCCCTCGAGATAGTCGTCGCCATGAAACTGCGGGCCAAGGTCGCCGGACGATCCATCACCCGCGAGGTAGTCGTTACCCGATCCTCCGATCAGCGTGTCATTCGCTCCTAGGCCCCATAGGCTGTCGTTGCCGTCTCCGCCCTCAAGGTAGTCGTCGCCATGAAATTGACCCGCAGTGAACTCCTCGGCGGCGTCGCCCTGCAGAGCATCGTTGCCGTCACCGCCAATCAGCGTGTCGTTCCCGCCCCGTCCTACCAATACGTCGTCGCCGGCTTCACCATCAAGGTAGTCGTCGCCATGGAGTTCGCCTGACAACTGAAGCTCTTCGGCGTCTCCGTCCAGTGTGTCGGCACCCGCGCCACCCAAAAGCGTGTCGCCGCCACCGCCTCCCTGCATCAGATCATCGCCATCCTCACCGTCGAGGAAGTCCTCTCCCTGGGACGCACCAGGCAAGCGGGCCTCATCATCGTCACCGACAAGCGTGTCATCTCCGGTGCCGCCGTACAGAATGTCGTTTCCTCCCTCCCCCTGAACATAGTCATTGCCGTCTTGGCCGTCTAAATAGTCGTCTCCGTGTCTGCCAAGAGCGAAATAGCCAGCCGCTCCGACCGAGGCTGCGCCTGAATCGCCCCAAAGCTTGTCGTCCTCACTGCCCCCAAACAGAACGTCATTGCCCCCACCTCCGACGAGTTCGTCTGCGCCAGACCCACCGTCCAGATAGTCATCCCCGTGAATGTCTGCGGGGGTGTCGCTCGTGTCCCGATCGTCCCCCCAAAGCTTGTCGTCGTCAGCTCCCCCATAGATGGCGTCATCGCCGCCTTGGCCCAGTAGCGTGTCATTGCCGGCTCCACCATCAATCAGGTCGCTGCCATGCAATGCCGCTTCCGTGTTGTAGAGAGTCCCGACAATGACGGTTCCGTCGCCGTAAATCCGGTCGGCACCGCTATCGCCATCAAGCTCGTCATCACCAGCGAGACCATGTATGTCATCGCCGCCTTCGCCGCCATGCACGCTGTCGTCGCCGGTCCCTGCCAGCACAGCATCGTCGCCCTCTCCTGCATCGATCGTGTTGCCTTGATCATTGGCTTGGACGTCTCTTTGGACGGTATCGGAGATGTAGTGACCCCATACTCCGTCTTCGTCGCGCCCGGGCGATTCGACCACCCAGCTGAATCCATAACCATCGACGTTGGCGAATTGAGGCGACGGTGGCGCGTAGTTGACGTCCGTAGGCTGGAGGACCGTTCCATTGCTGGAGCCATAAATGACGTCATTTCCTGCACCGCCGTTCAAGGTATCGGCGCCGAGCCCGCCCATTAGGATGTCGGCTCCCTCTCCGCCCTGAATCAGGTCGTTACCGCCATACCCAAACAAAGCGTCGGCCCCCCCAAGGCCACGAACAAAGTCACCGCCTTCACTACCGAAAAGAATGTCGGACGAATCGGCATCTTCGCCCGAGCCAGCGTAATTCGACCCGTCAATCAAATAGGTATGGCCGTCCGCCTTTAGGGCTTTTTCATAATCCCCAGTATAGGTGTTCGTTGGCTGGGGTCCCTCGGTCGAGTCTTTGAGAGTGATACCCCATTTTTCCGGATCAAAATTTTCTCCAAGCTGAATGACGGTCCCATCGGCCAGCTCGATCCGCCATGGACTATTGTGGGTCAAAGCCACATTTCCAGTTTTATCGCGCCAAATATTGGCGTTTTGGTCTTTGGTCAACGTCCCTTTTGAAAACGAAAAATTGCTTCCGTTAATAATTAGTGTACCGCCACCATCATCAACGATCGTATCATTTCCGTCTCCCGTGTTCCAAATGTAAACGTCGTCTCCATCTCCACCGTAGAGAGTGTCATTGCCCTCGCCACCGATAATACGATCGTCTTCACTGCCACCATATATGAGGTCCGCGCCTTTTCCACCGTCCAACACATCGCCGCCGCCCCTCCCAATCAGAATGTCATTACCGGAGCCGCCCATCATCAGGTCGTCTCCGATGCCACCAACGAGGACGTTGTTTTCAAGAGCTAGCCCCTGAGCCTTTCCGTCATCTAGTCGTGCATCGAGGCTGGAGGTTACGCCCGGCGCCCCCTCGCCCAAATAATAAGTCGCCGCTGGATTGATGGTTGCAGCAACAATTTGCCGATCCGAAGGTAAAAATGAATTTACCCAAGCAATAAATTTGTCCCGAGCCGGCACCAAAGCATCGAAAATCGATTGCGTCGAAACGATAGCGCTAATATTTGCATCCCCGTTCGCGACGGCTATCATGTTTCTGTTAGCCGTCGACCCATCAGGAGGAATCCCAAAACGCGACTCGTGCTTATATATTTCGACTCTATGCTCAGTCAGCATTTCAAGCGTCTGCCTCGCCTCCGCATCAGAAACCGAATTTGGATTGTCATACAAACCGAAAATCTGAGCCTCAACAAATCGTCTTTTTGCGACACCATCGAGAAACTTCGGCGCAGGATTTCCAAGCGCACCATAACGAATTTGATACCACGCTTCAGCTCTGTCAGAGGTTTGAATTGCTGCCGCAAACGCGGTCATCGAATTCGCACGAGATACCCCACGGTTGTAAGTCAGTGAAACGAAGGCCGCTCGTTCAAGCGAGAGGGGCATTCCTAGTGAGAGGGCTGGGCCTTCGTAGCTGGTATATGTCTGCTCGAGTAGCGATTGAGCTTCCGTGCGGCTAAGCGAGCGTTTGAATGTAGAAAGCGCCAAGCTAGTTTTTTGGTTGGCCGGTGCTGCGTCAATTGCCGCCAAGGCAGCCAAATCTGCTGCGGAAAGCGTTATGCCCGCTGCCGTCCATAATGCAACGTTGTCATTTCTGTTGAATGTATATCCCCATCCAATTGTGGCTTTTCGATCGCCAATATCTCTGGCAGCGGGCTCGTGCCCTTCGAATGCGCTTATTAGGCGAACAATTAGATCTGCGTAAGCAGTAGCACCCAGGGACTGGTATTGCATTTCATGTTCTCCTAGAATTTCTTGCAAACAAGTTCAGCTTCTTTTGCCGTCAACTGATAAGCCGATCGCGACCGACTTCGAGTGGGATATGTATCGCCCACGACGACCACATATCGATTTTCGAATTTGACTAGAGCAAATGGAGAGGTCGAAAATGAATATTTCGAACCCGATGAAACGATAACTTCCAAAACGCAAGTGCCGTCACTCGGACTGCCGCAGTCTTGAAGCAAATCATCCGACTTCCCATCGCCATCCAAATCAATAGATTTATATCGGATGACTCTTCCTTCACCCTGTGAAGTTTCCACGCTCAGCGGCAGAGGTGCGCCGGGCTTTCTTACGAGATGCTTGGCCAATCTTTGGCAAAAACCAGAATCTATTTTCGATGCTTGATCTCCACTTGCAGAGAAGGAGATGGCTAATATCAAGATCGCAAATGAAAGCTTTTCTATAGATTTCATGCAAAATTTCTCCAACTGATTAGCGTTCCCGCAGGCTTTCGGATGTCGCGCGCTGTACTGGGCTCAGCAAGAACTCGATCACTCGACGCTTGCCCGTCTTGATCTCCGCTGTCAGGTTCATCCCCGGGCTGAGCCGGATCGGCTTGCCGTCGACATCGATCGTGGTCGCAGCGAGGGCCAGAGTCACCGGGAAGATCGCGCCGCGCTTCTCGTCTTCCACCGCATCAGCGGTCACGCGGCTGACGGTCGCGTCGACGGTGCCGTATCGGGTGAACGGGAAGGTCTCCAGCTTGATCGCCGCCGTCTGGCCCGCACTGACGAACCCGATGTCCTTGTTCTCCAGCGTCACCTCGGCGGTGATGCGCGCGCCATCGGGCACGATGACCATCAGCGGCTGGGCTTCGGTGACGACGCCGCCCTCCGTGTGCGTAGCGAGCTGCTGCACCGCGCCCGCCACCGGCGCCTTGAGCGTGGTCAAGCGCTCGCGTTGATGGGCCTTCGCCAGCTCCTGCATGCTCTGATGGCGCTTGAGGTCCGCCGCCGCTTCACGCTCGCGCAGGCTGCGCCGCGTTTCGGCCATGTACGCTGTGCGGGCGTTTTCGCTCTCCCGCAAGGCAGCATTCGCCTCAGCGAGGCGCGCCCGCTGCGTAGCGAGGTCGCGTTCGAGCTCGATGCGCTCGCGCGTGCGGTCCTGGTTGGCATGGCTGGACATGAAACCCTGATCCGCCAACTGCTTGAAATCGGCCTCGCGCTTGACAGCGATCGGCAAGGTGCTTTCGAGCTTGCCGACCATTTCGCGTACCGTCACGATTTCAGCGCGACGCCGATCGATCTCAGAAGCTGCCTTGGCAAGCTTGGCGTTGATGTCGCTCCACTCGGAGACGAGCAAGGTGTTGGCGCCTGCGGTGTCCAAAGCGCTCCAGTCGCGGGTGAGATCGGATGTACCATTCAGCGTAGGCTGCACCCCGACCGCCATTGCGTGCAGCAGCCCCCGCGTTCGCAGCACCTCCGACTGCGCCGACTTCAACTGCTCGTCGATGCTGGCCTTGTCCGCGCTTGCCGTGGTCGGATCAAGCTCCACAAGCGGTTGCCCGGCCTCGACGCGGTCGCCGTCCTTCACCAGAATGCGCTGCACGACGCTGCGCTCCAGCGGTTGGATGAGCTTGGTACGCTCGCTCACGACGACCCGGCCCTGTGCCACAGCAACGATGTCGACCTTGCCGAAGATGGCCCACATCAGTGCGATGAAGCACAGCGCGATCAAAGCAAACGCCAACCGTCTCGGCGCAGGGTGCACGGGCGTGTCCTGCAAGCTCAGCGCAGCCGGAAGAAACGCCGCTTCGTCGGACAAGCGCTTCGGCCCGGCGAGTTCGTCCCGGTGCTGCCAAGCAGCGCGAAACACCGCACGGTATCGCGCGAGCAGGTCGAAAACCGGATGCCGCGCCTTAGGTGAGTTGGCTGCTTCAGCGCCGGTAGGCACGTCTTGCACGGCTTGCTGACTCATTGCACGCTCTCCTCGCTCGGCCGGCCACCGGCCTGCATGGCCCACAGGTGCGCATAGATGCCCTTGGGCTTCTGCAGCAACGCCTCATGCGTGCCGCCCTCGACGATCCGCCCCTTGTCCATGACGATGATGCGATTCGCGTTGCGCACTGCGGAGAGCCGGTGCGCGATGATGAACACCGTTCGCCCGCGGCAGATATGCGCCATGTTCCGCTGCACGATGGCCTCGCTTTCATAGTCGAGCGCGCTCGTGGCCTCATCAAAGATCAGGATGCGCGGCTGCGTGAACAGCGCCCGCGCGATCGCGATGCGCTGGCGCTGGCCGCCCGACAGTCCCGAGCCCTGCTCACCCACCACCGTGTCGTAGCCCTCCGGCAGTTCGCTGATGAAGTCGTGCGCGCCGGCAAGTTGCGCCGCCTGCATCACCACCTCGATCGGCGCGGCTGGATCAACGATCGCGATGTTCTCCCGCACGCTGCGATTGAAGAGCAAGTTCTCCTGCAACACCACACCGACCTGACGGCGCAACTGCGCCGCGTCGATCAGGCTGATGTCGATGCCGTCGACCAGCAGCCGTCCCAGCTCCGGCGTATAGAGCCGCTGCACGAGCTTGGTCAGCGTGCTCTTGCCCGAACCCGAACGACCGACGATGCCGATGACTTCGCCCGGCCGCACGTCGAGGCTTACGCCGTTGAGTACCGGCGGCGCCTCGGGCCGGTAGCGGAAGGTGATGGCATCGAGCGTCACGCGCCCCTTGAGCGCGGGCAGCTGCGCGGTGGCACTCGGCGGCACTTCGGTCCGGGTGTTGAGGATGTCGCCGAGCCGCGCCATCGAAATGCCCGTCTGCTGAAAGTCGGTCCACAGCTGCGCCATGCGCATGATCGGCTGCGCCACTCGCTGCGCAAACATGTTGAAGGCGACGAACTGGCCGACGGTGAGATCGTTGTTCATCACCAGGTGCGCCCCGTACCAGAGCGTCGCGGCATTGACCAGCTTGCCGATCAGGTTGACGCCCTCGTGCGCCCAGGCCGCGAGGTTCTGCGTCCGGAAACTCGCAGAGACGTAGGCCGCGAGCTGGGTGTCCCAGCGGCGGGCAAAAGCCGGCTCCAGCGCGGTCGCCTTGACCGTCTGGATGCCGGTGACGGCCTCGACCAGCATCGCCTGATTCTCGGCACCGCGCGCGAACTTCTGGTCCAGGCGCCGGCGCAGCACCGGCACGACCGCGAGGCTCAGGCAAAAGTACAGCGGCAGGCTCGCGAGCACGATGAGCGTGAGCGGCACGCTGTAGAACAGCATCACCGCGATGAAGACGACCGAGAACACCACGTCGAGCATCACGGTGAGCGCATTGCCAGTCAGGAAGCTGCGGATGTTCTCCAGCTCGCGCACGCGCGCCACAGAATCGCCAACGCGGCGGGCCTGGAAGTAGGCCAACGGCAACTGCACGAGATGACGAAACAGCCGCGCGCCGAGTTCGACGTCGATGCGGCTGGTGGTGTGGCTGAACACGTAGGACCGCAGGCCGGTGAGCACGCTTTCGAACACCACGACCACCACCAGCCCGATGACCAGCACGTCCAGCGTGGTGTGGCCGTGATGCACCAGCACCTTGTCCATCACCACCTGGAAGAACAGGGGACTAGTCAGCGCGAAGAGCTGGAGCACGAACGAGATCGCCAGCACCTCTCCCAGCAGGCGGCGGTATTTGACGAGGCTCGGGATGAACCAAGAGAAGTCGAACTTCGCCAGTTCGCCGACCAGGCTCGCGCGGCTGGTGATGAGGATCAACTCGCCGGTCCATTTCGCCGAAAAGACCTCCAGCGACTCGATGATTGGTGGTCTTGCAGTTGAAGCGCCTGGGTCCTGCAAGAGGACGCGCTGCCCATCGCATTGGGCCAAAACGACAACCCTAAATTCATCGTCGGCGGTCCGAACAATAGCCAGGGCCGGCAATGGCGTCATGGGCAAACGCTCCAGAGAGGACCGAGAGTGCTTCGCCTTCAGGCCCAGGTGCTTTGCCGCTCGCAAAAGGACCTGAACGTCACAAGCGTCGGAGGCTGCCAGGCCAAGCTGGTGAAAAAGAGTTGCAGGGTCGGCGCCGACCTGGTGGTAGCGGGCGATGATGCACAGCGCCGACAGCCCTTCCCTCGTCCAGGACGTTCCAACTCTGTTGGGATTGACGGCAACGGCTACCCCACCCTGCGCGAGCAAGGCGCTCTCCACCATACCCATCTGGGCCCCTCGTTTGTTCGTTTTGGTTGGTCAGGTAACGTAGCTGAACCGAGCCTGACTTACAAGCACGAACATAGGGGACTGAAAGTTACGCGGCATCCACAAGAATGATGAGAGGCGCGAAGTTCGACCCGCCAGATCGGCGAACAAAGGAACTTTCGCTCTACATGCATGTTGAGGAATTGTCCCGTCTCGCGCGTTTCTAGCTAATTGAGACAACCGCTGGACGGCCGACGTCGGCCTTTGGCGCTGAGAAACTCGCCGCGCGTTGAGCTATTCTTGGCGAAGGTGGATGTCCTTGGACGATCGTGATGTCGACGGCCGTGGCTTGCTGGAACAACAGACCCGCCCGGCTTGCTGCACTGCCGCAGTTTCTCGCCGTAAATTCGGACTCCCACGTCAACTTTGGAGCCAGTGCAAAGCTCGCTGTTGGGCAACTTAAGACTGACTTGCAGCGATTGCTGCCTGACATACCAGCAGACCAGACTCACGCTGACTATCCCAAAGCGGTCACTGGCCCCAGCGACGCGGAATTACGAAGGTCTACTCGCCAGACGAACGCCCTACATGTAGAACCCATACCGAATCTGCGGTGAGTCGTTGTCTTCCAGATACTTCATGATTTCGCCGACCTTGCGCGCGCATCCGAGCGTGACGGGGTACTTCCCATCGAACTGGGTGTTGTTCCAGTTCATCTTGGTCATCCCAAGGATTTCGCGAGCGATAAAGGAGGGCGACTCCTCCGCGCGAACGATTCGAAGCTCGATCGGTTGCGGAATGTAGAGCCCTGTGTAGGTCTGGTAGTACCAAACCGAGCCACGCGTGTAGAGGATGTGCCGATCCTCGTCCATCTCGATGCGCGTACCTCGGTACGGCGGATAGTTGCCCTCTCGGAACAGCCGCAGCTTCGAGTCCATTACGGTGACCAGGTCGACCGTGTCGATCCTCAGATCGCTCGCCGCGCTCGTCAGCCCGTCGACTTCGTCTGCCGAAAAGTTGGACGACTTGTGAACGACGATCCGCGCCGGGTAGGCGCGCAGCGCCACGCGGTACTCATTTAGTGCGGCCGTCAGCAGGTCGTACGCCTGGTTGGCGCTCAGGTGCGGCGTGCGATCCTCCCGGGACATGTCGACGGGTGTTCCGCGCAGGATCAGCCCGTTGCCGAGTTCGTCAAAGATCTGCGCCAGGCTCGTGTTCAACACTTGTCGGTCGCGGCTTCGGTAGAAGGCGATGCCAACAGCGCACGAGCTTGGCCGTCGATCGTCGGTCTGCAGCTTCCAAGGCACGCGAGGGCCCGCCTTGTAGTACAGCGCGGTGCAGAAGTTCCATGCCTTGGTGGCATCGTCCTGCTGGCCACGTTTATTGCTCTCAAGCGATGCCGATCGAATAAGCTGGAGCGGCTTGCCGAGGTGCATGGCTCGCGCCTTCAGTGCTCGGCGGAAGTTCAACTCGGAAGCGACCTCGACGCTTGCTTCCAGCGTTTCTTCTGCTGGACCCCGTTCGTCAGTGGAGATGACCTTGAACAGTGCATCGGGTATCACGCAGACCACGACATCCACTGGGCGGTTCTGCGCGAGAAACTTAATGTGCTCGTAGTACAGCTCGATCGCCTTGGTCACACGAGTTCGCCGGTCTGCGATCGCCACGATGTCGTCGACCTCGCTCTTCCTAATCGTTCGTGCTAGGTCCTGACTGAACTTGAGCGTCGCGTCGAAACCATGACCCAGGCTCATGCCCGGGAACATGACCCGGAGGTTGGGTTGCTTGGCGTTTTCCATCCCAGGAATTTCGGACGCACATCTTGTCACCCAGCGATCCAGGGCCTCATTGCAGGTTGCGCTGCCAACGCTCCCCAGAATCACATCAGTCCGCCTCGTCCCCATGGAACGGTCGAAGGCTCCATACGCAGTGATGCCGCGACGGGGACAAATATGCTCGCCGCTCTGAAAGCGAAGTCGAGGCTCTTCGATGTGCTCAAGATTCATAGTTTGTCGAACAGGCCAAAGATTTGGGCCTCCTCGCTGTCGTCCGATTCGTCCCGCAAAGGAAGCCACGTATCATCTAGCAGTGCTGGATGGTTCGAGAATGAGACCGTTTCGCCGAGCGACAGGGTCGCCGCAGGCGACTTGATGGACTCGAAGAGATCGTCCTGATCCAAGGCCGACAGCCAAGCGGTGAGGAACCGAAAATGGCCAGCAACGGTGCTGTTGACCTCCTTACGCTTGAGCCAGCTCAGGTTGGCATCCGCGAAGGCTGATCGTCTGAAGTTGTCTCCGAAGCTGAAGTACCAATCTGGCGTCAGGGCGACGTACCACCTGCCAGCGCTGAAAATGAAGTCCGCTGCAAAGGCCAGGTGCTTGCACAGGAAGGTCTTATTCGGGTCCTTCTTGTTCAGCTTGCGCTCGTAGACCGCGCGCTTTGACGCTCGCTGTCCAACCCAATTCTCTTCGCGGAGCAGGTCGCCATTGGCCCACGGCACGAAGATGAACAGGCTGTCCTCGTGCATCCATCGCACACCGTGCTTGTAGAGCTTCTGCTGCATCGTGAATCGAAGCAGTGACTTGAAGACGCGCTCACGATCCTCGTTTGCGCCGTAGAACTCGCGCGCCTGCAGTGGCGTCACGGTGCCCAGCTCGATCAGCTGTGCGAACGGACCTTGCTTGTCGTCGAGCTGATGAAACGTGATCAGCTGGCGTCCCGACACCTCGTAGTCCGACGGTACGCGCAGGTTCAGACTCCTGACGGCTTCCCCGAACGTCTTCCTCTCGTTGCGCACCTTTTTCGACTTAAAGGCTTCGAGGTCATCGCTTAGTTCAGCGATGTACAACGTCGAGGGGAAGTACACCTCTACGAGGTTCAGGTTCACGCGCTCGGGAGGCGAGGTCAAGGGGTTGAAGTCCTCTTCGCCAAGCCCCCGCGCCACCCCACCCCTCAGGTAGGTCCGAACCACCTCCAGTGCCGCGACCAACTGTTTTGGGTCCACGTGTGAGGCGATTCCGCAAACATCACGGTAGTCTAAGATGTCCGTGGCGGTGTCGAGCTTGAACCGGCCGTTCGCGGCACGATCGATAGCGTCTTGGGAGTAGCTTGCCTGCTTGCGGCCCAGGACGTACACGACGACACGTCGGTACTTCTTGTCGAGTCCGTGCGCCAGGAAGGTCTCGATCGTAGATTTGATCTTGTCGAGCGTGGGCGTTGCGGTGACCTGGACGGCGACGCCGGCCACATCGTCGGCGAGGTCAATCCCGGGAAAGTTCGCGCGCTCAGTCGAGTTCAGATTCCGGAGTTGCCGCCACTCGTACAGTTCCCTCAGGACCCCGAGAATGAGGTTTTCGGAGACCTTATGGATGTCGTACATCTGCATGGCGGACGCGGCCTCGACTTGCGCAGCCAGCTGCGACATCGCTATTCGAAACTCGTTGAGCAGATCCAGGTGCTTCAATCGTGCCAACCCTAGAGTTCGTATGTGGGTATTGTCAGTGACGTTGGAACTATGGACCCTTGCCTGCCGGCGATGCGCCCCTCGGTGATCTTCGACGCATCGCGGATGCAGCACATTGTTCGACCGACATCAAGTAGGGGAATACCGCATTCATCCGACCGCAGTCGCCATGGACCAGCGAGCAGGCGGGCAAAGAAGATCCTCTGCCGGGCGGGGGATCACCAGTGCCATTACGCCATGGAAACTGCAGCTACGGCGACACCGACAGATGAAAGGGTGGAAGGGACGGGGAAATGGCGCTGAGGCCGCTGCCTGCTGGTATTGAACAGGACCGGGATGTAGAAGTGGCATTGCACTGGCTTGCCAGTGTGAGCGGGGATGCCCCTGCGTTCTGGCGCCGCATTGAGGGAGCGCAGGCGCATTACCGGGATTTCACGGCGGCGCCGCAGAACCTAGGGCTTGATCCAGATTTGCCAGATCTCGGCCCGGATCTGGTGGCTTCGTTTCTTGCACAGGCTAAATCGCTACTCGACAGCAGACGGACGTATGACATCGCCTTCGCCTCGCGCTGTATCCCGTGGATCAAGCAGCTTGGAGTCAACGTCAACGAGCTCGCGAGGGTCGACGGAGCAGCAGAGCGTGCACGGCGGATGCTGGCCGACGCGAGCACAGCGCCTGACGGCCCAATGCTGGAACTCGTCATGGGCGGGAACTATGCTGCCGACGGGCTGGAGGTCAAGTTCGTCCCGGAGGCGCCGGGCCAAGCCAAGACACCTGACCTGCATTTGTTCGTGCCCGGTGTGGCCGAGCCTGTAGCGATTGAGCTCAAGCGGCTACGACAAGGCCAGTACGAACTGGAGGAACGAGCGAGGCATCGCCTGATATTCAGGCAGGTCGCCGCCATCATTGACGCACGCCGTCTCTCTCTGCATATTGACGTGACCTACACAAGAGAGCTGAAGGATGTGCCCGAAGGCTATCTCGCGGAGCGGCTATCCCGCTTTCTTGCCAGCCCATTGGTGCTCCCCGGCGCCTACCCCTGGCGTGACGAGTTCGGTGAGGGAGAGATCAAGCCCGCCAATCTTCCGGCCGTTCGTGCGGACACACGCAGCAGCTCGCTGTACTTTGGCACGAAGATGGCGCGCCTGTTGAGCGGCAGGCAGGTCCGAGAAAGTGGCTACCACCTTGCGGCCGGCGGCGAACCTGATGACCGCGACCCGCGATTTATGGACGAAGTGCGATACGCCTCGGTCGTAACTTGGCAGTGCACCGCAGTGGAGTCCATCGAGAAAAAGGCCCGGCATGTCAAAAACAGGTTGGTCGAAGCCGAGAGGCAAGTTCGATCTGCAGGCATTGGCATCATCCATCTGGCGATGGATGCCGAGGTGGGCTGCGAGTCATCAGACCTGCGGCGCGAGCGCAACAAGCGCGCCATCCTGGAGTTCAAGTCAGAGTCACTGGTCGCGGCACTCTATGTCCACTATCTGGTGCCGCGCATCTCGGAGGCGCACTCGTGGCTTGTTGACGAGACAGTAGACAAGTTTGGAGCTGGCCACGGCGAGGTCACGGCGATGATGATCTTTGAAGGCTCCAAGCCGTTGAATAACGACCTGCCGGCGTGGAAGCAGGACGTGCGGGCGCCGAAGCCCTGAGGTGGGTTCGAACGTCGGTTCCGACGGCAGCTGCCAATGGCCTTGCCAATGCGAACGACCGCTGCCAGTCTAAGTCGGCCTCCCAAGGCGGCTCCGTAGGCATCCTCGCCTGGGTGCAGAATGTCTTTCCATGACGAACATCGCATCAGTACTTAAGTCGGAAATCTCACGCATCGCTCGTAAGGAGGTCCGCGCGGAAATCGACAGCCTGAGGAAGGCGAGCGTGCAGTACCGCAGCGCGATCGCCCAGTTGCGGCGGCAGGTCTCTGAACTGGACAAGAAGCTCAAGCAGGCGGCCCAGGCATCTTCTCGGACAGTGGAACGCCCGGGAAGCGCCACTCCGCGTCGGTTCAGTGCAGCGAGACTGGCGGCGCATCGAGCCAAGCTGGGGTTGTCTGCTGCCGCTTACGGCAAGCTCGTGGGCATGAGCGGCGCCACTATCTACCTCTGGGAGCAAGGTAAGTCGCGGCCGAACGCGGAGCAACTGCTTCGACTCGCGGAAGCCCGCTCCCTGAGCAGAAACGCAGCACTCCAGAAAATCGGTGGCTAACCCACTCCACCGTTTGCTCGACCGCCGAATCGCGCGATCGAGCCGCCCTCGCCTACCAGAACCTCCAGAATGGTCGCCGGCTCACCGGATGCTCTAGAGGAGCCCCGATGGTCGTGCCGCTTCCAAAGCGACGCCGAACTTCGCGCTCATGCTCGTGGGCGGGACCGCGCGCCTCGGCATGCCCGCGCAACGCCAGGAGCCGTAGTTGGTGAGCTCTGTCGAGCAGATCCTCGTCTGACAGTTGGGCGGGTTCAGTCATCATGACAATCACATTCTGCAGCAGGCGGCCTCCGTTCGTCGAATGGACGAGGGGCGTCTGCTTTGAAAGTTGGCCGCTGGACCTCGACCGCATTGGCGCGACGACGCCGGTAAGTCGGTCGGCTTCGTTTCGGCGGCTGCGGGGGTGCTCTTGGTTGCGTGGTTTCGGTGCAACGCGAACCTCAGCGCAGTTGTTGCGACTCAAGCAGGGTTCCAGGGCGTCATGACGTTCGCAAGAGAGAAGCTGCGCTGGATCCGCGTGGGGCTGGACCGAGGTTGCGACTGTAGCGCGGATCTTCGGGCGCGCTGGCACGACTACTGAGGCAACTCGCTGCGCCGTAGCCTCTAGATCCGCCGTGAGGTAGTTGCCCCTCCTCGGGGAATCACGGTTTCTGGCCCGAACTATGCCAACCCGACCGTCTGCTCCTCACCTCTCCCGCCGTCGGATCGAGTCCACAACCGTCCTCTCATGGTTGGCCAGATTTGAAATCGATTGGTCCTCCAGATCTTCCTCCAACGCCTCGGGGCGCCGTTGCGGATACTCCGTTGAGTGCCCCCGCTCAAGCGCGGCGGTCCGCCCACGCTGGACGAAAAGCCGGGCGAACCACTCACCCGATTCCTCGTCCGAAAGGATTTCATCGAGAGGCATTCCGAACTCCTGTGCAAGCCTCTCGCACCAATCATCGAACGTGATACCCAGGGCCCGGGGATGGTGTAGCGCGTCCGGGTAATCGGTGAAGCCAGCGGTTCGGCACAGGCGATCGAGGGCGGTGCAGTGAAGAACCAAGGCAACATTCTTCAGAACCTTGGCAAGCATCTTCAGATGCGCCATGTGCAACCACACATCTTCCTGGTGCTGACCGTCGCTCGACTTCTGGTCTTCGCTCATGCCGAACTCCTTCAATGATATTCGCCCCTCAACGCGAACCGGCGGGATCAGATTTCAACCACCAAGCCTGGATTGAAATCGTGGTTCTCGGACTCTCCATGCCAATTCATGTAGCCGCGCGGGTTCGAGAGCACACGGCAATTGCCCACCCGGTAGTCGAAACTGCTATGCACATGACCATGTACCCAGAGCACGGGTACTTCGAACAGGTGCTCTGGCAGCTCGCTCACGAAGGCGCCCGACACCCAATCGGACGCGTAGCACGCCGCCAATGACCCGCGATGAGGCGCGTGATGCGTGACTACGACGGTCGGGCCGTCGAACGGCTCAATCAACTTGTCAGCAAGCCACTCACGATGACGATGATGAAGAGCTATCGTGTCTGCGGGTGTTAGAGCTCGCTTAAACGGCTTCTCCTTGCTCGGCACGCCTTTGGTGTCTCGATTCTGCAGGATTCGGATCGTCTTGTAGTCGGACATCACGTCGCCCGATTCTCTGACTGTACGCTCGACATCGACCTTGAGGCCATCGGCCGTATCAATCCGAAGTGCGAAGTCGGTCCACAAGGTGCATCCTAAGAAACGAACACCGCCGATCGTTGTCTCGTCGCAGTCGAGCGCATGCACGTTGGTACCGGCTGCGGCCCGCCGCATATTGGCCAGACCACTGGGGAGCACGTCCGCATAGAACTCGTGATTGCCTGGCACGAAGATCACGGGCTTGCTCTCGCCAAAGTTCGCTGCGCGACGGATCCAATTGACTGCTTTGGTCCCGGGGACCGCGATGTCGCCAGCCAGGATGGCAACATCGAACTCGACGTCAGGTACTTCGAAAGCGCCAAATTCGAGATGCAGGTCCGAGAGGATCAGCAATTTCATGACTCAAATCTCCACCACCAAGCCTGGGTTGAACCGCGCGTTCTCGAACTCCCCGTGCCAGTTCATGTAGCCGCGCGGATTGCTCACGACGCGGCAGTTGCCGATCTGATAGTCAAAGCTGTCGTGGGCATGTCCGTGAACCCAAAGGACCGGCACCTCGAAGAATTCGGGCAGCATCTCGTTGACGAAGCCGCCGGAAGACCAATCTTCGGCATAGCGAGGCGCAAGCGACTTCCGATGCGGCGCATGGTGGGTCACAACCACTGTCGACCCTTTGAACGGTTCGGCCAACTTCCTGCGCAGCCACGAGCGGTGCCGCCGATGTATCTGCAGGGTGTCTATCGGCACCAGGCGCCGCGACCCGCGCGAATTTGAAGTGGTCGGATCTTCGACACGGATGGCCGAGTAGTCGGCCAGATACCGCGAACATTCCGTCATCGAGCGGTATCGGTCCGACAGCAACCGGACCGGCTGCCCTGCGAACCCAGGATCGTCGATTCGCAGGCGAAAGTCGGTCCACAACGTGCAGCCCAGGAATCGAACACCCTCCAGGGTGAGCTCATCGCAGTTGAGGAAGTACACGCCCTGCTCTTTCGCCTGACGGCGCATCTCGGCTTCTTCACGTTCGAGCACCGACTCGTAGTACTCATGATTTCCGGCGATCTGCACAATGGGTTTGTTGCCAAAACCCGCGGAGCCTCGCATCCAGGGTGCCGCCACGCGTCCGGGAGCGACGATATCCCCCGCCAGGATCGCCACGTCGTAGTCCAGTCCCTTCGGTACCTCAAAGGCCTCGAATTCCGCGTGGATGTCGGACAGGACAAGCAGCTTCATGATGTGCTCAATGGGTATCTGCGACGGCCACGTTCAAGACCCGACCGATGGGGACGCCCTGCTCAAGCGCCGCCCGCGGCGTGAGTCCGTCCAGCGCCGGAGCCGAAGTTTCCAGGAAGCCCAGGATCTGCCAAGGGTCTTGCGTGCCCAGCGATTGCCCAATGCGGCGAATCGAAGACCAGAGGGACGATTCGAACTGCCATTGCGGTACCACCATCGCGCCGTGTGGGCCAGCAAGCCCGATGCACCTGCAGTTCCGAATCCAGCCCTCGATCACCGAAGCATTCACCCTCATGAGCGAGGCGGCCTCATCGACCGTGATCATGTCTTCCGCCCGTAAGCGCTCGAGACGATACGTCTGCCCGTCACGCAGCAGAGCCTTCGTCTCGGCAGCGGTCCCATAGATTTCTTTGGTCATCTCAGAGGTCCGACGAGCGCCGGGGGATGCCAATTCCATTGCGGTCGCCGCACGGCGTCGAAGTTGAGAAGCAGAGGATCACTTGCGGCCTTCTTCGTGCGTTCGCGCGGATTCCCAAACCGACCCCATAGAAGCGTCAGGCCCGTCGTCTTCAGCGCGATGCGCTGGGCAAAGCGACGCCCACGGCCCTCGGTCGTTGCAAATCTCGGACAGGGCGCCGCAGACGATGCAACGAGACCTCAGCTCAACTTCGAGCTGCAGGATCCTCTCATTGATCGCCAGCGCCACCGGGGCGTGGCGCTCCGCCGACTCACCGGCGTGCCGAACAACGTCGGTCGGCCGATGGATGTTGGTGGCGACACGCGCTTGGCCTTCCATACGATACCCAAGGCTTGGCGCGCCGACCTTCTCACGCAAGCGCGTCCAGTAGAAAGCGCGCTTGTCCATGCCGAGCAGCTTGTCGATGTCTTCACAGGCTAGCGCCAAGGGCTGCATCCAGCCTCGATAGAACGTGTAGGCACGGCGACGCTCCTCCCCTTCCAGTGGGAACATGTAAGGGAAGCGCGCCTGCAGAGCGCCTGGTGTGTAGCCTTCCATCTCCCTTAGCTCCTGACCCAAAAAGTAGAGACGCCATCCCAATCCCCATCGCGGGCCGCCGGCCCGCCGCCGCGTCCCTGGGCGCGGCAAAGCCCGGCAGATCAGTGAAGAACCGGAGGGCTCCCCTCCTCATCAAGCTCTTCCGCAGAGAAATCAGAAATCCTGAGGTGCCTACGTTCATTCAAGACCGCCCGGGCGACGGCGGACTGAACAGCCTTGCGGATGGCCCGCGGATCCAGATGCGCGAGCTTGAATGCCAACCGTGGCTCGGGCACGGCAAAGTTGGGAACCGAGAGCCTCTCCACTGTGTTGCGCATCACAACCTGCGCAATCTGAAGAGCATGTTCACCTCGCGGACGGAGTATCTCGAACTCGGTGAATCGCGATCGCAAGGACTCTGGAACCTTGTGAGGATTGTTCGACGCAGCGATATAGATGACCAGCCTTGCGTCAAAGGTGATGTCCAGCCCAGCGTCCCGGACCGTCGAAGCCGTGAGCGGCTCCAGAAGCGAGTGCAAAGGAGCGAGAGGGTCGTACGAGGCATGTATCGGCGCCTTGTCGATCTCATCGATGAGGAAGACAGGGTTCGCGTACTGGCCCAGCACGATCTGCTCAAACACTGCTCCAGGTGCCGCGTTGCTCCAATGCCGCTCTGTTCCGAGGAGCAGGGACGTCGTCTGCGCATTCTCCATAGATTGCCGGCGCAGCGGTGCTTCCAGCGCCAGCGCAAGGTCGTTGGCGTAATGAGACTTGCCGATTCCGGGCGGTCCCCAGATATGGATCGGGGGCACATAGAGCGGCTCCTTGCTGGAGGCCGACAGCACCACATGCTCGCAGACAAAATCGGTGACGGCGCGGAAGTGCGGATGAGACGCCCGTAGATGCGACACGGAGCGCTCCCATCTGGCTGGTCGAAACGCGGGATTCGCGATCCCCCTTAGGGCTCCAAGGGCTGTGACTCGATCCATGAGCTCGAATTCGCGTTTGCGGTCATCCTTATTCCTCACGGTCCCGATCCGGTCCAACACACGCAAAATCTCGCGGGCTTCAAGAACCTGATGGCGACGAGCACGGTTGCGTCTCGCCACGCCTTTCTCAAATATCTTGATGAACTTTTCAGCGTTCTGAGGACTCGGCGTCTGGGCCGCCGAGGTAGGCGAAGGTGCAGCCTTCGGTTCTTCGGTCCGAACGCGCACACTCGAAGCTGCCAGCCGCTCCGATTCCAACACTTCAGCCACAAGGCGCGCCTCCTTCACCTCTGACGGCAACAGAAGTTCTATATAGCGATAGGTTCCGGGCAGTGGCTCGACTCTGTGCCATGAATAACCTTCCGGCGCCTCATCGCCTGCGCTTGATCGGCTGCCACTCATGTCGAAGCGACCTCCTCCCACTCGATCGATTCCCGCCAGAAGCCTTCCAGGCCCTCTTCACCACGCAGATTGAGGGAGGCCGGCGTATGCCGCTCGCAAAAAGTGACCGCGCAACCGAAATGGAATCCGAGTTCGGCTCGGTGGCCGCACACCATGCACGCAGTACTGGTGACCCGCTCCGCGTCCAGCACCAATAGGTCCAGTTCTGCGGCCACGGGCGGAGCGACGAGGTCCTCCGCTTCGAACGCGAGGGCCCGCCTGGTGTTCCCTTGGAGATTCAACACAAGCGCCTGACGTCTTGCGAGAGTGTAGACAAAGAATCCGCAACCCTGATCCGCGCGGATCTGCACCCAACGGAACCCGAGCTTGCCTGCAGGAAGGATCGCGTCAATCCGCACGCTCACACGAGCCAGGACAGGAGTCCACCCACGATAGAAAGTCAGGCCCGCATGCTGGCCTGCAAACATATATGGGAAGCGCGCTTTCAACGAGAGGGCACCGCTCACGATTGCACCTCCACCGAGAGCACCGCTCCAGCCGGCGAAGGTCGCCCAAGCTCCCTTTCCAGCCGGAATCGGGACGGAGCATCTACCCTTCAACGGTACCATAAAAAACGCTGCTCCAGAGGGGAAATCCCATTTTCCCGGCGTGGTCGCGGACCGAGAACTGCGGAAGGGTCGTTGCGTTCGATCTGTCAGTCACCCACGTGATGTCTAAGGGCAACACGAATCGTAAGAATGTTCGGCTCGATGTGATTTTGGGTTATAGAACAGGGTGCATAGAAAACCCTGTGCGGCGAGATTAGTCGCATGCGGTCCAATCAAGATCCTGCTCTACTTCGGGCATTCGCCGCCGAGCTCAAGGCCCGGAGAGCAGCCATCAAAATCAGCCAAGACGCGCTGGCCTACGAGGGTCATGTAAACCGCTCTTTCCTCGCCAAGCTTGAAGTGGCCAAGACCAGTCCGTCATTGACAAGCCTATTCCGGCTTGCCAAGGGACTACAAGTGGAACCCGGCGACTTGATCCACGCAGTAGACAAGCGATACCGCAAAGAGCTGCGAGCTGCCAAGCGGTCGGACAGTGGCCGTTAGTTCCAGTCCGATCCTCCAGACCCAAGCGCCCCACCCTACCGGTCAAAGGTAACGGTGGTGACGGTTCGCTGTCTTCACATCGGGTCTTCCCTTCCGCAGATGATCAAGTCGCCGTCGAGCGATATTGATCTCACGCGTGGTCTTGAAACCTCGCACCTGTGCGCACATACTTTGTGCCATACAACGAGGTACCAAGAGCGCCGCGTTGAGAGCGAAGGGGACGATGATGCCCATCAGTATTCCATTGCCGTCCGACCGTCAACTGGTCCTGCGCCTTGCGTACGTTCGTGGCGAGACGCTTCCTAGCTTCATCGATCGACTCGCAAACCTCTACGGGGTCACGCTGCCCCAGATGCTCGTTCGATTGGGGATTTCGTCTGGGTGCCTCGATCCGCTGACTGGATACGGTGTCGTACTGGCCGAGGACGCACTCAGGCGCTTTTCCTTCGTGACCGGCCTACCAGATGCGCAGGTCGCCGATCTCCTCTTCAGCCGATATGCAGGATCGGTACTCAAGGATTTTCGAGAGCCCTCACCTAGCCTAGGCGCCGCGCTGAGCAGGCACGCGTGCAGTGAGTGGGGATACTTCAAGGGTTCACACCTGTGCCCGATCTGCCTTCGAGAGTCCAGAGGAATCTGGCTCAGTCATTGGAAGCTTCCTTGGTCGTTTGCATGTGTGCGCCATGGCATCCTGCTGCTCCATAGATGTCCGATCTGCCAAGGTCGCCCTCGGCACGGGCAAACGACAGGCTTGTGTCCAATATCGCTGGACTGCGTGCCGGAGCCAATTCTCTGCAACAACGCGCGATTCCCTCAGACCAAAGGGAAAGCACGAGCATCGCGGATCTGTGCGTGCTCCTTCATTGAACTTGAAGCGCCGAAAGCGTCGCCCTCGACGTTGGCCGCACAATGCTTCATTGATCGGATTCTTCAGAACGGTGTATCTCCTGAACCGGCTCCGACCACGCGCGAGTTCTTTGATGAGATGAGGGCTACATGTGCTCTTCTCTTGTTTACTTTGGAAGTCGAAGATTTCGGACATCTGGAAGCGCCCGTGGACGAAGCAGTCGCTGCGCACATCCAGCAGCGCAAAGAAATCCTCGAACGCCGACAGGCTCTGCCAGCACATTGCCGACCGCGTTTGCCTACCTACATCAATGGGGCACCCACAGACTCCTTCTTGATGGCAGCCGTCGTGCCGAAGGCCCTGGAAATCGTCAAAGCAAGAACGTCCGAACTGGTCGCGGAGGAAATTCGTGCGGCTGCGGATCGGCTGGCGGCGCACAAGCGCAGGTGGATTGTCGCCAACTATTTCCCGCTTCCAGACCGCGTCCGAGTGCAGATTGAGGATCGACTCTATCTGTGGACGGATTTCAATCACATGATCGCAGCGCGTTCGGCCAAAGCAGGCCAGCCAGGCGCCTTGAGATACGAAGCCAAGCACATTCCTCAGCTCTTTCCTGAACAGGAATTTGCGCGTTTTCGTTGCTTCTTTGATGGCGTGCCGGAGGAGCGCGCGCGGCTCTTCTGCTCGATGGTGGCCGTCAAGTTGCTGGGCCTTCCATGGTCGCGAGTGATACACGCTTTGGACCTACCATCTTCCACCCGCTACTTGGCGAGCGACATCACCGTACGTCTGCGCAGAAATGGCATGTATCCGGAATTCGCACTAGAACTGTGCATGTGGGCCACCTCGTTGAGTCGCTCTCCAGATCGGATTGACTACAAGGCGCGCCGAGAAGCCCTTTGCCGCGCACGCGACTTTTCGCCAGCCAGGTGGAGGACTCTTTGCCAGCAAGCAGGGGTATCGCGAGGGCGTCCACACGGCCGAAGCCGCTATGCAGCTGCGTGGATGTGGGCAGACGCCACCTCTGGAGATTGGCGACAGTCACCCGCTTCCAAGGCTACACGCGGTTGTCTGAGGAGAAGATCCAAATACAAAGCGATGGTAGAGAGGATCATGCCTGCAATGGAGGCCGTTCTGCGAGCAGAGGGAAAGAGGCGCATTGAGGAGTATGCTCGTGCTCGCGGTGAGTCGCTGGCCTAAGACCTCCGCGGCATCTAACTACCGCTGCCACGCCGTTGGGACGGCAAGCTCTTCAAGGATGCGGCATGCTGCGCTTGGGAAGCGACCAGGTAGGCTTCCGGGCGCACGATTTCGCCGACACGGGGTAGCCCGTTGCACGATGGAAATGCTTCGGCGCATTTGCCTCACAAACTCCTGCTCGCGAGCAACGCAGATCGAAGGCCGGGAGCGGCGAATTGGCAGCAGCATCGGGATGCGCGGATCAGGTGAAGTTGGCGGTCCTTGCATCCCTCCGCCACGAACTTCACTCAGGCAACGAACTCTTCGAGGCTGCGTCCCGAAGCAATTGCCTCCTTAAGCCAGCCCGGCTGCGGCCCAAAGCCGGACCAGAAGTGACCGGCGTCATCCTTATAGCTTTGCTTGGCCTTTCGCTTCTTTGGCGAAGACTTCGGAGACGACGACTTCGCCTTGGCAGGATTGGCTGCAATCGAGAGATCTTCGAGGGACTTTCCATTGGCAAGGGCCTCCTTCAGCCATCCCGGGCGCGGACCTCTACCGCTCCACGTCTTGCCATTCCCATCTGTATACCTCGCCGCCGGACTCGAAGCCGCGATAGCATTTTGAGCCTTCCCCCTCCTCGCACTGCCGGCCTGTGTGCCAAATCCGAGTTGCTCAGCGGTCAGACCGTAGTGTTCGATCGCAACTTTGATCCGGGCCACGACACCATCGACTTCCTTATTGCGAAGCGACTCAGCCTCCCTCTGTAGTGCCGCAATTTTCTTCTGGATTTGATCGTAGGTTCGAGTCACGATAAACGCCTCATTGAGTGAATCAAGGCCCGCAGCTTAGCCCTAAATAGACCGCTCTGACTTTTTGGCAGTTTCCAGACGCGTCGAAGTGTACGCTGTGGCAGCGGCATCCTCGAAGATCGAGAGTCCCACTGCTCGGCCCGCTGTTCACTGCACACATTCACTCTATTGCCAAGCGGAGCCCGGCGACTTCGTCCCGCCATGTGGACCCCAGCTCGCGGGGTGATCGTCGCTAGTCCGATCACCGAGCGCGGCAGCTTGGGCAGCACCACTCTTGCCCCGTTTCCCGCCTGCAGAAGATTTCCGCATATCTCGACACCAAATCACGGCTGAACGCTTCCACGTAGAGCGGCCCACTCACGTCATTCAGGTACTGGACAACCGACGTTTGGTTCAGGAGATCTTGGAGAGTGAATTCGAGCGCAATGACCTTCGCAAGCACCTCTCTCCGCTCGAAATCGAGCGAGAGGACGAGGGGCTGCCCTTCCAAATCACCGTCGGCTGGGTGCAGGGGAGCCTTCGCCACGAATCGCACGACCCGATTGCCGACTTGCGGAAAAATTCGTGCAGCCGTCGCAATATCACCGGTGCGTCGCCGGCGAATTCGGCGACGACGCTCGCTGCGTACGTTGGCGATGCTTGGACCAGGGTGATCTCGAGCGCCCCATCAGTTGGCGCTTTCTCCACCACATGACTGATGCTGGGATGAAGCTCGCTGATCACCAACGGGGCGGCAACCAATGTCCGGGGCAGTTCGCGACCCTCTTTGTCCAACAGTCGCCTCCAGGATGGCCAGTTCGGCGAACGCCAGCATCGAGTCGCCGTCTCGCGCTTCCCGCAAAGCCCTCGAAATCGATCGGCTGCGTCGGGTGCTCCCAGGGCGAAGGTGCGTTCGCACAGGTCGAACATGAACATGCGAGTCCCGGCGAGCGAGCGGCCCATACTACTGCTCGCCTGAGTTACCGATGCGCCCAATTTCGCCGCCGCGCCCCGTGCAGGCAGGACCTCCAAGTATCCCTCCCGTATCAGCGACCGCAGGATTTCATCGTTAGCGCCCAGGATGGGATGCAAGCTGGCAGGTCTTCTTGCCCGTCAGCGAAGATCAGGATGCTGCGTTCGCGCAATCCCAAGATACGATACGCCTATCTCAGTCCAGCTCGGGCTTTTTTCTGTGTCAATGCAGTTCTTTGAGCGGACCAATCGGACCAGCACGACACAACTACGCGGTCTTGTTGAGGGCCTCGGGGGCCTCAAGCTTCTACTTCAGGTCATTGAGATCGATGAAGTTGCTTTCGATCCACACCCGGCCCTCCTCATTCAACGCGAAGGTCAGCGCCTTCTCTTTGGATAGCTTCTTTTCCTGAATCGCTCGGGAAAGTGGATCTGCACTCCCGAGTTCACCGCGCCTGCGGTTGTAGACGTGCTCCACGCCATCCTCGTCGCTGTAGCTGTACGAGACTGTGATGCCGTCCAGGTCGGCGAGAGGCTGCAGGAAAGCAATGAACTGCGACGCAGTGATGCCATCGGCCTTGATCGCGTTCCAGTGCTTGTAGAGGGGCGCCTTCGCCGCCAGCTGTGCGCAGTGGGCCACATCGGATATCCGGTGTGCCGGGACTGCGGCGGCCATCGGCTCGGGAGCCCCCACGCCGGCGTTCCTGCGAAAGAAGTTGGCCACGGCGCCCAGGAACGTCCTGGCGTCTGCTTGGGATGCTCGGCTATCCAAGCTATGTGGCTCCGTCTCTATTTCCCGTTCGCACTTGTCGGTCAGGCCCGTGCGATGGCCTCGATCTGCGCCGGTCACCGTGCCGAACCTCGAAATGCGACCAGTCCGAGAAAGAGGTCCACTGCTTCAAGACATTCGATTTCTTTAGTATTCATATATCTCAATCCTTCTGAACTAAAGCCGCTCGCTCATCGCAGGCCGGTTGCGGATTTCGGTTGTTCCAGTCGAATGACCGAATCGTGCGCAGCTACCTTTACTTTTTCAATGCCACTTTTTGGCAACTTCAGTTCCGATTTGGACACCCGACATCCAGCTGCACGTCGATCCAGCCGCGCAGGCTGTTCAGAAAGGCAATGCCCTCCGCGAGCGCCAGTTCTTCGACCCGAATGATCTTCTCGGCGATCCTTCCTGCCGCCAACGTCTGTGCCCGGCCGATGCCCGGAAGGATCAGCTCGAAAGCCGCCAAGGCAATGCTTGCCAGTGCACAGGTCCCTCCGGATTTGCGGCCAGGCATCGCGCCAAGGCGGCATGGTCGGTCTTACCGCCCGTCGTGCGTGGCCAGTCGGCACAAACATAGACCCGGCGTGGCGCCTTGTAGGGCTCCAGGCGAGCCCTGCACCAGTCTGCGAGGGTCGCGCGATCGATGGGCTGAACCAACTCCAGTACCGCCACCGCATGCATGCCGCGAACTCCATCGGGCACAGCCTGGACCGAAGCTGCCGCAACGGATGGATAGTCGGCCAGGACCTGCTCCACTTCCTCGGGGAAAAGGTTTTTTCCTTGTACGACGAACATGCGCTGCTGCCGGCCCAGCAGGTGGAGCAGACCGTCGGCATCGAGGTGGCCCATGTCGCCCACGGACAGCCACTCGCCGTCGCGCAAGGTCGTCGCACCGCGAACCAGTGAGGGTGTCACATAGTCTGTGAACACCATGGGGCTTCGCACATAGATCAATCCCGGGGACGCATCGGGATGCCGAATCTTCGCGTGCCCCACCCACCGGATCGATGCGCAGCTGCACACTCGCAAACGGCCGCCCCACGGCCGTCGCTGGCAGGTCGACACGGCTATCAGTCCAGGCGATGAAGCTGGTCTCGGAAGCGCCATAAAACTCGACGATGCGTGCGTTGGGAAAGAGCGCCTGCAACTGAGGAATGCGGGCGCGCGGCCATGCTGCGCCCCCGATCATCACCAATTGAGTCATTTCGATGGGCCGAGGGTCGTTGCGGTGCGCGTGCTCGAGCATCAGGATGAGCTGGCTGGGCACGACGATGAGACTTCGTGCATCGCCCCGACGAAACGTCTGGAGCGCGGCGTCGGCGGAGATGCGCGATTGCAGGCGCACCCCCGCTCCGCTCCACAAGCCCATGAGTGCACCCAACAGGAACAGCGAATGCGAAAGGCGTCCTGGCGCCAGCAACGGGGTGCGCACAGCCGGACCGAATGCTTCGAGGCAGGCCTCGAAACTGCTCGTCCACGAGCGGTGGCTTCGCACGAAGCCCTTGGGGACGCCCGTGCTACCAGACGTGAAGCCCACGTAGAACGAGCCCGGGGGAAGCGTCAGGTCGCTCGTCGGCGCCCCGATGGACGATGCGGCCAACAACTCTGTGACCTTGCATCGCAACTCTGGTGACCAGTCGGGATCGCCGACCGCGGCGGCATGTCCTGCAGCGAGGATCCTCAGAAAGCTGACGAGTTGCTCGCCCGGCGTTCCTGCGTCGTCGACCCACACGGGTGATGGTGCAATCGGTCGGGACCTTGATCGCGCGGTGGCGTCGATCTGATCCCAAAGCGCCTCAAAGCTCACGCGCATCGATCCATCGTCGATGGCCGTCGCCTTCGGCGTGCGGGCGGCCCAGTAAGCGATCGGTTCGTGAACTGTTTCGAACTCGGGCGGCGCAGCAAGGCCTGCAGCGCCACCGGCGAACGAGCGCTCGCTCGCATGATCTGGATCCAGCATAGTCAAACGGCGCCGGCAGCCCTCACTCGGCCAAGCGCCAATGCGGCAAACCGCGCACCACCGTCTGCACGACGACTGCGCAGATGGCGCATTTGAGCAGGTCACCCGGGATGAACACCGCGCTGGCCAGTGCGGCATGCTGGACGGAGAGCTTGGCGATCAACGCGAGGCCGGCAATGCCGAAGACATAGACGACGCCGATACCGCCAACCAGAGCCGAAACGAAGGCGCCAGCCAGCAGCGCGCGGCCTCGAAGGTGCGACAGTCGGCGCATCACAAAACCACTCGCCGCCGCACCGAGCGGCCATCCAATCAGGAATCCGGCCGATGGCGCGACGAATACGCCCAAGCCGCCACGTCCCCCGGCCAGCAGCGGCATCCCCAGCGCTACCGCAAGCAAGAAGAGGCCGACCGCAAGGGAACCGCGCCTTGCGCCAAGCAGGCAGCCCGCCATCATTACTCCTAACGTCTGTAGGGTGATCGGGATACCGAGCGGCAAGTCGATCTTGGGGATCATCCCCATGACTGCGATCGACGCAGCGAAGAGCGCGACATGCGCGAGAGTGCGGGACGAAGTGGTGGAAGGCGCAATTGTCATGGTGATCGCATATGGGTTGAAGGTTGGATCAAGTTCTTGAAATGGTGATCGCCTCAGGGCCGAGATGGGCGTCTAGCGTGTCGACAACGCGCTCCGACGACTGCTGCTTGCGCACCACCTGAGGTGCCAGCGCACCAGATCGACTCGGTGCGAGGCGCCGTGGGCGTCGTCTGGTCGCTGTCATTGCCCATGGAAGATGGGATGCCCCATACGCGGCAACGACCCAAGGGTCAGTCCGTCGTTCGAGTTCAATGGCGACCCGATCAAAAAGACGCGATTCTTTCCGCGCAGCGCGGGCGGAAAAACGGCAACCAGTCACCTTTATCGGTCGCTTGGCCAAGTTGTAGACGGGTTCATTCCGCACTTGCGCCTCGCATTCCCTTTGCGCCTACAGCTCACGCTGAATCAGCAGCTTCTGGATATCCGAAGTGCCTTCGTAGATCTGGCACACCCGCACATCGCGGTAGATGCGCTCCAACGGAAAGTCGTTGACGTAGCCGTAGCCGCCCAGCGTCTGGATCGCGGCGCTGCACACGCGCTCGGCCATCTCGCTCGCGAAGAGCTTGGCCATGGCTGCTTCCTTCAGGCACGGCAGGCCGGCATCGCGCAGGCTGGCCGCGTGCCAGATCAACTGGCGGGCCGCCTCGATCTGCGTCGCGCATTCTGCGAGCCGGAAGCCCACTGCCTGCTGGTCGAAGATCGAACCGCCGAAAGCCTGCCGCTCCTTCGCGTAGTGGACCGCGAACTCGAAGGCACTGCGCGCCATGCCCACGCTCTGTGCGGCGATGCCGATGCGCCCGCCTTCGAGCGCGCCGAGCGCGATCTTGTAGCCCTCGCCTTCCTGACCGATCAGGTTCTCGGCCGGGATGCGGCAGCCGTCGAAGTTGATCTGCGCGGTGTCGCTCGAATGCTGCCCCAGCTTGTCTTCCAGACGCGCGACGTTGTAGCCCGGTGCATCGGTCGGCATGATGAAGGCGCTCATGCCGCGCTTGCCCGCGCCCTTGTCGGTGACCGCGATCACGATCGCGACCTGCCCGTTCTTGCCGCTGGTGATGAACTGCTTGACGCCGTCGATCACCCAGCCGCCATCACCGTCCTTGTCCTTGCGCGCCGTAGTGCTCAGCGACGAGGCATCGCTGCCCGCCTGCGGCTCGGTGAGGCAGAAGGCGCCGAGCATTGTGCCCTGCGCGAGCGGCTGCAGCCATCTCTTCTTCTGCGCCGCATTGCCGTAGCGCATCAGGATCGCGTTGACCGGGCAGTTGGTCACGCTGATCGCTGTGCTGGTGCCGCCGTCGCCAGCAGCGATCTCTTCGAGCACCAGCGCGAGCGTGAGGTAGTCGAGCCCCGCGCCGCCGTCTTCCTCCGGCACGCAGATGCCGTAGGCGCCCAGCGCCGCCAGGCCCTCGTGGGCCGCCTTGGGAAAGCTGCGGTCGCGGTCCCATTGCGGCGCGTTCGGCCACAGCTCGGCCTGCGCAAAGGCGCGCACGGCTTCGCGGATGGCTTCCTGGTCAGGTGTCAACAGCATGGCTTAGATCAATTCAATAGCCACAGCGGTACCCTCGCCGCCGCCGATGCACAGCGTCGCGACGCCGCGCTTCTTGCCGCGCTGCTGCAGCGCATGGATCAGCGTCACCATGATGCGCGCGCCGCTCGCGCCGATCGGGTGGCCGAGCGCGCAGGCGCCGCCGTTCACGTTGACGATGTCGTGCGCCACCGACAGCTCGTGCATCAGCGCCATCGGCACCACCGCGAAGGCCTCGTTGACTTCCCACAGGTCGACGTCCTTCACGCCCCAGCCGGTCTTCTTGAACAGCTTGGCGACCGCGCCGACCGGTGCGGTGGAGAACCACTCGGGCTGCTGCGCGTGCGTGGTGTGGGCGACGAGGCGCGCGATCGGCTTCGCGCCGTACTTCTTCGCGGTGCTCTCGGTCATCATCACCAGCGCGGCGGCACCGTCGTTGATCGACGAGCTCGACGCGGCGGTGATCGTGCCGCCATCCTTCTTGAAGGCCGGCTTGAGCGTCGGGATCTTGTCGACCTTGACCTTGCCCGGACCTTCGTCGATCTCGATCACCGTCTCGCCGCCGCGGCCCTTGACGGTCACTGCAGCGATCTCGGCCTTGAAGGCGCCCGACGTCGTGGCCGCCTTCGCGCGCTCCACGCTGGCGATCGCGAACGCATCCTGCTGCTCGCGCGTGAACTTGTACTTGGCCGCGCAGTCCTCGCCGAAAGTGCCCATGGAGCGGCCCGGCTGGTAGGCGTCTTCCAGGCCGTCGAGCATCATGTGGTCGAAGATGCGGTCATGGCCCATGCGGTAGCCGCCACGGCCCTTGAGCATCAGGTAGGGCGCGTTGGTCATGCTTTCCATGCCGCCGGCCACCATCACCTCGTGCGTGCCCGCGAGCAGCATGTCGTGCGCCATCATGGCCGCCTTCATGGCCGAGCCGCACATCTTGCTGAGCGTGACCGCGCCGGCGCTGTCGGGCAGGCCACCCTTGTAGGCCGCCTGCCGCGCCGGCGCCTGGCCCTGGCCCGCCATCAGGCAATTGCCGAAGAGCACCTCGCCCACGCTGTCGGCGCTGATGCCCGCACGCTCGATGGCAGCCTTGATCGCCACGCCGCCGAGGTCGTGCGCCGCGAGAGAAGAAAAGTCGCCTTGGAAGCCGCCCATCGGGGTACGGGCTGCGCCGAGGATAACAATGATTTCAGACATGGCATTCCTGATGAGTTTTGGGTTTGGGATATGGCCTACCTCGGAGCCAATCTGATTGCGCCGTCAAGGCGAATGACTTCGCCATTCAGCATGTCGTTCTCAATGATGTGTTTCGCTAGCTTGGCGTAATCCGCAGGAGTGCCAAGCCGCGAGGGGAACGGTACGCTGGCAGCCAATGCGTCCTGGACCTCCTGCGGCATGCCGAAGAGCATTGGCGTGCCAAAGATCCCGGGCGCAATCGTCATGTTGCGGATCCCAAGCCGCGCCAGATCGCGCGCAATTGGTAGCGTCATCCCGACCACACCACCTTTGGATGCGCTATATGCGGCCTGTCCAATCTGTCCGTCATAGGCCGCAACCGAGGCGGTGGAGATCAGCACCCCACGTTCTCCCGTCGGCTCGGGCTCGTTCCTGGACATGGCGTCTGCCGCGAGGCGGATCATGTTGAAGGTGCCAAGCAGATTGATCATGAGTGTCCTGCTGAAAACATTCATGGCGTGCGCTCCGTTCTTGCCCACTGTCTTCTCGGCTGGTGCGATGCCGGCGCAGTTGACTAGGCCGCCCAACTTGCCTAGTGCTAAGGCGGTAGCCACTGCGGCCATACCGTCGGCTTCCTGGGAAACGTCGCACTTCACGAACACGCCGCCGATGTCATGCGCGACGGCTTCTCCTCTGTCAGTCTGCATGTCTGCAACCACGACCTTGCCGCCGTTGGCGGCAAGCATGCGTGCCGTGCCTTCGCCAAGGCCAGAGGCCCCGCCCGTTACAAGAAAGACGTTCGTATCAATTCTCAATTCATGCTCCTTTGGTTTCTAGCTGCCACGCGGTGTTCAAGATTGCGGCGATGCACCTCATGCTGCGAGCCCATGACGCTCTCAGCTGAGGACCATCATCTGACGCCTACTGCCCGAGCAGCGAAGGTTCATCGCTCACACGAACTTCCAGTCACGCGCGTATTCGACGTCTGAGGGTCGCTCGACTACAAGAACGTCGAGTCGAATATCAGCCGAACCGGGCCTGATCGTTTGCAAGCCAATCATTGGGGTACCTCGTTCTGAAATCTTGTCCTGCACCTGCCGAAAACCATCTTCCCCACCGTGATGCAGCACGGCATTGAAGTTCGCAATCGTCCAATCATCTACCAGACGAATCCATTGGCTTACCGCGTCAGGCAACTGAGCAACTAGCATCACGGCGCTGTTTGCAGGCCATATCGCCATGGAACCCACCGCCAAGACAGCAGCAAGTTGCGTGAGGCGATCCTCGTCTGATTCGGCAAGGCATAAGACGCCCTGGCATGGATAGGTCCGGAGAAGCATTTGCTCGCCGTCTCGCCCTTCAACGGTACGCAGGAGGGCGCTTGGCGAAAGCCGTCCAAATCGCTCACAGTCCAAAGCCAGTTCGATCCGATAAGTTTCAATCGCCCAAGAGGCCAATGCGGCGAGCGCCGAAAAGTCCGTTGCGGGACTCCTGGCCCCAACGGCAGACCCCGCATCTTCCATAGCTTTCCCCGCTGCGATCCTGACCCAACCGGAAAGGTTCTGTATCAAACATCCTGTCGGCAGCCTTCGTGCGAGGCGCGCCGAATCGCTGCCAACCTGCGCGTCGCCCGGGACGTGGCCCGTTATCGACCACAGGACCAACTCAAATGAAACGTGTCTGCAAGAACTCACGGGTCCGGCGATAGAGATCGACACGGTTCACCTCAAGAGCCATGGAATGGGTACCGCGCGCGAGTACCTCCAGCCGCTTGTAAGAGGCCCCTTTCAGACGCGAGAAGATCTCCTGTGCCATGTAGGCCGGCGTATCCACATCCCATTCCCCCACCAGCAGCAAAGTCGGCGATGAAATACTCTCAGGGGTATAGGTTGCCTGACCTGCAGACCAGACATCGACCAAGTCTGCCATTACGCCATTGGGTGCCTCCACCGATTCGCTTGACTCGTCATCATTCCCCTGAACGTTCGCAAGCGCCCGCCACCAACCGTCGAACTCTGCACGTGGCATCAATTGCTCAGCCACGTCGGGCTCCAAGCCGCGTACCCATCGTCGTCGCGCTTCGGACTTCGAAATGCTGCGATATGCGCCAAGAAGGTCCCCACTCTGTAGCAAGGTTGGCACTGCCGACGTCATCCAGCGCGACATTGCCGACACTGGCGAGTTTCGAATAATCCACAACGGTGAAACCATTACGATGTGTCGCACAAGCTCACCGTATTTTGAAGCGAATCCTCCGGCGATCGCAGTGCCCCATGACCATCCGACCAAGTTCACCTTGGACCTCGGGGTGCGCGCGCGAACAAAATCGACCACAGCCTTCAGATCTGCTATGGCATCAGGGGTACGCGCATAGGGAAGTCCACGACGACTTCCCTCGCCGAACTCCGCAGGGCGCGAAGACAGCCCGTAGCCCCGAACGTCGAACGAATACGCATCAAACCCGTGCACCGCCATGTAGTCAAGCCACGATCCGCCACCAAACATGGCATGGTCGAAAACGACTGTGCCCGGATAAGTAGCGCCATGAACGAATATGACGACAGGGTGTTCGCCGCGAGGCAAGTCACCTGCCAAGCGCTTGTGCCGGAGGTGAATGGTAACGGCTGGATCAATGCCGGGTACACGAAAGTAATCCACCGCTACCTTGGGCAAAGCGGTGCGGAAGGGTCCGTTGGCGTCGAAGTTCCTCATTGAAATCAGCCCTGAGGAACCTGCTCAACCACGTAAGAACCCGGCGCGGGCTCCAACGCCGGCCACGTATCAGTTCCGAGTTCTTTGGGTGCCGCAATCTGCCTATCATCGATTCTCGAGACCCAACTACACCATTCGGGCCACCAGCTCCCTTGCCGACGCTCGGCACCCTCCTTCCAAGCGTCCGGACCCATGGTTCTCGGCCCATTCACCCAATAACTCTTTCTGGATTTCGCCGGATGGTTGATCACCGTTCCAGAGACATGCCCACCTTCTGTCAAGAGAAATTCTGAAGGACCGGATACCAGCTCCAACGCCAATAGCGTGGTCCGCCATGGCACGATGTGATCTTCACTCGCGGAGACAAAGAGGCACGGTACATCGATCTTGCTTACGTCCATCTTGCGCCCGCGTAGGGAAAGAGCGCCAGGCACACGCATCAAATTCTTCAAGTACATGTTTTCGACATAGTACTGATAGAGGTCAGCAGGAATGTTCGCGGTATCGCTGTTCCAGTACAGAACGTCGAACGGCGGGATGTTGTCACCGAGCAGGTAATTGTTAACGTAAAAGTTCCAGATCGAATCATTTGCATGGAGCATCGCCATTGCCTTAGCCAAATCCTGGCCTGGCATCACTCCTTTCATCCGCACTCGGGGCTCGAAGGCACAGACCTGCGGCTCGTCGATGAAGATGCCAACCTCGCCGTGATCTGAATAATCAACAAGCGTTGTCAGAAACGTGGCAGATGCGACTCTCTTCTTCTCGTTTGGATTCATTACGCCGATCGCCGACGCAGCCAATGCTCCCCCGATGCACCATGACATCAGATTTACCTTGGCCGAATCTCCTACCTCGCAAGTTAACTCCACTGCCTTGTGCACGCCATCGAACACGTAGTCGGCCCAACTGTGATGCGTCTCCCCAGCGCGTGGGTTCCTCCAGGACATAATGAAGACGTTGTGCCCTTGCTCGAGCAGGAACCTAACGAACGACTTCTGCTCATTCAGGTCAAAAGCATAGAACTTGTTGACGCACGGGGGCACGATTAGCAACGGAACCGCGTTGACTCTCGTCGCCAAAGGCTCGTACTGGATGAGTTGGAATATCTCGTTCTGATAGACCACCGATCCGGAAGTAGGCGCCAGATTTTTCCCGACCTTGAAGGTCTCCATGTCACTGGTCGCCGGCAGCGCATTCCTTTGCAGATCTTGAAGCATGCGCGTGACACCGATCAAGATGCTTTCACCTCGGGTGTCCGCCGCCCTTTGTATAGCCTGCGGATTGGTCAGGAAGTAGTTCGAAGGCGAGAGCGCGTCGATGGCATACTGGACGTAAAAGTTCCAGACGCTCTTCTGGTGTGGCGGTAAGGCTGTTCCAAAGTTCCCGATTTCCTTCGCCGTGCGCGCTGCCGCCTCATACCATTTGAGCAGGAACTGTCCATACGGCGTAGCTGTCCACGAAGGGTCTTTGAATCTGGGATCATCTGACAATGGACTGGCGGCAGTTTCATCGGAACGGAACTGCGATAGCCAAGTTCTGGCCCAGTTGTCAAACAGACGCTGCAAGCTCTCGGGATTCATGACGGTTCGTCCTACTTAGAGCAAATCGGCCAAAGGGTGCGGTGGCTGAAGGAACGACTGGACATAGCTCTCACTGACTTCCTCAAGCGTGCCCGGCCGCCATCGCGGATTACGGTCTTTGTCAATGATCAAGGCACGGATACCTTCAGCGAAATCGCCGAACCGGGCGCAGGCCACCGACACGTGATACTCAAGACGAAGCACATCGGCCATGGACATGTGCAACACGCGTCGCCAAAGTGCAAACGCCAACGCCGCGGACGTCGGTGAGCCCTTGACGAAGTTCGTCGCGGCGCCCGAAAGCCAGGTGTCCTCATCCTGAGACAAGATCTGCAGCCGACGAGCGAGATCGATAAAGGTGTCATGGCCGACTATCGAATCGATGAGATCGAAGTGCTTTCGAATGTTCGATTCAGCAAGCTCGCCGTGCTCCGAATGGTCGAGCACGATGTGACTAAGCTGTGCCGAGTTCCGTTCGGTGTTGTCGAACCACTTTGAACCTGCAATGGCCGTCAATACGTGTTCCTTCTGTTCTTGAGGAACCACAAAATCGGTTAGACCTACGAATCGAGAATCGGCTGCATTTATGGACGCACCTGTCAACGCCAGAAACAAGCCAGACTTTCCCGGTGACCGACGCAAGAACCAACTCCCCCCAACATCCGGGTAGAGGCCTATTGAGATCTCCGGCATTGCCAGTCGCGTTCGCGGCGTGGCTACGCGATGCGACGCCCCTGCAAGGAGCCCTATTCCGCCGCCCATCACAATTCCGTGGGCCCAACAAAGAACTGGCTTTTGGTAAGTATGAATCTGGTAGTCGAGGCGATATTCCCGCTCAAAGAACCTGGCCGCTTCCAGCGGGATTTCCCCTGGTGGAGTTTCCTTCATTGAAGCATAGAGCAACTGAAGATCCCCGCCGGCACAAAACGCTTTGTCCCCCACAGAGTCGATCACGACTCCGGCGATGTTGGCGTCGTCCGCCCACAGTGAGAGCATCGGACCCAGGCGGTCGATCATCTCAAGCGATAGCGCGTTGAGCGTGGCAGGCGAGTTCAGCGTCGCATGGCCAAATCGTCTGCCACACGCAGTCGAGATCTCATTGAACAACACGCTGCGTTGCATTTCACTCTTCCGAAACCATCAGCGATTACGCCATTGCGGAGCCCGCTTGCCCAAGAACGCGCCCACGCCTTCCCGTTGGTCCTCGGTATCAAAAAGGTCAACGAATGCCTCCCGCTCAGCGGCCAATGCAATGTTGGGCGACTGGGTGCGGGCACTTTGAATGAGCTTCTTGCATGCTGCAACGCTGGTCGGGCTTTGCCGCTCCACTGACTTCGCCAGCTCCAACGCACGCTCAAGCGACTTTCCGCGTGGCAGCACCTCTTCAACCAATCCCAGACGAAGCGCAGTCGGGGCATTCACGCGCTCCCCGCAAAGGACCATTCGCTTGGCCCAGCTCTCGCCGATATTCCATGCCAGCCATTGCGTTCCGCCCGCGCAGGGCAACAGGCCGACCGCCGCCTCTGGCAGAGCCATCTGCGCGTGTTCTTCGCAGATGCGCAGATCGCAGGCCAGGGCGCATTCGAGCCCGCCCCCCATCGCAAACCCGTTGATTGCCGCGATGCTCAAGCCGCGAAAGTTGGCAAGAGCTTCGAAGGCTTCACCGAAGCGGCGCGCCATGCTGCGTGCGGTCGCCTTGTTCCCGTCTGCAAATGCTTTGAGATCAGCGCCGGCAGAGAAGAATTTTTCTCCGTCGCCTGTGATGATCAAGCTATAGATATCAGGGTCGCGCTCCAGGTCACCGACAAGCTTTGTCAGTGCCGAGAGACTTTCTTGCGTCCAGGTATGGGCAGGTGGATTTCTAAGGGTGACAAGCGCTACATGTCCGCGCTTTTCAAGATCGAGACCTATATATTCCGACATTCGATTCTCCAAAAGGTGCAGCGCATGCACGAAATCCATTCATACGGATCCGAACTCGTGTCCGTACTGCCCGCTGAGGGAGGGACCTCACTCGGAACGCAGTTCAGCTTCTGTTCTGAAACAACTTGATGACGCTAGAGAAGTCCGATGCGCCGTGGCCCGTTAGGCTGTGGGCGGCGTACAGGTTGCGCGCCAGACCGCCGAGAGGCGTGGACGCGCCTACAGCCGCTGCGTTCTCCTGCGCCAAGCCAAGGTCCTTCAGCATCAGGTCGGTCCCGAAGCCGCCGACGTAGCCCTTGGAAGCCGGCGCGTTCTCCATCACACCCGGCAGCGGGTTGTACTTTTCCAGCGCCCAATTTCCGCCCGAGCTACGGCGCATGATCTCCGACAACACTTTGGGGTCTAGGCCGTTAACCAAACCCAGCGCGATGGCCTCGGAGGTGCCGATCATCAGGACACCCAGGAGCATGTTGTTGCAGATCTTGGCCGTTTGGCCTGCCCCCACTTCGCCCGCGTGGAAGATGTTCGAGCCCATTTTCTCGAGCAATGGACGTGCGCGTTCCAGGTGTGAAGCGTGCCCGCCGACCATGAATGTCAGGGTGCCGGCAATGGCGCCGCCGGTTCCGCCCGAGACAGGTGCGTCGATGACCGCAATGCCGCGTTTCTCGCCCGCCTTCGCGACTTTGCGCGAGCTGGAGGCAGCAATGGTGCTGCTGTCGATGACCAACGTCCCTGGGGCAATCATCTCCAAGAGGCCCGGCGCGCTTCCATCTCCAAGATAGAGCGCTTCGACATGGTGGCTGGCAGGAAGCATGCTGACCACGACATCCACATCAGGCAAGGCAGCAGCAGTGGCTGATTCGGCAATGCATACGCCTTGGCCTCGCAAAAGATCGCAAGCTGCAATCGACAAGTCGAAGGCACGCACCTGGAATCCAGCTTTGTGCAGGTTGAGCGCCATCGGCCCACCCATATTGCCCAATCCTACAAATGCAACTTTCACGACGCTCTCTCCGAGGAATTATCTGTAAGCCAAACGTCAGCGAATATCGCCCGCGTCATCTGGCTCGAGAAGTTTTCGCGCAACGATCACGCGCATGATTTCGTTGGTGCCTTCGAGGATCTGGTGCACGCGGGCATCGCGAACCAGCCGCTCGAGCGGAAATTCGCTCAGGTAGCCGTAACCGCCGTGCAGTTGCAGCGCGTCGTTGCAGACCGTGAAGCCCGCATCGGTCGCAAAGCGCTTGGCCATCGCGCAATAGGTGCTGGCGTCGGCATGGCCGGCATCGAGCTTGCTCGCGGCCAGCCGCACCATCTGGCGTGCCGCCACCAGCTCGGTCGCCACGTCCGCCAGCTTGAACTGCAGCGCCTGGAAGCTCGCCAGCGGCTTGCCGAACTGCTGCCGCTCATGCAGGTAGCGCCGGGCCGCGTCGAGCGCGCCCTGGGCCGCGCCGACCGAGCAGGTCGCGATGTTGATGCGCCCGCCGTCGAGCCCCTTCATCGCGATGCGGAAGCCCTCGCCTTCGCTGCCGAGCAGGTTCACGGCCGGCACCCGCACGTTGTCGAAATCGATGGTGCGCGTGGGCTGGCTGTTCCAGCCCATCTTGTGCTCCTTCTTGCCATAGCTGATGCCGGGCGCATTGGCCGGTACCGCCAGTGCCGAGATGCCGCCCGCGCCGCCGCCGCCGGTGCGCGCCATCAGCACCAGCACGTCGGTCGACCCGGCGCCGGAGATGAAGGCCTTGCCGCCGTTGATGACGTACTCGTTGCCCTGCAGTTCGGCGCGCGTCTTGAGCGAAGCGGCATCCGACCCGGCACCGGGCTCGGTGAGGCAGTACGAGGCCAGCTTGCGCCCGCTGGTCAGGTCCGCGCCCCAGCGCTCGCGCACGGCCGGGCCGCCCCAGGTGCCGAGCATCCAGGTCGCCATGTTGTGGATGGTGATGAAGGCCGTGGTCGAGGGATCGACCGCGGCCATCTCCTCGAACACCAGCGTGGCATCGAGGCGCGGCAGCGCCAGCCCCTCGATGCTTTCAGGCGCGTAAAGGCCGCAGAATCCCAACTCGCCCGCCTTGGCGATGGCGTCCTTCGGGAAGATCGCCTCGGCGTCCCAGCGCGCCGCATGCGGCGCGAATTCGTGCCGTGCGAATTCGCGCGCGGTCTGGGCAAAGGCGCGCTGCTCTTCGGAAAGCTCGAAGTCCATGCGTACGACCCTACTTGAGGCTGATGGTCGTGTTGACGCCGTGCGCGGTGCTGTCGTCGAACCAGCGCTCCGTGACCGTCTTGGTCTGCGTGTAGAACAGGATCACCTGCTTGCCGTACGGGCCCAGGTCGCCGAGCTTGGAAGCGCGCGAACCCGTGAACGAGAACATCGGCACCGGCACCGGGATCGGCACGTTGATGCCGACCTGGCCGACATCGATGTCTTCCTGGAAGCGGCGCGCCGCGGCGCCCGACTGCGTGAAGATCGCGGTGCCGTTGCCGTTCGGATTGGCGTTGATCATCTCGATCGCCTCGTCGATGCTCTCGGCGTTGGCCAGGCACAGCACCGGGCCGAAGATTTCCTGCTCGTAGATCGTCATGCCGGGCTTGACGTCGGCGAACACCGTCGGGCCGACGAAGTTGCCCTTCTCGTAGCCGGGCACCGTGGGCTTGCGGCCGTCGAGCGCCAGGGTCGCGCCATCGGCCACGCCGCGTTCGATCAGGCCGTTGACACGGTCGTAGGCCGCGCAGGACACCAGCGGGCCGACGTCGACGCCCTTCTCGGTGCCGGCGCCGATCCTCAGCGTCTTGGCCTTCTCGACCAGCTCGGGTACCCACTTCTGGGCCTCGCCGACCAGCACCGCGACCGACACCGCCATGCAGCGCTGGCCCGCGGCGCCGAAGCTCGCGCCGGCCAGTGCGTTGAGGGTCTGCTCCTTGTTGGCGTCGGGCATCACGATGGCGTGGTTCTTCGCGCCCATCATGCATTGCACCCGCTTGCCGGCCAGCGTGGCGCGGTTGTAGACATGGGTGCCGACCTTGGTCGAGCCGACGAAGGAGATCGCCTTGATGTCCTTGTGGTCGCAGATCGCGTTGACCACCGCCTCGCCGCCGTGCACGACGTTGAGCACTCCGGCCGGGATGCCGGCTTCGAGCGCCAGTTCGCACAGGCGCATCGTGACCATCGGGTCCTGCTCGGAGGGCTTCAGCACGAAGGTGTTGCCGGTGACGATCGCCATCGGGAACATCCACAGCGGGATCATCGCCGGGAAGTTGAAGGGCGTGATGCCGGCGCAGACGCCGAGCGGCTGCATCACCGTGTAGGTGTCGACGCCGTTGGCGACGTTGTTGGCCATCTCGCCGAGCTGCAGGTTGCCGATCGCGGCCGCATGCTCGACCACCTCGAGGCCGCGGAACACGTCGCCCTCGGCATCCGGCAGGGTCTTGCCCTGTTCGGCCGTGAGGATCGCGGCCAGCTCGGCCATGTTCTCGCGGATCAGTTGCTGGTACTTGAGGAAGATGCGGGCGCGAGCGCCGATCGGTGTCTTGCGCCAGGTCTGGAAGGCTTCCTTGGCGGAAGCGACCGCGGCATCGACCTCGGCCGGCGTCGCGAACGGCACCTTGGCGAGCAGTTCCTGCGTGGCCGGATTGACGATGTCGCGCCATTCGGTGGCCTTCGACTCGACGAACTTGCCGCCGATGAGCAGCTTGACGGTAGCGACCTTTGTCGCGGGCGTGGTGGTGGCGTCCATGAACCTTGTCTCCTGAGAAGCAGTAGATGTGCTACTGACGTCCTTGATGCTAGCGCCGCGCAATTAGCTAAACAATGAACAGAATTGCATCCGGCATCTGCAGAATTGCAGGCCGAACCCGTTCAGCAGCACTCCGAAGTCGATGGCGAATCTTTCCCGAATGAGGGACTTGCGCCGAACGACTGCTTTTCCAGTAGTAGCCCCTGGTTGCCATTGAGAGTGCTCCCGCACTATTGACTACCGTCAGGGGCTCATCAGCAGTAAAGGCTGCTGGTTGGCGACTGTCTCGCGAAGGAAATTCCAGATCGCACGCATTCGTGCGAAGTGCTTTGTCTCCTGAGGCATGGAGATCCAAAAAGTGCGTGTAAAGTTGGCCAGCGATGGCAAGACGCTAACGAGCGTTTCATCGGGTTCCGCGATAAACGCCGGCAGCACTGCAATCCCGGCGCCTGCCGCCACAGCCCGATACTGCGCGAGGATGCTGGTGCTGCGAAGCGCGAAGTGCTCGGGACGGTACAACTCGTCGAGATAGTGCAGTTCCTTGCTGAAGAGCAGGTCGTCAACATAGCTGACGAAAGTGTGGCCTCGGAGGTCGTCGCGTGAGGTGATGGGTTGGTGCTGAGAGAGATAGCGTTTCGAAGCGTAGAGGCGCAACGTGTAGTCGGTCAGTTTGGCCACCACAGCCGGTCCACGCACCGGTCGCTCCAGCGAGATCACGATATCCGCTTCGCGGCGCGACAAGTGCACTAAGCGCGGCATGGCCAGTAGATCTATCACCAGCTTGGGATGCTGGCGCGCGAATAGCGCGAGTTGTGGAGCAAGGACCACTGCGCCGAAGCCTTCCGTTGCCCCAATTCGCACCAGGCCCGACAGCCCCTCATCGGCGGCAGAGGTTGCACTCTCGATCGTGAGATATGCACTCTCCATTGCTTCCACTTGCGGCTGCAACCGACGTCCCGTTTCGGTAAGTCGATGTCCATCGGCTTCGCGGGAGAACAGGGCGGTGCCAACCTGCTTTTCAAGCGCTTGGATGCGCCGCGCCACCGTCGTGTGGTCTACCGCAAGTCGCCGAGACGCGCCTATCAACGTGCCCGAGCGAGCAAGCTCCAGGAAAAAGCGCAGGTGATCCCAATCCATGGCCGACCGTAGGTTTGTACGTTTGGCCTATTTGCCTTCGAATCGGTCAAGCACCGCGCCGCAACTGGCGCTGGAGGCGTTGAACGCGAATTTGGCCTGCACGCCGCGCGTGTAGCGCGGGGCGGGAGCCTTCCAGCCTTCGCGGCGCTTGGCGATCTCGGCCTCGGGCACATTGAGCTCGAGCTTCAGTTCGTGCGCATCGATCGTGATCGAATCGCCTTCGTTGACGAAGGCGATGGTGCCGCCGGCCGCAGCCTCGGGCGCCACGTGGCCGACCACCATGCCCCAGGTGCCGCCCGAGAAGCGGCCGTCGGTGATGAGGCCGACGCTTTCGCCGAGGCCGGCGCCGATCAGCGCGCCGGTCGGCGCCAGCATTTCCGGCATGCCGGGGCCGCCCTTGGGGCCGAGGTAGCGCAGCACCATCACGTCGCCGGCCTTGATCTTGCCGTCGAGGATCGCCTGCAGCGCCGATTGCTCGTCGTCGAAGACGCGCGCCGGACCGGTGATGACCGGGTTCTTGAGGCCGGTGATCTTGGCGACCGCGCCTTCGGGCGAGAGGTTGCCCTTGAGGATCGCCAGATGCCCTTCGGCGTACATCGGATTGTGGATGGGGCGGATCACGTCCTGGGAGGCAGCAGGCTGGTCCGGCACGTCCTTGAGCACTTCGGCGACGGTCTGGCCCGAGATGGTGATGCAGTCGCCATGCAGCAGGCCGGCGTTCAGCAGCACCTTCATGACCTGCGGGATGCCGCCGGCCTTGTGCAGGTCGACCGCGAGATACTTGCCGCTGGGCTTCAGGTCGCAGATCACGGGCACCTTCTTGCGCATGCGCTCGAAGTCGTCGATGGTCCAGTCCACGCCGGCCGCATGCGCGATCGCGAGGAAGTGCAGCACCGCGTTGGTCGAGCCGCCGGTGGCCATGATGACCGCGACCGCGTTCTCGATCGCCTTCTTGGTCACGATGTCGCGCGGCTTCAGGTCCTTCTTGATGGCTTCGATCAGCACCTTGGCCGATTCCTTGGCCGAGTTCTGCTTCTCGTCGTGCGGGTTCGCCATGGTGGACGAGTAGGGCAGCGACATGCCCAGCGCCTCGAAGGCGCTCGACATGGTGTTGGCGGTGTACATGCCGCCGCAGGAGCCGGTGCCGGGGATGGCGCGGCGTTCGATTTCCAGCAGGTCCTCGTCGCTCATGTTGCCGGCCGCGTTCTGGCCCACGGCCTCGAAGACGCTCACGATGTTCAGGTCCTGGCCCTTGTAGTGGCCCGGCAGGATGGTGCCGCCGTAGACGTAGATCGCCGGCACGTTGGCGCGCAGCATGCCCATCATGCCGCCGGGCATGTTCTTGTCGCAGCCGCCGACCACCAGCACGCCGTCCATCCACTGGCCGCCGACGCAGGTCTCGATGCAGTCGGAGATCACTTCGCGGCTCACCAGCGAGTACTTCATGCCTTCGGTGCCCATCGCCATGCCGTCGGAAATCGTCGGCGTGCCGAACACCTGCGCGTTGCCGCCGGCTTCCTCGATGCCCGCGATGGCCGCGTCGGCCAGCTTCTGCAGGCCCGAGTTGCAGGGGGTGATGGTGCTGTGGCCGTTGGCGACGCCGACCATCGGCTTCTTGAAGTCGGCTTCCTCGTAGCCCATGGCATAGAACATCGACCGGTTCGGCGCCCGGCTCTTGCCTTCGACGATGTTGGCGCTGCGGCGGTTGATCTGGATCGGTTTCGTGTCCATTGTTTCCTCCTAGATATGAAAGTGAAGCGAGACGACTTGCGGAGATGTCCAATGGTTTCTTTGCAACCTATTGCCTCTTCGAAGCCTCGCTGCGACGACCGACAGAAGACGGTGAATGCAACATGCGCAGTCGACAATGTGAGACTCGCACCTGCTCCTCAGACTTTGGGAGAACTGACCTGGTCGGGCGATTGAATGCACACCGAATTGCCTGTCACAACTGGATGAGGAGCGCTGCTTTCCTCGTGGTCGTGAAGAAAATTCCATTGATGGCTGCTGGAGGGCAAGCTGCAAGTGGCCGAGGCCCTGCCGAGAGCGCTCGTGGGACGGGCGCCCGATCGGTGGGTCAGCGGAGGTGGAGACTCTTCGCCGCTCAGCGCGCGCACGACATGTAGACATTGACGAAGGAATGCCATGGCTACAGCGCCTCCAGAAGCTCCGGCACGGCCGTGAAGAGGTCGGCCACGAGGCCGTAGTCGGCCACCGAGAAGATCGGGGCTTCCTCGTCCTTGTTGATCGCGACGATGACCTTCGAGTCCTTCATGCCGGCCAGATGCTGGATCGCGCCGGAGATCCCGGCGGCGATGTACAGCTGCGGCGCCACGATCTTGCCGGTCTGGCCCACCTGCCAGTCGTTCGGGGCGTAGCCGGCGTCCACCGCGGCGCGGCTGGCACCGAGCGCGGCGCCGAGCTTGTCGGCCAGCGGGGCCATCACTTCGGTGAACTTCTCTGCGCTGCCCAGAGCCCGGCCGCCCGAGACGATGATCTTGGCAGCCGTCAGTTCGGGACGCTCGCTCTTGGTGACTTCGCGGCCCACGAAGGCGCTCTTGCCGCTGTCGGCCACGCCTTCTGCGTTCTCGACGGCTGCGCTGCCGCCCGTGGCGGCTGCGGCGTCGAAGCCCGTCGTACGAACCGTGATGACCTTGATCGCATCGCTGCTCTGCACGGTGGCAATGGCGTTGCCCGCATAGATCGGACGCTCGAAGGTGTCGGCGCTGTCCACCTTGGTGATGTCGCTGATCTGGGCCACATCCAGCTTGGCGGCCACGCGGGGCGCGACGTTCTTGCCGTTGGCGGTAGCGGGGAACAGGATGTGGCTGTAGTTCTTCGCGATCGCGAGGACCTGGGCGGCCACGTTCTCGGCGAGGTTTTCAGCGAGGCTCGGGCTGTCCGCCACGATCACCTTGGCAACGCCGACGACTTGAGAAGCAGCCTTGCCGGCTTCGGCGGCATTGGCACCGGCCACCAGCACGTGCACATCACCGCCGCAGGCGATCCCGGCGGTCACGGTGTTCAGGGTCGCCGGCTTGAGCGTGGCGTGGTCGTGTTCGGCAATAACAAGTACGGTCATGACAGTCTTCCTCAGATCACCTTGGCTTCGTTCTTCAGCTTGTCCACCAGCGTGGCGACATCGGGCACCTTGATGCCGGCGCCGCGCTTGGGGGGCTCCGCCACCTTCAGGGTCTTCAGGCGCGGCTTGACGTCCACGCCGAGGTCCTCGGGCTTGACGGTATCGAGCTGCTTCTTCTTGGCCTTCATGATGTTGGGCAAGGTCACGTAGCGCGGCTCGTTCAGGCGCAGGTCGCTCGTGATGACGGCGGGAAGAGACAGCGAGAGGGTTTCCAGGCCGCCATCGACTTCACGCGTGACGCTCACTTTGTCACCGGCGACTTCAACCTTCGAAGCGAAGGTGGCTTGCGGCAGGTCCGCCAGCGCCGCCAGCATCTGGCCGGTCTGGTTGTTGTCGTCATCGATGGCCTGCTTGCCGAGGATGACGAGCGAGGGTTGTTCCTTGTCGACCAGGGCCTTGAGCAGCTTGGCAACCGCCAGCGGCTGCAGCTCTTCGGCGGTCTCGACGAGGATCCCGCGATCGGCACCGATGGCCATCGCGGTGCGCAGCGTCTCCTGGCACTTCGCGTCGCCGCAGGACACGGCGATGATTTCCGTCGCCACGCCCTTTTCCTTCAGGCGAACCGCCTCTTCGACAGCAATCTCGTCGAAGGGGTTCATGCTCATCTTGACGTTGGCAATGTCCACACCGGTGCCGTCGCTCTTCACGCGCACCTTCACGTTGTAGTCGACGACCCGCTTGACGGAAACGAGAATCTTCATGATCGTGATGTCCTATTGAAGTTCCAAAGGAATGAGCGGGGCGGAAGCCTACTGAAAGGCTTCCAGGCCTCAGGCATCTGAACTCAAATTGCCAATTTCTCTTGGTAATGCACATCTGCTACAGCGCAGTGCTCTCCGCAATATTCGAGTTCGACGCCATTGCCGGCATCGGTACCTTCTCGAGCTGAGACAACAGGGCCTTCGCACGTACACGCGCGGCGACGATGTTCTCCTCCTTGATATGTCCAAACCCGCGCATCTTCTCTGGCAGTCTCGCGAGTTCAAGAGCGGCTTCGACGTTCAAATTTGGCATGCGGCGCAGAATGTCATCCACCGTAGCGCGGTATTCCCGGACCAATTCACGTTCCATGCGTCGCTCCGCGGTGCGGCCGAAAGGGTCCATTGCCGTTCCTCGCAGAAACTTGAACTTTGCAAGCACTCGCAACGCAGGCAGCATCCAAGGCCCAAACGTGCTCTTCGCCGGCCGACCCTGCGAATCTTTCTTTCCCAGCAGCGGCGGTGCCATATGAAACTGCAGTTCTGCTCGGCCTTCAAACTCCTCCGAAAGGCGTTTGAGGAAGCGCCCATCGGTATAGAGCCTGGCCACCTCGTATTCATCCTTGTAGGCCATGAGCTTGAACAACCCGGCAGCGACCGCCCTGGTCAACGTCTGCGTTCCCAGCTTCTCTTCCTCCACGCGGCGGACTTTCTCGACGTAATCGCTGAACTCCTTCGCATATGCTGCATCTTGGTAGCCTGTCAAGAAGCGAGTGCGATCGGCAATCAGCGCCTTCAGCGTATTCGGCATCGTGACTTGGATCACTTCGCCAGGCGATGCTTCTCGTTGTACCGTTGCCAGATCGGTAGCTGCCCGGCGCCCCCAGAGAAACGCCGCCTGGTTGGACTTGACTGCGACGGCATTGATCTCAATGGCCTTCAGAAGCGCTTGCGCTGACACCGGCACGTACCCCTTCTGGAACGCGTATCCGAGCAGAAACAAATTCGTTGCGATTGCATCCCCCATCAAGCGCGTCGCGAGTTGGGTGGCATCGAGGAATTCGACGTTCCCGTCAACCGATTCCTTGATCAACGCCTGCACTTGGTCGGCAGGAAATTGCCAATCAGGTTCCTGAGCAAAGTTACCGGTCGGCTGTTCAAAAGTATTGACGAGCGCGTAGGTACGACCTGGTCTCATGCGAGAGATGGCATCGGGTGCCCCTGAGGTGAGGATGTCGCAACCCAACACCAAGTCTGCTTCTCCGGTAGGAATGCGTTGCGCGCGCAGTTGCGATGCATTGTTGGCGATGCGCACATGCGAGGTCACCGACCCGTTCTTCTGGGACATGCCGGTCATGTCCAAGACGCTGACGCCCCTCCCTTCCAAATGAGCGGCCATTCCAATGAGCGCCCCGATGGTGATGACGCCAGTTCCCCCGATTCCGGTGATGAGAATGTTGTGACTATGCTCCAGCGACCGGAATGGGGGCTCCGGAAGTCGAATCTCGCCAACCTCCTTCGCCGCGACAACCGGCGCGAGGCGTTTCGGTTTGACACCCTTGACCGTCACGAAGCTGGGGCAAAAGCCCTTGAGACACGACTCGTCGGCGTTGCAAGCACTTTGATCAACTCGGCGCTTGAGACCATACGGCGTAGGCTGAGGCAAGAGGGCAGTGCAATTGGATTGTTCACCGCAGTCTCCGCAGCCTTCGCAGACCGCTTCGTTGATGACCACACGGCGAGTCGCTGGGGGGAACTTCCCTTTCTTGCGGCGACGCCTCTTTTCGGCCGCACAAACCTGGTCGTAGATGAGAACCGACGGCCCCTGGAAGTCCCGTAGTTGACGCTGAACTTCATCCATCTCGTCGCGGTGATGCACCGAAAGCTGAAATTCTTGCCTGTCGGCTGGGAGACCAGGTCTTCCGGCCCAACGGCTTGGGTCATCAGCGACGAGGGCGATGCGTCGGATGCCCTCCGCAGACAACTGATTGGCGATCCGACTCACCGTGATGGGACCGTCCACGGGCTGCCCGCCCGTCATGGCGACTGCATCGTTATAAAGAATCTTGTAGGTGATGTTGACGCCCGCCGCCACCGCCGCGCGAATCGCCATCGAACCCGAGTGGTAGTAGGTTCCATCCCCAAGATTTGCGAAGACATGGGGACGCTTGGAGAACCAGGCCTGTCCGATCCATGGCACACCCTCGCCGCCCATGTGCGTGGTTGTGCGGTTGTGTTTCGGGTAGATGGCTGTAGCCATCACGTGACATCCAATACCTGCCAAAGCCAGGCTTCCGTCAGGAACCTTTGTCGACGAGTTGTGCGGACAGCCGGAGCAGTACCACGCGGGCCGCGGTGGGGTCTCCCCCGCCTTCTCGAGCACGGCATCCTTCGCGTCCAGGATTGCCAGCCGCGTCTTGACGTGACTGCTCGTGTGAAAGCGCGCCACGCGCGAAGCAATCACGCGCGCGATCTGAGCTACTGAAAAGTCGGCTGTCGCCGGAAGCAGCCAACTCCCTCTCGGGTGCGCGCCCCACTCGCCCTCCTCATCGAACTTTCCGATGACGCGCGGGCGAACGTCTTCGCGCCAGTTATACAGGTGCTCCTTCAACTGATACTCGACAATCTGGCGCTTTTCCTCGACCACAAGAATCTCCTCCAGGCCTTCTGAGAATTCCCGTATGGAGTCCGGCTCGAGCGGCCACGGCATGGCGACCTTGAATACACGGATGCCAATCTTGGCCGCCTCTTGCTCATCAATGCCAAGCTCTTCCAGCGCCTCGAGCACATCCCTGTATGACTTTCCTGGAGCAACGATGCCCAGCCGCGCATGGGGAGAGTCAATCGTGATGCGATTCAGGCGATTGGCACGCGAGTAGGCAATGGCTGCATAGATCTTGTAGTCCTGCATCAGAGCTTCCTGCTTACGAGCCTGCACGCCAAGAGTGTCGGTCGACAGCCTCGCGTGGACGCCGCCGTCGGGGAAGACAAAATTCGACGGGAGGACGATCTCTGGCATCGCCATGTCGGCGACAATCGAACCGGAAGATTCCACGGTGTCCGCAAGCGCCTTGAACCCCACGGGCAGTCCTGCAAATCTCGACATCGCGAAGCCGTGCAAACCCAGTTCGATGTACTCCTCGACGCTCTGGGGATAGAGCATGGGAATCATGGCCGCGGCGAAGGCGTGGTCGCTCTGGTTTGGCAGGGTCGAGGAGTACGCTCCGTGGTCATCGCCGGCTACCAGCAAGATGCCCCCGTTCGGTGATGTGCCAGCGTGACTCATGTGCTTGAAGACATCACCGCAACGATCCACGCCGGGTGCCTTCCCGTACCAGAGCGCAAATACCCCATCGACCCTGCTTTCGCCGGTCAGGTGCACCTGTTGAGTCCCCCAGACCGCTGTAGCCGCGAGCTCTTCGTTTACCCCCGGCACGAACTTGATGCCGTTGTTGTCAAGATGAGCCTGCGCCTTCCACAGCGCCTCATCGAGCCCTCCCACCGGAGATCCACGGTATCCGGAAATGAAGCCCGCGGTGTTCAGCCCGTGCGCCTGATCTCGCCAGCGCTGCACAAACATCAGGCGGACGAGTGCCTGGATGCCGCTCAGGTAGATGCGGCCGTTCTGCGATGTGTACTTGTCATCCAGCGCAACGCTGGCAAGCTCGAAAGTATTCGACATTATTTCTCCGGGTACGAGCCTCGGTTGAGAGCACTGAGCAGCTTGGTTGCAGCGGCTCGACGGGGTGACGCTGAGACTCAGGGAGTACTCTGGCGTCGGATTCGTGAATGCAATGAGGTCTGTTTGATATCAATCGGGGATTTCGGACGGAGCCCACTTCGGAAGATCACAGGTTTTTGTGCAGTCGGTGGCGCCGCGACGTCTCCGTGTGGACGCTGTCACATGAATCCAGAGGGCCATGCCCGCTTGCCTGCCGCCTTGGTTTCTGTTCCCGCCTATCGATTCACCAGGCGCGCCGGAATGCACAGCAGAACGAGCAAAGCGCTAACGAGCAAGGAAGTCGCCAGTGCGTACATGCCCGCGTTGGTGCTTTGAGTGAGATCCTTGACGTATCCGACCATGTAGGGGCTAACGAATCCCGCCAAGTTGCCCAGTGAATTGATCCACGCGATCCCGCCTGCTGCGGCAGTTCCCGTGAGGATGGCCGTTGGGAAACTCCAGAATAGCGGCAGTGCCGTGATGATGCCGGCACAGGCAAGTGTCAACGACATGAGGGCCAGTTGCGTGCTCGATGCATAGGCAGCACTCATCAGCAGGCCGACCGCACCAAGCACGCACGGGATGGCAAAGTGCCACCGGCGCTCGCGGCGAGCATCAGCACTGCGGCCCACAAGCACCATCGCTACGGTCGCCACCGCATAGGGGATGGCCGACAACAGTCCGATGTCCAACGCGCTCTTGACGCCAGTGGCCTTTACCAGCGTCGGCAGCCAGAAGCCGATGCCATAGAGGCCCATCACAACGCCAAAGTAGACGAGACTCAATATCCACACCTTCGGGTCGCGCATCGCGTCCCCAAGAGAGTGATTGCATTCAGGTGCCTTGTCGTCGCGAATCTGGCCTGCCAGATAAGTCTTCTCCGCATCCGTTAGCCACTTGGCAGTCTTAATGTCGTCTTCAAGGTAGACCAAGACCAGGAGGCCTACCAGAACGGATGGCAGCCCTTCCAGCAGAAAGAGCCATTGCCAACCAGCCCAGCCATGGACCCCGGAGAGCCGCTCCATGATCCAACCCGAGATGGGGCTTCCAATCACGCCAGCCAAAGGTACCGCGGTCATGAAGAGCGAAGTGATCCGGCCTCGGCGATGCGACGGATACCAATAGGTGAGGTAGAGGATGATGCCAGGGAAGAAGCCCGCCTCTGCGATGCCTAGCAGGAAGCGCATGACGTAGAACATCGTGGGAGTAGTGACGAACATCATCGCGGAGGAGATCAATCCCCACGTGATCATGATGCGAGCGATCCATCTACGCGCACCGACCCGATGCAAGATGAGGTTGCTGGGAACTTCGAAGAAGAAATATCCGATGAAGAAGATGCCAGCGCCGAGCCCGTACACGGTCTCACTGAACTGGAGATCGCTGAGCATTTGAAGCTTGGCAAAGCCCACGTTGACGCGATCCAGATACGCGACGATGTAACAAAGGAAGAGCAGAGGCAGCAGTCGCCACGTGACCTTTGCATAGGTTCGTTCGTCCAAAGCCATGGAGTCCGGCTTGATGCGGACGGTGGTTCCGTTTGCCATGTGTGTTGTCTCCGATTTCTAAAGGTTGGTCTTAGGAAGATTTGAGGAGTGGCCTCCTGGACGAACCCAAGCGACCCAAGCACTGGGCCCTCTCAGCTCAAGGCGTCCGGAAGGCCCGCGTTAGCACGTCGTGTCGATCCCAGGTCTACGTGGGTTCCCCCGTCACCTTCCGCAGTGCCGCGTGGGTGCATCGATGATCGGTCGTAGCATCTGTCGGCGGCATCCCTCGCCCCCTTCGTTCAGTGCTCGCCGATCGCACTACGGCACGCGACCAGCAGTCCACGAGACGCCTCGTGAATCGCTTCCGCGATGCGATTCACATCGCCTCGAGGTTGCTTGAAGGTGTGGAAGTCCTAGTAGCGACGGAACCAGTCCGACAAACTAGTCGGACCAGTCCAATATGAGCTGGAATGTTCAGCGACGTCCCACCTGGTCCTGGCTATTGGCTATTGCGTCCACGGTCATCCTCGTCGACTTCACAGGTGAAGCTTTCAGCGCTGTTGGAACTACCACTGCCCTGGCCCTTGAACCTTGCCTTTTGTGGATACGGGCACAACGGACGCTGCATCTGAATCCCCTTCGTTGGGTCATCGCTCGTGTATTTGGTCGCGATAAGTTTTTCCGGCGCGATGCCCTTCTCCACCCAGTTTTCCAGTGCCGTCACGATGTCATGATCGGCATCATGGCTAGGGGGCGGCGTATTGGAGATCAGCCCATATGACAGGATCTGTCCGAATGCGTTCGGGCCGTCTCCTCCCGCACAGTGATTCATGCCGGGCGCCATGAATAGGCGATAAAAGTCCTGCGTACGCCGGATTGCCACATCTCGTTCGCCGCGCCCATTCCCTTTACCCGGCGTATGCGTCGCAAGAACTCGCTCGTAGTAGTCGATCGACTCGAGGGGCGAGACGGAATAGTCGATCCATCCGTGGTACTGGAGCAACTTGCCGCCCCGCTCCTGGAATCGGGAGAGGTCGGCGCTCGTGGCGTCGAACGGAACCGGATCGAGTTTCTGGTGCATTTGCGTCACGCCGGTATCGAAGTCGAAAGTCCGGAAGTCCCAGTTTGGGTCCTCGAATACCAGGTACTTGTTGAATGAATTCATCACCGTGTACTGGGCAGCGGAAGTAGGTCCGTTCGCCCCAGCGATGTAAGCGGTCCACGTCTGGGTACCGAAGGAGTTCTCCCCGCTCGGCTCGTATCCGAAGATTATCTTTTCGCCCGTCCGTGGATTGACGGGGCCCGAGTAGATCTTCCTCAATGCGGAGACCTGCGGTGCTGTGAGGCAACTCGCGTTATCTGCGCCTGGACATTGAAGAACGCCAGGATCGAATCGGCACTGCCGCGGATCGTTCACGACGCCGTCGGCGATCCCATCTACCGTATCACACGCGTTGAGGGCGGCGCGCTGAATGGCAGGCAGCTTGCTGGTCGGTATATACCCCGCCGGATCGTTAAGTTGAGCTTGCTCATCCCAGACGAATCGGGCGATCAGGTCGGTATACCGCATTGCGGCAGCCCCGCCGATGATTCCGTCGAAGTCTTCAGGGAAGCGTTGCGCCTCCATGAATGCTTCCTTGCCCCCCGTAGAGCAGCCCTGGAAATAGGAGTATCTGGCTTCCGTTCCATAGAAGGAGGCGATGACCTGCTTGGAGGCTACGCTTGTCTCGTGAACCGCTCGCCACGCCAGGTCCTTCACCTTCTCAGGATGTCCAATGGGCCAGGAAGCCGGATCTGTCGCAGTGTGCCCGTCGTCCGTACCCGCAATCGCATAACCTCGCTGCATCATGCTGGAAGTCGATGAATACATGAGTGCGTACGTTCCGGCCAGTCCGCCGTTGCCGATCTGCGTGAACCTGTGATTCCAACCCGATTTCGGCATCCAGACTTCAAACCCGATGGACGAGTCGCTGGTGGGTCGAATCACCCCCACGACGCGACAGAATGCCGGGAGGTTGGTGATTGGGCCAAAGCCGGGAGGCGTGTATGTGCCAGCCGGAATCGACTGCGCAGATGTGATCGTCGCGTTGGGTAAAGTCAGTGATGTGAGACTCTCGCATGTGGCGGTCGCCGCATTTGCTGAGATCGACCAGCTCGCCGAGCAGGACAACGCGCCTAGCAGGGCGATGGCTCGGATTCGGGACGGGGTGCGAGCCTCTCGAGGCCTGTTCCATTTAGTCATGTTGTCTCCTCAAACCGGTGTGGAATGTAGTGAATCGGCGTTGTCCGTGCACTCTGCGCATTTGCACTCCTTTCGGATCTTTGAGTGCGCATTCCCAGAATAGTCTGCATCTCGGGGTCACGGCCAATACAAAGTTCCGATCCCGGCATTCGCCGTACCTATGGGCCTCGACTGCGTCTTGCTTCAAGATTGCTGTGCATTCGAATCCGAAGGTCCGTTGGTGAGCCTCGTCGGCGCAAGCACCCCGGATGGCACTCCATCTTCCAAGGTGTCTGGAATTGAAAGGTTTGTTCTCGCGATTTACGCGCGATCGTATTGACCGCCGATGCAAAGTCGTGACAAGGTAGCTCCAACTGAGCCTTGCCCTCCAACGACCAAGTTCCTGGGTCCGTCCATCCACCCGCAGTCCAATGGAGCCTCGACGATGACTACCACCCCTGATCAGAACCGCCAAACGGCGCTAGCCTTCTACGATCTGATGTTCAATCAATGTCGGCCTCGTGAGGCAATGGAACAATACGGCGGGGCTAGCTATATTCAGCACAATCCTCACGTAGCAGATGGCAAGGACGCGTTCATCGATTACTTCGAACGAATGGCGCGCGAATATCCCGGCAAGCGCGTTCACTTCAAACGAACCGTTGCAGAGGATGACCTTGTGGTGATGCACTGTCACCAGGAGTGGCCAAATGATCCACACCGTGACTGGGCCGGAATTGATATCTTCCGATTCGAGAACGGCAAGATCGTTGAGCACTGGGACGTGCTTCAAGTGGTGCCAGCCACTGCGGAACATGGCAACGGAATGTTCTAGGGGCGCTGCGCTCGATGCGTGCTCCAAGGCCCAAGCGTCGCCCGAATTGACGGCATCTTGAAGATGAGGCCTTCGCTTCGTTGAGAAGCGAGACCAGGTGGGGATAGGCTTCCTGATATCGGCGGCGCGGCCCGTACAGCAGTGCTCTGCTTCAAGAGTGCGCTCTGCTGAGGTTCACTTCGGCGGTGCCTGATATCGCTTCATGCTCATGGTCGGTCCCTCGATCTTCGACATAAAGCTTGCGGCTGCGGGCGCCTTTTCGAAGGATCCCATAGATGCCTCGGCGTCCGGGACCGAACGCCAGTGCACGATCACGAGCCAATCATTGTTGGTGCCGACGGCGCTTTCCCGTGATATGAAGCCCGGCTGCTGTGAAACGTGCTGTAGCTCCACCTGCTCGTCAACCCGCGCGAATTCGGCGGCACTGACACCCGGCTTGAGACGGAAAGTCACGACCTCGACCACGGAGGCGCTATCCGCAGCTGTCGCGTCGGCGGGAAGGATGGAAAGCGCGACGGCAAGCGGAGCAGCAAGAACGAGCAGCCAATGCTTCATACCAACGCTCTCACCTTCAGAACTTGCCGTTGGAATTCTTCCATTCAGCACGGGGAGGAATCGTCTCGATGGTATCCCAGTGTTCAGCGACCTTTCCGCCTTGAACTCGGAAGAGGTCGTAGAACGAGGTTGACTTCCCGGCGAACTCCCCCTCGCTCACAACGAGAACGAAGTTCCCCTCACCCAGCACCTTGTGAACTTTGCTGTACTTCATGGTGATGCCTGCCTTCGCAAGTGCTTGAAGTGCGTCACCAAGACCCGAAAGTCCGTCCGCGATCTGCGGATTGTGTTGGACGTAGTTGTCGCCATCGAAGTAGCCGCCCAGGCGATCCAGACGTCCGTTGACGAGGATGTCGTCGACAAATGCGGCGACAAGCTTCTTGTTCGGCTCGGTTTGGTCGAGATCGGCGGCTACCGCCGGTCCGTCAATCATTGTTCGGCCGCTGGGATTTGCTGTGGCAGGCGTCTGCTGCAAGTTATCCCAATGCTCGACGATCTTGCCATCTTCGAATCGGAAGATATCAAAGCCGATCTTCGGGCCGAAGAAGTTGTAGTCGGTGTGGGAGAACACATAGTCTCCATCCCGGAAGACGCGGACGGTATTGACCCGCGCCGAGCCCTTCGGAAGAGCTTGCAGTGCAGCCCCAAAGCCTGCCAGGCCATCGGCGACCGCGAGATTGTGTTGAATGTATTTTTCGGGGTTCACGACGGCCACTGGAGCGGCCTCGCCGGTCTCGATGGCCTTGAGCAATGCGGTGACTTGCTGCTTAGGTTGGATGGGCACGTTTCTGCCTTTCTGAGAAGTGTTGGTGGATGCGCAGCCAGCAAGCCCGGCGCATAGCAGGGCGAGGATGGCGAGACGACGCGGGATGCGGAAAGAGGTCTTCATTAGGTTCAATAGAACATGTGCACACCATAACTTTGTCAGGAGGCGCCACAGCGGCCAAGGTGAGCATGCGGCGCGCCGTGGTAGAAATCGCGCAGTTCGGACCGAACGCTCAGGACGCAGGATGAAAGGGCAAGCGCAGGTTATGCGAGATACACACTTCAGGAACGAGCGCCTGGAGCCCGTCGGCATCGACATCATCCCCCTGCATGCGCTGCGGGAGCGAGTTCCTGTAGCGGCCGAGCGGGTGGAGTTCTTGATGTTGATGATCGTCCGGGACGGAATCGGAACGCACCTCGTTGATTTCGAGCGCATTGACCTGTGCCCGGGTCGAGTCGTCGTTGTAAGACCAGGGCAGGTTCAGCAATGGCAGCTTCGCCGCGGATTGGATGCCGATGTCTTGTTGGTGCAGCCGTCCGCTCTCGCCCCGAGTGTCGCGGCGAGGGTTCGACCTCCGGCAATGGCCCTTTTGCGACTGGACGACTGGCCCAGCAGTTTCGATTTGAACGGTCAGGAACGGCAGTCGGTGGAGTCGCTGACTCGGATGCTTGAGAGGGAGCTGGCTTCGACACCGATCACGGAGCTGTCTGCCACACTGGCAAGGGAGTTTCTCCTGTGCCTTCTTCTCGGGATGAGTCGTTCGGCGTCGAGGCAAGCCCGAGGTGAATCGTTGCGGACAGCGCTCGTCCGCCGGTTCCAGCGGGAGCTTGACGAAGCGGTATATCGGAGACCAACGGTTGAGGGGCTGGCCAGATGCTTGGGCATATCGACAAGCTCTCTTACCCGCAATTGCCGCAGTGAGTTGGGGCGATCGGCGAAGGACTTGATCGATCGAAGGCTGGCATTGGAAGTCCAGCGATTGCTCGTGCATACGCCGGAGACTTCCGTGTCTATCGGAGAACGCCTTGGTTTCTCGGAGCCCACCAACTTCGTCAAATTCTTTCGCCGCGTGGTGGGGGTGACGCCAGAAGCGTTCCGAAAGGCGCATCGGCTGTATTGACCAGCCGGAGCGGTACCGCCACTCCGATGGGATCCGGGATCACCCTGCGGCCCAAGGGTTGACGAAGGGAATCCTTCAGAGCAAGCCGTGCCTCTTGAGCCGATAGGCGAGTTGCGCCCGCGTCAAGCCGAGCCGGCGAGCTGCTTCGGCCACGTTGTAGCGAGCCGAGACGAGGGCCCGGCGGTACTCCGCCGCCTCCTTGCCGCTGGGGCGCTGCGAGTCCGTGTTCGACGCCTTTTTGGAGGAAGGAGACGCACGACGAGTGGATTCTTCCGACGGCTGCGCTGCTTCGATGAGTTTGCCGCTGTCTCCGAGCGAGAGCACCTGCAGCGCAAGTAGTTCACCGCTTCTGAACAAGTGGTGCAGGTCGATCGGCTCATCGGGCCCCGTCATGATGACACCGCGCTCGACCAGATTCTGGAGTTCGCGAATGTTGCCTGGGAAATCATATTGAAGCAGGGTCTGAACTGCCTTGGGGGTGAAGCCCGGGACGTCGCGGTTGTGCAGTATGCAGTAGCGCTTGAGGAAGGCCTCCATCAGCAAGGGGATGTCATCGCGCCGATCCTTCAAGGGTGGAAGCGTGATGGGAAAAACGTTCAGGCGGAAGTAGAGGTCTTCACGGAAGCGGCCCGCGGCTACCTCGTCGCGCAGGGAGACGTTGGTTGCCGCGACCACTCGAACGTCCACCGGAATGACTTTGGTGCCCCCGACCCGTTCGATACAACGCTCCTGAAGCGCGCGAAGCAGCTTACCCTGCGCGACAAAGCTCAGCGAGGCGATCTCGTCGAGGAACAGCGTTCCGCCCGCCGCTCGCTCGAAACGACCCGGCCTTGACGATGACGCTCCTGTGAAAGCTCCTCGCTCGACGCCGAACAATTCCGACTCGATGAGGGTGTCCGGGATCGCGGCGCAATTGATAGCAATAAAGGGGCGCGCTGCGCGCGGGCTTATCGAATGCAGCGTCTGTGCGAAGAGTTCCTTTCCAACGCCAGAGGCTCCAGTGAAGAGGACCGTCGCTTGGGTGGGGGCCACCCGCTCGATCAGGTGACGTGCCGTGCTGAAAGAAGACGAAATGCCGATGAGTTCGGGCCTACCCGTCTCTCCAGGGAGCCCATCTCTGGAACCAGAGGAGGAAGTTCTCCGGCTGATCTCTGAAACAACGGGAACAAGCGTCCGGCGCACATGTGCGGCTGAAGCGTCCGTTGCGAAATAGCGAAGGTCGTCGTCTGCGTTATCCCAATGTTCCGCCGGACGGCCCGTGATTCGACAGGCATCGGCGCCGCTTGAACGGCAAGCGACCTCTCGGTAAACGATCATTTTGCCCATGAAGGCGGTCGCGTAGCCGCTCGCGTAGCCCACCTGCATCCAGCAGGCAGGCTCCGTTCCCACGCCGAAAGCCGCTATGTGCTCGTCGTCCTCGCTGGAGTCGTGCCACCAGAAATCGGCGAAGAAGTCACCCTTGGCGATGTCGAATTCGAAGCTAATCGTCTCCGGACGCACGATTCCCTCGAGCTTGTGCATGCGAGGTCCTGCGTGAAACAAGTTTGCCGCGTCACTGTCCGGCCACATGTTCAGTACAAGTTCCGCATCACGAACGCCGGCCGCAAAGCCCACGCGGGTCAATAAGGAGCGAGCCTGTTCATGGCCGAGGCTGGCGATCAATTCGCGACGCAGAGCCCCGTAGGTTGACGACCGCCATAGCACGATGCGCTGGTCATTGAGCCAGATCCGGCCGTCGCCGGGCGAGAACACGAGCGTCTCGGTGAGATCCCGCAGGGTCGGCGTCGCGCCCTCATCGATGTCTGCGCTCGTGCGCGTCAGCTGCGCGCGGCGCTGCAATTCGGAAAGCGAAAGACGTGAAGGTGCGGTTCGTCTCAAGGTAAACCCTCGACTGGAGTATTAGGCAGATCACAGATTGTTCATCAATCTTTGATCAAAGTATCTGCTCTGAATTGAGGGTTATCCCGAGACACCAACGCTAAGTCCTTGTCGGGAAAGGATGTGGTGGCCCGGCAGGTACCTGGCATTGCTGTTGCGATATGAACAGGGCAAATCGCCAACTGCCATTCCACAAGGGGACGCATGCTTCAAGACAAAACCATCATCGTGACCGGCGCCGCTTCCGGCATCGGGGCCGCCACAGCCTCATTGATCGCCTCACAGGGCGCAAAGGTCATCTCCGTCGACATCAATCCTCCGGCCAAGCCCGTTGGGGAATTCATTCAATCGGACCTTTCCGACAAGTCATCGATCGATGCTCTCGTCGCGGCACTGCCGGCAGGTGTCAACGGCCTCGCGAACGTTGCCGGCCTGCCGCCCACCAAGCCAGTAAGTGCGGTGCTCGCCGTCAATCTCGTTGGCTTGAAATACCTCACCACACAACTTGTCACCAAGCTCGCCGACGGCGCTTCCATCGTCAATCTCGCGTCGTTGGCCGGGCTGGGTTGGCCGGACGCCAAGGAAGCCATCGACGCCAGTGCGAATCTCGACTTCGAAGACATCGCAGCCTTCAGCAAGGCTCATGAGATTGAAGGCTCTCGCAGCTACTTCTTTTCCAAGGAAGCCTTGATCGTCTGGACGATGCAAAACCGCTGGACCTGGCGCGCTCGTGGAATTCGCATGAACTCTGTGAGTCCTGGACCTGTCGACACGCCCATCCTCAAGGATTTCATCGAGACGCTTGGAAGTCGCGCGGAAGAGGACATGCGCACGATGGACCGCCCAGGAACGCCGGCGGACATCGCACCGGTAGTTGCATTTCTCCTGTCAGACGGGGCAGCGTGGATTCGGGGTACCAACATTCCAGTGGATGGCGGCATGTTCTCCAACGTGATGTGCCAGACGCACGGCTTTTGAGAGAGATCGAGACATGAACAATATCTCCATGCTCATCAATGGTGAACCGATTCAGTCGAGCAATGGCGCGAGGTTCACCCGGGCCAATCCCCTGGATGGAAGCATCGCAACGACGGCGCCAGCCGGAACGCCGCAGGATGCGATCGCGGCCGTCGAAGCCGCAGCCGCGGCATTCCCTTCGTGGTCGCAGACTCCGCCCGGCGAAAGGCGTGCGCTACTACTCAAGGCAGCTCATGCGCTCGAAGCGCGCGCAGAAGAGTTCGCAGCAGCTATGGCGGCCGAAACCGGCGCCTCTGGCCTGTGGGCGGGCTTCAACGTGCACTTGGCCGCGGGCATGTTAGTCGAGGCGGCTGCGCTGACCACGCAGATCAATGGCGATCTCATCCCGTCGGACGTGCCCGGAAGCCTGGCGATGGCGAGCCGCCAGGCAGCAGGCGTGGTGCTCGGCATTGCGCCGTGGAATGCTCCTGTCATTCTCGGCGTTCGCGCGATCGCAGTGCCATTGGCCTGCGGCAATACCGTGGTTCTCAAGGGCAGCGAGTTGTGCCCGGCAACCCACGGGCTCATCATTCAGGCGTTGCAGGAGGCAGGGCTGCCGCCAGGTGTGGTGAACTTCGTCACCAACGCGCCGGCCGATGCTGGTGCAGTGGTCGAGGCCATCATCGCCCACCCGACGGTACGACGAGTGAACTTCACAGGCTCTACGCACGTGGGACGCATCATCGCTCGTGTCTGCGCGGAGCACCTCAAGCCTTCGGTTCTGGAACTAGGTGGCAAGGCACCGTTGCTGGTGCTCGATGACGCCGATCTCGATGCCGCGGTTTCGGGGGCTGCTTTCGCTGCCTTTGCCAATTCCGGCCAGATTTGCATGTCGACCGAGCGCATCATCGTCGACGAGGGTGTGGCCGACGCATTTGTAGAGAAACTCGCCGCCAAGGCCCAATCGCTACCGTTGGGCGACCCGCGCAAAGGCCCTGTTGTGCTCGGATCGGTGGTGGATATGGCCACCGTGCATCGCGTGAACGCGCTGATCGACGATGCATTGGACAAGGGTGCTGTGCTCGTATGCGGCGGAAAGGCTGAAAACACGCTGATGCCGGCCACCCTGCTCGACAAGGTCACGCCAGAGATGAGGATCTTCTGGGAAGAAACCTTCGCCCCGGTCAAGGCCATCGTCCGTGTCCCAGGCGAGGAAGCGGCAATTGCTTGCGCCAACGACAACGAATTCGGTTTGTCGTCAGCCGTGTTCACTCGCGATGTGGCGCGAGGCTGGCGTGTTGCCCAACGCATCGAGGCTGGCATCTGCCATGTGAACGGACCGACCGTGCATGACGAGGCGCAGATGCCCTTCGGCGGCGTGAAGGCCAGTGGCTGGGGGCGTTTCGGCGGCCGCGCCGGCATCGAGGCGTTCACTGACCTGCGGTGGATCACTGTCCAGACAACGCCGCGCCACTACCCGTTCTAGCTCGCGCCCGTCTCAGGGCTGCATACGGCAGCTCTGAGCGATTTCGAAGTGCCAGACCGGCGGCCATGAAGCCGGCATTCCACGTAGGAGACTCTGATGCAAACGAACGAAGACCAGGCGGGAATTCCCGCCGCTACACGGCGCGAGGTGCTCGGAATGGCCGGCGCTGCCGGCTTGGCGCTGATGGCACCAACCTTGGCTACAGCTCAAGGCACTGAGACGCTAAAAGTTGGGTTTATCAGCCCGCGTACAGGCCCGCTCGGCAGCTTTGGCGAAGGCGATGGCTACGTCCTCGAGCTGGCCCGTAAAGCACTTGCGAACGGCCTCGCCATTGGAGGCAAGACCTACAAGGTCGAGATCCTCGATCGTGATACCCAGTCCGACCCCGCCCGCGCGAGTCAGCTTGCCAAGGCGCTGATCAACAACGACAAGATCGACCTGATGCTCACGACCTCCACGCCGGAGGTAGTGAACCCGGTGTCCGACGCCTGCGAGGCGGCCGGCGTTCCGTGCCTGGCCACCGTGATGCCATGGGAAGCGTTCTATTTCGGGCGTGGAGCCAAGCCAGGTGAGCCATCGCCATTCAAGTGGACATATCTGTTCTCCTTCGGAGTCTCCAACTTCGTCAAATCCTATCTCTCGCAATGGGGCGCTGTGCCCAACAACAAGCGAGTTGCTGCGCTTCTTCCGAACGATGCAGACGGCAACGCGATTCGCGCGGCGATGCTGCCCGACTTGGCCAAGGCCGGCTACACCATCATCGATGGCGGACCCTACGAAACGGGCACCACCGACTTCTCCGCACAGATTGCCAAGTTCAAGGCAGAGAAGTGCGAGATCCTCATGACGTTCCCGATCCCGCCTGACTTCGCCACCTTCTGGCGCCAGGCGGCGCAGCAGGGCCTTGCCCGGACCATGAAGGTTGTGCAGGCCGCCAAGACAGGTCTTTTTCCATCGACGATCGAAGTACTGGGCCCACTGGGCAACAACATCTCGGTGGCGGCCTATTGGCACAAGAACTTTCCGTATCCATCGACGCTGACGGGCGTGAGCGGCGTGCAGCTCGCCGACGGCTACGAGAAGGCAGCAGGAAAGCAGTGGAATCAGCAGTTGGGCGCATCGCTCTCGCTGCTCGATGCGGGGTTCGTGGCACTCAAGAAGGTGGCCAACCCAAAGGACAAGGCAGCGGTTGCCAAGGCGTTGGCGGGCCTGCAGACCACCACGATGATGGGGCCTATCGACTTCACCAAGGGACCTGTAGCGAACGTGTCGGCGACGAACATGATCGGCGCGCAATGGGTGAAGGCGGCGGATGGGGCGAAATTCAAGTTCGACTACGTGATCACCGAGAACGCTTCAGATCCGGCGGTTCCCGTCGCCCGCAAACCCTCTGCTTTCGCCTGATCGATGTCTCAGTTCTCTGCTTCCCCTTCGGGGGAGGCTCTTCTCTCCGCGCGCGGGATTGTCCTGAGTTTCGGGGCGACCAGAGTGCTTCACGGCGTCGACTTTTCGGTGCGCTCCGGCGAAGCCGTGGGCGTGGTAGGCCCCAACGGGGCGGGCAAGACCACCCTGTTGGCCGCGCTGTCAGGGTCACTGCCCATCTCGGCAGGTTCCGTCCTCCTAGGCGATCGCGATGTCACTGAGTTGGACGCAGCGCGCCGCTGCCGACTGGGTGTGGCACGAAGCCATCAAGTGCCACGGCCATTTGGTGGCATGACGGTTTTCGAGAACGTGCTCACGGCCGCTATGCATGGAGGTGGCTTCAGTCGTTCGAACGCTTACGACAGGAGCCTCGACGCTCTTTCAGTATGCGGCATGCTGTCCGTGGCGAACCGGCGGGCTGAGACGCTCGGCCTGCTGGAGCGCAAGCGCCTCGAACTCACTCGCGCCTTGGCTACGAACCCTCGGCTCTTGCTCCTCGACGAGATAGGAGGCGGGCTTACTGACGGAGAGGCGGCTGAACTGGTTGGCACTATCAGGCTGCTGCGCTCGCGCGACATCACGATCATCTGGATCGAGCACATCGTTCACCTCTTGGTCCAGGTGACGGAACGTCTCGTCTGCATGGACGCAGGCACGATCATCGCGGACGGGTTGCCCGATGCGGTGCTCTCCGATGCACGGGTCGTTGAAGCATACCTAGGAGGGCAACGGGCATGAAGCTGCTGAAAGTCCAGGCACTGGAGGCGAAGCACGGGCTGCTCAAGGCCGTCCGAGGCATCGATCTGTCGCTCGACGAGGGCGAGAAACTTGCTCTTGTCGGGGCGAACGGAGCGGGCAAGACGACCTTGCTTCGCACAATCGCAGGCATCCATCCTGCATCTTCTGGAAGGGTCTACCTCGACGGCATCGACGTCACTGCTGTTCCCGCGCACGCACGGTCTTCGATGGGCATCGCGTTGGTTCCCGAGGGCCGTAAGTTGTTCGGATCGATGAGTGTGGCGGACAACCTGAAAGTTGCGACTTCAGCCGGACGCCGCGGGCGCTGGAATTTCGAGAGCGTCGTCGAAGCCCTTCCGCAACTCAAGCCCAAGCTCAAGGCGCAGGCCGGCTCATTGTCAGGCGGGCAACAGCAAGCGGTGGCCATCGGCCGCGCACTTATGACCAACCCGCGTGTGCTGTTGCTCGACGAGCTGTCCCTTGGCCTGTCGCCTCTGGCGGTGCAAGGCGTCTACGACTCACTCGCCACCGTTGCAACGGCGGGAACTCCGCTCATCCTCGTTGAGCAGGACCTCCAGCGCACCTTTGACGTTGCGGACCGGATCGTTTGTGTCTTGGAAGGACGTGCAGTCGCCTCTGGACGTACTGACGAGCTCACGCGCGAAGAGGTCATGGACTACTACTTTGGACACCGTGTGTCCGCATCCGGCGAGGCTGTATGACAGTCGTGAATCAGATCTTGCAAGGGGTGCTCCTCGGGGGCTACTACGCACTGCTAGCCTGTGGCCTGTCGTTCATGTTCGGCGTGATGCGCATCATCAACCTCGCTCATGGCAGCCTTGCCGTCGTGGGAGCGTATGGCGTCTATTGGTTGGCAGATCGCCTGGGACTGAACCCTTTCGTCGGCCTCCTGCTCTGCGTTCCGGTAATGGGCGCGATCGGATGGATCCTTTACCGGCTGGTCCTCGCCCGTAGCGCACGGTCCGGGGAGCTGGTGCCCATTCTCGCGACTTTCGGGCTGGCGGTCGTGTTCGACAACATGCTGTTCAGCGCATTCGGCGCCGACACCCGTTCGTTGGCGCCGTTCCTAGACAACCTGGCGTATGACGGGGTCGACCTCGCGGGGCTGAGCGTGGGGATGCTGCCATTGATCACGTTGGTCGTTGCGATCGCGCTGCTCGGAGGGCTGCACCTGATGCTGACGCACTCGGCGCTTGGCAGGCGAATTCGTGCGGTGGCAGACGACCCGGCGACTGCGCAGCTGGTCGGTGTGAACTCAATGGCAGTCAATGCCGCAGCCGCTGCGATCGCCATGATGACTGTCGGTATCGCCGGCGCCTTCCTGGCCATGCGAGCAACCGTCGATCCTTACGCGGGCGCTCCTCAGCTCATCTTTGCCTTCGAGGCCGTCATGATCGGTGGTAGTGGCTCCCTTTGGGGAACCCTTTTTGGTGGGATCGCGCTCGGCGTGGCGCAGAGCCTTGGTGCAGGCATGCATTCGCAAGGCTTCTTGATTGCAGGGCACGTCCTCTTTCTGGTCGTACTTCTCGTTCGCTTGGTGCTCGCTGGAAGGCCCCTGAAGCATCTTATTGTTAGGTCTTCGACATGATGAATTCGACAAATCAGTCATCAGCACTTGGCCAAGAGCAGGTGGGCTCTCGAGACGTAGTGGTCGAACGTTGGACTCCGCTTGCCAAGATTTCCCTGGCCCTGGTTCTCACGGCTCAGATCGCCCTGGCCTTTGCGCCCTTCTTTCTGAGCCCCGGCTCGGTCGACCGGCTGACCACGCTTTTCATCTACGGCATCCTGGCGTTGATGTGGAATGCGCTCGCCGGCTATGCGGGCTTGGTGTCAGTAGGGCATCAGGTTTTCTTCGGGCTTGGAGCCTATGCCGCGGTGCGTCTGGCCAACGCGGGCATGGCGCCGTATCCCGCACTGCTGGTGGGAGCAGTGCTTGTTGCATTGCTCGCGATACCAATTTCGGGATTCATGCTTCGCTTGCGCGGCGGCGAGTTCGCGATCGGAATGTGGGTGGTTGCGGCTTTGACGCACTTGCTGGTCAACCTCGACACTCTGGTGCAGGGCGAAACCGGAACTTCCTTGATCTCATTGCAGCAGTACGACGGTGAACAACGTCGACTGATCAGCTTCTGGATGGCGCTCGCCACGATGGTCGCGCTGGCTTGGTGTGTGTTCGCGTTGCTGCGCAGTCGGATAGGAAGCGCCTTGCAGGCGATCCGCGACAGCGAGGAAGCTGCATCATCCATCGGGGTCCGGGTGCGAGAGGCGAAGCGTCTGATTTTTGTGCTCTCGGCATTCGGTTGCGCCGCAGCTGGCGCCCTTTGGCTTGCCACCGCCGTCACCTTCCAGCCGAAGACCTACTTCAGCGTTCAATGGACGGCCTACATGCTATTCATGGTCCTGGTGGGTGGCATCGGCACCTACGAGGGGCCGATCGTTGGCGCCGTGCTCTTCTTTGCTGTCGAGACGTTGTTCGGGGCGACGGGCGTCTATTACCTCATCGGCCTTGGCGTCGTGGCTGTCACCTTCGCGCTGTTCGCGCCGAAAGGCCTCTGGGGCGCAGTCGAGCAGCGGTTTGGAATCCAACTCTTTCCGGTGGGCTACCGATTGAGCGGCGTTCCCCGCGCCGGCGGGTCCCGGGGAATGGAGAGGAGCGACACACACACCGTTGCCGCAACGGCTTCGCGTTTGAACTGAGTACATCAAGGAGACATATCCCATGACTATCAAGGAACACTCGAATCGCCCCGGCGGCTACCGCTCTCGGCGCCGGATGGCAAATATTGTGACGGCTTCGCTGTCGCTTCTTTCTCTGGCGGCTGCGGCGTCCGACGCCGATCGGATGGCCACCGACTTGTATCCGGCTATTCTGAGCGGCAAAGCGCAGGGGCTCCAGGCGGTGTTCAAGGACGAACCGCGTATCGACACGCCTCGTACGGGCCCGCTGCGTGGCCCCTTGGCTTGGAAGAGGTTCGTTGACCAGGAGGCGCAGTGGCTGCAGCGGTTGGGTGTGCAACCTGGAACCCTTCGTGCGGTGAAGACTACCCGAGGGCCGGGTCGCGTCGTCCATGAAATGACGGTGAATCTTGTGCTGGACTCGCACACAGTGCCATTCAAGCTGGCGGTCGTTGTAGATGAGGCGGGCGGCTCGGCCACTGCTGTGCGCGTGTACTACGCCTACGCGCAAACGCCAGGCAACTCGAATTTCCTGAGGCCTGCCATCTTGCCGCCGGATCCGACTGTTGTTTCCAGGATCGCGCCGGCCGTGCGCAAGTACGTCGACGCAATTGCTGCATCGGACCAGTTCGCATGGCAGCTGTTTACACCCGAAGGGCATTTCCTCGGCGGAAGCACCGTGCCTATGACGGGACCTGCACTCAAGAAGTTCTACGCCGTGCTTGGCGCCGAGCCTGGCGGGGTTCCGCTCCGGCCGGCAACAGTGACGTGTGACCAGGGCACCTGTGCAATCGAGGAGAACCTCGCAACTTGGGGAAGCATCGCCTTTGAGCGTGATACCGCCGGACTTGCAGTGTACGACTACGACTCGATTCGTGGCCTGCTGACCGGGGCACGCATCTACGACGACCTTCCGGAGAACCCATTCACCGTGCCGGGATGGATCCCAAGGAACTGGGCATCCATTTCGACCGCCCTGGAGAAGTCGGGATGCCGATTGAACTACCGGCCAGTCCAAGAAGCACCGCCGGCGACGGTGCTCGCCGAGTTCTTCGCTGCTCCTTGCGAATCGCAGTAGCCGTCCGAACAGGGAGGTTCCAGCGAACTCCCATGCCGGCCTCTACAACCGCCCGACTCTCTAGGTTGACTGAGTATTCAGTCCGCGTCGTCGTTTGCCGAGTTCGATGCCGTCACATCGACGGTGGCAGCGGCCCGACAGGCCGGGTCAATTCCCGAACTTCGTCCGCCTAGACAGGCTTATCGCGTCAGAACCAAACGGAGACCCCATGACGTCAAATGTGATCGCCGGGATTCCCTTGATCTTCCTCTGCGCGGCGTCGGTCGCTCAGGCTGAGGAGCCACGGGCCAGCATTACGTCTATCCAAATCGGCAGCAGTTCCGCGATCGATAGTGAGGTGGTCCACAGTCCAATTGCAGTGATAGACGAGAGTAGTGCTGGATCTGGATCAGCGATCTATAGCCCTTTCGGAGAAGGGTCAGGTTCAAGTGAGTCTCACACTGTCAAGGTTTCAGCCCCGAAGAACGAGGATTCGAGCCTTGGTTTCACTTTGGTGGTGAGTCTGGCGAGCGTGGCCCTACTTATCTTCCTCCTACGTCGCACCATGATGCTTAATTTCGATCGCTCAAGGAGACAAAGCCGCCGGACCTGATTCGTCGAACACAGGGCTCGGCATTACACCAATTCGACGCCGCGCCAGCGACCGCTTGTCACTTCGCCACGTGCGGTTTCGATCAACAGTTGGTATATCGCCTGAGCCGCTTTAGACAGCGCAGAATTCCGTGGCCTCGATATGTAGATGCGTCGCACGAGCGAAGGTTCCATCGGCGTCAGAGTAAACACATTCGACCTGGCTTCTTCGGACAATGCCGACCACGGCATAATGGAATGAGCGATGCCAGCGAGCATCGCCCGTCGCATAGTGTTGACAGAGTTCACGAGCACTGGAAGACGAGGAAGTTCGGTGTCCTGCTGCTTCAAGAATGCATCCACCAGAGCCCGGGATCCTTGGCCAACGCTAGGCAAGAATAGCCTGAGCTTCGACAACTGCGTAGCAGTGATCGTTGGTGTGAGTGGTGCCATATCCGGTCGGGAAACGAGAAACAGCTCCTCGTCTACAAGGGGAGCAGACTCGAGCATGCCGGCGTCCTCGTCATTTGTCACGATCCCGAAATCGAATCGCCCGCAGTCTATCTCTCCGGGGATGTACCCGGCTACCTCATCGAATATCTCCAGCGTAACTTCGGGAAATCGTCGCTGGGCTTCTTCGATTAGAGGAAGCGCATACCCAGCCGCACTGCTCTGCGGCAATCCGAGGACCACGGTTCCGACCAGGCCTCCCGAGCACGTCCTTAGTGCCGTAGGAATGTCCTCGACCTGACGCAAGACGCGTTGGGCGTGCTCGTAGAGGATCCGACCGTGCTCGGTAAGAAGCACTCCGGTTGGCAACCGCGTCAGGAGCGGATGACCCAATTCATATTCCAGGTTCGCAACTTGCTGACTCAACGACGGCTGCGCAATATAGAGCGCCTTCGACGCCTTGGAAATGCTTCGCAGATCAGCGATCTTGACAAAGTAGCGTAGTTGCTTGATTTCCATCTGATCTGAATCCGGAGAACTTCGTTGCACGGCGACGAGCCACATCTTCCGGCAGCGCTGGTGAGTCTCTCCGCGCGGCCGAACGACCTCACAAGTACGATGCACCGCCCAGGCCGAAATGAGCCATATGCGTTGCAGAAGTGAACTGAGGGATCTGCCAACTACATCGCAACAGCAATGCCAGGCGATGTGATCTCCTCGATCTGTTGCGTGACAACGACTTAGCGCGCACCGCCCGGGCTAACCCTTGGTCGACAGCTGAGACTGTCGTCAAGCTTTGATCATCAATTTTTTACTTCCGGCAGCCGAATACGATCGCCGCCGACGCTGGTGCTGCCGCGGGCCACTCTGAGCACGGGAAGCGAGTCATCGTCAAGTGCCAGGTGGAGTGCAGGGACGACTGAGGTAGCGGGCTCTCGAAAAACCCTTGTCAATCTGTTCCTGAACGACAGCCATGAGCAATTGACGAATCGCGCGCGTCGCTTCGGATGCATTGGCGCCGCGAGCGGAACTCAGGTACACAGTTCGCACAAAGCGCGGCAAGATAGGCGTCGCGCAGATGAGGCCCTGCGTCAGCTCGTCGCGTACGGCACCCCAAGGTTGAAAAGCGTGTGCGACACCGCGTAACACCGCCTGCCGGACGATGGCCGCGGAGTTGGCCACGATCCAATTCTTTGGAATTTCAAGCTTCAGACCACCTTCTGCGGGCACTCCCCCAATCGCTTCGATCTGTGCACGCGAGACCTGCTCCGGCGCAGGAACGGCGAGTGTCAAGGTCGCGAGCTCAGAGCGCAGGACCGGCGAGGATGCCGGGACTTGGCTGGGATGCGATATGAGAAGGATCTCTTCCTCAAGGACAGGCTCGGAGTCGAGAAGGGCCGCATCATCCTCATTGATGAGCAGGCCAAGGTCCCGGCGGCCGCTGGCTACGCCATGCAGTAAGTCGCTACTGGTGTTGTCAAAAACTTCCAAATCGATCTGCGGGTACGTCTTGCGCGCCTCAAGTATCAGCGGGAGCGCGTACTGCGCAGTTTGAGTGTGCGCCATCGCGATGGTGACTCGGCCCGTGAGGTGTTCATTGGCAGCCGTCACGGCGGCGCGAACTTCGTCGACCTGGCGGAGGATCTGCAAGGCCTGACGATAGAAAACCTCGCCCTCCACGGTCATTCGCACACCGGTTGGCAACCGAATCAGCAGCGGCTTACCCATCTCATCTTCGAGCTGGGAGATCTGCTGGCTCAGCGACGGCTGGGAGATATGCAGAGCGAGCGCCGCGCGGGACATGCTCCCCATGTCGGCGATCTTCACGAAGTAGCGAAGTTGTCTGAGTTCCATTTGGCCGGCTTTCCTGCATACCACGCGAAGCGGCATCGTACACCCGCGCGCGAGCGCGATAGCTCGCGGCTATGCTGCCTTCGGAATTCGGTATTGGCGCCAGGCGGACGATCTGGATAGCCTCTGGGATACATCAACATCAGCCTTCAAGGGCATCCGGAGACAATACATGACCCGTCTAAGCATGGCGCAGGTGATTGCATCCGCCGCAGTTGCCTGCTTAACACTCGCGTTCTCAGCCTCGGCCGTTGCCGAAAAATACCCTTCAAAGCCTGTGCAACTGATCAGCCCTTTGCCGATCGGGGGAAGTACTGATGTGGCAACGCGGGCCTGGATGGAGTGCGCGTCAAAGCAAACACTTGCCGGCCAGCCCTTTGTGCTGCAGAACCGGCCAGGTGCCAATGGCGTCATCGCTGCGAGCGTTATGAAGCAGCAGCCCAACGATGGGTACAGCCTGTTCATCGCAGGCATGTCGCAGATGTCGATCACCCCATTCATATTCAAGAAGCAGCCGTACGACTCGCAGAAGGACTTTACGGGTGCGGCCATTTTCGGAACCACGCCATTTGTGATGGTGGCTAGCACGCAATCGGGCATCCGCAGCGTCAAAGATCTGCAGGCCTTCGCCAAGGCCAGCGCCTCCGGTATTGACCTCGGGATACCCGCCATCGCAGCTCCAGCTCACCTCATGAGCGCTGCGCTCGCCGAGAAGCTTGGAATCAAAGCGACGCTCGTACCGCAATCTTCCGAGCCCAATGGAATCACGGCGCTAGTGGGCGGTCAGATTCCAGCCATGATATTTGTCGCCGGTTCGGTCACTCAGTTTGTCGAGTCGGGCAAATTGGTGCCGATCATGGTGTTCACGAAGCAGAGATTGCCTCAGTTTCCCAATACTCCGACCGTTGTCGAGGTTCTTGGCGATGAATCCTTCGTGCGCTACGGATGGCTTGGCATAGCTACCAGAGCAGGCAGCCCCAAGGAAGTCGTTTCTGCGGTAGAAGGATGGACCAAGTCCTGTCTGGAAACACCGGAGTTCCAACAGTCGCTGCGAAACGCGTTGTTCACGCCGCGTTTCATTGATGCGGCTGAATATGAACGCGTCCTGCAAGAAGACATAGCCTTCTGGAAGCCTTGGATCAGCAAGCTGGGAATTTCGAATGACTAAGTGGATCGCCGGAACCTTTCGCACCACTGACCTGGTCTTGAGCAAGGGCGGGAAGTTGCCGGAGGCGGAGCTCGCCTACATCCACACGGGCGAACTTGCCGCGGACGGCAGCAATGTGGTGCTCGTGACGCACGGCTATACGACTGGGCACCATTTTGTGATGCCAGGCAGTCTGGCCGCCGAGGGTTCATGGTCGGAACTGGTCGGTCCAGGTCGAGCCATCGATACCGATCGCTTTTTCGTCGTGTCTACAAATGCACTTGGTTCATGCTATGGCTCGTCCGGCCCCGCCAGCATCGATCCGACGACCGGCGCGGCATACGGCGACTCCTTCCCGCGCGTCACGATCACGGACACGGTTCGCCTGCAGCGGGTGTTCTTGGAGTCAATGGGAGTGACGAGCCTCTATGCGATAGCGGGGCCGTCCATGGGGGGCATCCAGGCTTTTCAGTGGGGGGTACAGTATCCCGACTGGACCGACCGGCTGGTGGTGGCGGTTTCTGGCTTTGAGAGTCCTGCTCGACAGGGCACGACTGAACGTGGTGCGTTTGCTGAGAAGATTCGTGCCGAGCCTGGCTGGGACGGCGGTCGCCCAGGGAAAGGCGCGATTGTTCCGTGGCTGGTTCAATTGCGGCTTCACACACTCCGCGAATACTGCATGGATGAGGCGCTGCGCGACCAAGGTCTTTCAGACGAAGACGTAGATGCGCGCCTAAATGAACTCGCCCACCAATGGGCCGAAGGATTCCACCCGTGGTCGCTGGTCAGTCTCGGGCAGGCTATCGGCGACTACGGAGTTTCTGATCAATTGAGCCGCATCAAAGCAAGGGTGCTTCTCGCGTTATGCGACAACGACCGCATCTTCCCCGCGTCCCGGGGGCCAGAATTGGTGCATCAGTTGAAAGCAGCAGACGTGAATGTGAGGTTCGTCAAGATTCCAAGCCGGTATGGTCATCTTGCGAGCGGACTGGACTGGCAGTTGTGGGACCGGGAACTGCGGGAATTCCTCGCCTAAACCGAGAGTTGACGAACTGGCCGCGCCGCCTCGGCTTGATTCGTCGTCTTCTCGTAGCGGCGATCGCGGACGCCACACAGTCCGTATGACTCAGGCTCTTCCTACCATCTTAGGACTGCGAGGGTGAGTGCATCTCGAATTTGGCAAGGCCCCGCATTGATGCCAACCTTGCCGTTGACCACCCCATCCAATAGGCCCGACGGAAAGTACGCGAGTACGTCCGTCAAACTGCGCGCCGGCGGAGCTCCGTGGGGATTCGCACTCGTCGACACAATGGGTCCGCCCACTGCCTCGCACAATCGAGACGCGACGCGATGTGCTGTGACACGAACGGCAATTCCCGTTCTCCCGCCTGAGGCGGGTAGCTTAGCTCCTCGCTTGGCGGGCACAACCCAGGTGATCGGGCCAGGCCACGACTCGAGAATCGCCTTTCGCGCAACCTCGCTGAGCAAACCCAAGTCCACCCACCGTTCGAGTTGCCCGAGTGAGCTCGATATCAGGACGAATCCTTGCGCGTCCGAGCGCTGCTTGACGTCCGCGACGCGTCGAACGGCGGCCGCATTCATCGGGTCACACCCAAGTCCAAAGACTCCCTCGGTTGGATAGGCGACTACACCGCCGCCGCGTATCACAGCGGCAGCACCCTGGATGGTCAACAGGCCGGCGGGTTGAATCACAGGAAACCTAGCAGGCAACGATATTCACAGCAAGACCACCCCGAGCAGTCTCCTTGTACTTCGTCATCATGTCCGCCCCGGTCTCGCGCATCGTCTTGATGACCTTGTCGAGGCTGACGTGGTGTGAGCCATCACCGCGCAAGGCCATGCGGGCAGCATTTATGGCCTTTACGGAGGCCAGCGCGTTTCGCTCGATGCAAGGAATCTGCACGAGCCCTCCAACCGGGTCGCAGGTGAGCCCGAGATGGTGCTCCATGCCGATTTCCGCAGCATTCTCAACCTGCTCAGGTGTGCCGCCCATGACGGCGCAGAGAGCACCGGCAGCCATCGAGCAGGCAACTCCGACTTCGCCCTGGCAACCCACCTCTGCCCCCGATATGGAGGCGTTCTTCTTGTACAGAATGGCTATCGCTCCCGCGGTCAACAGAAAGTCCTCCACAGACTTGTCTGTTGCAGATGGATTGAAGCGCATGTGATAGCTCAACACAGCGGGAACAATACCCGCGGCGCCATTCGTTGGAGCAGTCACGACCCGGCCGCCCGCTGCATTTTCTTCGTTGACGGCCAGTGCGAACAGATTCACCCAGTCCATGAGCACGAACGGATCACTGTCGGATGTCCCTCTGAGAGTTCGATTCAGTTCAGGTGCGCGGCGGCGAACCTTGAAGCCGCCTGGCAGCACCCCATCGGTCTTGCAGCCACGCTCGATGCACGACTGCATCACGCCCCAAATCTTGAGTAGTCCAGCCGCGGTCTCTTCGTATGGTCTAAGACTGCGTTCATTGCCTCGCATCACATCCGCGATGCTGCAGTCGAGCCGTTTGGTGGCCTCAAGCAAATCCTCGCCGGTGCTGAAAGGAATGGGAGCTGATTTGTCTTCAGCGGTGGCGTCGCGGACCCCACACTCGTCGATGACGAAGCCACCGCCAATCGAATAGTAGATCTGGACATCAAGTTCGACTTCCTTGTCGTCGAGTGCAATGAACCGAAGGCCATTCACATGAAGGGGCAGATTCTTGCTGGCGAAGAAGCAGATGTCGGACTTTTCGTGAAAGTCGATGCGGTGGCTTCCTGCGACCAATATTGAATTGCTCGACCGGACCTGATCGAGGATTTTTTGGACCGCGTCGACGTCGATCGATTCAGGGTCGTGACCGCACAACCCCAGAATGGTCGCCTTGTCCGAACCATGCCCCTTGCCCGTTGCGCCCAGGGAACCGTACAGTTCGCTACGAATCCGCCTGGTTTTAGCTAGCAGTCCCCCGGTCGCAAGTTTTTCAGCAAACATGCGAGCCGCTCGCATCGGGCCAACCGTATGGGAACTGGAAGGTCCGATGCCAATCTTGAAGATGTCGAATACGCTTAGAGACACAGCCAGGCTTCCTCGAAGTTACTATCCGGCAATGTTGCCAATGCCGACTCAATGCAGCAAGGTGACAGGAAGTACTGCTCCGTTGCTTGCGGAGCAACGGACCAAACAATCCCAAGTCCAACAGGCCCTCTCTCTACGGCGTGGCAAGGCGCTTGAACACGACCCCGTCGTCACTTTGCACGAACGAACTCCATGATGACGTTCCCGCATTGTTCGGGTGAAATCAGGTAAGTTCCAACGGGGCTCCTGCGATACTGGATGCCGCTTCGGTCCCAAATTCCAGGCAGCTTGTCGAAGTCCGGAGTCGAGACGCTCAATGCGATGCCGTGAGGACTCGTGTCACCCTTCCAATCCGGCAAGGGTATCGGGCCTAACCGTTCCGCCACCGCGTGGGGGGTCAGAATCCGGATGACGCCAAAGCCACTGTCTGCTTCGACCGTCCCATCCAGAGTCTTCACGCCCGCATCGCCGTAGAAGGCGCGGTAGCGCGCCGCGAGGTCCATCGGCTCCTTGGCAATGTAGGTAACGGCGACGACTGCGTTGACGCCATTGGGATGCTTCATCCACTCCTTCACCCAGATGAGCTCAGGCCGATGCTGGTGGCAAATGAAGTTGGAAACGTCACGTTGCTCCTCATTGAGGAACAGCCCGAGAGAGACGATGGCGACATCGGGCGACCCGTCGGGCTTCTTCATGTCGCGCCGAAAGTCAATCAACCCCTGGCTCTTCAGGCCTCGTGAGGTCAGCGCCGCGTGGTCAGTTCGCGCATCCTTGCTATGAAGAGCCACCAAGCCCAGCCCTTCCACACGGTCTGTGAACTGCCCAACGTTTCGCCCGTAGCAAAAGCCGTTTACCGAGTTCGTTCCAAACTTCGAGGCATCGTGCACGGCAATGATTTCGATGAAGTTGTCGCGGAACATGAGCAGCGACATCACGGTACCCCACGGGTGATACCCGACAGGGTTGGGTGCAAAGCCCAGCTTCTTGAATTGCTCGCGCGTCTTGTCGAAGTCGCGAACCGTGACCACGGGATGGTCGATACCAAAGGTTTGATTGGGCATGAGTAGAGTTCCTATGCGGTGGTAGCTAGTCGCTTCACGGCTTCATCGATCGCGTCGAGCCGGCCAGGCACCGGGCCCGCCAGCCTTCCTGGCACACCCACGACCACGGTTCGTGCTGGGACGTTCTTCAGAACGACGGTGTCTGCGGCGACAAGCGCAAATTCACCAACCTCGATGTTCCCGAGGATGGTCGCACCAGCGCAAATCGTGGCGCCTCGACGAATCTTCGGATGACGGTCTCCGCTTTCCGTCAATGTGCTACCTAGCGTGACCCCGTGCCATATGTTGACGTCATCTTCAATCACCGACGTCTCGCCAACGACCAAGCCAATGCCATGGTCGATGAACACGCGTCGCCCAATGCGGGCGCCTGGGTGGATATCAATCGCATACTTCAACGCGCCCCAGTTCTGAACGAGGGCGCCGAACTGCTTCTCCCCAGACTGCCACATGGCGTGGGCAAGGCGGTACACCTGGAGCGCCTGGAAGCCGCGGAAGCTCAGCAAACCGGTGAGGAGGTCTGGGCAGGCGGGATTGACGGCGTCGAGCTTAACCAGATCCTCTGCTGCCGCATCCACTACGCCCGGGTTGTGCGCGTAGAGCTTCAAAAGCTCAGGTGCCAAGTCCACTTCCGGAGGAGCAGCGTGCACCAGTGCACTGCCAAGCACATGCGCCAAACAATCGGCGAAGCCTTCTCGCTGGAGCACAGAACTTCGGATGTACGGGCCAAGCGCCGGCGACGTGGTTGCGAGCGTCTCCGCCTGGTCGGTGAGAGTGCGCCACAGAGTTGCTTGCATCTCTGGGTCGCGTTGCTGATTCTGTGTGACAGTCATCTTGAGTAGTGATTCTTGAGGTGCTTAGTGCTTGAGCACACGGGAAAGGAAGGCACGAGTTCGCTCTTCGCGCGGGCTGTCGAAGATTTGGCCCGGAGTTCCCTCTTCGAGTACGCGACCACGCTCGATGAACACGACCCGGTTGGCGACCTCTCTCGCAAAGCCCATCTCGTGCGTGACAATCATCATGGTCATGCCGTCGGCCGCCAGCTCGCGCATGACGTCGAGAACCTCCCCTACCATCTCAGGGTCAAGAGCCGAGGTCGGTTCGTCGAACAGCATTACGTGGGGCTCCATGGCGAGCGCTCGAGCGATAGCCACGCGTTGTTGCTGCCCACCTGACAACTGACCCGGATACTTGGCAGCATGGTCCTTGAGGCCCACTCGCTCCAGGAGCTTCATGCCGAATACCTCAGCATCGGACTGACTTTTCCGACGAACTCGCATCGGGGCCAGGGTGATGTTTTCCAGAACCGTCTTGTGAGGAAACAGGTTGAACTGCTGGAAGACCATGCCGACGCCCTTTCGCACCTCGCCTAGCATTCGCTCGTCGCCCAGTTCGCGGTCCTCTTCGCATGGCAGTTCGCGGCCGTCAACAACGATTCGCCCTTTCTGGAATGCCTCCAGTCCGTTTACGCAGCGAATGAGCGTTGACTTTCCGGAGCCGCTGGCCCCGATGATCACGACCACCTCACCTCGAGTGACGGAGAGGTCGACGCTCTTGAGAACCTGAACGGGGCCGAAGGACTTTTCGACACCTTGGATAGTGACAATGCTGTTCATGGCAGTGGACCCAATCGTTGACTAGCGATGGCCTGTGGCCATCCGTGCTTCAAGCCGGCGCGCGCCATAGGTGATGAGGGACGCGGCACCGAGGTAGACAATGAACATGAAGGCGTAGATTTCGTACGTCTTGCTGGCTGACTGCGGGTTGGCAAGAACCATCTGCCCGGCTCGGAGGAATTCGGTCAACCCGATGATGAAAAGCAGTGGGACGTTGTTGAAGATATCCAAGACGTTACCCACGAGGGCCGGCGTCACTACGCGGAGGGCCTGTGGAAGAACGATGTCCCGGTTGATTTGCCCCTGTGTCATTCCGAGAGATGCTGCAGCTTCGGTCTGCCCCTTCGGCACTGCCTGGAAGCCGCTTCGGACGTACTCCGCAACGTATGCGGCAAAGAACAGCGAGAAGCCGAGCAGACCGCGCAGTGCATCGGGGACTGAGAAGCTCGGAGCGACCAACGGGGTGACAATCCAAATCCAGTACACGATGAGGATGAGGGGCAGCGAGCGCATCACCTCGATGTATCCGACGCATATCACCCGTAGTCCAGCCATTTTGCTGCGTCGACCGAATGCGAGGAGGAAGCCCAGTGGGATGCTCAGTGCAGACGCAAGAAGCGTCATGAGGACTCCAAGCATCAGGCCGCCCAGCTTGTCGAAGCCTGCAGGCAGGAGCAGAACACCTGTCGTCATCAATTCGATGAACCACACTAGGCCGAGCCACTTCCGCAGCGCGGGAACGCGCGACGTAAGCCACAGCCCCCCAACAGCCAGCGCAGCGCATGCCACGATGTTTACTGGTGTGGTGCCGTTCATCTGGGCCGCGAAGACCGCACAGACGGCGAGCGTCACTGCGCATGCAACCATGAGGCGCTTCCGAGCGGTCACAACGGTGCCCATGGTCGCACCGGCGAGAAAGCTCAGGCTCATGACCCAACCCCATGCACGACCCAGCATTTCTACGGGAAAGGTTCCGACCATCATCACCTTGATGTTCGAGGTGACGGCGGTCCAGTCTGCTGTAGCGAGTGCCCAGTGCATCAGCGAGTAGGCGGCCCACACGCAGGCTGGCAGCAGCAGGACGGTGAACACGGAGTCCGTGGGTCCTGCGAAGAGGTTTCGGCGCGCCCACCTGACCACGGATGCGTTGGCAGTCATTTGGCACCTCCCTTGCGAAGCAGACGGGCGTTGAGAACATTGACGGCACCGCTGATGGCCCAGCTCAGCGCCAGATAGGCCAACATCACCACGATGACCCCTTCGAGGTTTCGGCCTGACTGGTTCGCCACTGTTCCGTAGACGTTGAAGAGGTCCGGGAAACCCACCGCAATTCCCAGCGAGGTCGTCTTCGCGAGACTGATGTACTGATTCGCGAAGGCCGGAAGCACCACCCGATAGACCTGGGGCAGGACGACGTCGGCCAGGACGCGCCCGCGCGGCATGCCAAGCGCTGAGGCGGCCTCCCACTGGCCGCGCGGCAACGCCAGGATGGCGCCTCTGACGATTTCGGCGATGAACGCAGCGGTGTAGATGCTCAGCGCGAGCAGGAGCGCAGCGAACTCAGGGCTCATCGCCACGCCGCCCGTGACGCCGGCCCCTGAGGCTTCGGGAGACTCCAGCTTGAAGGGGAACCCGAGCGCAAAGGTCGCCGCAAGCAGTGCGACAGCAGGTATCGCCAAGAAGAGACGATGGCGTGCGCTGCTCGCGGAAGCTGCCCTGATGACCATCAGCACGCACAGCAACAGGCACCAGACCGACCAGATCGAGCCGGCTCCGGTCGCTTGGAGCCCAGGAATGTAGATTCCCTGCTGGCTGAAGATGAAGAGCCCGAACCAGTGGGACGCTTCGGTCAGCGCAGGCATCTTCAGGATGACGGCAAAGTACCAGAACACCAGTTGGATCAGCAGCGGCGTGTTGCGAACCAGTTCGACCAAGCCGAAGCTGAGCTGTCGCACGAGCCAGTTTCGCGAGATACGCGCCACCCCGAGAATGACGCCGAGCGCGGTTGCAAGCGCGATCGAGACCAGAGAGGTCTTGACCGTGTTAATGAAACCGGCCAGAAGCGCCTCGGCGTTCGTGTCGCTGGCAACGAACTCCCGTATCCCGTCGCGCGTCACGACCCAGCCTTCGGCGATGTCGAAGTTCGCCGCGCCGAAGAGGAATCCCATGTTGAAGGAGATCCCGTTTCGCGCCAGCCCGGCTCTGATGCTGATGGCCAGCCAGGCCAGGACGGCGAGAGCTGCTGCGACAACGGCGACCTGCCTCAGCCATGAGGTGAGCCGACGCACATTGAACTGCGGTGGGCCTGGCGGCTCGACCGTGGAGATAGGCGGCATTGCGATTTGGTCCATGGGGCTCTTCGGTTGGTCGCGCGGACGCAGTCCGCGCACGTATCTAGCTCGACGTCAGATCCACGGGGGCGAATACAGGGCTCCGCCTTCGGTCCAGGGCGCGTTCAGGGTGCCCTTGCGGTCCACTCGATTCGGGGTCTTTGGCCCCAGGTTGCGCTCGTAGATTTCGCCGAAGTTGCCGACCTGGGTGATGGCCTTCGAAACGAAGTCCGCCGGCAGCCCGAAGTCGGGTCCAAAGCTGCCGTCCACACCGAGGAACTTGCGAACGAACGGGTCCTCGGACGCAGCTGCCTTCGCGACGTCCGCCGAGCCGATCTTGCTTTCCTCGGCCTGGAAGAGCGCGTACGTGACCCACCGGAGCGCATTGCGCCAACGCGAGTCGTTCGCCACGACGAAGCCGGCAAACGGCGACTTGTCCAGCGACTCGGGCAGGATGTAGTAATCGTCAGGCTTGGGGGCGTTTGCGCGCCATGAGGTGAGAGCAGAACGGTCGGTGCTCATGCCGATGCAGCGTCCGGAATCCATGGCCGCGAACAGCTTTTCGAGGTTCTCGAACGTCAGAACCTTGGTCGTGTTGCCCCAACCTTGGGCCTTGAAGTACCCCGAGAGCGTCTGCTCGGTGGCCGACCCTTGCGTGGTGCAGATCGTGCCGCCCTTGAGCTCCTTCACGCTCTTGAACTTGTTGCCCTTCACCATGACCGCGTTCCCGTCGTAGAAATAGATGGGAAGGAAGTCGACGGTGATGGCCGACTCGCGTGCAGGCTTGACCGTCGTATGAGCGAACACGACATCGACCTGGTTCGTCTGCACAGCGTTGAAGCGGCTCTTGTCCGTGACGGTCACGAACTTGACCTTCTTGGCATCGCCCAGGACCGCGGCCGCGACGGCGCGGCACAGATCAACGTCGAGCCCCTCCATCTCCCCCGTCTTCGTGTTCAGGTAGCCGAAGCCGGGCGCGGCGTTGTCCGTGCCGCAGTTGAGGACACCCCGCTGCTTAACGGTGTCGAGCAGTGACGTGGCCGCGTGCGCCGGCGCAAAGGCCAAGCATGCTTGTGCGATGGCCGCAAGGCAGCCGGCTTTGACTAGTGACTTCATGGGTTCCTCTTGCACAGGTTGAAAAGACAGGCGCATCGTAGGAACGCGTTTGATTCAGGTCTACTGATCAATTTTTAAGATATACATTAGGCAGATTGACGAATAGGAGTTGCCCATGGACCTGGCTCGACTACGCGCTCTTCGAGAGCTGTCCAGCCGCCAAACGATGGCCGCAGTGGCGCAGGCGCTCCATCTGACCCCCTCGGCGGTCTCTCAGCAGCTCGCTCAGCTCGAGGAAGAGGTCGGCCTGGCCCTGACCGAGCGGCAGGGTCGAGGGGTCCGTCTGACCGTCGCCGGGGAAGTGCTGGTCGAGCACACCGAGCGGATGCTGACCGTGCTTGACGAGGCGAAATCCGACCTGGCTTTGCTCAAGAAGCAGGTGGCGGGCAAGCTGCGCGTGGCGACGTTCCCGACGGTCGCCGCCGCCCTTCTCCCCTCGGTTATCGAGTCGCTGTCCGCGGACTATCCCTACCTCGACGTCCTGCTTGAGGAGATGGAGCCCGCCGATGGACTGGCGGCGCTTGGCTCCTGGGGGGCAGACATCGCCTTCGTCGACGACCTCACCATCCAGCTCAATCACAAGGAAAGATCCGTTGAACAGGTTCATGTTGTCAACGACATGCTGTACGCGCTCCTACCAAGGGGCCACCGCCTGTCCGGCAAGTCAACGGTCTCGGTTGCCGAGCTCAAGGATGAGAAGTGGGCTCTGGACTCAGCGTCCAGTTTCTACGCGGAGTTCGTCGCCAATCTGTGCCGCAGGGCCGGCTACGAACCCCGCGTCAACGCCGAATGCCGAGGATTTGAAATCATCGGGGCAATGGTCCAAGGTGGATGCTCCATCTCCGTGATCCCGGGCCTGCGGTTGGCACACCCGATTCCCGGCACGGTAGCGGTCAAGCTGCGGCCCGAAGTGAGCCGCCGAATCTCATTGGCCTACCGTCGCGGAGACCGTAAAAACCCTGCGGTCCAGTTGTTCGTCGAAAGGCTTCTGAGCTCCAAAGGGGTTCAGACGAATCGCGACTAGTTGTCCGCGTTCTATCGCTTCGACTTGGACGCTGGCTTGTCGTCCTTGCGGAAGGCCGTCATGGTGGTTGTCAGCTGGATCAGAAGCTGGTTTGCTGCGGCAGAAAGGCTGCGCCCCAGGCGCGTTACGATGTGCGCCTCGGCCCGGGAAAGTATGGCGTTGTCGATGGGAATGGCGATGAGTTCCCCCGCCTGAACTTCCTGGGACACCGAGAACGCTGGCAGCAACCCCACACCTAACTTTGCCTTGCAGAAATGCTTGACGATGGAAATCGAGTCCGTCGTCAGCTTCGGTGCGAGGTGAACCTTCTCCATCTGTTCCGCCAGGACCACGATCTGCCGGGTCCCATACGAGCCATGCATGAGGGCCACGGGGTGCTCCGCGATGTGCTTGAGGAGTGGTTGCCTTTCCATCTTCGTCAATGCATGGCCCGGAGCCACGATGGCGCACATGGGCTGACGAATGGCCGCCCTCGAGCGGATACCGGCACTTACGGGAGGGTTGTAGACGAGTCCGATCTGCGCGTCATCCTCGGCAACACGTCGAAGCACGTCATTCGTGCCCGCGAGACTCAGGCTCACCGTCAGCATCGGATAGCGCCGCCAGAATGCCTGGAGGGGCTCATCCATGAGGTCGCTCACGAAGCCTTCGCCGAGCACGATGTCGATGTGGCCCCGGGCCAGTCCGCGCAGTTCCTGGAGCTTCACGATGAGGTCGTCCTGGTGCGCACGATGCTGACGGTAGTACTCGCAAAGCATCTGGCCGGCCTCTGTCGGGCGGACACCGCGCCCCATGCGCTCAAGGAGCGGAACCGCAAGGTCGTCTTCGAGCTGCGAGATCTGCCTGCTGACCACGGAGGGATTCATGTCCAGCTTGTCAGCCGCCGCCCGGACAGATCCGGAAGTGGACGCCTCGTAGAGGTAGCGAACCCGCCTGTCATCGATGAATCCGCTGCCCAGTGCCGGCATTTCGTCGCTCCGAGTGTTGCTCTGTAGTCAACGAAATTCTACTGATGTTGACATTGTTGTACACGCTCGGCCGACGGAACATCCGCTCCGGGGCGCCACATGACGCCCACACAACCAAATTTGGAAGACATCTTTATGAAGACCATTGGCGTGATTGGACTGGGCAACATGGGGCGCGGAATGGCGCTCTCCCTTCAGCGTGGCGGCTACGAAGTCGTGGGAACGGATGCATCGAGCGAGACCCGCGCGTCGCTTGCAGCGGAAGGCGTCACGGTGGTCGATACCGTCGCTGAAGTCATGGCAAAGGTCGAACTGGTCGTCCTTTCCCTGCCCACCGCGGCCATCGTTTCTGAAGTGGTCGCAGGCAAGGGCGGCATCATCGAGAACGCGAAGAAAGGCGTCATCGTGGTCGATACCTCGACCTCCCACCCTGACACAACGCGCGCTCTCGCCAAGCAACTGCATGCTGTCGGCATGCGGATGATGGACGCGCCGGTCAGCGGCGGCCCGAAGGGTGCCATCACCGGCACCATGGCGATGGTCATCGGCGCATCCGACGAAGACTTTGCGGAAGCAGAGCCTGTCCTCAAGGCGATGAGCGCCAAGCGCGTTCATATTGGCGGCGTCGGCGCGGGCCATGTCGCCAAGATTGCCAACAACCTCTTCACCGCCTCGCACCTCCTCGTCGCTGGTGAAGTGACCCGCATGGCCGCGGCGGCAGGCGTGCCAGTCGAGCGTCTTCTGCAAGGCATCAATGCCGGCTCCGGGCGCAGCTTCGTCACCGAGCACAGCTTCCCGACGTGGGTCATGAACGGCAAGTTCGACTCGGGCTTCACGATGAAGCTCATGCGCAAGGACGTGCGCCTCTCGCAAGAACTCACCTCGGCCGTCGGCCTGGACCTGCCACTCACCAAGCGAGTCGCCGAGCTCTGGGCAGAGAGCAGCCAAACCATTGGCGACGCCGAAGACTTCAACCGAATCGTCGAGCTGGGTACCCGTGAGTCCAAGGCTGCTGCCTGAAACAAGGAAGAGACAACATGAACAGCAACGCAACGGAACAGCTTCTAGCCGCATACGCACCCTTCTTCCCCGACGGGAAGATCGGCTCCTACGTTGGCGGAGAGATTCTGCTGGGCGATGGCGCCGACATCAGCCTCATCAACCCGGCGACCGGCAAGGAATTCCTGACGTACAAGGACGCAGGGGAAAAGGTCGTCGCCCAGGCTGCTGAAGCGGCAATTCAAGGGCAGAAGGCCTGGGCGGCGCTCAGCCATGCCGAGCGCGGCCGCCTCATGCACAACGCAGGGCGCATCCTTCGTGAAAACCTCGAGGCGCTCGCGCTGCTCGAGTCGATTTCTGCCGGCAAGCCCATTCGCGACTGTCGCGGTGAGGCGCTGCGCGTGGCCGAGATGTTCGAGTACTACGCTGGGTGGACCGACAAGGTCTACGGCAATGTCATCCCGGTTCCGAGCGGCCATCTGAACTTCACCCGCCGGGAGCCCTGCGGCGTTCTCCTGGAAATCACGCCCTGGAACGCGCCTTTGAATACGTGCGGCTGGAATGTCACGCCGGCCATCTGCATGGGCAACTCGGTGCTTCTCAAGCCGTCAGAGCTCACCCCGCTCAGCTCGCTGGCGGTCGCCTCCCTCATTGAGACGGCCGGCATCCCGAAGGGCGTTCTCAACGTGCTGGTCGGCTACGGTCACACCACCGGACAGCAAGCCTTGATGCATCGCGCGGTCAAGAAGGTCGTGTTCGTCGGTTCCCCAGCGACGGGCGGCAAGATCGCAGCGGCTTCCGCGCAACGCGGCATCCCCTGCGTGCTCGAGCTGGGCGGGAAGTCCGCCAACATCGTGTTCGAGGACGCCAACCTCGAGCGTGCCGCGATCGGCGCGCAGGCCGCCATCTTCGGCAACGCCGGCCAGAGCTGCGTAGCCGGCTCTCGCCTACTCGTCCAGCGCAGCATCTATGACAAGTTCGTCAAGATGGTCGCCGATGGCGCCAAGCAAATCCGCGTCGGCGAGCCGACCGCCGCCGAAACCGAGGTGGGTCCCATCCAGAACTCGAAGCAGTACGAGCACGTGCTGGGAATGATTCGCGCCGGCGTAAAGGAGGGGGCCGAAGTTGTAGAGGGCTCCAACGGCGAGCCCACTGACAACGGATACTGGGTGCGGCCCACCATCCTCAAGAACGTCCACAACAAGATGTCGGTGGCGCAAACCGAAATCTTTGGCCCCGTTGTGGTGGCCATTCCATTCGACACCGAAGAGGACGCCATCGCAATCGCCAACGACAGCGACTTCGGCCTGGCCGGCGCTGTGTGGACCTCCGACATCGGGCGGGCCTATCGTGTAGCCGCACAGGTGAAGGCGGGCACCTTCTGGGTCAACATGTACAAGGTCATCAACGTTGCGTCCCCGTTTGGCGGCTATGACGCCAGCGGCTACGGTCGCTCTTCTGGCATCGAGTCCTTGCACGAATACACCCAGGTGAAGAGCGTCTGGGTCGAGACAGCGGCGAAGCCCGTGCAGGCCTTTGGGTATGCGCCCAGCCTCGACGCGAGCAAGTAGTTCGCCTTCCGGGAGCCGCGCCTAGTCTGCGGCTCCGTTCAATCTGCTAAAACACCGGAGAGTTCAATGGCATCGACTGCTTCTGCGGCCGCGATTTCACCCCCCACCACTGAATCGAGCGGAACGGCAAAACTATTCGTCTTCGCCTTTGTGCTCGTGCTTGTCGCCGAGTTCATTGGCAACGTGAACATTCCTTTGGGCTCGGCAAAGATTGTTCTGCTGCCGCTGCTGTGGGCTCTCCTAATGGGAGCGGCGATCGGGTTGGCGAGCAAACGGCTCCCCCCTGGTCTCTCAGTAGGGGTTGAGCTGCAAAAGACCGCAGCGGCCATCCTACAGCCGGCGCTATTGATGTTCATCGCCAAGCTGGCACTGTTGGTTGGTGGGTCGCTGCCGAAGCTCGCTGCCTCTGGCTTCGGCTTGGTTTTCCAGGAGTTCGGCCACTTCTTCGGAACCATGGTCTTCGGCCTGCCCATCGCCCTGCTTCTGGGCATCAAGCGTCAAGCGATCGGTGCAACGTTCTCCGTCGGGCGCGAGCCAAGCCTCGCCATCATCGGCGAAAAGTACGGGATGCAATCGCCTGAAGGTCAAGGTGTCCTTGCGGAATATCTGACGGGAACGGTCTTCGGCGCGGTCTTCATCGCCATCGTGGCTGGCCTGGTCACGAGCACGGGCATATTCAACCCACTTGCGCTTGCGATGGGCGCTGGCGTCGGGTCGGGAAGCATGATGGCCGCCGCTGCGGGCTCTATCGCTGCCCAGCAGACGCCCGAAGTGGCCAAGGATGTCGCGACGTTTGCAGCGGCGAGCAACCTCATCACGACCACCATTGGAACGTACTTCACGCTCTTTCTATCGCTTCCTTTCACCATCTGGGCGTACGGCAAGCTGGAGCCTCTCATCGGACGGCGCAGCGCAGCTACCATCGACGATGAACCTCGTATCGCTGGCGACGTGCATGAATCTGCGGCGTCGCTGAGCTGGCCGGCACTCGTCTGCACTTGGATTCTGGTTGGCTGCTTCGCCTTTGCCGGAAACTGGATTACCTACAAGACATCACCGTTCGACCCGGCGGTCCTTGGCGGCATGGCCATCATCGTTGGCGTCGTCATCATCGGCTACAGCCTCTACCGGCTCACTTCAAGAAATTTACCGGCAGTCGTCTGGGTTTCGCTGGTCGGCATGGCGTTCACGTTCCCAGCCTTCCCTGGCTCGGCAGCAATCGCTGGAATGACGGGGAAAATCAACTTCCTTGCCCTGTCCACGCCTCTGCTTGCATTCGCAGGCCTGTCGATTGCAAAGGATGTTCCTGCCTTCCGCCGTTTGGGCTGGAGAATCGTCGTGGTGTCCTTCGCGGCCAACTTTGGCACCTTTATCGGCGCGGCCATCATCGCGCAGTTCTTCATGCATCATCCCCTCGGCGGTTGAAAATGACGGCTATCGATTCGGATATCGCTCACGACATGGTTCGCTGGAGGCGAGACCTTCACGCCCATCCTGAGTTGGCATTCTGTGAGCATCGAACGGCCGATCTGGTGGCCAAGGAGCTTGAAGAAGCAGGCCTAGTGGTCACACGTGGGCTCGGGAAGACCGGGATCGTAGCGACGCTCGTCTCGGGAGAGGGCCCCGCCATCGCTCTGCGCGCTGACATGGATGCGCTTCCCGTTCACGAAGCCAACACGTTCGGGCATGCATCGACTACACAGGGAACCATGCATGCATGCGGGCATGATGGCCATACCTCAATTCTGCTTGGTGCGGCGAAGGCGCTTGCGCGTGACCCGCAGCTTCGCGGCACGGTGCACTTTGTCTTCCAGCCTGCGGAAGAGAACGAGGGCGGCGGACGTGCAATGGTCAACGACGGGCTGTTCGACCGATTCCCTGTTCAGGCCGTCTATGGAATGCACAACTGGCCTGGCCTTCCTGCAGGACAGTTCGCCATCAACCACGGCCCCATGATGGCGGCGCTCGATACGTTTGAGATTTGCATCACTGGACGGGGTTCGCACGCCGCAATGCCCGAGCGTGGCATTGACCCCTTCATATCGGTCGCTCAAATCACGTTGGCACTACAGACCATTCCGAGCCGGACGCTCAGCGCCATGGATGCTGCGGTCGTGAGCGTGACTCAGATTCATGGTGGCGACGCATGGAATGTCATCCCGGACGCCGTCACGATTCGGGGCACCGCAAGGTGTTTCGACCCAATGATTCAAGACAGGATTGAAGCGGCTATCCGCTCAATCGTGAGAGGCATCGTGGATTCAAACGGAGCGACCGCCAGTGTCGAGTACACCCGGCGATATCCGCCAACCGTGAACACCCATAGCGAAACTGACCGAGCCATCGCCGCAGCTCGATTGGTCGCAGGCGAATCGGGTGTGCAGATCGGGTGCAGGCCCTCCATGGCATCGGAGGACTTCGCATTCATGCTTCAATCGAAGCCAGGGGCCTACATTTGGCTGGGCGCAGACGGCACGAGCCCGTCCGCGGCACTGCACAATCCCCACTACGACTTCAATGACGAGACCCTCGTTATTGGTGCGTCGTACTGGGTCGCTTTAGCACGGCAAGAGCTACCCCGCGGCTGACCGGCGCATAAGGGTGACCCGCGCAGGCTCGGCTGGGTCAAATTGGTTGCTCTTTCAGGCTCTGAAAGTCCGCATTCCGGCCCGCTACGGGATCTCGCAGAGGATCCATGCTCCATCAAGCTGATCGAAGACGCGATCGCGACCGGCAAACCCGTTGCCGCTGTTTTTCCGCGCGACACACTCGATACCCTGGACAAACGCATCGCCTCCTTCATCGGAAAGCGCGAAGCACGCGAACTGTTGACGGCGTAGCGCTTCAGCGCCCTGTTGCAAACCGCACGGTACGTTCTCGACCGCTTCACCGACGGTAGAAAACACCGTGCCGTTTGTTCTGGAACGTATGGTCATTGCCGCACACGATCTGGAGCAGGCGATTCGCGACCGCGGCTCGATCGCCTTTCAGGCCCTGTGCGACCGGTCGACACGGCGCTGTTGCATAACCCGAATTCAGGGCGAGCCTCCCCTTACCCCAGACGCAGCTATGCCACGCGCACAGTCTCAGGCGTTCCCAGACTAGTGAACCTGTTGAGGATCGATGCCCGTACCTGTAGCTCGGTTAGCGGCTTCGATCCAGATGCGCCTGCGCCTGTCCTGCACGTTCTTCTCGACCACGCCCTTCTCCCAGCCGGAGGCGACGTTGCAGAAGTCGGGGTCGAACAGGTAGTGGCTGCACATGGCAGCGATCCGAGCGTTGACGGTGCACTGCTTGCCGCGCTGCACCTTGTCCGCGGCGGTGCGCATGTTGTCGTAGATGGCGCGCCGGGTGACGCCGCAGAGCGCCTGGAACGAGCGAGTGTGGGCATCGAACAGCATCTCGTGGCCCTGGCTGGGGTCGGCCACCAGCCGGAAGGCTCGACTGGCGCACAGTTTCAGGTGCGCCACTTGCACGTAGTAGAACACGCCACCGACGACCACGGCTTCGACATTTCAGTCGAACTGGAAGGCCTCGCCCAACTCGAAGCTCATCGGAACGAACGCCTTGGCCGGACTCGCTGCCGACTCCACCCGCCAGCGCCGGATGTAGTCGGTGACAGCGCTGTAGCGAAGCGCTGTGGGCGACTGGCCGAAGTCCTGCGGTCAGCGACGCGCAGGTCGGCCTTGAATTTGGCGGCAGGGGCAGCCAGTCTTTAATTCCGCGCCGGCGATGCGATGCCACTGCATCGCTTGCGCGACGAACCCCGAGCACGTCATGTCCTCGACGAATGCGGCGAGAAACGCCGCGGCCTCGGTGCCGCAGAAAGAGGCCGTCTTGGCAGCAGTGCAGCGAAAGCCGACTGATCTCGGCCGCAAAGATCGTCTTCAGGGCATCGACTTTCAATGGGCCAGAAAGCGTCCGGATACTAACAACTCGACGTTCGATCGGGATGGGCTCTAGGTCCGCTTCCGCTGCCCTGTCGAATGGTCAGGAGGCACTAGTTGTTCAACTTGATGTACGCCAAGGTCCACTTGGCCACGACCGCATCGGCAGCGCCTTCGCACTACGGGCGGTTCGATTGCTTGACCTAGATTCTTCGATCCGGGCCGAGACAACTGCTCATGTCCGAACGCGAAGGCGCGCGGGTGGCGCCGGCAGAGGCGGGTTGAGGACGCAGGGAGCCGAAAGCGCGCCCTCTCGCTCAATCGTCCTTCATGCCGGTGGCCTTGACCACCTTGCCCAGGCGCGCGCGTTCTTCCTCCGTGAACTTGATGAAGGAAGCGCGGGTGCCGCCGATCGGCTCGATGCCCAGGCCGCGCAGCTTCTCGACCACCACGGGGTCCTTCATCGCCTTGTCGACCGCAGCGGCCATCTTGTCCTGGACGTCCACCGGCGTGCCGGCCGGCGCATGCACGCCGGCCCAGTGCGCGATCTCCACGTTGTTGAAGCCCTGCTCGATGGCGGTGGGCAGGTTCGGGTAAGCTGGGATGCGCTTGGTCCAGGTGGTGGCCAGCGCCTTGAGCTTGCCGGCCTTGAGCTGCGGCAGCACCACGATGCTAGCTTCCGAGGTGGCGTCGACCTGGTTGCCCAGCACGGCAGCCACGGACTCGTTTCCACTCTTGTACGGCACGACATCAAGCTTCGCACCGTATTCCGTGGTGATCATGCCCTCAACGAAGTGCGGCGTGCTGCCGACGCCCGCGGTGCTCCAGTGCAGGCCCTTGCCGCCCTTGGACGCTGCGACGAACTCCTTCAGATCCTTGTACGGCGAGTTCGCGGGCACGATGATGACCGAGGGCGCCAGGCCGATCATGGCCACGGGCACCAAGTCGACGTCCTTGTAGGGCACCTTGCGGATCATGCTGTTCGAGATCACGCCGGCGGAGCTGATCAGGAAGGTGTAGCCGTCCGGTGCCGCCTTCGCGGCGATGTCGGTACCGATGATGGTGCCGGCACCCGGCTTGTTGTCCACCACGATGGGCTGTCCGAGGATCTTGGACGCGCCGTCGGCGGCTGCGCGCGCCAGCAGGTCATTCGCGCCGCCCGGGCCGAAAGGAACCACGAAGTGGATGGGACGCGCCGGCCAGGCATCGGCGGCGAATGAAGGCGCAGCGTGCACGGTGGCGAGCAATGCGGCGGCAACGGCAAGCGCCTTGCGGCGCGAGAAGGGGGATGCGGTAGTCATGCTTCTGGTGGTCTCCATGGTTCGTCTTGCGGCCGGAGGGCCGGGTCCGGGAAGATTGACGCAATCGCGCTTTCAACACGCTTTCAAACGGCCTTATTCCTTCAGTTCCTGCTTGAGGATGTCAGCGCGCAGGCCAGCCAGCATGGCCAACGGCTCGCGCAGGCCCGCATGCGCTGCTTCGCGGCTCCAGCGCATCTCGCCAGGATGCAATGCGCGCTTGAACTGAGCCTCCAGGTCCGGCTGGGGCGCAAAGAACGCCGTGCCGGCGATGCGCGCCTTGCCGCTGGCCTTCCACTCCGCCGCATCCAGGTCCCGCCCCAGGGCGGCGGCCGTGTCGACGGCGGTGCGGGACGCGAGCACGGCCTGCTGCGCAGCGCCCAGCGATTTCCAGCGCGCGTCGTTCACCGCAAGCGCGTAGCTCGTGTTGAAGATGCCGCCGGGCACCATGAGCACGGAGCGCTGCTCCACGGGCTGCGGAGGGTCCGAAAGGCGGGCCAGTGCCCACTGCGAACGCGATGCGGCACCGGGCGTGCGCAGATTGCCGATCGCAGTTTCCAGCTGCACGGACGCGGATGCCGCGGTGGGCTCGCCGGAGGGTGTCGCCGCGCGCGCGAGTTCTTCCAAGTGGCGGATGCGTGCCTTCGGCGTCACCAGCAGGCCCGGTGGGGCAACGAACATGGCCAGCACCTTCGTGCCGCGATGCTCCTTCGCCATGGCCGGCGAGCGCTCGTAGAGTCGCTGGTACGCCACCGACGTGGTCTCGGCAAATCGCCCCAGGAAAGGCTGGTCACCGATGCCGCTGGCGGCGAAGCGTTGCGGTTCGTGCGAATGCTGGATGACCGCAAGGTCGACCTGTCCGGACTGCGCTTCCGGCAAGCCGCTACCGGAAGCGAGCCGCAAAAAGCCGGGGCGGCATGCCAGTTGCCCTTGCGAGTCTGCGGTGAGCCGCGCGCACCAGGCCTGCAGCGCATGCTCCAGGCTTGGAGCCGCATTCGCCGGCAATCCGACGACGAGCAGGGCGGGCGCCGGCGCGGGCGCCCCGGCGATGCTGGCCGCGGTCCCCGCGAGGGCGAGGACACCGCTGCAAATTCTCTTGCGCAGCACGTCAGTCTTCCGTGCACTCGAGGGTGCCCGTGCCGACGCGCGGGTTCGGCCCCAGGGCCATTGGCCCGGGGCCGCTGGCGGGCAGGCCCAGCAGCGCCTTGGTGTCGGCGTTGTCGATGGCATTCACGCCGCTTGTGTCGTAGGTCCAGGCGTCCATGTAGCCGACGGGGATGAACTCCGGGATGTTGTTGGCGGCCAGGAAGGCGGTCAGCTTCGGGAAGTCGGCCTTGTCGTACAGGTACTGCGGCCCGGTGAGCAGGTTGAACGGACCAGTGGAAGAAGGGCGCTCGTCGATGTGGTGCGGGATGAAATACTTGGGGCTGAACGCCGGGACGATGACGCGGGCCTGTCCCACTGTGCGCGACTCGGGACCCGGCACCCACAGCTCGAAGGAATCCAGCTTCGCGTCCTTCATGGCCTTGGCGAGGTTGCTCAGGGGCGCGCCGTAATCCACGCCGCCCGCGATCCGGTTGGTCACGAGTTCCGCGCCGCCGGCGCCGCTGTCGTGGACGAACCAGGTCAGTTGCTTGCTCTTGTCCTTGGTCTGCACGGTGAAGAGGAAGCCATAGGTCGAGGGGCCCCCACCATTTGCGTTGTCCGTGCCCTGGTCGAACACGCCGCAGCTGACGCTGTGCACCCAGCGGACCACGCGCATCGTCACGAAATCATTGAGCTGGAAGGTCTCGCCGCCGTTGATCGCGGTGCACTGGTCGGTGGGCAGCCCGTAGGCGACCGCCGCGTCGCATACCGGCTTGGGTGCATAGATGTGTTTGCCCGTCTGCTTGCCCCACTCCGGCATGCTCACCGAGTGATCCGGATGCACGTGGCCGACGAGCAGGACGTCCACCGTGCCGTGCTTCTGCAGGGCGGCGTAGGCCTTGCCCACCATCGTCGGATCGGGGTTGCGGCCCGGGAACGACACCTCGCCATCCAGCATCACGCCGAGGTCGCCGATCTGGTAGTGCCAGTTGGTGATGCCGAACCAGGTCATGCGCACCGCATCAGGCGCCTTCGCAAGCGGGTCAGGCGGGGGCGCAGGGGCCGGGGCCGGGGCCGGGGCAGGAGCCGACGCCGGGGCCGGCGCCGGGGTGAGGCCGTCACTGCCGCCACCACAGGCCGAGAGGGCGATGGCTGCGGAAAGCGCCGTGGCGGTGAGCGTGAAAGCGACTTTGGGGCGCGAGTGCATGATGTCTCCTAGTGCGTGTTGAAAGCCGCGGACGATAGGAAACAGGCGCTTTCAATCTGCTTTCACCGTGATCGGGACAAACCCGGGTAAGCGGCACCGGCGGCGGGTCTTTGCCGATGAAAGCGCGCTGAAAGGAAGCGTCCGCTAGGGTGGCGTCAGCGAAAATCCGTCCCGCATGCGCATCCTCCTCGTCGAAGACCAACAAAGCCTCGGCACATGGCTGTGCCGTGCGCTGGACAACGCCGGCATCCTCGTGGACTGGGTGGACAACGCCCGCAGCGCCTTGGCGTCCATCGGGCGCGGCACGCACGACGTCATCGTGCTGGACCTCGGGCTGCCGGACCAGGACGGCCAGGAGCTGCTCAAGGTGCTGCGCGATCAGGACGCAAACACACCGGTGCTCGTACTCACCGCGCGGGACTTCCTCGCGGAGAAGGTGCGAGCCTTTCATTCGGGCGCGGACGATTTCCTGGGCAAGCCCTTCGATCTGGAAGAACTGGATGTGCGCCTGCATGCCCTGCTGCGGCGCGCGCGCGGTGCGGAAGCCGCGCGGCTCACGTGCGGTCCGCTCTCTTACGACCTGGGCATCCAGCGCTTCGCGATCAGCGGCGACGCGCTGAACCTGACGCCGCGCGAATCCGCCGTGCTGCGCGTGCTGTTGCAGCACGCCGGCGAGCCCATGTCCAAGCAGCAGATCCTGGAGCGGGTCGTCTCCGACGAGAAGGACATCCATCCGGAAGCAGTGGAAGTGATCGTGCACCGCCTGCGCAAGCGCCTCGACGGCGCGCGCGTGCGCATCACCACCATCCGCGGCCTCGGCTATGCGCTGGAAGCGGCTTAGGCGGCTGCGTCTCGCGCAGGCGCTGTTGCTGCTGCTGGTGCCTTCGTTGCTCGTGCTGACCCTGGCCGAATTGAAGGTGGCCGCGCGCGACGTGCAGCGGGCCGCGGACAACGCCTACGACCGCTCGCTGCTCGGGGCCTTGAAGTCGGTGGACGCGAGTGTCTCGACGCAGTCGGGCGGCCTCTCGGTTGAGCTGCCGTACCGCCTGTTCGAGTTCTTCGAGCTCACCGCGAGCGGTCCCGTCTACTACCGCATCGCGACGGCCGACGGGCTGGTGGAACTCGGGAGCGCCGACCTGCCGCAGCCGCCCGCGCCGCTTCGCCTGGGCGTGCCGCAGTTCTACGACGGCACCTACTTCGGCAATGCGGTGCGCGTAGCCGCCTACATGCGCAACCTACCGCGGGGCTCGACCGGCTCGTCGACCGATGCGGTGATCATCCAGGTCGCGGAGACTACGCAGGCGCGCCGCGAATTCAAGAGGGTGCTGCTCACGCAAACGGCGGAGTCCAGCATGGGCTTCCTCGCACTGACCGTCCTGTGCGCCGCAGGAGCCATCATGTTCGTACTTCGACCCCTCACCGCAGTGTCGCGCGAGCTCTCGGCGCGCTCCGGCTCGGACATGGCCCCGATCCCGCTCGACGATCTGCCGGCCGACGTGCGCCCGCTGGCGGAGGCCATGAACACGCATATGCTGCGCGCGCATGATCTCGCGGTGCATCAACGCAACTTCCTCGACGATGCATCGCACCAGTTGCGCACCCACCTCACGACCCTGCGGGTGCAGGTGGAATATGCTGCGCGAGTCGGCGAGCCAGCGCGGATGCGGGATGCCGTCGCCGCGCTCGCGACGGAGCTGCAACGCGCTACACGCAGCACGACCCAGCTGCTCAGTCTCGGGCGCAGCGACGCAGCGTCGCTGCAGCCGCAGTGGATCGAATTGCACGAACTTCTGGCCGGCGTGGTGCGGGAGTTCCTGCCGGCAGCGCGCGCGAAGGGCTTGGACCTGGGCATGGAGGAAGAGGCGCCGCGTGCGTGGGGCGATCCCGAGCTGTTGCGAGAAGCGGTGGTCAACCTAGTGGCGAATGCCATCGCCTACACGGCTGCCGGCAGCGTGACGCTCGCAGCTTCCGCTGATGCGCGCATATGGACGGTCGTCGTGGAGGACACGGGGCCGGGCCTGCCGGCGGAAGTCGCCGCGTCGGCCGGTGCGCGGTTCCTCAGGAGCAGCCGAGACGGAGGATCGGGTCTCGGGCTGGCGATCGCGCGCTCCATCGCCACGCGGCACGGTGGCGGCTTGCGCCTGCAGGCGGGGCCGTGCCGCCGCGGCTTGCGTGCATCCATCTGGTGGCCGGTGCCACCGCATCATGGGCAGGAGGCTTGAATGCGACGTCGTCTTTTCCTGGCGCTTCCCGCCGTCCCGATGGCCGCGCGCGCAGCCCCGATTCCCATCACGTGCATGGCCCCTGCCAAGCCGGGCGGCGGCTTCGACCTCAGCTGCCACCTGCTGCGCGACATCTTCCGCAGTGACCTCACGGAGGCGCCGGGCCAGGTGGACATCCGCTACATCCCCGGCGGTATCGGTGCGGTGGCCTTCGACCACGCCGTGCGCGAGCAGTGGAGCGATCCGCACCAGTTTGTCGCGTTTTCCACAGGCTCCCTCGTCAACCTCGCCCAAGGCAAGTTCGGGCCGCACCACGTGCACGACGTGCGCTGGCTTGCGACGGTCGGTTCCGAATTCGGCACCATCGCCGTGCCGAGCGAGTCCCGATTCCGCACGCTGCCGGAACTGACGCGTGCGCTTGCACGCAATCCTGCGGCGGCGGTGTTCGCCGCAGGCGGCACCGTCGGCAGCCAGGACTGGATCAAGGCGGCCTTGCTCGTGCGGGCCGCCGGGGCGGACCACCGGGGCATGCGCTTCGTCGCCTTCGAGGGCGGCGGCCAGGCGCTGGACGCGCTGCGCGACGGCCACGTGGACGTATTTTGTGGCGACATGCTCGAAGCGCTGCAGGCCGTGCCTGCAGGTGGCATCCGCGTGCTTGCCGTCCTGGCACCGCAACGCGTTTCCGGGAAGTTGGCGTCCGTGCCCACGGCGCGGGAGCAAGGCGTCGACCTGGTCTGGCCGACCGTGCGCGGCTTCTACATGGGGCCGGGTGTTCGCGAACGCGAGTTCGCGGCGTGGGCGCGCGAGTTCCGCACGCTGCTGCGCCGTCCCCGCTTCCTGCAGTTGCTCGCTTCCTACGGCCTTGAGCCGCACCCGCTCGTCTCGCCGGACATCGAGCCGTACGTCGAAGCCCAGGTGAGCCGCTTCCGCGAGCTCGCGCGCAGCCTGTCGCTGCGCGTTGTGTAGCGTTCTTGGGGATGTGCGTAAGCGGTTGGAGCGCGACGGCTGCTTTGGGCACTGACCAGGCGGATCGCCCTGCCCGGCTCGCAGCGGTAGCGGTCGTTTAGCCAGGTCAGTGGGAGTGTCCGAAAGCTTGCACTCTACGGTCGTTCCCGCAGTCCACGCCAACCTTTCAAGACGCCACATTGGTGCCGGTTGCAGCGCCATGCCGCATCCCAGCCGCCCCGAACGGGTTTCGCGATCGGCACCCTACCGTGCCGCAGTTCCCTACTGAGCATCGCAACGCGTGCTCCTTTCACGTTGATGAAGAGCAGGCCCCGCAGCGTTTCCAGCACTGCGGGCTTGCCTTTGTACTCTCTTTCAGTCGCTGCGTGCTTCGTTCAGGACACGCGTGCACTTGTTGGCGTAGCAGGGGGATTGCCGAAGTCGACGCCCTCGGCAAAGACGCGGCCGCTATCGGGGACCTTGCCGCCTTTGGAAACCTTGCCGCCGCTCATGAAAAGTATCATCTCGAAGTCGTTGCTGAGCGTTGCGCAGCCTCGCATGAATGCCTCTCGAGGGTCCGAGACCCACGCTGCGCCCACAATAGCGCACGCACGCTCCGACTCTCCATGCAATTCCGCGAGCAGTGCCGCGTACTTGCGTTCACGAGACTCTTCCGTCTGCGGGCTCATGTCGTCCTTCTGGGGTTGTATAGATGACCATTCGGGGGTTAACGCTCGCGGCCTGCCCCCCGGGGCTGTACTACGAGCCAGGCTGCAGCCTTGCCAGAACAGGTATGAGGCTATGTCGAGCTGCCAGGTGCATTCGGCTTCCTGTCATCCAAGTCCTTCGGAAGCAGCCACCAACTTCCCTTCTTCTTAGGCACCAAGCGCGATATTGCCATTTGGTCCAGTTCTGACGGCCCTACGTCGCCGTCGCCGTCGCCAGTCACCTGAGTCGGATCAGTGGGCAACGAAGTGAGATCGCCAAGCTGCTCGACAATCTTCCGCTCAGATTCAGACGAGAGTGGCACAGGCGCCGCATGTTGCATGCGCCAACCTGGCGTGTGGCGATCCCAGAGCTTGAGAAGCAGGTCGTCCTCCGAGCCAATCGGCGCGCGAGCGAATTTCATCAACCCCTTCTCACGTTCCTCAACCGGAAACTTTCCAAACTCTGCATTCTGACGGCCAAGTTCTGCTTTAAGGTCTTGAGCCCAGACGAAGTCCTGAGTGGATTTGAGAAAAGGGCGAGCGCAAAGGCGGTGCAGTCTGTCACCGGACACGAACACCATGCTGAATGGCAAGTAGAAGAGGTACGCGATGTCGACTCTGTTCGACGCACGCTCTGCAGAAATCAGGTTGGCGCCAAGGGCAATCTGAAAGAACAACTCAACGCAGAGCACATGCGCCGCATACGGGGCGTAATCGGCGAGCGGTCTGTATTGATCGATGGACCACCTTCGAATTATGTCGGTGTGATACTCGCGAGGTACATCCAAGAAGGCGAACAGAAGCGCCATTTGCTCGTGCGGCTTGGATCTCTCCCTCACGAGCTTGATGGCGATCGCATGTGCGTCATCAACTGTCTTGCATAGCTTTGAATCAATGCCCAGCGCCTTAATGCGGTTAGCGACCGCGGGGAGATCCAACTCGGTCAACATTTGCCGCCAATCGTGCGCGAATTGTTTCTCGACCTCTTGAAACGCGCCTTCTTGCCAGCGACCAAACGCCTTGGCTTCCGGTGATTGGTCGAAGACAACTCCCTTTTTCCCGTCGGGGGAGCGAACGGGCCTACCGCCAGCCATCGGAATCTGCCCGTTCATTGGGATTCGCTGACCCATCAAATTTGACAAGGCGAGTTCCCGATGATGAACGCACGGCGCTCCGGACAACGTCGGAGTTTTATCCGCAATGATTCGCACCTCGTCCGCACCATCTCGTCCGGATCGCCCTGCAGACGTTTTCGTCAGGTCGGCAAGAGTCTCGACGTAGAAAAGCGGGCACACATTTGGATAGAAAAAGTGATCGAACCAAACCGATTCATCCACTGACAATGCCTGTAAGAAAGACTTGTCGAAGAGCGCGATGGGACCCATATATTCAGTTCAGAAAGCTCGTCCGAATGCTCACTATTGACCAAATCCCCGCGCGCTGCTCGCTCAGCGAGTGTGTGGCCTCAGCGAACGTTGACACCAAGCGGAACACTGCGAATGTTCTCCGACCGACCGGGTTTATCAGACAGCCCTGTCCTCCTTAGGATGGTGCTGGCAGCGACCACGTAATCAAGCGCAGCGTCATCCGTGATGACTTTGGCTGCAGTTTGGAGCGCTTCGTCCCGAAGGTCGTAGAGCTTTCTTACTAAGGCAATCTCCTCCCCTGACAACGCCCGGCGCCGTTCCAAGTCGAGCAGCATCACGCCAACGCTAGCTTCAGGGGGCGAGCCCACCTGTTCTGCCAGAGAACGGATTGCGTCTTCGAGCGCGCTCCAGACGTTGACAATCGCCGAGCGGGGAGAACCCGGATGGCCCGAATTGTTCAGAAAACCGAGCAGGAATTCGTCGATGTCGAATTCACGTTTTGTGACGCGCGGCGGCACTCTTCCTATGTTGGGTAGTTCGTGCCTACCGTCAGGTGTGCGCTGAACTGAAGTAGCGGGTTGCGCTTCGCGAACTTGTTCGCGAGGTGGCAGCGCTTGCGCAAGCTTTCTCACTTCACGCGCTTCTCGTTCAAACATTTCGGCTTCCACCGGGCCGAGCTTGAGCTTTTTCATGCCGGACACCAAGTTTCGAATTTCCGCCCGAAACGCTACCGCGATTACCCCTATGACAAGGGGCCAAGCGAGAGCAGCGGTCATGGTGGAGATAAACGTCAGCCAGTCCATAGCTGATTTGTCAGGCACGAATGAAGCTCCAAGAGGGGATTGGTGGAATGTAGCCGCAAGCGCCTGACATTGCGCCCGCATCGATGGTTTGCGTCCGCGCTGCGCCCGCATATTCAGGGACGCAAAGCCCATGCAAGCGCAGGCACCGAGCCTCAGCGAGGCGCGTGCGCCCGCATGCGCAGGGGAAAGGGGGAATGCGAGATGCGAGCGCAGCGCGCCTTTTGGAGCGTTGCGTCAGCCGTCCAAGGCAAGGCGAGCCGCTGCAAACGGGCCTTTTCTAACCTCGGCCACTCGCAAGTGATCAACACGGCAATGGCGAGCACCGACAAGTCGGATTGAGCCAAGCACTATAGGTTTGTCCGTTCGGACGCGGCCGACCTCGCATGCTTCTTCCGCTACTCGCGCTGAAGCGGTCGCAAGAATCTGCCGGCTACAACTTCCGCAGCCAGTCTCAACCCGAAACTGAACCTGCGTCATGCGGCGCGCCTGCCACGCCTCAAGGCGCTTTGACGGAGCGGCGCAAGCCCCCGTAGGAAACTGAAATCTTCGTTGAGCGAAACCACTGAAAAGTAGCCTGCAAGTTGGCGCGCGCTCCTAGGGAGCTACTGAAATCTTCGTTGAGTTCCTACAGCGCGTCGTTGTAGGAACTTATTGAAGTTTTCAGTGACTCATCCTAAACTTCAGTGAGACTTCAGTAGCCATTGGCTACTTTTCAGTGGGCACCCCACCGTGCATTTGCACACTTGGCGCTCCCGCTCCGAATTCACGCCTGTGAGTGCATCTGGACTTGCGCGTTAGGCCTGCATGCGGCAAAGGGAGTCTCATGGACGAACTTCGTGTCTCGTTCATCTTGGAGAACGAGGAGCCAGTCGACAGAGCAGAGATCGATGTCTTGAGCCATATCGATCTAAGCAAGCTCCTGAGCGTTCGCTCCCCAGGGGCGCATCGCTCGCAGAAGAACATTCCGGGCTACTTTTGGATGGCACAGACCGACCAGCAAATCTGGTACGAAAGCCGTCTAGAGATGATGATCCTCAAGGTCATCGATCACGAGCGTGAGGTAACCGCGGCAGTTGCTCAGCCCTTGCTTCTTTCGTTCGTGCACGCCCGAGGAAGAGGTCCGAGCGCAGCCATGCCGTCCGGCGCGACGCCGCCAGCACCTCGCCCAGCTTGGCGAGCCAATCACACCATTGCGCTGCGCCGTCGGAGGACTGCGCATCGTCGAGCAGTTCGAGCACGAGCTTGCCGCCCCCGGTATCTTGCAGCTTGACTATCGTGCGGATGTCGGGCGCGCGCGCTGCACCCGTCAATCCTCCCTGCAAGTCCATGCCGGGGATGTCCAACGTGAACACGACGCCGCCCGGCTCAAGAAAGACCGGCCCGCTGATCGTCTGCCGTCCTTCAAAGAGGCCCCCCAATGCGCCGTCTTCTAGGCGCAGCGCCCCCTGCTCGAGGACGTACGGCGGCACATCGATGCCGCGCGGATAGGCCAGGGGATGTGGGAGCTGCGCCGACAGTTCTGCGAGCTGCTCGCCGCGCAGCGATCCCTTGAGCGCTGCCCCCGCGATCTCGAAGTCAACCTCCTGATTCGTTCTCCTGGCGGACACAAACGCCTCTTCGACCACAGGATCGAGGTACGCGAGATCCTTGCCGCTGCCGATGTCCTTCAGGCCGCGCGGCATCGCACGGATCCATGTGCTGCGAAGGCCATGCGAGCCCGGCGTGGCACCGTCGAACTTGTGCTCTCCGGGCAGGACGCGGCGCGCTCTTGCCTCGAGGCTCCACAACACTGTTTCCTTCAACTGCCCGCCGACAATCGTGACGGCGCCGAGTTGAGTCTTTTTCGAGATGTCGATCGCCATGTCGCCTCCCGGTCAGACAAGTTGAAGCGGCAGCATCCTCAGCGGGACGGCATCGCCGCGCTGCGCCGTGACGACAACGCGGTGTGCGCCCATCGCGTGCTGCTTCTGCGTTTTCCAGAGCTGCTCGGCGCGTGCAAGCATGTCGGGCGCGTCGCGCGTCAAGGTCTCGAAGTCTTCGCGCGTCATCAGCTCGGGCAGAAGAAAGCGCGGCGCGGTGAGCATCGTCAATGGAACGACCACCGGGTCGGGCGCGTCCATCGTCGTCAGCCATGGAATCTCCAGAAGGAAGTCGTCCTGCGGGAGCGGCCATTCATCATCGAACACTCGCGCCAGCTTCTGCAATACTAGGTTGGCGATCCTGATCCCTGGCGCATCGTCGCCGTTCACCAACTGCCAATGCGCGAGCGTGTCCTTCAGTCGAGTCCACTCTTGCGGCGTCGTCGGGCGGGTGAGCTTCATGGCGGCGACCGAGGCCGCCGGCAGCGCCTCGTAGAAGCCCGTCTCGTCGTCCGCAACGCCGACGCCGTCATGCTCGATGTCACGCCAGTAGTCCACGGCAGTCTCCAGGGCGTCCCCTCCGAGTGCCTCGAGAAGGCGCGACAGCCACGCGATTGACCAGCCGCCGGGTGCTCGAAGCGCGCCGTCCGCATCGTGTTCGACGCCCGGGAAATCGACGTTGCCGAAAGTCGAACGAAGTGGTCGACCCAGCGGTGACAGCGTCACCTTCAGTGCGCGGTCGGCATCGGCGACGGTCATCTCGCACGTGAGTTGCCAATCGCGCGAGATCGGCAGGATGCGGAAGAAATCGCCCTTGCTGACTTCTTCGCGAACGATCCGTGCGATCGGCGTCACGGATTCGCGCGGCTCACCCGGCCGCGCCGGCGCAATGAGGTCGATCTGGTAGGAGACGCCGGGATCGGGCACCGTCGCAATGTCGCCCTCCCAGAGGCTCGCCGTGATGTCGTCGGTCGTGTCGCGGTAGCGCAGCAGCGGGATCGCCAACGTGATGGCGGCGTGCGGGGTGGGGTCGAGCGTCTCCAGGCCCACGTCTGTTTCGCCGCTCGCATCGACGACCGTGCGGCCACGCCAGGGGTGATCCTTGACGAGCGACTGTGTCTTCGTCTTGCGGTCGATCAGTACGAGACGCGATGCGGCTTGCGGGAGATATCCCACGGCTGGGACGGAGACCTCGGTGCCCGAAGCCGCGGCAACGACGGCCACGTTGCGGTACCAGTGTGGCTGGAAGCTCACGAGGCGCAGGCGCGTGCGCTCGAACGGCAGCAGGGGATCGGCGAGCGTATCGAGCTCTTCGGCGCTGGCCTGGTCGTCCCCCACGTTGGCCTGCACGCGCACGGGCGGCTCCGCTGGCACCTTGCCCAGGATTGCTTCGCACCAGCCAGGGTCGACCAGCATGCTCACTTGCGTGTACAGCTCGCCCGCATGCGAGAGATTGCGCTGGGCGGGAACATTGGCGCGCGCGAGCCGCCGCTCGGGGTGATGCGGCAGAAGGAGCGCCGCGCTCAGGCCTGCATCGCTGCCCAGGCGGAGCGCACCCGGCGGTTCGTCCTCGCCCCGACGAACCTCGATGAGGTCCTTGCCTTGTTTCCACCAAACCCGGTCGCCGATGCGACCGAGGGATATCAGCGCCGGTGGCACGACGGGCGCCGTGCGCGCGACCGTGCCGATCACGTACGGAGGCGAGACCGCCGCCACGGCGACGCCGGCCGGGCTCGCCTGCTGCGCTTGCACTGCGTACCCTGCCGTCTCGAGGACGGCCCGGTAACGCCATTGCGGCCGCACGACATAGGCGAACTGGTGCGCGTATCCGTCCGCCTCCGGCAGGGTCACCGTGGCTCGTCCGTAGACATCGGGAGCGACCAGGACCGGTTGCGTCGACTCCGTCGCCGCATAGGCATAGGTGACCTGACCGTCCGAGGGTGCGGCGGAAGAATGTTCGAAGAAGCGCTGGTTGTAGTTGAGCCAGGCGGTTGCGAACGCCTTCTCCTGCTTGGCCTTCTCGACGTCATCTTCGAATTTGATGCTGTTCGACAGCAGCAGCCAGAAGCGCTTGAATTGCCCGTCGACTTCATCGTCGTCCGCGCCCCAGCCGGCCACTGGAAAGCGTCCGAACGCATCGCCGGCCTCATCCCCGCACACTCCCGGGGCCAGGTCCTCGCCGTCGAGTCCGCTCAGGGTGTTCGTGTACCGCATGAACACGATGCACTCGCCCTTCGCTGTGCGGGATTGCCACGACGAGTCCTTCACCAGCTTGTCCAGGTCGGCCGTGCTGGCGATCGGCGTCGCGGCGCTGTCCTCGGGGCGCATGGCGTCGCACTGGACCGGGTCTCCGACCCCGGTCACCGCGCCCGGAACGAAGGCCTTCACGCGGTAGGCGTATCGCTTCTTGATGCGCGGGCGCACCGAGATGTGCAGCATCGAAAGCGATGCGTCTTGCAACCAAGGGCCCTCGTCCTCGTAATTAGGAAACCCGTCCGCGCCGGGGCGCGCCGCGAATGGCTCGACGCGCAGCAACTGCCCCGGCCGAAGCAACCAGTCGACAGTGAGGTGCCGGAGCGCATCCGCATGCGTCTCCTCGTGCCGAAGCTCGTTCACGGCCTTCGTGAACTGGGCGCGCAACCCCCGGTGATCGAGGTACGTGTCGCTCAAAGGATCGAACAGCCGCAGCGTCACGCCAAGCCCCAGGCGGTCGAGCATCAGCCAGCCGAAGGGATCGAGCTTGTCGTCGGTGGCTGCGCGGAACTCGTCGGCCGTCTTCGCCTTGAGCACGGGCGGTGGGCGCCGGTCGGCATCGAGAAGCACCTCCTTGTCCGCCGCGCCGTACCGGCGCATGCGCACGATGATCGATTCGAGCAAAGGATGCAGGCAGCGGTCGTAGTCCAGCGCAACCTCCGGACTCGCCAACTCGACCTGCTTGACTGCCTTTTCCGTTTTCTGGACGAAGTACGCGGTCAACTTCAAGCGCCACCGGCGCAGACTGCTCGCTGGAATGCCCCGGCCGCCCTTATTCTGCAGGGGGACCGCCTCGAGGCGGCGCAATGCCTCGCGCAGCGTCCCGGCGGCCTTTTCGACCTCTCCGCTGAACACGAGCCGGGGCCCCTCATGGGTTTCTGTGAGTTCCCATGCCCCTGCACCTGACTTCAGCGCAAAACGCCACGTCAGAGGGATGATTTTCAGGTCGTTGTCTTCGGGCGCGGGCTCCCTGAACATGCACAGCCCGATGGCCTGGGGCACCCCCTTGAGCATGAGCGCACTCAACAGGTCGCTCGAAGGTTCCGGCAGCACTTCGACGCGCGGGCCGAGGGGTGGCCACTCGATGAACGACTCGGCCGCTGAGTACCAGGTGCCGCCGGCGCGCCTGCGTGCTGCGATGCTGGGGTACCCCTAGGTCACCGAACTTCTTCTTCCACGTGTAGTAGGTCGCTTCGGACACGCCGATCTGGCGGCACACATCGACTACCGGCGTGCCCGACTCGGCCAACCGCAGCGCGTAGGCGATCTGCTCCTCGCTGAATCTCGATCTCTTCATCGCTTCTCCTTCCTGCCCTCACGGGCCGGCCGAAAAAGCCACCTTACCTCCAGTTTTGAAAAGTCCGGAATTAGGGGGAGACGTCAGACACTGGATGACTAAGCAGGGTCATTCAGAGTTAGTTCAGGCGGTGCGACCACCCTCCAACGCCGGCCCGGAGTCCCTCTCCTCTTCTCCCTCCAAGTCAGGGCTGCTTTTGAACCCACTTCGTGCGGGTTCTTTCTGGGTTGAGAACTAAGGTGTGTATTTGTTCCTTCGAGACCTGCGGTCTTTTAGACACAATTGTTTACATGAGCCGATCTACCGACACCCAGACCTTCAGCAGCTTCGTAGCACTCAATCGCGCAGACCTCACGCATCAGCGAGAGGAAAAGCGCAGTCCCTGGATCAGCAAATTCGTAATCGCGGGCGTCTTTCTCGTCGTGGCATTGCGCCTGATAGTGGGATGAGCGCTGAGAGCAGGCGGGCCGGTCTTGGATGTGATTCAGGATGCCTCAAGCTCACGAGCGGAACAGAGTCGGGGACATGGAGACGCACCGCAACATCAGCATCTTTGAGCTGCACTCGCTCATGCTGGACATGCGGCGAAGCGATGCGGGTTTGGACGACGCGATCGCCCAGCTGGCAACGTGGATGGATCTGGCACGAGATCACCTCACTGAGGACGACTGGAAGGTCCTAGGGGAGATTGGCGCTGTGCTCTATCGGGAGGCTATCCGCCGGAAGGCGCGGAAGGCTGCCTCCTAGCCATCGAATGCCTCAAGCTCCACTCCGGAGCATAGTGCCCGGCATGAATCAAACGAAGGTGATGCTGGGAGCGGCAATCAAGGTGGCATCGAGCACGGTGCCGCTCTTGAGCATCAGTCCCTTGGCCGCCAGCGTGGCGTTGACCGTGGCCAGGATTTGTGGGCCCAAGTCGTGCGCCTCGAGCAGATGGCGAAAGCGCAGGATGCTCACGCGGTCGGGAATGCGTTCGACGTTGCCCAGCCCGGCAAAGTCGCGGTAGAGAGAGACTTCAAACAGTGCCTCCTCCATGGCCAGGTCGCTCAAGCCAAACCATTGCTGCAAAAAGTGAATGCGCAGCATCGTCTCCACAGCAAACGGCGGTCGGCCCGTGGACTTCTTGGGTGCGTGCACGGCACTCAACGCCACCAAATCGCGCCACGGGACCACCCGCTCCATCTCATCGAGAAACACCGCCTTGCGCGTGCGTCGCGTGCTCAGATTGAGGCCGAGGTCTTGCTGCTTCATACCGATATTGTCTTGTCTGCTCATGCCGTCACCGCACATGGCGGGGCAGTGTTTTGAACACCATCCCTAAGTTCCTACATGTTTGTTCGCCGCCCTGAACACCGCCACCGGCGAAGTCCTTGGCATGACCGCCCCGCGCCACACCAGCGGGCAGTTCGTCAGCTTCCTCGGCGACGTGGTCGGCACTCAGCCGCAAGGCCGCGAGATCCACGTCATCTGCGACAACGTCAGCAGCCACAAGACCGAGCTGGTCGAAGCCTTCCTGGCTGAACACGAGAACGTACGGATCCACTACACGCCCACCTACTCGTCGTGGCTCAACCAGGTCGAGAACTGGTTCTCGCGCATCCAGCGTGACGTCATCAGCCGCGGCATCTTCACCTCGCTCAAGGATCTGGACAAGAAGCTCATGCGATACATCCGTCAGCACAACAAGGACCCCAAGCCGCTGAAGTGGAAGTACGACAATCCCCAACGCCGACATCACCAATTCTTCTGAGTTCAGTCGACTAGTGAAACTCAACAACTAGATCGGTACCCGCCAGCGACTTGAACTGCTCGATCGCGATGTGGATGGTCGCGCCGATGCCCGCGAAGGCCTTGGGTTTGCGCATCGCGCCCGCCGGACTCCTGCAGGCCATTCAGCTGGGCCCCATCTGGCGGTGCTTGGCACGGCACTGGGCGCGAATGTATTCCGGCAAGTTGCAGAAAAGCGGAATTCGTCAGCCCCCTCGCCCGCAACCTGCCTATGCGGGCGTGACCCTGGCGCCCAGCCGCGCAAGGATGTCATGCGCGCAGTTCTCGAGCATGGAAACCGACTGGCCCACGTCAGTCAGCGAGTAGCGCGCCTTCGACATGATGAAGCCCAGCGACGCGACGACACGGTGCTCGTTGCTCACGAGCGGGATCGCGATGCCGACCAGATCCGGATCGAGTTCGGCGATGGTGACGGCGTACCCATCGCGGCGGATCTTCTTGATGCGCTCGAGCAGAGCGTCCCAATCGGGGGCGCCCTCCTCGGCCTCATGGAGCTTGCGCAGGCGCTGGCGCGGCAGGGCAGAAAGCAACCCCAGCGAGGTTGCGCCGCGGAAGAGGGGCATGCGCCGGCCGCGACTGTAGCTGGCGCTGATGGGCTCCGAGCCGGTTTCGTGGTGGATCGTCACGATGTGCCCCGCATATTCGGTGGCCAGCACCACGTCGCAACCGGTCGTGGCCGCCAGCTTGCCCATGGGCGAACGGGCCGCGCCGATCAGCGGGTCGCCCACGCGCAACTGGTAGTCCAACTCGATGATGCGGGGGCCGAGCACGAAGGTCGCACCGCTGTCACCGCGCAGGAGGCCCGCGTCGCTGAGCTCGCGCACGTAGCGATAGACGGTCGCCAGCGTGTAGCCCAGCTTCTCGGCCATCTCTTCCGCCGTCCAGGCCCGCTTGTCGCCCGAAAAGAGATCGAGAACGGCAAGCATTCGATTCAGGCTGGACACGTGGCGGAGTTCCTAAGGTTTGGATGCGGCTCGGGCAAGGCAAGCCGCCGGGTTCGGCAAGTGCCGGATTCTCACTGAATTAAGCGTCCGCCATCAATGACGAGGTCTGCGCCCGTGATCATCTTCGCGTCGGGCGAAGCCAGGAAGGCCACGGCGGCCGCGACGTCCTCGGCCTCCACGATCTGGTTCATCGGATTCATCGCGCGGACCGCGGCCTTGGCCTTTTCCTCGGTGCCGAACTGGTCGATGAGCTTGCGCTCGATCAGCGGCGTCCAGACGTACCCCGGGTGCACAGCGTTCACCCGCACGTTGTAGCCGTTGCGTGCGGCACTGATGGCCGCCTGCTGCGTCATGTTGCGAACGGCGGCCTTGGACGATCCGTAGGTGCCGCCCTCCTTCGAACCCACATAGCCGGCAATCGAACCCATGTTGACGATGGCGCCGCCACGCCCCTGCGGCGCCTTCATCACCCGCATGGCCGCTTGAATGCCCAGCAGGCTGCCGTCGACGTTGATCCTGAAGACACGGCGCCATTCGTCGAGGTCGATGGCATCGAAGGCGACGGATTGCGTGGACACCACGCCGGCGTTGTTCACCAGCACGTCCAGGCGCCCGTGCGTCTTCAGGACATGGTCCACCGCCGCCGTCCAGCTGGCGGCATCGCTGACATCGAGCGCGACCACATCGGGGCGCGGCACCTCGGGAAAGACCTCGGCGATCTTCGAGGCACTGTCCTGCGCAAGGTCGCCCAGCACGACGCAAGCTCCTTCGGAGATCAGCCGGCGGGCAATGGCCATGCCCATGGCGCCGAGGCCGCCGGAAATGAGCGCCACCTGGTTTTCAAAACGGTTCATGTCTTGCCTCTTGTCGATCGGTCAGTCTGCTTGCATGCCCGCTTCGTGCATGACTTTGGTCCAACGGTTGATCTCGCTGTCGATGTAGGCGCCGAAGGCCTTCGATGAGGAGGTCTGGATGATCACGCCCTGCTCCGTGAACTTCGCGGCAATGGCTGGCGAATGCATCGCGTCGTTGATGACGTTCTGGAGCCGCTCCACGATTTGCGGCGGCGTGCCGGCCTTCACTGCCACGCCCCACCAGAAGGTAGGAACGATGGCTTCATAGCCCAGTTCCTTGAGCGTCGGCACCTGCGGGAACTGCGTCGATCGCTGCGGGGAACCAATGGCCAGTGCGCGCACTTTGCCGCTCTTGACGAAAGCTCCACTGGTCGGCACCGCGTCGTACATGAAGTCCACCTGGCCGCTCATGACATCGGCAAGGCCGGGCATGGACCCGCGATAGGCGGCGTGCGCCATGGTCGCGCCGATCTGCTTGGACAGCAGCGTGCCGAACAGCTGCCCGCCCGTGCCGACGCCCTGCGAGGCATAGGTCAGTCCGCCCGGCTTCGTGCGCGCGCCATTCACCAACTCTTCAAAGGTCTTGTAGGGGCTGCTGGTGGGCACCACCACCAGCGCCGGCGAGACGACCAGCTGCGTCACCGCCTGCAGGTCCTTGCGCGGGTCGTAGGAGAGCTTCTTGAACAGACCCACGTTGGTGGCAAGAGAGGGCACGTCGCCAACGAGTACGGCGTAGCCGTCGGCAGGCTGCTGCTTGATGAAGTTCACGGCGATCTGCGCGGCGCCGCCCGGGCGGTTGTCGACCACCACGGGCTGCTTGAGTACGTCGCTCATGTACACGCCCACCTCTCGGGCGAGCTGGTCGGTCAGGCCACCGGCGGCATACGGCACCACCAGGGTGATGGGCTTGGTCGGGTAGTTCTGCGCCTGCGCAAGGCTGGCGGCGAGCGCGATGGTCGCGGCAAGGATGCGACGGATCATGGAATTCATGTGAGTCTCCTGGTTCTAGTCAAGGTAATGGGATAGCAGCGAGGTGCGCTTACTCGGCGCGCACGCCGTTGCGCAGCACGCCGATGGCGTCGACCTCGATCTCCACCACGTCGCCGGCCTTCATCCATACCGGCGGATTGCGCTTGGCGCCCACGCCGCCGGGCGTGCCGGTGACGATCACGTCGCCGGGTTCGAGCGGCGTGAAGGCCGAGATGTGCGCGATCTGGGCCGGGATGCTGTGGATCATCTTGTCGGTGGTGGTGCGCTGCATCTCCTGGCCGTTGAGGCGCGTGACCAGCGTCATGACCTTGTCGTCGGCGATCACGTCGCGCGTGACCATCCAGGGGCCGAAGCCGCCGGTGCGCCAGAAGTTCTTGCCCGCCGTCCATTGCGTGGTGGCGGTCTGCCAGTCGCGGATGCTGCCGTCGTTGTAGCAGGCGTAGCCGGCGATGTGCTCCCAGGCATCGGCCTGCGAGATGCGCCGCCCGCCTTTGCCGATGACGATGGCGATCTCGCCCTCGTAGTCGAGCCGGCCCGACTCGGGCGGCAGCACGATGTCTTGCCCGTGCGCCACCTGCGAGTCGGCCACACGCAGGAAGAGAGCGGGCTTCTCGGTGACTTCGCGGCCGGTCTCGCGAACATGCTCGCCGTAGTTCAGGCCCACGCAAACGATCTTGCCGGGATTGGGAATGACGGGCAGCAGCTCCAGATCCGACAAGGGCAGCGTGGCTGCCTGCGACTTGGCAAAGGAGTCCGCTTCCTGCAGCAAGTCCGCTGCGATCAGCGCGCGAAGGTCGGCGGCACGGCCGGCGAAATGCGGACCCAGGTCCAGGACCTTGCCATCGGTGGCGGCTCCGAAGGTGGGCTTGCCATGGAGCAGGAAGGAAATCAGTTTCACAAGAGAAGCCTTTATGTTGATGAGATGGAAAGCGGCCCGCGCTCAAGCAGCTTGGTCGGCGCGCATGCGCTCGGCGATCTGCGCCTGCCACTCGGCGCGTGGCATGAATTTGGGGAAACGCCGGGCGATGGCCTCGGCCTGCGCCATCAGTTCTTCGTCGGAGCGCGCGAAGTCGATGGGTTCTCGAAGCGGCTGGTCGCAATACCAGGGTGTGTCCATGAAGATCTCCAGCCGGTATCCCTCGGGATCGCGGCAGTAGATGGAGATCGCGTTGCCGTGGGTCACCAGCGCGACGTCGACTGCGCCGGCCTGGATCAGTCGCGCATGGAAGCGGCGCAGCTGCGCGAGGTCGGGCACACGGAAGGACACCTGGTTGACTGGGTTGAACGTCAAGTCCGCCGGCCGGCCGCTGGCAAGTACAAGTTGATGGTGCTCTGCCGGATCGCGGCTCAGGAAGACGAGCTGGACGCTGCCCAGGTCACCCTCGTCGGTCACGGTGAACTGCAGCGCCTCCCTGTAGAAGCGCGTCATGGCAGCCAGGTCGCTGACGAACAAGCCCAGATGGCTGAACGTCAAATCCGTCGATCGCGTCTGTTGGTGCATGTCAATTTTCGCAATATGTGCAAAACATATGCGATTATAGGCACCAGCATCCGCAGGAATTTATGTTTTTGCAAAATAAGCAAAAACAAAGATCTCTATCGCCCAGTAATCAGCCCGTTGCCCCGCCTCCTACGGCAACCGGAGCGCAGAAACCTTCACAACGCGCAGCGCCAGTGCCAACACGGCCGACTCGGTTGCCAGCACAACAACGGCCATCCAGCCCCATTGGAAGGAGTCGCCCCGAACCCGTCTGGCGAGACCGCGACACCCGAAGACAAGGCCTCATTGCGCGGCTTGGACGCCCTGGCGGACGAACTCGCCGCGGCGGACCGCGGGCTGATCATGGTGATGGGCAAGGGCGGCGTCGGCAAGACCACCGTGGCCGCCGCGTTGGCCCTTGGCCTGATCCAACGCGGCAAGTCTGTTCACCTGAGCACGACTGATCCAGCGGCTCATCTTTCGGCAACGCTGGAAGGCGAGGTGGCGGGCTTGCGTGTGGACCGCATCGACCCAAAAGCCGAAACCCAGCGCTATGTCGACAAGATCATGGCGACCAGGTCGCCCGGTCTCGATGCACAGCAGCAAGCCCTCTTGCTCGAAGACCTCCGGTCGCCGTGCACCGAAGAAGTGGCCGTCTTCCATGCCTTCTCGCGCATCGTCGGCGAAGCGCGAACCGCCTTCGTGGTGCTGGACACCGCGCCGACCGGACATTCCCTGCTGCTGATGGATGCCACAGGCGCCTACCACCGGCAGATGATGCGTGAGTTCGAAGGACATGGCAGCGCACGTGTCGTCACGCCCCTGATGAGGCTGCAAGATGCCGCGTACACCAGGATCATCCTGGTGACGCTGCCCGAAGTGACGCCGGTCTCGCAAGCTGCTGCCCTGCAAGATGACCTGCGCCGCTCCGGCATCGAACCCTATGCGTGGGTCCTCAACAAGAGCGTTCTGGCGGCGGGAACGCAAGACCCGCTGCTTGCTGCGCGGCTCACCGGCGAACGCAAGCAGATGGAGCGCCTGTCCGGCGGGTTAACCAGACGGATCTTCACGCTGGCCTGGCTGACTCGGCCGCCGATCGGATTTGCCGAGCTGTCCAGACTGACAGCCAAGAGAGAGCGTGCAGCAGTCGCGCGCACCCAGATCCCCACCCTTGCCAACGGAGGGCAATCATGTACGGATTCACCACCACGCTGATCGACACATCGTTCGACGAAGCGCTATCAAGGACGATTGCTGCGCTGAAGGCTGAAGGATTCGGCGTACTGAGCGACATCGATGTGCAACATGCCATGAAAGAAAAACTCGGGAAGGATATGGCGCCGTATCGAATCCTGGGCGCGTGCAACCCACCATTGGCGCACCAGGCCCTTCAGGCTGTGCCCGACATCGGCCTGCTCCTGCCGTGCAACGTGATCGTACGCGAGGAGGCGCGCGGTCGGGTGGTGGTCGGCTTCCTCGATCCGCAGGTCATGGTCAACTTGGTCGGCGATCCCGCGGTCAAGGCTGTCGCCGACGAAGCTGAGAAACGGCTGCGCCGAGTCTGTCTGAGCCTCGGCGGCAGTGGGACGAATGCGGCGTGACGCACTAAGCGGGTCGACGTTCCGGGCGGTTGAGTTGGGTCGAAGCCTCAGGCGTCCTGGACAGGCTGCCCACGCATGCGGCCAGCCGCATCGATGACTTGTTGCCGCATCGCTGGAAGCCGGACGCATACCAAAGGGATCACGCTTGCGCACCGCTCGGCGACGGTAGTGAGGTTGAACTGCGATCAGGCGACCCTCAGCTTCGAAGGCTTCGGAAAGTGATATTCGGGATTCTCGAGGGTGAGGGGGCCATGAGGCCGCATTCGACGCCGTTGCGAACCATTTTGACAAAGTGGCCGGCGCCATTGGGGCCGCAGTGCAGGAAGCCCTGCTCGGCTGGCGTCGGGTCGCCCGAACCAGCAACATGTGATTGAAATCCGAGGACGTGGCGCGGGAAGCGCCCGGCACCTTCAAGACGTCGAGGCTGCCGAAGCGGGCCGTTCTCCCTTTTTGCTCGTTTCCTCGATGTTCCGCTGCGGCAGCGAGAGCACCCGCGCAGTGTTGACGAGCGCCATGTGGGTCAGCGCCTGTGGGAAGTTGCCCAACATGCGGTGCGTACGTGGATCGAGTTCCTCTGACAGGAGGCCCAGGTCGTTGCGTAACGCCAGCAGTTGCTCAAACAGCGCCACTGCCTCTTCGCGTCGCCCGGTCAGCGCGAGGCAGTCAGCGAGCCAGAACGAGCATGGCAAAAACACACCTTCGCCAGGCGGAAGTTCATCGACGCCGCTGGCAGTCTGGTATCGCAGCACCAGACCGCCCACCTGCAGCTCTCGCTGAATCGCTTCAATCGTCGTTCGCACCCGTAAATCCTCCGGCGGCAGGAAACCCACGAGCGGAATCAGTAAAAGGCTGGCGTCGAGTTCGGCGCTGCCATAGTGCTGGACGAAGCTGTTGCGCCGCACGTTGAAGCCTTGTTCGCAGACCTGCGCGTGAATGGAATCGCGCGTGCGTCGCCATGCATCGACCGGCCCTTGCAGGCTGTAGCGCTCGGCGTCCTTGACGGCGCGGTCGAAGGCGACCCAGGCCATCACCTTCGAATGCGTAAACTGCCTCCTCGGGCCCCGGACTTCCCATATTCCCTCGTCCGGATCACGCCAATGCGTTTCCAGGAAGGAGAGCAGCGCGCGCTGGATCTGCCAGGCATGCGGCCGGGGTGTCTGACCGTCAGCGCGCGCGAGGTGCAATGTGTCCATTACTTCGCCGTAAACGTCGAGCTGGAACTGCCTGGCCGCTTCATTGCCGACGCGCACAGGCGCTGCGCCAAGATAGCCGGGCAGCCAGGTCAGCTCGGTCTCGTCGATTCGGCGTTCTCCGGTGACGCTGTAGAGGATCTGCATGTCGGCCGGACTTCCGGCCACGGCACGCAGCAGCCAGTCCTGCCAGGCGAACGCTTCGGCGCTATAGCCGGCGAGCAGCAGCGCGTTAAGTGTGAAGGTGGAGTCGCGCAGCCAGCAGTAGCGATAGTCCCAGTTGCGTACGCCGCCGGGCTGCTCGGGCAAGGACGTGGTTGGCGCGGCGACGATGCCCCCGGTGGGTTCGTAGGTCAGGGCCTTCAACGTGATCAAGGAGCGCAGCACTTGCGTGTGCCAGCGCCCCTGGTCGATGCAGCGCTCGGACCATTCGAGCCAACGGCGCTCGGTATCGCGCAGGGCCTGCTCGCCATCGGCCGGCGCCTGCGCCGGCTCGTGCGACGGCCTGTAGTTGAGGACGAAGGGAATGCGCTCGCCCGCAGCAACCTCGAAGCCGGCCATCGTTTTCATGTGCTCGCCGCGGGTGGACACCCGAGTGTGCAATTCCAGCGTGTCAGGCCCGCCCGTCGCGAGCAGTGTCCCATCCGTCTTTCGAACCCAGGGGACAACCGATCCGTAGTCGAAGCGAATGACAAGCTCCATCTGCATGCGAACTCGGCCCCGCAGGCCCTCGACGATGCGCACCACATCCCAGCGCTCGTCGGACAGCGGCATGAGGTCGATCACGCGCACCACCCCTTCCTCGGTGTCGAAGTCTGTTTCCAGGATCAACGTCCCGTCCCGATAGCGACGGCGCACCTGACGAAGGCCATCGCAGGGCGCAATCAACCAGCGTCCATGTTCGGGGCTGCCCAACAGGGCTGCGAAGCAGGCACCCGAATCGAAGCGAGGCAGGCACAGCCAGTCAATCGAACCGTTGCGGCCGACCAGGGCCGCGGTGTGACAGTCGCCGATCAGCGCGTAGTCCTCGATGGGCAACGGCATCGCGTCAGCCCACCGGCACGGGGTTGTGCCAACCGCCGTCGGCTGCGATGAAATGGTTCGCGGCCGGCGGACCCCAGCTGCCCGGCGCATAGTCGATCGAGCGAGGATGGTCTATCAAAACCGGATCCACGACCGCCCAGGCAGCCTCGACAGCGCTCTCGCGGGTGAACAGTGCGCCGTCGCCTTCCATCGCATCGCCGAGCAGTCGCTCGTAGGGACTCTGTGCATCCGGCTCCTCTTCAAGCAGTCGAAATTCGCGCTGGTCACCGGCGAACTCTTTGCCAGCGCGCTTGACCCGAGCTCCCAATGCAATCATCGAGCTCGGCGAAAGATGAAAGCGCAAGTAGTTCGCGTCCTCCCGCACCGCTGAGTCGGCAAACAGGTTCTGTGGCGGCCGCTTGAGGCGAACCAGTACTTCGCACGCCGTTGCGGATAGCATCTTCCCTGATCGTAGATACCATGGCACGCCATCCCAGCGCCAGGAGTCGATATGGAGGCGAACGGCGCAGTAGGTCTCGACATCGGAATCGGGCGCAACCTGCGGCTCGCTGCGATACCCCGCGTATTGGCCGCGGACGATGTTGTCCGGTGTCAAAGGCCGCATCGCGTCGAAAACATCGGCCTTATGGCGATGGACGGCTTCGAAGTCCCGCTTGGCGGGGGGCTCCATTGCAAGCAATGCGACGATTTGGAACAAGTGGTTCTGCACCACGTCACGTAGGCACCCGGCACTCTCGTAGAAGGCGCCCCGGCCCTCGACGCCGAATTGCTCGGCCAGCGTGATCTGGACGCTCGCGACGTACTGTCGATTCCAGATCGGTTCGAGAAAGGAATTGGCGAAGCGGAAGTACAGGATGTTCATGACCGCCTCCTTGCCGAGAAAGTGATCGATCCTGAAGATGGCGTCTTCCGGAAACACCTTCCTCGCGACGCGGTTGAGGTCACGGGCAGAGGCGAGGTCGCGGCCGAACGGCTTTTCGACGACCACACGCGCATTCGAAGCAAGTCCAGCCGCGCCGAGGCTCCCGATGACGGTGGGAAAGAGCGCCGGCGGTATCGCCAAGTAGTACGCCGGGCGCTCGATGGCACCCAGCGTCTGCCTGAGCCTGGTAAACGTGTCGGAGTCGTTGTAGTCCCCACTCACGAACCGCAACTGCGAGAGTAGTCGCTCCAGGGCGATCGCGTCGTCAGCGCCGTGATCGCGATCGATGCTGGACCGCGCATACGCGCGAAACCGGTCCAGGCTCCATGCCGACGACGCTACGCCGATCACCGGCACCGTCAATGCGCCGCGCCTGCACAGCGCATACAACGCTGGAAAGATCATCTTGTGCGCCAGGTCGCCGGTTGCGCCGAACACCACGAGCGCGTCCGACGAAACGGCCGGTTGCGAAGAGATTCCGCTCATATCAAACCCTTAACTGTGGATCTGTAGGCTAGTGGCGCAACTGACGGATACTCCCGCTGCGTTCGAGCGGCTCGCGCTGAAGGCCGTTCATGCTTTTAGTCAGAGAACTCGGAAGCCGGTTGGCCGCGGCCAAAGCGAACTTGCGTTCGCCAAACTGCAGCATCCCTGATCGTTCCCGACTTGCGCAACAGAACCACGTAGGCCGCCGCCCATTCTTCGTAGGGGCGCTTTCCTTGTTCTGGCACACGCGGATGATCAGGGCACTCATGACTGCACTCCTTCCTTCGAAGACGACCCAGGCTTTGTTCGCTTGGGTGTCGGGAAATCCATCCAGACGTAAGCGCGCAGTGATCCCGTCTTGAGCGCGGACCTTATGTCCATGACGATGGTGTCCACCAAGGATTTAGGTGATCCAGGCCAGCGAACGAAACCCTCGGCTGGATGCTGGCGTCCATCCGTCTGCCGGACGAGACTAACGACCGTCTGTCGCGAGCCCGCTCTGGATTCCGTTCGTTTGAGACGACGGCTCCAGGGTCGTCATGCGGATCCGTGCGCGCTAACCTTGGCCGGCGCTAGGCTGGCATCGCCGAAAACGCTCACGATACGAGGCAATTTTGTGAGCCAATGGCGTTGTAGTCCTGATGAGGAGTCGCCCGTTCATGCACTATGCCCCCTTCGATCCTCGGACTTGAGGTATTCATTGGCGGTCCGCCGCCAGTTTGACCGAGGTAGTGCAACTTGCCAAGGTGGTGAAGGAATGAAACGGTGGATGGAACGGGCGTCTCGGGTAATTCCTTCGACGTCCAACGACCCGGCTGACGAGTTCGCGCGCACGATCGCCGCTTGGCTTTCAAACGGGGAACGCGAACTGTCGCACGAGACCGCTGAACGACTGCAGACGGCACGATTCCGGGCCAGCGCCCATCGCAAGGTGGCGCCGCGAACGGTGCCACGGCCTTTTGCATGGCCGAAATTCATTGTCTTGCTCGGAGGCAGCCAGCACTAGATACGCATTGCCTCCGTTGCCCCACTCGTCGCGCTCGTCGCCGGGCTCGCTTTCATCAGCGGCGAACTTGATGAGCGTGCGGTACGGACGGAGGCAGACGTCGACGCCCAGTTCCTCACGGACGTGTTGCCACCGTCCGCTTACGGCGATGCCGGCTTTCGCGAGTTTCTCAGGCCCGCCCAGCGGCGAACGGCCATTCCCCCCGACTCGTCGAAGTCGGGCACCACCCAGAGTACCGCCCAACATGCTTGATGCTCGATTCGCGAACAAGCGCACGACGGCGTTGCCCAACCCAAGCCCATCACGGCCATGTACCACGAGCCGGATTTTCTAGCGAACTTACTCCCGAGCTTTCGAGCAGCCGCAAATGGCTAGACCGCGCCATCGTGCTTGGCTACGCGATCATCGCAGGGCTATTCGTTGTGGGTTTCACAACCGCCAGCGACCGGGCATTCGCACTGTTCCAGCGCCTCCATCAGAGTCACGGTTGGGTCATCCTGCTGTGGACGCCGGCCGCCACCGCTGCGACGTCTGGGCGACAGGACGCTGGGCGTCGACAGCCGCGGGCTCCGGCATCCCGCAGGTGAGGGCCGCCCTGGATGCGGCCATGCCGCCGGAGCGGCGCACCAACTTCGTATCGCTCCGACCGGTTCACGTCATCGACGACGCTTCAGATTGGATGAGGTGTTTTCCGCGTTGCCGGTGGAGACGCGGATTGTCGCGGATCAAATCCGACGCGACCGATCAACGAATGCTGGAACTTGCTCACGCCATACTCTCTCTGACATGCACGATCGCCTGAATTCGCAACGAATGAAGGAAGCCATGCAAACCATAGACCTACTTGCCGAACAACATATCCGCGAATCGGAATCGCACCTTCGACATATTGACGAATTGATGGCCAAGGCAAGCCAGAGCGCCGCCGACAAGACCTCGGATCCGGAGGTCCAGACGCTGCTGAGTCAAGTCAGTGAAACCCGCGCACGCCTGGGGCGTGACCTGGAAGACCTCCGCCGAGGCTTCGTGGACGGGAGCAACCAAGCCACTGTCGAGCGCGGCAAAGGCTTGAAAACTGCCCTCAACGAATTGGGGACGCAGTTCGAGAGAGCGCTCACGGCGATCCTGGACACCCGAGGCCTGTAATCCGGCAAGTTCGCTTCATGCCGCGCGGACCATGGGACGACGCAGATCCTCGGCACAGTTGCCGTAGTCCGCTATCGTGAAAATTCCTGCCGTCCCCAGTCCCTCCGAGTTGATGCTGGCGAGCGTTCTGGCCGATGGCGATGGCCGCAGCCCTTATCGAACAAGGAAGCTTACTCTCTACGCCAAGAATCTCCGGTTCGTGGACGAAGAAACCAAGATCCATGAGCACCGCAGGCCTCAGCCGGCGACAAGGAATCAGGTGCGGCTGGCATCTGCCCACGATGTTGCTGCGAGAGTACGGCGAACCTGATGGCGTCCCCGCGATCGTCGAAGCCCCGCATGCCGGCCACACGGCGATGATCGCCGACTACCATCAAGGACAGAGCCTTATCGAGACGCTCCTGGCCAACGGTGTCCAACACATCGCCTTGACCGACTGGAAGTCCGCGACATTGGACATGAAGGATCTCGACATCGACAGCTACCTGGCCGAATTGTTGGCCGCAATCGATGATTCTTGGCGGGCGAGTGAATCTGGTCGGCGTGTGTCAGAGTAGCTGGCTCTCCGCGATGCTCGCTTTCCGATTCCCGGACAAGGTCCGTTCGCTGGTGTCGCAAAGGGGGGGCTTAGAGAACTGGTACGAGAACCCGATCAATCTGCCGGGCGCCGGTATCTCCAGGCGATCAGCCAGCTGTTCAAGGAAAATCGCCTCGCCAAAGGAAAGTTTGTCGGACTGGGTCGAACGCTCGATCTTCACGACATTGACATCACGACGCCGGAGCAGGTGCTGAACGCGGCCAAGTATGTTGGCACACCCGCCGACCGGATCGTCTGCAAGATGGTTCCGGGCGGCCACATCGGTTTGTTCATGGGCGCGCGAACACTTGCGGACCACTCGCCCGCGATTGCACGATGGATCGAAATGCAGTGAGGTTGCCTGGAGTAAGGCGCTTCCGAGCCAACCAAGCCGCTCCCGGCTACGAGGATCGTACAAGCAGCACCGGGACGAGACTTCCTCGGACGATCAGGTCCGCATCGCTGCCAAAGACCAGGCGGATCAAGCCGTGACGTGCATGCGTGCCCATGACGATGAGATCGCATTTGCGTGATTGGGCCTCTTGCAAGATCAGATCCGAAACCGTAGTGGGGACTGCATCGATCAGAACGCACTCAGCCGAAATCCCGGATTCGAGGGCGCTTTTCTGTGCGGTGGCGAGCAAAGCCTCTGCCTTTCGGCGGACTTCCTGGACCGCAGCATCGAAGGTGGATTCCGGCGATTGATCGACCTGCGCCTGGAAATCGTCAATCACATGCAGCAGCCTCAGGCGACTCTTCAACGCGGCGGCCAGAAGAATCGCCTCGTGCAGACCACGCTCCGAGACCGAGGTGTCGTCGATCGGAACCAGGATGTGCTGATACATAAATCTGGACTGCGAATCTGGCCCGCGCTCACCGAGCGCGCCGTGAGGACGCAAGCATGGTGAATTGGTGCACAAGGCCGGTTGGATAGGTCAAAGAGGTGTTGAGTTCACGACATTTCCCCTACGGCGGTGCACTTTTCATCCCGGCCGCACACGGGCGGGATCGACGATTTCGCCTGCCAGGCGCTCGTGGATGGCGAGCAGCTCCTTCCTGCGCTCTTCGTCGATCTTGGGATAGTGCATTTTGAGTTTCCTGAATGCTTCGAGCACGATCTGCGAAACGATCAAACGCGCGTTGTCTTTGTCGTCGGCAGGAACCACGTACCAAGGCGCGATTTCCGTGCTCGTCGCGCTCAGGCAGGCTTCGTAGGCACGCATGTACTCCTTCCAGAATCCCCGCTCTTCAATATCGGCGACGCTGAGCTTCCAGTTCTTCGTCGGGTCGTCGATGCGTTCGAGGAATCGCTTTCGCTGTTCTGCCTTCGAGAGATGGAGAAAGAACTTGAGGATCCTCGTGCCATTTCGATACAGGTGCTTCTCGAGACCGACAATCGAGCGATAGCGGTTTCCCCAGACCGTCTTGTCGTCCAGCAGCGCGTCAGGCAGCCCCTGGCTTCGAAGTATTTCGGGGTGGACGCGGACTATCAGGACTTCCTCGTAGTACGAGCGGTTGAAGATGCCGATCCGGCCGCGTTCCGGAAGGCATTGGGTGGTGCGCCATAAAAAATCGTGCTCAAGTTCCGTCGTGCTCGGATGCTTGAAACTGAAGACTTGGCAACCCTGGGGATTCACCCCGGACATCACGTGCCGGATGGAGCCGTCCTTGCCGGCTGCGTCCATGGCCTGAAAGATGAGCAACAGCGCATAGCGATTGGATGCATAGTGCAGCTCCTGCAACGCGCTCAACTCCTCGACATGCAATGCCAGAAGTTCCGCGTACTGGTGCTTGGATCGGTAAGCCGGCTTCACCAGCGTCTTCCACTTGGCGAGACTTACTTCTTCACCTTCACGAACCCGGAAATCATCGGGTTTGATTTTCATGGTGGTGCCCCTTGCCCTTTCGGCCGCTGTCGCGGCCGATTCAACGCCTCGAAGCCTGAGATCACGTCGAACAACTCCTCGTCGATGCCGTCCTGACGCAGTCGGTGGAAACTGCCGCGCAAATCGACCAACAACTCGTCGATGTTCTTGTCGGCGCGTTCCATTGCGGCCAGACGGCTTGAGTTCTCGCTCGCGAGCGATTCCGCGCACGCGCGGAAGAGCGAGACAAACAGGTACTCGCCGACGAGCGCCGCCAGCGTTACGGCAGCGCCCCCCATGACCTCGGGGAGATTCTTCGTCGGCCACGGGGTTTCGATACAGGTGCGGCGCCAGCCTTCATCGAGAGGCAGCAGTTGCTTGCTGACGGTTCTATAGGCTGCCGCGGATGCCGGGCTGTTATAGATGAGGTGGAGTTGGCTGTCCGCCTCATGTCGGCCTGCTCGCTGACTGTCCACGAGAATCTGTCCGACCAGAGGCGGGATGGCATTGACCGATGTCGGTACAGCGAACCGGCCCACGGGTGCCAGGCCCGCGTCAACGAGCAGTGCGTGGACACGCTCACCGACCGCAAAGACCCGGGGCACATCGGGCAGGCTCCCCAGCGTCGCGATTGCATGGTCGGCGACCGCTTCGTTGAAACGGCCGACCAGCCCCTGGTCGGACCCGAACACCACGACGCTTACGACGCGGCGCGTGGCCGATGTGCGTCGCGTCGCGCGCGAAGCGGAAGATCCGAGGGTCCGCAGGCAAGCGCCCAACCCAAGGTCGACCGTGCGCTTGTAATCCACCAGCGCGCGCACCGACCTTTCGTACTGTCCGATGCTCGAAGCCGCGATCGCCTTCATGGTGCGAACGACCGATTGGAGGTCTGCCGCGCTGTCGATCTGACGGCGCAGGCCGGCTGTGCTGTTGCTCATCGAGCTTCTCGATGTCCGGGTTCAGGCTCCGGCCCAGTCCCGGGGGTGGTCGGCGGCAGAAATGCTGCGATCGCGTGGCGGGCCATATCGAGAATGGTCGCGCGATCCTCGTCACTCAGTGTGTCTCCGGTGTCCAGGTGCTCGCGCACCTCAGCCGGAATCACGGCTGCGAGCTCACGCAATGTGCGTTCAGCATCGGCTATCCGGTCGATTGGAACGTCATCGAGCAGGCCGGCGGCCAGCGCCAGCAGAATGGCGATTTGCGCCGGCACCGGTACTGGCGCGGACTCGGCCTGGTTCAGACAGGCCCGGATGCGCCGTCCGTGCTCGATCGATTTGCGGGTGCCGTCATCCAATCGGGCGCCGAACCGGGCGAATGTCTCGAGCTCCTCGAACTGCGCGTAGGCGAGCTTGAGGTCGCCCGCCACTGCGCGGTAGGCGGCCCGTTGCGCCTTGCCGCCGACCCGGGACACGGACTTGCCGACATCGACGGCGGGCAGCACGCCCAGTTCGAACAACGTCGGCGACAGCACAATCTGTCCATCGGTGATGGAAATCAGGTTGGTCGGGATGTAGGCCGACATGTTCTGCGCCTCGGTCTCAATGATGGGCAAGGCAGTGAGCGATCCGCCGCCGAGCTCCTTGCGCAGGCGCGTGGAGCGTTCGAGCAGGCGCGAGTGGACGTAGAAGATGTCGCCCGGGAAAGCCTCGCGTCCGGGCGGTCGCCGCAACAGCAGCGACAGCTCGCGGTAGGCGCGGGCATGCTGCGTAAGATCGTCGTAGACGATCAGTACGTCGCGACCCGCCTCCATGAAATGCTCGGCGATGCTGGTGGCCGCGTAGGGCGCGATATAGGCAAGGCCCGGCGCTTCGTTGCCTTCGGTCACGACGACCACGGTGTGCGACATCGCCCCCTGATCGCGCAGAACGGCCACGACCTTCGCCACGGACGAAGCGCGCTGGCCGATGGCGCAATAGACGCACACGACGTCTTTGCCGCGCTGGTTGAGGATGGCGTCGATCGCAATCGCCGTCTTGCCCGTCTGGCGGTCGCCCAGGATCAACTCGCGCTGGCCGCGGCCGATGGGAATCAGCGCATCGATGACCTTCAAGCCCGTCTGCAGGGGCACCGTGACGGGCGCTCGATCCATGATGTGCGCAGCAGGGCGTTCGATCGGCATACGTTCACCCGCATCGACCGACCCGCCGCCATCGAGCGGCGCGCCCAGCGCATCGATCACGCGCCCCAGCAATCCGTCACCTACTGCCACGTCCATCACACGGCCCGTTCGCTCGACTTCATCGCCCGCACTCAAATGTGCGTAGTCGCCGAGCAAAACCACGCCGATCTCGTCCTCGTCCACATTGAACGCAATGCCGAACACGTCACCAGGGAAACGGATGAGTTCCTCGAAGCCGATACCGGGCAGGCCGGACACGCTGGCAATGCCCATGCTCAGCGCGGTGACCGTGCCGACCTCGCGCGGCGCGAGCTTCGTACCATGGTTTTCGCGCGCCTGTTCGAGGCCCGCGAATGCACGGTCGAACGCACCCTCGATGTCTTCGGCCGATGCTTTCATGGGACGCCCTGATCGGCCACCGACTGCGGTTGCGCTTGCGGTTGGGTGAGTTTTTCCACCTCCTCTCGCAGCGACGACAGATAGTCGGCGATGCTCCATGCAACCTTCAGCCCGTTCGAGCTGAGTTCAACGCCGGCTACGAGGTCCGGCGCTGTCTCGAACCGCAGCGCGATGTCGGTCGAGAAGGATTCGTTGACCGCGGACTGAATCGCCTCGCGCTGCTCGGCGGGCAGCTCGAATGCACTACGCACAAGCGCGGGGCCGGTCCCGCTCGTCAGCGCCTGGGCAACGCCTTCCTTGGCTGGACCATCTAGGGCTCGCAGGCGGCGCACAAGTACCTCGGCAATCTGCTTTTCCAGACTCGTCGCCGCAAGTTCCGACAGCGCCTTCCGCGCGATGGCGAACACCTCCTGCTGCGTCCGGCGGACGAGGGCCTGGTTCAGGCGCCGCGAGTCGCCGATAAGCGCCGCGCGGCGCCTGGCACCGAGCGCATCGGCCGCCTGTCTTGCCTCGTCAACGAGACGGCGGCGCTCGGCGTCGGCCTCCTTTGTCGCTTGATCGATCAGCGCAGCGCGTTGCCTTCCGAACTCGTCATTCTTGAGCTGGAGTTCGTCGCGCTCCCTCTGCGCTTCGGCCTTCTTCGCTTGGGCATCCGAAAGGGCTGCAGCAATGCGCTTTTCGCGTGAGTCGATCGCGTCGAGGATGGGCTTATAGAGAAAGCGCTTCATCAGCCACACGAGGATGACGAAGTTCAGCGCCTGCGCCCCGACGGTGAACCAGTCGATGAGCATGCCCTACTTTCCCGCGACCTGCGCGATCGCGTGGTTCCAGAACGGATTGGCGAAGATGAGGATCATCGATACCACGAAGCAGTAGATGGCCGTGGACTCGATCATCGCCAGGCCGACGAACAGCGTGCGGGTGATAGTCGAGGACGCATCGGGCTGCTGGGCCAGCGAACTGAGCGCAGTCGCAACCGCATGGCCTTCCCCCAGCGCCGTGCCGATGACGCCGATGCAGATGGTGAGGCCGGCTGTGACGATGGAGGCCACCGCGATGATTGTGAGGGTTTCCATTCGGGCTCCTTCGATGGTTGCTGTCGATCAGGCTTCCGGTGGCGCCTCAACGTCGGGCCGATCCTTGCGGACGCCGATGGCCGCCGCAATGTAGACCGTGGCGAGGATGAAGAAGATGTACGCCTGCACCATCCCGGTGAGCAAGCCCAGCAAGGTCATGACCACAGGGAAGATGAACGGCGTGATGGTCAGCAGGATGGCAATGATCATGGCGCCGCTCATCATGTTGCCGAACAGGCGTACCGCAAGGGCCAGCGTGCGCGAGACCTCGCTGATGATGTTGAAGGGCAGCATGATGACCGTCGGTTCGGCGTAGGACGCGAGGTACCTTCGCAGCCCCTGGTCCGCGATGCCGAAATACGGCACCGCGACCAGCACGCACAGCGCAAGGGCAGCCGTGGTCGATAACGACCCTGTGGGCGGCTCGTAGCCGGGAACGACGGTGCACAGGGCGGAAATCGCGACGAACAGGAACAGCGTGCCGAGAAAGCCGAGGTACTTGCGCGGCTGGCGCAGGCCCACCTCCCGGATTTGCTTCTCGAGGGCAGTCACGACGATCTCCAGCAGGTTCTGCCAGCGCGAGCGCTGCAGCCCGTGGGAAAGCCTTCTGGTGATGAGCTTGGAGCCCACCACCAGCACGAGCATCAGCGCCCAGGTGAACGCAATGGTGGCGTTGATCTTGACGTGTCCGAACTGCCAGTAGATCAGTTCGTCGGGACTAAGGCGCATGTTCGGCCTCCTGTGACGCAGGGGCACAGTCTTGCGGCCGCGTCAGGCGCATCACCGCCGCTCGCGCCACAACGAAGCCGAGCAGGCATGTCAGCATCCTCTCCCAACGACCGTCAGAAACGGCATAGAAACCCAAGAGTGCGATGCTCATGCGCAGAAACAGGCTGACGAAGAACCACAGCGCCGGTTGGGATGACACCGCTCCCCGCCGCGCCGTCCACCACAGCCCGCCAAAGAAGAGCGTGCCCAGCGCTGCACCCGCCAAGGCCGACAGGACCAGCACGAGTACCGTCGCGACTGGCGATGCGAACATTTCATTCATCGTCGGCCTCCTGATCCTCGCGCATGGCTCTGTCCTCCTTGGCGACCCAATGCCACGCGTTAAGGCATCCGATGGCGAGCCCGGCGACCAGCAGAGCCAGCGTCCATGAATGCGTGTCTTGGTGTCGCTTGTCCAGCCACATCCCGAGCGCCGCGCCCAGCAACGTCGGCACGACCACCGACCAGCCGATCAATCCCATCATGCCAAGGCCAAACCATACGCCGTGCGAGGCATTTCGGCGCGCCTTGAGCTTTCGGGTGGCCTTCGCACCTGCCTGCACAACAAAGCCTGGCGCATCTTTGGACCGGTCACCTGCGAGCGATCGGTTCCATTCGGGTGGGCCCCCTGAACCTTCGGCGGGCGGCAGCTTTCCCGCTGCCGATCGGCGTTCGTCAACCACGACGAAAGCCCCCAAGGCTGCGCAGGAAGCCGGCCTCCAGCTTGGCCATGACCCGGCGCAGACTCTGCTCGTCCTCGTCCTGGGTCAGGAACTCGCGCTCCACCGCCTGGCGCAGCCGGCCGAGGTCGGTACCGCCCAAGGCGCGGCGTACCGAGACCAGGACGTCGAGGCCGGTCTTCACGAGCACGCCCTCGTCCACGGCCAGACAGACCTCGCCCTGCGCTTTGGTTTCATAGATGAGGATGCCAGGAACCAGCGCCAGCACGCAGTCCAACCGCCGGGGCAGCAGGCCGAACGAACCTTGCCTCGTCTCGGCGAGGATCCGGGACACACCGGTCTTCTCGGTGAAGACCTCGAATGGCAGCAATACCTTAAGGTTCATGAACATCCAATACCGGAGCTACCCGGTGCTGCGGCTTGGCGGCGGGCTTCGAGGCCGGCCCGGGGCCAGGTTCGGCCTTGGCCTTCGCTTCGTCGACCTTGCCGATCATGTAGAGCGCACTCTCGGGGTAGTCCTTGAACTCATCGGCGAGGATGCGCTCGCAGCCATCCAGCGCGTCTTCAAGACCGACGAGCTTTCCGGCCAGGCCGCTGAACTGCTCGGTCGTCACAAAGGGCTGGGTGAGAAAGCGCTCCAGGCGCCGGGCCCGCTCGACCACATTCCGATCCTGCGTCGAGAGCTGTTCCAAGCCCAGCATCGCGATGATGTCCTTGAGCTGTGCGTATTGCGCCAAGGTGCGCCGGATCTCCTGCGCCAGCGCGTAGTGCCGCTGGCCAACAATTCCTGGTGTGGCCATCTTGGAATTCGACTGCAGCGGGTCCACGGCCGGAAACAGTCCTTCGCTGGCGCGTTTGCGCGACAGCACGATCGACGCCGAGAGATGCGAGAACGTGTGCACCGCCGCCGGATCGGTGAAATCGTCAGCCGGCACGTAGACTGCCTGAATACTCGTGATTGCGCCGGTGTCGGTGTTGGCGATGCGCTCCTCCAGCCCCGCCAATTCGGTGCCCATTGTGGGTTGATAGCCCAGCCTCGATGGCATCTGCCCCAGCAGACCCGACACCTCCGCGCCGGCCTGGATGAAGCGGAAGATGTTGTCGATCAACAGCAGCACATCGCGGTGCTCGTCGTCGCGGAAGTACTCGGCCATGGTCAGCGCCGCGTGACCCACTCGGAATCGGGCGCCAGGAGGCTCGTTCATCTGTCCGAAGACCATCACCATGCTCGACAGCACGCCGGCTGCCTTCATGTCGCGATAGAGCTCCTCGCCTTCACGAGAACGCTCGCCAATACCGCAGAAGATGCTGACGCCCTCCTGGTGCCCGATCATGTTGTGGATCATTTCGGTGAGCAGTACCGTCTTGCCCACGCCCGCCCCGCCGAACAAGCCCGCCTTGCCACCGCGCTCGAGCGGCGAGAGCACATCAATGACCTTGATGCCTGTCTCGAAGATCTCGGACTTCGTGGAGCGCCGTGCCAGCGGCGGTGGCGTCCGATGCACTGAACGCCACTTGACATCGGACAACGCCGTCTCGCGATCGATGGTGTTGCCAAACGCGTCGAACATCCGCGAGAGAATCAATCGCCCGACAGGTGCCGTCAGTGGGCCACCGGTGTCCCTCACCGCTGTGCCACGGGCTAATCCCTGCGTCGGCGTCAAGGCGATCCCGCGCACATGATGCGCATCACGCTGCGATAGCACCTCGATCACAATTTGTCCCTTGTCGCCGGCGCGCAGCACGGTGTAGATGGGGGGCAGATACCCATCGAACCGGACGTCGACGACGCTTCCGCGCACGGACACAACGGATCCGATGTTGGAGGCGGCGGGCGCTGATCGGGCCGACGGCACTCCTGTGGCTACGGATGATGTGATCAAGATGTTCTTCGCGTCCGCAAGACTAAACCTCTCGTCCGACGAAATCGGAAAGAGGCGGAATAGAACTGCAGGGCACAGTATCCGGCCGCATGCTGACCGTACATTGCGCAAGATCAATCGCCGCGCAGCCCTGGGGGCAGATGTGGGTTGCGCAGTTCGCTCAAACGAGCGTGGTCAGCCAGACAGGATGGCCGCGGCTCCTGCAAGTCTTTTGCCGAACCCGCGAAGCGCGGGTCGTCCACATGAGTTCGCGAATGGGCGCCAACATCGGACCTGCAAGGATTCGGCAACGTTGGGCCATCGCCCAACAGGCAGCGCCCGCCCCTGCGGCGCGATAGACCCGCCCCCATAGGCTAGCAACACGAGGCGATGCGGCACACACATCGTCAAAGGTCGACGCGCCCGCCCGGTCCGCCGAGCGGCGTCGTGCGGAAAGCGCAGACACGCCTCGATAGCAACCCCACCGGCCGCCTCGTTCTGAATTAAACGCCCCAGACGATTGATGCATTCTCGGCGTACGCGCGCTTCATCATCTCGACGAGTGGCCAAGCGCGCTGCCGCAAGCTCACTCTCTCTTCGCTCGACAGGTCGGTGCCCTCGCCCGCCGAGTCGCTCTGGGTTGGCGCGGGCTGCGACTCCTCGCCCGCGATCGCCCTTTCGATTGCAGAGATGGCCCCCGGCATCGTCGCGGGCTCTATGATGCCTTGGACCGCGGGCTCCTTACCGATCACGCGCAACACCTCGTCGCCAATCGGGCCCATCATGATCAAGTCACCCGTTGCTTTGGATTTAAACGTGTAGTGCATCGCAAGACATGGCTTCGCTTGAACCAACGGGACCATTATGCGCCCGGTGTGAGATCTTGAGGGACTCGTACAGCTGCTGCGTCATCGGCGTGGTTCTTGCGGCTGCTGCCTAACTTGCCCTGGATCACTTCGAGATGACGCGCCACGTAGGCTGCATACTGGCCGGCCAGGCGCGGGAAGATCGCATTGCCCTGGGCCGCTGGCCGTGGCACGTTGAACAGGCGACGACGTTGCGCGACGAATCCCCCTTTTCGTACAGCGTCTTGCCCCGGGCGATCAGTCGAGGATCGCCCGCGATGCCCGGTCCGGGCTTCTGGGCCGCGTAATAGCGCGCGAGGCCCTCGATCACGGAGTCTTCGAGCAGGGTGGCCATGCCCACATGTAGTCGTGCGCATCCTGCTCGCCACGCGTCTTGGACTTGAAGGCCTTCAGTTGTGCGACCAAGTAGAGTTCCTGCTGACCCGCAAGGCGCGGAAAGACCGGTGAGGTGCTGACGCCGCCCGGACCGTGGCAGGACGCGCAGATCGATCCGGCCACCTTCCGTGCGGCCTGTTCGGCGTCGGGCGACTTGTCTTGCGCGGAGGCGGCGCCTTGCGCTGCCAGCAGGGCGCCGGCCAGCAAGGTTTGCGCGAGGAACGCCAGAGACGATGTGCTCATGGGGGCTCCCCGATTCAGTAGGCGAACCACACATTGAAGAACCAAGTGTTGTTGTCGCTGGGTTTTCGCGTCGTGACACCATCGTAGCCCCAGCCGCCGCCGTTGAACTTGGAGTACGCCGTGTACTGCAGCATGAGGCGAACGTACTGGATCGGCAGGTAGTCGAGCTCGACCACGTAGCCCCGGCTGCTGCCTGCCGTTGAACCTGCCGGTGACGGGTGCGGGTGTGTACAGGTTGGGTTCGGCGCCGTCGTTGATAGAGAAGCTGCTGAGGGTGATGCCGTACTTGCGGTCGTAGTAGTAGGAGGCCTTCAGCCGCGTCGAATTCAGGGTATCGCTGGGATTCGCGGTCAATCCCTGGATGAAGCTGGAGGTGTAGTTCTGCCGCTAGCGCCTCTGCTGGTGATCGTGATCGCCGTGACTGGTGCAGTCTTCGGTGAGCAAGCGGTGCGCGGGGAAATCGTGGGCCAACTGCAGGGCCTGATGGGGCGCGACGGCGCGATTGCCGTCCAAGGCATGATCCGCAGCGCGAGCGAACCGTCAAAAGGGTTGTTGGCCGGCGCGATCAGCATCGGCGTGCTGATCGTGGGTGCCACGACCGTCTTTGCCGAACTGCAAAGTGCCTTGGACCGCATCTGGCACGTTCCCGAAAAGGCCAAGCCAACCGGTGTCTGGGCGTTGCTGCGCGCGCGGGTCCTGTCGTTTGGGCTCATTCTCGGGCTTGCCTTTCTGCTGATTGTGTCGCTCTTGGTCAGCACTGCCGTGGCCGCGTTCGGCCAATGGGCTGGAAGCCTCTTGCCAGGCTGGGAATTGCTGCTACAGGGTATCAACGTCCTGTTCTCGGTTGCTACGAGCGCCGTCCTGTTCGCGATGATCTTCAAGTTCATGCCGACGGTCACGATCGCATGGCGAGATGTCTGGGTCGGCGCAGGCGTGACCGCGCTGCTCTTCGAGGTGGGCAAGTCCGGCATAGGACTCTATCTGGGCAAGAGTGGCGTGGGCGGAAGCTTTGCGGCCGCCGGCTCTCTGGTGGTGCTGTTGGCATGGGTGTACTACGCTGCCCAGATCTTTCTGCTCGGGGCCGAGTTCACCAAGGTTTATTCGGAGGCCCAAGGGTCGGATGCCGGCATCAGGGCGGTGGTTGCCACGCGGTCGCTGAAAGAGGCGGTCAACGCGGGCGGCGCTCCAAGGCCGTCCGCGCTGCCCGCCGAGACTGATGGAAGCGTGCTCGCCAGAGCCGTCGACGCGCAACGTGAAATCGATCAGCGCACGCAGCAGGCGGTGTTCTCGCATGACCAAGCAGGTGCTCGTATTGGGAATCGCAACGATCGTCAGTTCATTGCTGGACCAGGTCAAAAAACGCCAGCGTGCACGACGCCATGCTATGCGCAAACTTTGATGTACCTCTGTGGGCCTGGTCGGTGCCGTCCAAAGGGGATGGTTGACCGCCCGGGAGTACTTGCGTCGACCGCCACCGAGCAACGCGCCGCATCGGCGTGGGATTGCCTTATTTGGGCGAGCGCGTTGGAAGCGTTTCCGGCGACCTGACCCGAGCCGCGGTCAAGAGTGCTCCGCCTTTCCTATCCGACCGTTCCCTTCAGCCACCAATCCCAGTTCTTGCGCTCGATTGCGATGACGCAGCGCTTGAGCGCCCAGTTCTCGGAAGTGCGGCGGCCGAGCAGTGACGTTCAATTTCCCAGACGTCGGGGGATTGGCGGTTGCACATCAGGGAATTGCGGCGGCCCCACTGCCGCGCCCGACGTGCCGACCGCGACAAGACCCTTCTTGCGCAAGAATTCGCAAAAACCAACGTTCAGCCCTGCCGGGGTGGCAGCGCCATCGCGTTGCGCGAAAGCAATGTAGAGCGCCCCTCGGCAGTGATGGCTGTCACCTGCGCACTTTCGATCCTGCGCTCGCCGTTTCGAAGAATCACGGGCATCGAGGTCTCTGCCTCAATGAGTCCCGCGCTGCGCATAGCAAGGACCAGGTGGATGTCTTCCGGGGCGAAAACCACGGCGGGCAGCGGTCGTTGCGACAACCGCTCGAGCAATTCGTAGCACGCGCTCGAGCGCGAGATCTGCGGGGACCTTTTCATCGCGTTATGGCGCAGGCGCCGCTTTCATGTTTCCCCGCCAATGCGATCCGGCACTTGTGCTCTCCCTTTGGGCCGAGATCCGCGTGCCTTGATAACACCCATCAGGCGTGGAGCCATCCAACTCGACAACTACGTCCCCTCCGCCGTACTCGGACCGATGCACTGCTGCAGTGAACGACATCGCCGACATCCTGATGCGAGCCAGATTTTCAGGCAACAAAAATTTACGCCATCCGCCAAGCGCGCGCTGTCAGCGGTCATCCATAGTTTCGACGGGCTTGAGTCAGTCTACGGCAGCCCCTGCAGAGGGCATGGCGCGCAGGCGCGCATCGCCCCATAGGTCGGCAGCCAGCTCGTCGAGCTGATTAGGGTCCACGGTGCGCCGATCGCCCAACAGATTGGGTGCGGAGGTCTCGGTGGACGGTCTCCGCGCTGAACCCACCATGCGCGTCCTGGACCTTTTGCCACATCGAGATCGGAGCGAGAGCATTCCCTGATCTCGTGCGCAAGGCGGGCAAAGAACGCGTCCCGCGCGTCAAGTTCGTGTTTTGCCGTTTTAAGGCGATCTGCAGAGTGTCGATCTGGGCGAGCTTGGTTGTTCGTTCGCTGATCACCTTGGCGTAGGCCCTCATGGCGCGGGGACGGGTGCCGCCAGGGCCCTCCTCACCGCGACAAGCGAGCCTCCCAGGTGCATTCACCCATCAACGGCCCAATCGGCCACTCCGCGAAAGAGACCCGCACGTTCCAGCATATGCTTCATCTGCGCAGCCGCGTGGGTGGTCAAATGGTGACGTGTGAAGCCCGGCCGCGGAGAAATGTAGGCTGCCATTTCGCGAGCAAGCACGCGTTGGGCGTCGGAGGAATCGGCGAGGAGCGAGATGACCAGATTCTCGAGCGCGATGACGCGAACCTGCAGCTGAACCAACTCAGCATTCGTCAACGCCGGAACCGGAGACTCCGCATCTTCGCCCAGTGGGCTCTGTTGCGGTCCACACGCGTCCGAGCCTCCCTCGTTTTCCCATCTAGCAAGCGCCTGTTCGAGCAAGGTTTCGAGGCCAAGTGGTTTCGTAGCTGAAGTGGACATTGGCTTCCAAGCAGAAATTGCGAACAGTTAGACGCCTGCAAAGCGTGGACCGCCGAAGCTGCCAAGTCTAGCTGTACGGGTGACAAATAGGGTGAGCAATCCTTCATCGGTGTGACCCGCTCGACAAGGAGCGCCCCGGCGCTCAAGGGTCGGTCGATGAGCTACTCCATTCGAAATAGTGGCATGACTCGACACAAGGGCTCCTGTGTTCGGCAACGCACATACGGCGGGCACAACGGCGCGCATACTGTGCCAAAGAGTGTCCTCATGACCCTGGTCTTCCCGAAAAACAAGGTGAAGCAACCTTTCACCTTGAATCCAGAAGGACGATGGGTGAAACCGATACGGCACCACTGAAAGGGCTCAGTCGATGATGGCGAAAGTCGCGGCAGCTGCGCCTCCCTTGTCCGACATCCGGACTACCGAGCGACTATCACCGTGGTGGCGCGGCGCGAGCCTCTTCACGATGGCACTCGGCTTTGCCGTCCTGGTGCTTCTCACGTTCAAGGTCTACCACGAGGCGCCTCCGATTCCTGAGAGAGTCGTCACGGTGGACGGAACGCTCGTCTACACCGGGGTGGATGTCCAACAGGGCCAGCAAGTCTTCCTGAGGTATGCCCTGATGGAAAATGGCTCCATCTGGGGCCATGGCGCGCTTCTGGGGCCGGATTTCTCGGCCGAGTTCCTTCACAGTTTGGCGCTGCACCAGGCAGAGAGCCTTGCGCGGCAGAATCAAGGTGTAAAGCTGGAGTCCCTGACAGCCATGCAGCGCGCATTGGTCGAGGCAGAAGTGAGAACCCGACTCAAGGAGAACCGTTACGACCAGCAGAGCGCAGTCCTGGTGGTCGACCGGTCGTACCGAGAGTGGTTCGAGGGTCGTACCCGCGGCTGGGAGGAATACTTCTCATTGCCCGCGCGAAATGGCGGGCTACGGACCCGGACAATTTCGGACCCTTCCGAGTTGAATCAACTCAGCGCGTTCGTCGCATGGACGGCCTGGGCGGCGGTTGCAAACCGGCCGGGAACCGCGCATTCGTACACCAACAACTTCCCTTTCGACCCTGTCGCGGGCAACACGCCGCCGGCGGATGCGGTGCTGTGGAGCGCACTGAGCCTCATCTTTTTGCTCGGCGGTACCGCTACGGTCCTTCTGGCATTCGGCAAATTCGACTATCTTGGCTGGAAGGCTAGGCCCGGCTACCTGCTTCCGAAAGTACTCGGCGCCTCGGTCACACCCGCCCAACGCGCGACGCTGAAGTATTTCGCGTTGGTGGCTTTCTTGGTCTTGGCTCAAACTTTGGTCGGCGGCGCCGTGGCGCACTACCGCGCGGACCCGGGCAGCTTCTATGGCTTCGACCTGGCAGCGTGGCTACCCAGCAATCTGCTACGCACCTGGCACCTGCAACTGGCCATATTCTGGATTGCCACCGCATATGTCGCAGGCGCTCTTTTCTTGGCAGCCTCATTGGGGGGGGGCGACCCCCCTGGCCAACGTAGGAGCATCGATGTTCTGTTCTGGGCCTTGGCGACCGTGGTGATTGGTAGCCTCCTCGGTGAGTGGGCAGGAATGCGGCAACTTCTGCCGCAGCTGTGGTTCTGGTTCGGTCATCAGGGGTGGGAGTACCTCGAACTTGGCCGGGCGTGGCAGATGATGCTGGCAGTCGCGCTCCTGTTCTGGTTCGCGCTTCTTCTCCGGGCGGTGCTACCCGCACTGCACGACCCTGAGCGGCGAGAGATTGCGGCCCTATTCTTATGTGCCGCCATCGCGATTCCCGTCTTTTACCTGCCAGCAATGTTCTTCGACGGGAGAACGCATTTTTCAGTCGTCGACGTCTGGCGCTTCTGGATTATTCACCTCTGGGTCGAGGGCTTCTTCGAATTCTTCGTGACGGTGATGGTTGCGATTATCTTTTTTCAGTTTGGCGTTGTGAGTCGAATCACAGCCACGCGCGTCATCTACCTAGATGCCATCCTCTATTTCGCCGGGGGATTCATCGGAACTGGGCATCACTGGTACTGGACCGGTCAGACAACCTTCAACATGGCGGCAAGCGCCCTCTTCTCGGCGCTGGAGGTCGTGCCGCTCACCCTCATCACTCTGGATGCCTGGGACTTTGTCAGACTGTCGCGCCCCAGTTCTGACCCTGACCGTGAGCGAATCGAGGTGCCACACAAGTGGACCTTTTACTTCCTGATGGCTGTCGGGTTCTGGAACTTTGTCGGTGCGGGCGTCTTTGGCTTCCTCATCAACCTGCCCATCGTGAGCTACTTCGAGACCGGCACGCTCCTCACGATCAACCACGCCCATGCCACGATGATGGGCGTCTTCGGCATGTTGGGCATCGCCCTCATCGTCTTCGCCATCCGGCAGACCGTTGACGAGCCTCTTTGGAAGGTGCTTGAACGGTACGTCAGGGTGGGCTTCTGGGGCATGAACGGCGGCTTGGTGTTGATGATAGTGCTAAGCTTGTTTCCGGCCGGCATCTTGCAACTCGCGGACGTGCTCGCAAATGGCTATTGGCACGCTCGCAGTCAAGCGTATACGGCTGGGACGATTCCCATATTTCTGGAATGGAGCCGCCTGCCTGGGGACCTCGTCTTCATATTGCTTGGCGTCGTCCCTGTCACCTTTGCGGCCGCTCGGGCTTACCTGGCAAGCAGAGCCCCACCTACCGGTGCAGCGATGACCTTGCCCGCGATTCAACCTCACGCATAGGCGCACCCGCCATGGCTCGCTCGTCTCGTCCGGCCTTTCTGAACCCGTTCCAAATCCAGATGCCGGTGGGCGCCATCACCTCTATCGGGCACCGAGTGTCCGGTGTCATTCTCGCTGCGGGCGTCCCGCTCGGCATCTATCTCTTGGCCCAGTCGCTGCGAGATGAGCAAGGCTTCGAGCGCGTCCTGGCGCTGCTGGGCTATTGGCCTGTTAAGGGCGGCGCGATTCTAGTGACTTGGGCGATCGCCCATCACATCTTCGCAGGCATTCGACATTTGTTGTCGGACTTCAACGTGGGTTCACCGCTACGGCTGGCGCGTCGAAGCGCTTATCTCGCAAACATCGGTGGCATCGCCGTCGCCGTAGCAATGACGGTTCTCCTATGGTGAATCGGGGATTCACGGGGTTGCCAGCGTGGGTAGTGCAACGTGTAAGCGCCATCTACATGCTGCTATTCATACTCTTCTCGCTCGCAGCTTTGGCCTTTCAGCCGAGGCGCACCTACCAGGACTGGCGGGCGTGTGTCGCCGACCCGCTAGTCGGAATTGCGTTCGCCGTCTTTTTCGTCGCGCTGTTCTCGCACATGTGGGTCGGCCTACGCGACGTGCTGCTGGACTATGCGAAACCGGCCGGACTACGCAACACCTTGATTGCAGTCTTGGCGTTGTGCCTGCTGAGCTTGGCGGCGTGGGTCTTCCAGATCATTCTAGGCGCCGGAACATAGTCGCTTCCCTATCAGGAACCAAAGGTGACGATCAATGAAACTCTCTGTTTCCCGGTACAACCCGGAAGTGGACAGCAAGCCGTACATGCAGGACTACGAGATTGAGCCCGCGCCTGAGGACCACATGTTGCTCGATGTCATCCTGCGGCTGAAGAAGGCGGACAACACTCTGACATTGAGGAAATCCTGTCGCGAAGGCGTTTGCGGGTCCGACGCGATGAACATCAACGGCAGGAACGGGTTGGCCTGCATCACGCGGGTCCATGGACTGAAGGAGCCGGTCGTCCTGCGCCCGTTGCCCGGCCTCCCCATCATCCGGGATTTGGTCGTCGACATGACCAACTTCTTCAGGCAGTACCACTCAATCAGTCCTTTCCTAGTGAACGACGATGCGCCACCGGAGAAGGAGCGCCTCCAGTCGCCCGCAGAAAGGGACTCGTTGAACGGCTCCTACGAGTGCATTCTGTGCGGCTGTTGCAGCAGCCAGTGCCCGTCGTACTGGTGGAACCCGGACAAGTTCGTCGGGCCTGCAGGACTGCTTCAGGCGTATCGGTTCATCATGGACAGCCGAGACCACGCCACGACCGCGCGGCTGGAGAACCTGAAGGGTCCATATCGTCTGTTTCGATGCAGAACTATCATGAACTGCGCAGAGGTATGTCCGAAGGGCCTGGAGCCTTCGCATGCCATCGAGAAAATCAGATTGAAAATGCTGAATGTCACCGGCCATGGAGGTGGACTGGAAGTTCACGAGCCAGGCTCCGGTCTCGACAAAAACTCCTAGGTGCTCGTTTCACGGATAGGCTGGAGCGGGTCTTTACGGCAGAGCGTGAGCGAGTTCGACGCATGCGCTGGCGCGCAGGGCCGAGCACACCACCGTGAGCGACAACCTTAGGCATGCTTCCGTTTCGATGACCTCGATGGCCCACTCGTGAGGCGGTGGCGCGCCGATGTTGATGTAACCGTCATCGATAGTCAACGTCTCGGTGTTCTTCGTCGATTACGCCATGTCAGCGTCAATGCTTGATCGCGGCCAGGCAGCCGCTGGCCTTCATGGAATCGAACGCCTTGGGATCCCAGGTCTCTACGCAGATCCATTCGGCCAGGTTCTCGTGTCCCGGGTCATATGGATCGGCCGGAGACTGGACGAAGTCGGCGTAGCCCGGTCAGGCGCCGCTGTCCCCAGGCGGCGTCGTGCAGGCGCCGCCGACGCGGAACGGCGACGTCTACGCGTGCAACCCATACGCTGGCTGCGGTGGCTCGAGCTGGTACACCGGGTCACCCAGCTGGATGTACCGGTTGCTCGTCGAGTCGCTGCTCGAACTCGAGCGGCGCGGGAACCAACTTCGCGTGCGACCCCTCCTACCGATTGCGTGGCCCGGATTCGAGATGCGCTATCGGTGTGGCGCTTCGAGTTACGAAATCCCGTGTCGAGCGGTAGGTGTCGACTAGGCCGCCCGATGCTGTGTCGACAGCGTCAACTGTCCCCCCGACGGATGGGTCGGCTTGGTCCACAACGGCAGGACTCGGAAGGTCGATCTCGAAGTCGCGGCCCGCGACCCGCGCCGGCCCGACCCGTCGATTGATAAGGAGAACAGCAATGCAACTCTCGATGATCGGCCTGGGACGCATGGGCTCCAGCATGGTGCGGCGCCTCATGGCCAAGGGCCACGAGTGCGTCGTCCACGACACACAGGCGGCGCTGGTGCTGGCGCTACAGAAGGAAGGCGCGTCCGGCTCGGCGTCCCTCGCCGACATGGTCGCGAAGATGGCGCGGCCGCGCGCGATCTGGCTGATGGTGCCGGCGGCCATCGTCGACCAGGCGCTGGAACAGCTGATGCCGCATCTCGATCCGGGCGACATCGTCATCGACGGCGGCAATTCGTACTACCGCGACGATATCCGCCGCGCCAAGACGCTGAGCGCGCGAGGCCATCACTACGTCGACGTCGGCACCAGCGGAGGCGTCGCCGGCGTCGATCGCAGCTACTGCCTGATGATCGGCGGCGAGGCCGAAGTCGTCGCGCGGCTGACGCCGATCTTCGCGGCGCTCGCGCCGGGCTTAGAGGCGGCGCCGCGCACGCCCGGCCGCGACGGCGCCCCGGCCAGCGCGGAGCAGGGCTTCCTGCACTGCGGCCCGCATGGCGCTGGCCACTTCGTCAAGATGGTCCACAACGGCATCGAATATGGACTCATGGCGGCGTACGCCGAAGGCCTCAATGTCCTGAAGAACGCCAACGTCGGCCAGCGCGCTCGCGTCCTCGACGCCGAGACGACCCCACTGCGCCATCCCGAGTTCTACCAATACGAGATGAACCTGCCGGAGATCACCGAGGTCTGGCGGCGCGGCAGCGTCATCGGTTCATGGCTGCTCGACCTGACCGCGAGCGCTTTGCAAAAGAACGCGCAGCTCGCTGCCTACAGCGGCCGCGTCTCCGATTCGGGCGAAAGCCGCTGGACGATCGAGGCGGCGATCGACGAAGCCGTGCCAACGCACGTACTGAGCGCCGCGCTCTACGAGCGCTTCACCTCACGCGGGGAAGCCGACTTCGCCAACCAGATTCTCTCGGCGATGCGTCACGAGTTCGGTGGCCACGTCGAGAAGAAGACAGGAGGCGCACAGTGAGCGCGCCGCGGGCACCGGGGTACCGCGGCTATCGCCAGGAAAAGGACGTCGCCGCCGATTCGGAGGTCGAGACCTTTTGCGCCCTGCGCCTGTTCGTCGACTCGTGGCGCTGGGCCGGCGTGCCCGTGGCATCTGCGCGCCGGCAAGTACCTGCCGCCGACGGCAGCCGAAGTGATCGTTGGCCTGAAGGCGCCGCCGCAGCGCGTGTTCGACGATTCGCCGACTGACGCGAACGGTGCCAACTACACCCGCTTCGAGCTGCAGCCGGGCTCGGCCGTCGCGCCCGGTAGCTGGGGTCTGGCGGTCGCCGACGCCCTCATCGCCGGTGGCGGCGGTTGGCACAACCCGGCACCGGACCGCCCACACGCCTGAACGAATCGAGGATCTTCCCATGACAGACACGTTAGATCGCCAATGCATCGACACACTCCGCTTCCTGTCGGTGGACATGGTGCAGCACGTGAAGAAAACGAAGGAAGCGCTTGGCTGGTCGATCGAGCCGCCATTCCTCGTTCCCGAGGCGGCGCTCGCCCATTTTCGCGAAGCGCTGGGGCGCGGCAAGACCGCGGAAGACGATTGGAATGAGCGCATCGGAGCCTATGCGCAAGGCTTTCCGGAACTCGCGCACGAGTTGCAGGGGCAGCTTCGCGAGGAGCTGCCAGACGGATGGGACGCCGACGTTCCGGTCTTCGCCGCCGATGCCAAGGGCATGGCGACACGCGTCGCCGGCGGCAAGGTGATGAACGCAATCGCGCCAAGGCTGCCGGCGCTGTCGGGTGGATCGGCCGATCTCGATCCGTCGACGCACACTGCGCTCAAGGGCGAGGGCGACTTCAACTCGCCGCTGACCCCGGGCGAGGACGACGAGGGCTCCGACGGCGGCGGCTGGAGCCATGGCGGGCGCAACATCCACTTCGGCGTCCGCGAGCACGCGATGGGGGCGATCGCCAACGGCCTGGCGGCACACGACGGTTTCATCGGCTACGGCTCGACCTTCCTGATCTTCTCCGACTACATGCGACCGCCGGTCCGCCTGGCGGCGTTGATGGGTATACACGTCGTCCACGTGTTCACGCACGACAGCCTCGCCCTCGGCGAGGACGGGCCGACGCACCAACCCGTCGAGCAACTCGCCAACCTGCGCGCCATTCCACGCCTCACACTGATCCGCCCGGCCGATGCCAACGAAACGGCGGTCGCCTGGAGGGTGGCACTCGAAACGCGCGACCGGCCGGTGCTTCTGGCGCTGACGCGGCAGGACGTCCCCACTCTCGACCGCAGCCGGTACGCGAGCGCCGAAGGCGTGCGCCGGGGCGCCTACGTGCTCGCTGACGCCGAGAAGACGCCGCCCTCGCTGATCCTGATGGCAAGCGGCTCGGAGGTCGGCCTCATCGTCGCCGCCGCCGAGCGCCTTGGCGCCGAAGGCGTCGCCGTGCGCTGCGTCTCTATGCCGAGTTGGGAACTCTTCGAGGCGCAGCCGAAAAGCTATCGCGATGAGGTGCTGCCGCCGCAGGTCACGGCCCGCCTGGCGATCGAGCTCGGGGTCAGACAAGGTTGGGACCGCTACGTGGGCAATCGCGGCGACATGCTCGGCATCGACCGCTTCGGTGCATCGGCGCCCGCGCAGGTACTGCTCGAGAGATACGGCTTCACGGTCGAGAACGTGGTCGCGCGCGCACGCGCCCTGCTGCCACGACTGGGAGACCCGCATGACGCATGAGTTCAAGGTCGGCGACCATGTGCGCTGGAATTCTGAGGCGGGGCACGTGACAGGCCGCATCATCAAGGTGCACACCAGCGACACCGATTACAAAGGCCACACCCATCGCTGCAGCCCGGCCGAGCCCCAGTACGAGATCAAGAGCGACAAGACCGAGCACATCGCGCTGCACAAAGGCGCGGTGCTGCACGCTATAGACTGATTCAATCCTCACCTCGGCCTCGGCGCGCTTGCGCGCCGAAATATTGATGACCGTGGCACGCGTGTGAATAGAAGCCCCGCGGCTATCCCGCACGGGCACAACCCGAAGAACCTGGCGACTCAGACTCTTGTCGCGGGACATCCTGCCGTCTACGATGCCCGCGTGCAACCGCCGGTCGGACAACCTCAAGATGCTGGCTCGCGATGCCGGCTGCCATCACGCGCCGTTCACATGCCCCGCGTACCTGGCCGAGCTGATCATGAGGAAGGGATCCATCCGGATTCACCACTTCGCGCACAAGGCGCCGACGTCGTGCCGGCTGGGGTTCCGCGAGATGCAAGCCCACTTCCAGGTGAAGCTCGCCATCTTCGACGGGCCGCGCAATCAGGCCAGCGTCACGCACCTCGAACTGGAGAAGCGCTTGCCTGGCGCGGTGCCTGATATCTACGCGGTCATCTTAGGCGTCCCTGTCGCGATCGAGGTTCAGCGCAGCGTCCTCGGCGTAGAGGGCATCGCGGCCCGTACCCTCAACTACCGCCGCCTTGGCATCGCGGTCATTTGGGGGGCTCTATCGAACGGGGATCTCGACTTCGAGCGCTACAGCCCCTCGGCCTGGGAGCGTTGGTGCCATGCGGCGAACTTCGGCGCGTCTACTACTGGTCATGGCCAGGTGCCGAGCCCGGTCCACTTCGCCTCTTCGCGCTGCATGTGGCGCATCAGACTTGGCGCAAGCATGGAGAGGAACACAGCGCCGGCGGCTACGAGAAGCGATCCAAGCTTTGGATGAGGCCGCAACCTGGCGTGCCGAGTTCAAGCAAGTGGCGCGCGCCGGCCCGCACCGGATTCAACCCGAAGGCCGGCACGAAGATCAAGATCGCCGCACCGAAGGTGCCGAAGTTCGTGGCAGCAGTCAAGAAAAGCGAGCCGGTCCAGATCACCGGTTTCGGAACGGTCCCGCGGATGGTCCAAAGCGTCCAGCTCGCTGGTCGGGGATCGTGGCCGCACTGCTGGTATGCGGAAACCTCATGGTTCCCACTGTTCTTTTGGCTCTGATTCGTCATCCTGCAGCGGCTGCGGCCGACGGTTCTGCTCTTCGGTCTGTCGCTTCAGGCGCTCAATTCGATAGGGCTTGACGGCTTGCTCGGGAGTGAATCGATCGATCGAAAATTTCATGAACGTCCTTCAAGGGATCTGAGACAGTCCTCGGGGGAAGCCTCTACGCTTGAACCAGCCAGAGAATGCGAAAGACCAAAGCTCCTGCACCAGCAGTACGACTGCGAACAGCACCGGAGCTGCGGTGCGGGCGGCGATCGGCTTGACGTAGTCCAGGATCACATCACGCAAGCCGACCTATGCATGCGTCAGCAGGTCGGCGAAAAAAACAACGCGGCGACGCCGAGGCCGGAATTGCTCACCCAGGCTCTCCATGCCTCGTACGTAGCCGTCGGATCGACCAGAAAGTGCGCCAGCACGAAGCGGATGAATGCCAACATGGACACCGCGCTTAGGCACTGGATCAACCATGGCGTGGGGCCGCCGCCGAGGGGATTTCTCACAGCACGACTCCAGCGGCCATGAGCGCCGGGCTCACACCGCCTAAGTCAGTCAGCCAAGCGCTTCGGCGCGCATCAGCCAGGTCGGAACCGATGCCGATGCCCATCAGCAGATGCCGCACGCCTGCCAAGAGGCGATTAAACAGCGCGCAGACGAACGCAACAAACCGTTGCTCGCAATTCGCGTCAGGCGTTCGTACGACTGCGCGCTGTCGAGCGAATGATGCATGGCAAAAGGGGATGCCGGTCGCCAGAATCACGCCCGTGACGCGATACGCGATCGAGGTAGAGCGCCCACCGGCATCCGAATCTTGGTCAGTCTGAAGAACACGGGTCGAGCCGGAGCGCGCCGCCTCATGGGGTCACTCCATCCTGCTTCAACAATACGACGCGCTGCCTCAACGCTGGCAGCAGGTCCTGCTCAAACCAGGGGTTCCGCTGAAACCAGGGCGTGTTGCGGGCAGATGGATGCGGCAGTGGAAAACAATTCGGCGCGAACTCCCGCCAGGCCTTGACCGTCTCTGTGAGCGATTCCTTGCGTCGACGTCCCAAGAAATGACGCTGTGCGTGCAGGCCAATCAACAGTGTGAGCTCGACATGAGGCAGCTGGGCGAGTAACGCATCTAGCCACAGGTCCGCGCATTCGCGCCGAGGCGGTAGATCACCGCCTTGCCCGCGCCCGGGGTAGCAGAATCCCATCGGAATGATCGCTACCAGGCACGCATCGTAGAAGCGCTTCTCGCAGAGGCCTGTCCAGTTTCGCAGCCGCTCTCCGCTGGGGTCGTCCCATGGGATTCCCGACTTGTGCACGCGAACACCGGGAGCTTGGCCCACCACGAGGATGCGTGCGGCGTAGCCGGCCTGCAGCACCGGACGCGGGCCCAGCGGGAGATGGGCCTCGCACGCACGACAGCCGCGTGCGGCAGCCAACACACTGTCGAGGTCCTGTCTAGGCGTGATCGCCTCGAGCCGACACGGGCGCGCCGCCGCATTCATGGACTCGCCCGATCCGGAGTTGGCCCCACTGCAGGATACGTGACGCGCAGGCCCTCGACATGGGCGAACGAGGTGAGCGCATGCGGCTTGCGCCCGTGGAGTCCAATGATGTCCTCCACGCGTACGCCTCGCACCAGGAGCGCGTCGGCGATCAGCGAACGGTGACACCGCCAGGGGACAGCCTCTGCACACATCAGCGCACACTGCCGGGAGCGCGCAAGCGCCACGACCGCGTCGACGTTCGAAGCGAACTCTGTGGACTGCATGTAGTCCGCGTAACCCCTGAACGACGCGTTGTGCCAACCGGTGTTTGGCGAATCGGCACGTGCGTGGCGCAGCCCACCCAAACCCGCCATGTGCGAATACTCGATGCGCGCAGCAGCGAGCGACCCGGGGAGCGTCTCGAGATTAAACTGAGGGTTGTGGCGCGAGCGCGGGATGGTTCTCACATCGATCACCTCGGCCACCTCATTCGACCACAACAGACCGATGAAGTCCTCGATGGCCCGGCTCGAGTGGCCGATGGTGAAGACCACCCCCTCGGGCTTTGACGATGTGCTTACCGTTCGCATAAAGCTAGGCGCCATGAAGCAGCAACGTGACCAGCACAGACGAGTCCTCAATGGCCAAGAGCGACTGCGTCACGCCCCCCGCCAGACACCTTAGGTCTCCTGCCCGCAGGATGTCTCGCGTGGTGCCGATGGAGAACTCGACGCTATCTTCGAGGCATCGAACCGTGGACTCGCCCACCACCTTGTGCTCGGGAATCTCCTTGCCGGCGAACAGGACCATGCGAAACACCTCGAGGTGCTGCGTCTTGTACAGCGTACCGCTTTGCGTTGCCCGTATCGTGTTGCCGAGTGGTCGGATGTCGATCATTTCGCCCGAGAGGGCATGGTGGATGGCCATTGCTCAACGCTCCTGATTTTCAAAATACTGTCACGGTACGCCATGGCGTCTGTGCGTTGCCGCACACGGCCTTGAGGCATTCGCTCGAGTATGGGATTACGGTGCTTCGTTCCGCGCGATCCGCGCAGGGATGCCACGACGGCGCGGTCAGCCAGAGCCAGGAATGTCCCAGGAAACTGCTTGGCCCCTTTTTCCCCGCCGCGTCCTCGGTTTGCGCCGGGTCGGTCCCGATGTCCGGCGTTCCAGGGAAGCCGGCTTTCTTGTTGTTGGCATCTCGTCCCATTCGGCCGGCCAGTGGGCGGGTCCTGCCCGATGGCGCGGCTCTGCTCAATGTTCCGACTCGAGGCAGCGAGAAGACGGCGATCCAGGCGCTGGACCGCAAGGACCGCATGCTGCCGTTGGCGCCGGGCCGCGCCGAGAGCCACGGGTTTCGTCCACGCAGAACACGGCGGCGTGCGTAGGCGGGTTCAGGTACAGGCCGATCACGATGAGTACAAGCGCAACGGCACCCTCAGCCTGTTCGCTGCCCTGAACACCGCCACCGGCGAGGTCCTGGGCATGACCGCCCCGCGCCACACCAGCGAGCAGTTCGTCAGCTTCCTCGGCGACGTGGTCGGCACTCAGCCGCAGGGCCGCGAGATCCACGTCATCTGCGACAACGTCAGCAGCCACAAGACCGAACTGGTCGAAGCCTTCCTGGCTGAACACAAGAACGTGCGGATTCACTACACGCCCACCTACTCGTCCTGGCTCAACCAAGTCGAGAACTGGTTCTCGCGCATCCAGCGTGACGTCATCAGCCGCGGCATCTTCACCTCGCTCAAGGACCTGGACAAGAAGCTCATGCGATACATCCGTCAGCACAACAAGGACCCCAAGCCGCTGAAGTGGAAGTACGACAATCCCCAACGCCGACACCACCAATTCTTCTGATTCAGTGGACTAGGCGAACTTTTGACCGGCGAAGGCCGACGCATCCGTCCGCGGCCTTGGTCTCGAAGTCGGGATCGTTGGAGACAAGGTGACGCTCCAGCCGATGCGGCTGCAGTCCGTGCTTGCGCCAGATGCGCTGCACGGCAGAGAACGACACGTCGCCCAGCTCGGCCGCGAGCTTGCGGCTGCTCCAGTGCGTGGAGCCATCTTTCGGCTTGTGCTTGAGCGTCTTGTTGAGCACCCCCGCTTCCAGCTTGGCCACCGGCCGTACAGGCGCGCGGCCCGGGTGCAGCGACACCACCCCGGCGGAGACCTTGAAGTTCAAACGCCGTCGACCCACATCAGCACGCAACGCGCGCGCCGCTCCATCGCCGCACTGTCACTGCGCTTGCGAATCACCGCTTCCAATTCGCCGCGCTCGTCGGCCGTCAACTTCTTCCGAGATGGAGCATACACAGCCGATTTCAATGATTCATTGGACTAGTGCACCGGAACCAAGACGCACGGGGCCTTGTCGATCTCATCGATCAGGAAAACCGGGTTGGCTCCAGCCGCCGTGGCGCGACAGCACAAGAGAATTTGCCTTACACAGAGTCAGGACAGACGGAGCCGCAGAGGTATCGCGACGACGCTCTAAATGGGTTCATCTTCACCCCCTGACGCATGGTTCCAAACTATGGGAGCGGCCCGAGCCTATGACACCCGAAAAGCGATCATCCGTGGCATCCGCGGTCATGTTCCATCTGCTCAATCCCATACCCTTCGGGTTCTTTGTCGGGGCGTTGATATTCGACGTGCTTTATGCCAATAGCGCGGACGTACTGTGGTTCAAATCGGCCGCATGGTTGATTTCCATCGGTCTTCTTTTCGCGGTGATCCCTCGCTTCATCAATCTGTTTCAGGTTTGGTTTCCGCGCGGGACGCAGAGCACCGCCTCCAGCAAGGTGGCCTTCTTCCTCTACCTGCTGGGCGTGGCGGCCGCCATTGCGAATGCCTTCGTTCACAGCCGGGACGCCTACGGTGTCGTGCCGGAGGGCCTGTGGCTTTCCGCATTGACCGTTGCGCTTCTGGTCGTCTGCAACGTGTTCTTGACCCTCCGCCATTCGAACGACGATCACAGGGGACGAGCATGGGCTACATGAAGCGGACAGTCTTTGCAGCGGCCGTGGTCGCAGCACTCAGCGGGTGCGGAGAGCGGGCTGCAGTCGACCCGCAACAGCAGACTGGAGCTCAACCTAGCTTGCCCGCTGCGAAGAACTTTCTTGTCCCACCGATGCAAGTTCCGGACGGCGTGGGATGGCAGGGCGACGCGCATCCTACGGTGGCGAGCGGCCTCACGATTGAAAAGATCGCAAGCGGCCTGCAGCATCCCCGGCAGCTCATGACGCTTCCGAACGGTGATGTGCTCGTCGTCGAATCCAACGGGCCAGGCACCGAGCCGGTGACGACGCCCAAGCAGCTCATTGCAGGCATGGTCAAGAACCGTTCCGGCAAGGGGGCCAAAGGCGGGAACCGGATCACGCTGCTGCGCAAGACAGCGGGCACCGGACCATGGGAGCAGCACGTTTTCCTGGAACACCTGCATTCTCCGTTCGGGGTGCAGTTGATCGGCCAGACCCTGTACGTGGCTGACACCGACAAGATCATGGCATTCGCCTACACCGCGGGGGCGACCCGCATCTCAGATCCAGGCGTCGAGTTGGCCGATCTGCCCGCCACCATCAACCACCACTGGACCAAGTCCCTGCTGGCCAGTCCGGATGGAAAGAAGCTCTACGTCGGCGTCGGCTCGAACAGCAACATCACCGAAAACGGCCTGGAGGTGGAGTACCGGCGCGCATCGATCCTCGAAGTGGATGTCGCGACGGGGGCCAGCCGCGTCTTTGCCTCCGGGCTTCGTAACCCGACCGGGCTCCAATGGGAGCCGCAAACCGGAAAGCTCTGGGCCATCGTCAACGAGCGCGACGAGATCGGCGCGGATTTGGTTCCGGACTACATGACCGCGGTGCAGCAGGGCGGCTTCTACGGCTGGCCCTACAGCTACTTCGGCCAGCACGTCGATCAGCGGGTGCAGCCGCAGCGGCCCGACCTCGTGTCGAAGGCCATCACGCCCGATTTCGCGCTCAGCTCTCACGTGGCTCCCCTGGGACTGCTTTTCTACACTGGCACCGCCCTGCCAGCGATGTACAGAGGTGGGGCGTTTATCGGCGAGCACGGAAGTTGGGACCGGTCTCCACTGAATGGCTATGAGGTGAGCTACGTCAAGTTCGTGGACGGGCATCCGACCGGACAAAAGGTGCCCGTCGTCACCGGGTTCGTGTCTGTAGACGAGAAATCTCTTTTCGGCGCTCCCGTCGGTCTTGCGCAATCCGCAGAAGGTGCCTTGCTGATCGCTGACGATGTTGGAAATGCCGTGTGGTCCGTGACGGCCGGGGACTAATCCCGGCCAAGTCGCTCCGGACGTTCGTGCCGCTGCGGGCGGCGGCCGAGGCGCACTTGCCCCTATCGATGCGTGGGAGGGTCGACGTGTGCCAATCGGCGCTCGATCGGCTGACCCACCGCCGCTCAGGGATCAGCGCAGAGTCCCCAGGTAGCGGACGACAGCGTCCAGATCGGATTCGCTGAGCGCAACAGCCGGCATTTCGGAACCGGGCTTCATCTTCTGGGTTGACCGAAAGGTCACCCCGCGCATATCGGATGAGCCCCTCGCGCTGCAACACCCGTGCGGCGGCGGTGATGCTGACACGGCGCACGCCGCATGTAGGCGAGGAACTCCTGAGTCATTTGAAAGCGATCGGCCCGTGCCCGGTCCTGCGTCATCAGAAGCCAGCGAGCTAGTCGCTGCTCGATTTGATGGTGGCGCAGGCACGCGGCGGAGGTCGCAAGCTGTGCCATGAGGACATACACGTAGCGATTCAGCACACGCCGTAGATCCCGACTGTCCGCCAGCTGAGAGTCCAACTGGTCGACGCCGATGCGCAGCGCAACGCCCGGGCCTTGCACCACCGCAAGCAAAGGCATACTCCCAACGCCAAGGACGGCTTGCACGCCGAGCATTCCTTCGCGGCCCACCATCCCGACCTCCAGACCGGGCCTGCTGTCAACCGTCCTCAACAGGGAGATGAACCCGTCGGTCGGAAAGTACGCATAGCGCGTCGCGTCGCCTGCCTGGCAGATCACATCATTCAGAACGAGTTCGAAACTATCGCTGGCGGAGATCAGTTTCAGACGTGCGACGCGAGGCAGCAGCTTGATGAGCTGATTGTCGAAATTGACCAAACGGAGCTCCGATCGCGATTGCGCTGCCGATTGACGGGAAACCGGAGAGCCGCGCTGATGAAGCCCGGGGTATGCCTCCAAGAGGCCATTGTGCGCTGCACCAAGCTTCGATGAGCTCGGCGTAGAAGACATGTCAGAACACCGAGTACGCATGAAAGATTCTGGCGCATACTGCCAAGGTTGGTGTGCTAGCGCACAGAGGGCTCCAGGTGGCCAAACGTCGTATGAGGGCTACCGGAGGTACGTGAGGTGCGGCCAAGGCTACCGTTTTGGGCTCGATGAATCAGCGTCTGGAACTCATCCCCGCCACCAGATGTCTTATTCGTTGGGGAGTGTCTGTCGTTCACCCTGACGATGCTCGCTCCGCGATGTGTGCTCGGAGGGTGGGCGCTTTTCGGAAGCCCGAGCTCCGCGCTGAACGATTCGGCCAGGGCCCTGACGGAGGACCACATGCATCAATTTCTATTCAACAACCGAGAAGAGTTGATTGCACGCTGCAAGACGAAGGTCGCACAGCGACCCAGACGAGCCGCGACAGAAGCGCAATTGGCCAACGGAGTTCCACTGTTCCTGGACCAGTTGATGAGAACGCTCGAGGCCCAGGAAGACGGCAATGTTAGTGAGAGCTTCCGAATTTCCGGGGCCGCAGGCGGTGATGCAAGCGATTTGTCCGAGATGGGCCTGAGCGCCGCTGCACATGGCAAGCAACTGTCGGAGCTAGGATTTACAGTAGACCAGGTGGTGCATGACTACGGCGACCTTTGCCAAGCTATCACAGACCTCGCGGTCGAGCGCGATGCACCCTTCTCCGTCGATGAGTTCCGCACCTTGAACCGTTGCCTCGACAACGCCATTGCCGACGCGGTCACGGAGTTCAGCACCTGGCGGGACGCCAGCGTCGCACTTCAGCAGACCGCCGAGGAGAACGAGCGCCTGGGCGTACTGGTGCATGAGCTTCGGAACTACTTGCACACCGCAACGCTCGCATTCATGGCCCTGGAATCGGGAAGGGTTCCAATTGGCGGTGCAACCGGCGCCGTGTTGAAAAGGAGCCTGACTTCGTTGGCCGCCTTGCTCAACCTGTCGCTGTCCCAGGTCAGGGGCACAGCCGAAGCTCCGAAGGAGGCGGCCTTTTCGGTCGCCCTGTTCGTCGCGGAGGCCAGGAACGTCGCCTCGCTCGACGCGAGCGCCCGGGGCTGCACGCTCTCGGTCCTGGACGTCGATGCCGCGCTGGGCATTTCCGGCAATCGGGAACGGCTCCTGGCGGCGTTGGTGAACCTGCTGCAGAACGCCCTGAAGTTCACCCACGCCCATACCGAGGTCACACTGAGCGCCCATGCCGAAGCCGAATATGTCCTGGTCGACGTCAAGGACCATTGCGGGGGACTTCCTCCAGGAGCTACCGCACGCATCTTCCAGCCCTTCGTCCAAGTTGGCGAGAACAAGAGCGGGTTGGGACTCGGTCTTTCCATCGCGCGACGAAGCGTGGAGGCTGACGGAGGCGTATTGACCGTCCGGGACCTCCCGGGCACGGGCTGTGTCTTCACCATCAAGCTTCTGCTCAGGACGCTTCACTAGCAAGGGGGCATCCCTTGGCTACGGTCAGTTCCGTTCAATCTGGGACGTTTGACGCGTTGCTAGCGAAGTTCCGCATTTTGGGTGAGTGAGCCCAGCAGTCGAAGGTCCGTTCCTGGCTGCAACGTGCCTCTGCTGACCACGTTGTCCATGTGCCGTTCGCCCCCGGTCTTCAGATTCTCGAACGCGACGTCGCCACCTCGCCACCTCGGGAGACGGACACGCTCCATTCAGTCTCATGAGTAACGGCTACCGAGCCATGCTCGGTGTCTTCCGGTCGGTCGTCGAGCTCTCGCAGCAACGCCGCGAAATCAGATGACTGCTCCCCGGAGCTCATGCTGCCGTAGCGGTGGGTCAGGTGAAACACCATGGTCGACGGTGGTTAGGGACCTCTAGAGGTTGGTCGGGAAGGTGGACGACTTGCCGGATTCTGCCGGAATGTTGAAGGTCAGCAACTGGCCGAAATTTGACCGACAGGCCCACATCCAATTCCCATTTGCCTCAATGCCGTCACTGGCACCGAAGGGCAAACTGCCGGTCTCGCGCTCGCTTGCGCTCGCCTCTTATGCGGTCCTGCTCAAGGCCCGATGCAGGCTGTCGGGCCTGTGCATCAAGAGCGGCAATCACCGCATCGAGCTGGGCGCATTGCGCAACGGCGGTGTCCACGTTCAGAGCAACACGTCGCTCGTGGGCGTGCAATTCCTGGGTGACGACGCTGTTCTCTTGGATTGATGCCGCCCGAGCCACAGGGTCCATGCCGCCGGCGAGGTTGACGTCCGGTCGAACGGCAACGGTACTGGCCCGTGTTCCCGTGGGGCAGGCACCATCAGAGTCGCTCTGCCCGAAGGTGCCACGCACTTGGTGATGAGCTGAACTCGGGGATTCGCAGAAGGCTCCGGCACCGGCGTACCTGGCGGAGTTGAAGCGGGCACGACTGGTGCAAATGACGCACCCTGCTTCGCCCCGGATGGCCGCTGTCTTGGCAGGACAAGCCAACCCTGAGCGATCGCGTCCCATTCCGTGGTGTAGCTCCACAGCCCGGAGAAGGCTGAGATGCACGGTACTCAGCGTGCCACTGCGGACAGCCGAGTGGGCGCAGTATCGCTGAGGGTCTGCAGACCCTCAAGTTGCATGTAGCGCCGGTTGAGCGACCACTCATCGTTCTGCTCGAGCATCATGGCGCCGACCAGGCGCGTGATTGAGGCGTCATTGGGGAAGATGCCCACCACATTCGTGCGTCGCTTGATCTCCGCGTTCAGCCGCTCCAGAGGGTTCGTGCTGTAGATCTGCGTCCAGTGCGCTCGTGGGAAGGTCATGAAGGCCAGCACGTCGTTCTCCGCGTCGTCCATCAGCGAGCCGAGCTTTGGGAACTTGTCCCGGAGCTGATCGGCCACCGAGCGCCATTGCGCCCGCGCTGCATCGGCCGAGTCCTGCACGAACACCGTGCCGATGGCGGCCGAGACCATGCGCCGCTGGGTCTTGCCGGCGTGTGCGAGGGCATTACGCATGAAGTGCACTCGGCAACGCTGCCAGGTGGCCTTGAGGACCTTCGCAGCCGCCGCCTTGATGCCCTCATGGCTGTCGCTGATCACGAGCTTCACACCGCGCAGGCCTCGACGGTTCAGGCTGCGCAGGAACTCGGTCCAGAACGGCTCGGCCTCCGAAGCACCGACCTTCAACCCCAGGACCTCGCGCTGGCCGTCGGTGTTCACGCCCACGGCCACTATCACCGCCACGCTCACGATACGCCCAGCCTCGCGCGTCTTCACGTAGGTGGCGTCAACCCAGAGGTAGGGCCAGTCGCCCTCGATCTGGCGCCCCAAGAAAGCGTTGACTCGCTCGTCGAGCTCCCCGCACAACCGGCTGACCTGGCTCTTGGAGACGCCGCTCATGCCGAGCGACTTGACCAGATCGTCCACCGAGCGGGTAGAGATGCCTTGCACATAGGCTTCCTGGATGACGGCGGTGAGCGCCTTCTCGGCTGTGCGCCGAGGCTCCAGGAATTCGGGGAAGTAGCTGCCCTGGCGCAGCTTGGGGATCTTCAGCTCGACGCTGCCGGCTCGGGTGTCCCAGGTGCGCTCGCGGTAGCCGTTTCGGCTGTTGAGGCGTTCAGACGGATTCTTCTCGTCGTAGGCGGCGCCGCAGCGGCCCTCGACATCGAGTTCCATCAGGCGTTGTGCCATGAATTGCACCATCTGGCGCAGGACATCGACATCGGCTCCCTTCTCGGCGAGCTCGGCTAATGCCATAGTGGCGGTGGTCATTGTGATTTCCTTTACGGACAGGTTTGGTGGGTCGCACCTCAAACCTTATCCGGACTTCACGATGACCACCCCGAAGAGAGCGGCCGCTGCACGGCAAGCCGCTTCGGGCTACGCCCTACGCGCCTTGCCGTGCAGCGAGTGAAAGAATGATATGAACGTCCCCCTCCTCGACGAGTGAGGCCGCAGTGAGGAATCAGGGTTGGATCCTCACGGGCCGACGGCATCAAAGTGCCCAAGGTGGAAGATCATGGAGATCTTCCTAGGCAAACCGGAGGATCCATCATGAAGCTTACGCCAGTTGGAGTGGATATTGCAAAGAGCGTCATCCAGGTTCATTGGATTGACAGCGAAACCGGTGAGATCACCAACAAGGCCATCAGACGCAATAAATTCCTCGAGTACTTCGCCAACCGCACGCCTTGCCTGATTGGCATGGAGGCCTGCGGCGGATCACAGCACTGGGGGCGTTGCCTGATCGCCATGGGTCACGAGGTGAAGTTAATGCCGGCGAAATTCGTCAAGGCCTTCAACATCGGTAACAAGAATGATGCTGCCGATGCGAGAGCAATCTGGCTTGCTGTGCAGCAGCCAGGCAAGGCTGTGGCGATCAAGTCCGAAGCGCAGCAGGCGGTCTTGGCACTGCACCGTATGCGTCAGCAGCTGTTGAAGTTTCGCACGATGCAGATCAACGGCTTGCGTGGTCTGATGGCCGAGTACGGCGAAGTCATGGGCAGGCGCCGGGAGGTGCTGGACAAGGCAATCGCGGACGTGCTGGCAAGGCTGGCAGATCGCCTTCCGGCAATGTTGATCGATACCCTTCGCGAGCAGTGGATGCGGCTAACGTCGATCGACGAGCAGATCGCTCTCATCGAGCACCGTCTGCGGGAATGGATGAAGCAAGATCGATCCAGCAAGGCGATTGCCGAGATCCCGGGTGTCGGGCTACTCACAGCCACGGCCGCCGTGGCGACAATGGGCGACGCCAAGTCGTTCCGGTCCGGGCGCGAGTTCGCGGCTTGGTTGGGCCTTGTGCCCGCACAGACAGGTTCGGGCGGTAAGGTCCGCCTCAAGGGCATCAGCAAGAGGGGTGATACGTATTTGAGAACATTGCTCGTGCATGGCGCGCGCAGTGTGGTGCTGCATGTGAGGGAGCCTGGAGCATGGGCCGCGCAACTGCTCAAGCGTCGCCCGAAGAACGTCGTCATCGTGGCAATGGCCAACAAGTTGGCCAGGATGATTTGGGCGGTATTGGCGCATGACCAGCAATACCGGAACGGGGATGGCAATGCATCGGCAATCTGAGCGACCTTAGCCAGGCCTTCCTAGCAAGACGTTGATCGGTACAACCCGTCCCAAGGTTGCGCAGGCGTTTCGAGAAGTGATGACACCACAGGTAAGACCGGAACTCGTCAAACCTGAGTAAGTCGTGGAGGCCCAGACCTCGACGAAAGAATGAGGCGCGAGTCAGCGGATTTCATATGGGCCCGTGGCTGTACCTAGCCACACTACAGGCCGGATGTAGAGCTGCAACCCATCCTGAGCGTCACCACGAACGAGAGCTTGCACAAGGGGGACGTTCATGTAGAAGACTTACACCACTTGCCGGGACATCAACCCCTGAGCCAACGCAAACGCCACGAGCGCCGCCGCGAGGCCAAAGAACAGAGTTCGGTTCGAGGACCTCGCAGGACGCAGTCCACGCTCCCACGCGGACATTGGCTCGCGGCGTTCGGTCAGCGCCGAGTCGTAGCGGTCATTCAAAGGCATGGCCACCGAATGTCAGCAATGGCTGCGCAGGCACCGAAATCGGCCTTGCAACGGCAAGCCTCATTTCGTGACGTATTGCGCACTCAAACCACCTTGCGTCCATAGCGAACACGGCAGCGTGCGTGGCCGACGATTTGGAAACCGAACGGCCGGCACGAACGTCAGGTTCTGGGCCGACTGTAGCCGGTTGCGGCCGTCGGAGCTTCGGGCCCAAAAGAGACCTTGGGTGCGCCCCAAAGCAGTCCCTCACGTCCCTAACCCAATAGGGTTCTGTGCCGGTCGCCACCACCTAACAAAGAGAGGAGGCGGCCTCACCCACAGAAGTCGCGCTTGCGCATCTCAAGGTCGCACGATGATGTCGTTCTTGACCGCTTTCACACCATTCACGCTCCGAGCAACGCTTTCCGCCGTGGATTTCTCCGTGGCGTTCTTGGCGAAGCCCGAAAGCATGACCGTGCCGTTCAGCGTCTCGACCGAAATGCTGGATGCGTCAACCGCCTTGTTCTCGACAAACTTGGCCTTGACCGTCGTTGTGATGCCCGCATCGCTCATGTAAGCGCCCGTGGATTCCTGCCCCCGGGTAACTGCACAGCCCGACGCTGCGAGCAGCGCCGCGGCTGTGATGGCGGCAGCGATGGTGTGACGAATGAACATCTCTTGTCTCCTGCGAAGTTTGACAATGACTCGCTCGTGATCGGGAATTCCCCATAAGGTGAGGAAGATCTCATGCCAAGACATTGAAACCCGGCCGCCACCGGTTCTGTTGATTCAGATCAAGAGAAATCCGATGAACCTCCGTCGCGACGAATTCTCGCTTCGGATCGGACAAGCCGTGAGACTCCTCTTGATCGTCTCAATGTGCGCCCAGCAATCGTTCGTACTCTTTCTTGACCACGCGGTAGCACTCGCACGCTCGGTGCTCAAGACCGGCACGGTCGAGCACCCGGACACGGCCTCGTGAGCGCGAGATCAAGCCGGCCTTCTGCAAGTTCTGCTCTGTTTCGCAGACACTCTCGCGGCGAACACCGAGCATGTCTGCCATCAAATCCTGCGTGACTGCGAGTTCACTGGCCTGAATGCTGTCCATGTTGACTAGAAGCCACCGGCAAAGCTGCTGGTCTACGGAATGAAAGCGGTTGCATACCGCGATTTGCTCAATCTGCGACATCAGGGCCTGCGCATAGCGCAGCAGAAGATACCTTGTCTCAGCGCTCTCGTCGAACTCGGCTTTCACGACGCGGGCGGGAATTCGTATGAACTGGCCTGGACATTGCACGACCGCTCGGCTGGGCGTGGACCCGCCGCCCATGAACGATGAGATGCCAACGACACCCTCGTTGCCAACGATTGCGACTTCGGCGAGTTCGCCGTCTCTTGTGCCGTACATCAGCGCAACAATCGCGCTGATCGGAAAGTACACACTGTCCACGGTGCTGCCCGGCTCGCACAGCACCACGCCAGCCTGCATCTCCACCCTATCGGACAACGGCGCCCAACGATTCCGGACCGTCTCCGGCAGCGCGGCGAGGAGGTGATTCATCCTTGGAGTCCATCCGTCCAACAGCGACATCTCTGGTTGAGGCTTCAGACCAAGGAGGGGCTTGGTCTCAACCGGATGAAAGGTTGTACGGCTGCCTCAATGGCGCTCGTTTGATCCACGTCAAACGATGGATCCCCTTGTGTTCGGTAACGCACAGATGGCGCTCCGGCTTCGTCCTAGGCTGGTGCTGGTGGGCATTGCGATCGCTCATTTTGAAATCACAGCCAAGGAGAACCACATGAACTGGGACCGAATTCAGGGCAATTGGAAGCAGGTAACCGGCAAGGCAAAGACGCAATGGGGCAAGCTGACCGATGACGACTTGGACGTCATCTCCGGCCAGCGGGACCAACTGGCCGGGAAGATTCAGGAGCGGTACGGTATCGCGAAAGAGGAAGCCGAAAAGCAGCTCGACGAATGGCAAAGCAAGGCAACTGATTCGTGGTTCACAAAGAGCTAGTGAAGACCAAGTCAATGCAATGGATCCGGCAGAGCTCAACGCTTGGAAGCCGAATTCATAGACTCGAACCGGGAGAACCTCATGACTTTAGGCACCATTCTGCTGATTGTTCTGATCCTTTTGCTGATCGGCGTCATTCCGAGTTGGCCCCACAGCAGAAGTTGGGGCTACGCGCCCAGCGGCGTGCTCGGTTTTGTGGTGCTCGTCGTGATCGTGCTCTTGCTCCTTGGACGGATTTAGGGAGGCGTTGCGGGAGTGCGCCATTTCGCAGTTCGACGTTTTGATTTTGAGAGGGTGTCATGACCAGGATTTCCATGTTCCACGCCGTGCTTGCAGCCGGCATCATGCTTGTGATTCCAATGGCGAGCGCCGCCACCATGAGCAAGGCCGACTATCAGGAAGCCAAGACCCGCATCAGCGCCGATTTCAAGACCGACAAGGCAGCGTGTGCTCCGTTGGCGGCCAATGCCAAGGACATCTGCATCGAACAGGCCAAGGCAAAGGAAAAGGTCGCGCGCGCCGAACTGGAATTCGGCTACACGGGCAAGAAGACCGACCACAACAAGGTACTTGTCGCCAAGGCCGAATCAGCTTTTGCCGTCGCCAAGGAAAAGTGCGATGACCGGGCCGGCAACGCCAAGGATGTGTGCATCAAGGAGGCGAAGGCGGTTGAAATCAAGGCCTTGGCCGACGCGAAACTAGGCAAGGAAATCGGTGGAGCCCGAAAGGACGCCGCAGATGAAAAGCGCGATGCCGACTACAAGGTGGCGGTGGAAAAATGTGACGCTATGGCGGGCGACGCCAAGGGCAATTGCATAGCTGCTGCGAAGCAACGGTTCGGCAAGAACTGAAGTGACGCAGCGCAAGAGACCAATGACCAGCCGCGAACTCCGGGTGGTCGTCAAGGAGTTTGGGCCGAGCGAATTCTCGTGGACGCTGGTAAGTAAGCAGAGCAGTGGCTGCCTTGAATGTGTCGTCGCGTCATCAAGTCGATTCCCGGACTACGACGGGGCACTTGATGCGGGCTTCGTAGCGCTTCGGGCGTTCTGCTCTTATTTGCTCACCTCGAAGGCTTAGACAAGCTGACCGTGAATGCCATGGACTATTTTGGCCGGACCTCGCCGGCGTGCAGACGACGCACCGATGCCCCCGGCATTTCGACTTCGTCGAAACGGGGGCTGGTGAGGGAGGAGCCTATGCATCGATTCATCTCCAACCATCGGGTCGAACTCCTTGAACGGTGCAAGGCCAATTTCGCTCGGCGGCCCAGGCGAGCCAGTACGACCGCGCAGCTCGCCAACGGCATTCCGATTTTTCTGGACCAGTTGACGAGATCACTTCAAGCGCAGGAGAGCGGTGAAGTCGACGAGAGCTTCAGGGCACGCGGTGATGGGCACGCGTCTGCCTTGCCCGCTGTGATGTTCCATTCGCATTGATTTCCCAGGGCACGTCTGCCCTCCTTGCCGTGTGATCAGGATCCTCGGACACTCGCCGTCGCGATTTATTGTCCAAACGCCAAAAATGCGCAGGCGCTCATTCCAGACCAGACCAGCGACTGCTTGACCCCTCGGCGAACTGCCTGTCGGGGCTGGCATGGCCCTAAATCCATTCAGCTTCGCAATCGATTTGCCCTTGCGCATCCGCAGCCTGCCTCATTCGCAAATGGTACTTAAAGTCAGCGTACTCATCAACCGGCGACTTATGGTCCGTGGTGTTTTTCTGCCCACCGTTGGAACATCCCGCCCATGAGCGCCGCGCCCCCGACGGAAAACGAATCAACCGCCCTATATCTGGCGCAACTCGGCGCGGCGGTTCGCCAAGAGCGCAAGGCGCTTGGGTTTTCGCAGGAAGGCTTTGCGGACCGCGTCAAAATGGACCGCAGCTACATGGGAGGCGTCGAGCGCGGCGAGCGCAACCTGTCCTTCTCCAACATCATGCGCATCCTCGAAGGTCTGAACATGGAGCCGGGTGCCTTTTTCTCGGCCCACCTGCACCTGCGCAGAATGGAGCCCCAAAAGCACGCGCGGAAAAAGGACGCCGCGCCCGCTGCGAAGAAATCGGTTCGCGCGAAACCATCGACGGACAAACCGCTCAGCAAAAAAGACAGACTGATTGGCAACGCGCGGTCCGGTCGCGCATTGCAGGGTGCTCTCTGAAGAACGATCGACGCGGACTGGCGGGATGCGTGGCTTGGTGCGCGCCCCGCGACGCGCGCCGATCCTTGCGCTCGAACGCTTGCCGTGCTGTGAGACGGATTCGCGCGCAGATCTCCTTGCCGAGAGGGGCCCGCCCGCGAAGCGCCCACCCGGTCCGGCCCTCGGCCGGTCGGGTCGGAGCCGGTAAGCGCCAGTTATCGCCCGAAGTGCGGTGCGCCGGGGCCCGTCGGGATGGGCCTAACGCGGCCCGCCAGCCGCCAGGCGAGTCGCCAATCCAGGCTGAGGCCCATCCGCGTACGAAACTGAAATCTTCGCTGAGTCAAATCACTGAAAAGTAGCTTGATCCAGTGACCCACTTCCCAATGGAGCCACTGAAATCTTCGCTGAGTTCCTACACGTGTTGTCGTGTGTCGTGTTGTTTGTAGGAATGCTGCAAGTCTTGGAATTGCGTCATGCTTCATGACTGGATCGGCCCAGGGCAGCAATGCTCGGAGCGAGCCGAGGAAATATCCTCAGCGCGTTTCTCTTCGCCATCTCTTCGTGCTCAAGGTCACTCAGGCCGCGGAGTCTCCTGAATCCTTCGACATTGGCATCAATGCCAGCGGCGGGTGTGAACGGAAGTCACTGCCGAACATCACATGGCTCAACGACGTCAGGCGCCGAAGGCGCTCGATTGCGCTGTCGCCCGCCGAGCCCGCAAGGTCATAGTAAAGCGATGCCAGCACCCGCTTGACTTCCTCGGCACCACCCGCCGGCCGCTGCTTGATGAATGGCAGAGTCGAAAAGCCGGCGATTCGCTCCGCAACCGCCGCCAAAGCGCCGCCGGCATGTGGAACGATCATGCGAATGTCCGGATAGCGCGTCAGCGTGCCGGCGAACACCAGGTCCGTGACCGTGCGAGCGGTGTCCATCGGGAACTCGAGAATCGGCGCCGGCCTTCCGAGGCCCACCGCTTCTAGGCATGGCGGCGATGTGGGATGCAGGAAGAGCGTTGCGCGCCGCCGATTCAGCTCTGCGAACAACGGGTCCAGCCGCGCGTCGCCCAGATAGATGCCATGGATGTTCGTCTCCACGACGACGCCATCGAGATGCAGCACGTCCAGCGCATGGCCGATCTCTTCGAGCGACGCCTGCACATCGGGCAAAGGCAAGGTCGCGAAAGCGCCAAAGCGGTTGGGTTTGCGCTGCACGAGTTCGGCGGCAAAGACATTCACCTCCCTCGCAAGCAGGCGGCGCGCGCGCGAATCCTTCAGGAAGCCGACGGTCGGCGAAGAGACGGACAGCATCGAAGTCTCGATGTTGTGCCGGTCCATGTGCGACAGCGCCATTTCCTCGGACCACCGCGGGACGGGGAACCCGCCGTCGAGCGTGACGAGTCCGGCTTCCTGCAAGGCACGCGCGTAGACCGGGGGCAAGTAGTGGGAATGCACGTCGATCAGTCCGCAGTTGCAGCGGCCGACCGCCGCAAGGTTGCGTTCGTCGCCGGATGCCAGTTCCGTCGCACAGCCCGCGGCCGCCAGCGCGAGCGTGGACGTCAGGGTTCCCAACGCGGCGCGCCGCGACGGATTGGTTGGCTTGAGCGTCATGATGCTCGGCTTCGCTTCATGCCCAAGGCGTTGGCTCAGGAACCGAGCAAGGTCCCTCCACCTCGATGCTGCCGAAATCCGCCGGTCCCACGACTTCGAGGTATTCCATGTCGGGTGAGTAGTCGAACAGGAAGTGCCGAATGCCGGGCGCTTGATGCACGCAGTCGCCAGCCTCCACCAGCGTATTGCGATCCTCGTACATGAAACGGGCCCATCCTTTGAGCATGTAGACGATGTGAAACCTTGCCTCATGCACGTGCCAACCGGTGCCCTTCCCGGGCGCCTCGTTGGCGCGCACGAGCTGCGCGATCACCCGGCCGCCGGTGGCCTCTTCGACTCCGAGATCGCGGTAGGTGAAGAAGTCCCGCAAGCCGCCAGAAACGAACGGCGTATCCGCGGGCTTGACATGGGAGAAGATCGTTTCGAGCGCAAGTTTGCTCATGATTCAGAAGCGCTCATCGACGTTCACTTTTTCCTTGCGAGCATTGAACACCTCGACGGTGTCACCGATCTCGAAGCGCATCAAGTCCTCACCCAAGGCGAGAGGGCCGTCATAGGTCTTGCGCGTGCGCGCGAGCACCTCGGTGGGCGGCACGTCCAACGGTGCATTCGCCTTGAGCACGATGATGTGTGTGAAGGCCGCCAGCTTGGGTCGAGCCATCGAGAAGATGCGCCCCGCCTCCTCCGGCGACGTGTGATGCGCGGTGATCTCCTTGAAGCGGGGGTAGGCCTTCAGGAGTTCGGGGTCGATGTCGGCCACCTCGTGGATCAGCAGGTCCGCGCCCTTCGCCTGCGCCGCGATGCGCTCGTCATAGGTGGTGTCGCTTGAAATCACGACCTTCTTGCCGTCGTACTCCACCGCGTAGCCGAAGTTGGGTTCGATCAGGTCGCCGTGATGCGTGGGAAACGCGGTCACCTTGACGCCGCTGCGCTCGTAGACCACGCCGGGGCCGATGTCGTGTGCGTTGAACGCGATGCCGCTGGGCGGCAGCTTCTCATCGGCGATCCGGGTGCGGATGTCCTCCGCGAATGCCGCGGTCAGGTTCCTCGTCATCGCCTCGGTGCCCTTTGGACCGTAGATCTCCATCGGCATGGTGCGAGATGCGAAGGGTGTCGGCAGCCAGCCGGTCAGCCACAGGTCGGGCAGGCCCACGAGATGGTCGGAGTGAAAGTGGGTGATGAAACCGGCGGTGACGTCGCGAAACGGAATGCCAAGCTGCGCGAGGCGAATGGTCACCCCGCGGCCGAGGTCGAAGACGAGCTTGTCCTTGCCGGCTTCCACCAGGATGGATTGGCTGAACCGGACGTTGCTCGGAACCGGACTGCCGGTGCCCAGCAGCGTCACGTTCAGGGGAGCCGCCTGGGCCGATGTGGTGATCGCTCCGCAGGCGATGATGGCCGCGCATGCGGTGCGCCGCAGCGCGGCGGGGAAAAGGGTGCCGAACATGGAGTCTCCGGTGTGGTGATGAATGATCGAGGAGGAGGTTGCTGCCTGGAGTCGCTGCTCAGCGCCTCTTGAGCGGCGCGGTTTCCTTCAGCAGCAGCGCGACGACGAGGCCGACGACGAGCGCGATTGCCGCCAGATGAAGGATGTATTGAATGCCGTAGTGCTGCGCGACGTAGCCCGCGATCACCGGCGCGATGCCGCCGCCGAAGATCTCTCCGGTGCCGATGACGACGCCCGAAGCGGTCGACATCAGCTTGGCGGGCACCGACTCCGCGCTGATGGGTCCGACGGTGAGACAAATCATGCTGAAGACGAAGAACAAGGTCGCGGCCAGGCTGAAGAAGAGCCGCGCCGGCTCCGCGCCCGCCTGCATGAGGAAGTAGAGGCCGACGCCCGCACCGAGAACCGACACGATCATCACCGGCTTGCGCCCGAGGCGGTCGGAGACGGCCGGCATCACCAATGTGCCCAGCGTGCCGCCGAAGCCGATTGCAGACAGCACGTAGCCCATCTGTTCCAGCGTCAGGTGCAGATAGTCGATCAGATAACTGGGCAGCAAGGCGCTCAGGACCACCAGATTCGTGAGCCAGCAGAGCATGCCGATCATGTTGAGCGGAATGTTGCGATACCTGAAGACGTCGCTCCATTTGTGATCCGACGCATCGCGGGTGGCCGTGTGCGCGGCGGCCACTTGCGGGTCAGGGTTGCGCAGGCCGCGATAAAGCAGGTAGGCGACGAGCAGGCCGGGCAGCGAAACCATCGCAAAGATCCAGTGCCATTCGACGACCTTGAGCAACTGAGTGACGAGGATCGGCGCAATGCCGAGGCCGAACAAAGGCAGCGCCGCCTGCTGGATGCCCACGTTCAGCCCCTGCCGGCTGGGCTTCGACGCATCGATGGTCGCGACGATGCTCGCCGGTGTGTAGGCGCCTTCGGCCAGACCCATGAGTGCCCGGATGATCAGCAGGCTGCCCACGCCCGTCGCCAGGCCACTCAGCCCCGCGAGCAGCGAGAACACGACGATGGCCGGGATGATCACCCTGCGGTGGCCGATACGGTCCGACAGGTTGCCCATGAACAGTGCTGCCACGCCCCAGGCTATCGCGAGGATGCCGGTGATATGGCCGAGGTCCTGGTAGTTGAGGTTCAGCTCTTTCGAGATGACCGGAAACAGCGGCAGGATCATGAAGCGGTCGATGCCGACCAGTCCGAATCCCAGGCACAGCAGGGTCACGGTTTTCCATTCGTAGCCCGCATCCTTGCGGCGCGTGAAGGTCGCGCCGGGCGCATTCGCGATGTAGGAGTTCATGGGATGTCCTTCTGTTGCGATCAGGCGGTCACGAAATGCGCGGCGGATTCGAAGCTCACGCCGTGGCGTTCGAGGTCGGCCGCCAGGTCGTCGACAAGTTCGTTGAGATCACCGCTACCGGCTACCGCGCCATACAGGTAGAAGTCGGGTCGAACGATCATCGAATCGATGCCGTGTTCCTGCATGAAGGGAATGAACTTGTCGTCCACGTCGATCAGCGCTGCGGCCGGCGTCTTCTCGCCCTGCGCTGCAATGACGACGTGCTTCGCATCGAGCGCCTCGAGGAATTCCTTCTGCCGGGCGCCGAGCTGCGTTGTAGAGGCGCCGTTGCGTAACACCAGCACGAAGCCCAGGCCCACGACATCGTCGAACCTGCCGGTCCGCTGGCCGGCCCGAACCGCGCCGTGCGGGCTGAGCAGTCCGGCCGGCGCCTGGACTTCGCCGGTCTCGTCTCGGCGCAGGATGCCGTCGGTCAGGCGGGGGAACGCAGGCGGTGGCGGCGCCTTGCCGCTGAAGAAAGCCTCATCGCGTTCGGCGGCCTTGGCGGCATCGGGAATGCAGATGATCTTGCCGAGGTACATCGACAGGTCGATCACATCGCTGACGTGCGGCCGACGCTCGGGCTGATAGGTGTCGAGCAGGCTGTCGCTCGCCTTGCCATCGAGCACGAGGTTCAGTTTCCAGGCCAGGTTCCAGTCGTCGCGCAACCCCGCGCACATGCCCTGCCCCATGAATGGAGGCATCACGTGGGCGGCATCGCCGGCGATCAGCATGCGACCCTTGCGCCACGTGTCGGCCAGCAGCGAGCGAAAGGTGTAGACCTTGTGTCGCACGATGACCGCCTGGTCGCGCCGGACCCAGGGCGAGAGCAGTTCCCAGGCCACATGCTCGTGCTCCAGGTCTTCGCGGCTTTCATGCGGCAGCCGCATGAACTCCCACCGGCGGTAGTAGCGACCGTCCTTGATGCCGGCAGGCACGATGGTCGTAGGCCGCGCCGGATTGCAGTACTGGGCGGCCGGCGGAATGTCGAGCGTGACGCCCTCGTTCGGCAGCACGTCGATCACGAGCCAGTCGGCCTCGAACCCACGGTCTTCCTGGGTCGATCCGATTGCCTGCCGCACGAGGCTGTTGGCACCGTCCGCGCCGATCAGGTACTTTGCACGCACCGTGCGGCGTTCGTCGGTCTCGAAGTCCCGCACCACCAGTTCGACGTAGTCGGCCGTCTGCGTGGCCTCGACGGCTTCCCATCCGAGGTTCACTTCGACGTTGGCGCAAGCCTGCACCTGCTCCTCGAACATCTTCTCGAGCGTCGGCTGATGCACGAAGTTGACTTCCGGGCCGCCCGAGATGGATTCGGACTTCCAGTCGATGGCCAACAGCTCTTTCCACTCGGCGTTGAACCAGCGGTACATCGGCCCCTCATGGCTCACTGCGGGCAGGTCCTTGCTCATGCCGAGCGCCGACAGCACGCGATACAACTCGTGATCGATGCACACCGCGCGCGGCAAGGGGTAGCGTTCGCGCCAGCGTTCGAACACGGCCACCTTGCGGCCTTGGCGCGCCAATGCCAGGGCCATGACTTCGCTGACCGGGCCATAGCCGATCTGGACGACGTCGTAGAAAGGGATCGGGTTGCTCATGGGTGTCTCCTGAAGGAAGGTTCAGTGATTGCCGGATGGAGCCGGCAGCTCGTGGTTCGCAATGAAATCGGCGGGGAGTTCGGGCCCCCACACATAGAGGGAGTCCTCGCCCGGGTGATCGGCCGCGGGCCATGCGTTGCCCGCCTCCACGAAGTCGATGTCGTAGGAGTACTCCGCGTAGCTGCCCCAGGGGTCTCGCACGTAGCGGAAGTAGTTGGAGCCCAGCACGTGGCGCCCCATGCCCCAGCCCTGCGCATAGCCGGCCTCGGCCATCTGCTGCGCCCCTTGCCCGACCGCGTCGATGGAGGGCACGCACCAGCTGCTGTGATGAAGACCGCCCCCGTTTGACTTGGCCAGCGCGATCAGGTGGTGGTCGCTGCCGTGCGGGGTGTGCAGGAAGGCGATGACCGAGCCCGACTTGTCCGACAGGCGCAGGCCAAGCACGTCTTCGTAGAAGCTGCGTGCCTGATCCACGTCGGCGCTGAAGAGAAGGATGTGCGAGAGATACAACGGCCGCGTGGCCTGCGCCTTGCTGCGGCTCGGCGCGCGGCCTTGGTTGTCGCAGGCAGGCACGAACTCGCGCGGCGCAGGCTGCGAAGGAGAGCACTTCCGGGCCACCTTGAGTTGCAACGCCAGGCCGTCGGGCCCTTCGATCCAGAAGCCCTCGGGATCTGCCTCGGCGGGCGGCGCGATGCGAGCGATGTCCCGCTCGGCCAGACGCTGTGCGAAGCGCTGCGCGTCGGCTTCATGAATCCCCAGACTCATCCAGAGAAGTCGCTTGCTCGTGCCGGCAACGATCCGCGCCCAGCGGTGCGGATGGCCGTGGGTGTAGAGCGCAAGCGCTTCGCCTTCGTCTCGCACGTCCAGGCCGAAGCTGGTGTAGAAGTGCCGCGCTTCTTCGAGCGCAGGCACGCTGAAGACGAATTCGTCCACCGAGTGCACGGCGAGCACGCCGGAGCGCGTGGGGATTGCAGCAGTCATCTCTTGTCTCCATGGTTCGGGCAAAGCTGCGCCCGCACCGTGCCTGGGGCACGGCGTTGTCTTGTCACGAATTGGTAGAAAGTTGGGCAGGGGCGAGCCCATGCCCGCTCAGATCACCCGTTGTCGCTGCATGCCGAGCGGGCCCGCGCTCAGGGTCATGACGTCCCCACGCTTGAGGAATTGCGGCAGCGGCTTGATGCCGAGGCCCACGCCTTCGGGCGTGCCGGTGATCACCACGTCGCCGGGCAGCAGCGTCATGAACTGGCTCAGGTAGGACACGATCTCGGCGACCGGGAAGATCATGTCGGCCGTGTTGCTCCTCTGCTTCGTCTCGCCGTTGACCGCGAGCTCCAGCGGGATACCTTGCGGATCGGGCAGTTCGTCGGCGGTCACCAGCCACGGGCCGATCGGCCCGAAGCCGTCGAAGCTCTTGCCCTTGCCCCACTGACCGTTGCGCTTGATCTGCCAGTCGCGCTCCGACACGTCGTTGGCGAGGCAGTAGCCGGCCACGTGCTTCAGCGCATCGGCCACGGCCACCTTGCGCGCCTGCGTGCCGATGACGAAGCCCAGTTCGATCTCCCAATCGGTGGCCTCGGAACCGGCCGGCATCTCGATGTCATCGTCCGGCCCCGCGAGCGAGGTGAGCGCCTTGGTGAAGACCACCGGCTCTTTCGGAATCTCGAGCCCCGACTCGGCCGCGTGCTTGCGGTAGTTCAGGCCGATGGCAACGAACTGGCGAACGCCCGCTACCGGTGCGCCCAGACGCGTGCCCTTGGGCACGAGCGGCAGGCGCGTCAGGTCGATGGCCTTCAGGGCTTCCAGCTTGGTGGGGGCCATCCACTCGGGCGTGAAGTCGGGAATCAGGAGAGAAAGGTCGCGCGCCTGGCCAGCGGCGTCCAGCGCTCCGGGCTTTTCTGCTCCAACGGGACCGTGACGTAGCAGCTTCATGGTGATGTCTTCCTTGGTTGATTTAGACTGTTTGTCTAGAACGAACTTTATCCGTTGTGACGTTTTCGTCAACATGACACTAGAGCCAAAATGATAGGGATTTCCCTAGGCACCGACACTGCTTTTTCGGCAAGGAGCGCTGGTGTACGCTCGACGCCAATGGCACAAGCAGCAACTGAATCCAAGGTCGAGGACCACCGTGTGAGGGTCGGCGCTCAGCGCCGTGAAAAGACGCGTTTACGGCTGCTCGAAAGTGCACTGGTGGTCTTCACCGACAAGGGGCCGGATGTGGCCGTCATCGATGATTTCATCGCCGCGGCGGGCGTTTCGCGGGGCACCTTCTACAACCACTTCCGGACCACCAACGAGCTGTTGCTCGCTTTGGCAACGGCCATGAGCGACGAGGTCCTGGAGATCGTGGACCCGCTGGTGCTTCACCTCGATGATCCTGTCGAGCGCTTTGCGTGCGGCACGCGGCTCTACATGCAGATGGCGCTGCGCTACCCAGTCTGGGGAAGTTTCATCACGCGGGTCGGCACGCGAATCGCTACTCGCGGCCAGCTCATCGACGTCTACCTGACGCGCGACCTCGAACTGGCAATGAAGCAAAAGCGGCTGAGCGTCGACAGCGTGATCGTGGCACGCGACATCGTGCTCGGCGCGATCTTCTACGGGATCGAGACGATGCTGACCGAGCCCACCCGAGCCAACCACGCAGAGCAGATCCTGCGCAGCGTTTTGATCGGTTTCGGCATCTCGCCGAAGGAAGCGGAACGCATTGCGTTCATGTCCCTCGAGATTCCAGGCGCGGTGGAAGGGCCGATCTTTTCCGGGCTCAAGGCCATCAGCGCTCCCCGATCGAGAAAGCGACTCGGCACCTGACCATTGTTTGCACTGTCGAACCTGTGGATGGCGCGGCGGCGCCTGATGGAGGCCGAGGCATGAGTGCGTCTGCGAAGCCCGATTCGGGCTTGCAAGGCCGCCAACACGGCGGCGCTGCCCAGCAAAACGATGCCGAGCCTGCTCGAATGAGCAGAGCGGATGCATCGTCATCGTCGGGTTCATTCAATCGCGTCCGCAGATCACGTTCTGCAGACCATCCCTAGGGAGCTCGCCGCTGAAGAGCCACTTGCACCTCGGGTGCAACTTCCACAATGCGCGCGAGAAATCAGCTGCTTGCCGATCGACGGTGTCCGGCGTCAGGCGGCTCTGGCTTTGCCCTTGGCCGAGCGCCCGGAGACCTTCTGGCCGACCGCAGCGATCGGCTGCACGAGTGCTGCTCGTGCCGATGCATGCGCAGTCTTCTCGTCGATCAACTGCCGATCGGCGGCCTCAAGTCTTCAAGTCTGGCCTCCAGACCTTGGCGAAGCGCCTCCGCCCTCGAAAGCTCCTCGCCCTTCCCCTGCAACTCCTTTCGCAGCTCCCGCTCCACGCCCCGCGCCTCCTGCAACGCAGTGCCCAGGGACGCCCGCTCCGCAGCCGATGCATCCTCCAACTCGCACGCCGCTTCTTCTCCTTGGCCATCTCCGCCTCGAGCGCCTTGACGCCTTGCCGCGCGCGCATCTCGCACCTCAGTCGTCACCCCTTCCTGAAGACCGAGGCAGGTTCCACTTGTAGCGCAGCGATAGGTAGCGCAGCAGGAAGCACGACATCAGCGCCACCCAAGTCCGTCCGCTCGACACCCATCCGAGGCGCTCGCCAGCCACTTCGATGATCGCGCCGACCAGCGCGGCCGATGCATAGATCTCGCGCCGGAGGATCACTGGCACGCGATTGAGGAGGACGTCGCGCGCGACACCGCCGCCCACGGCGGTGACGACGCCCAGGAGCACCGCCACCTCGGCGTTGTGATCGAAGATCATGGCCTTCTGTGCGCCGGTGACTGCAAACAGCCCCAACCCAAGTGAATCGAACAGGGTTACCGGGTGCGCAAGTCGCGCAACCAGCGGGCCCGCGGCGATCGTCATCCATGCCGCAGCCATTGAAACGGCGAGGTAGCGCCAATCGGTCAGCCCGGCCGGCGGCACAGCGCCGATGCACAGGTCGCGCACCATGCCCCCGCCGCAGGCGACAGCGAAGGCGATGACCATGACACCGAACCAGTCGAGGCCCCGATCCCTGGCCGCGACCGCACCGCTGATTGCAAAGGCGAACGTACCGGCCAGATCGAGAACCGTGAACAGGCGATGGTCATTCAGGCCGGCAAGGGCGAGCTCGTGGACGTTCATGCTGCGGGACACAGCCACGCGCCGGCGGCAGTCAGCAGGGCCTGCAGGCCGGTCTCGAGCGTCGGGTGAATCTGAGGCGCGAACTTCGGCGAGTGGTTGCTCGGGATCTTGTTGACGGTCCTTTCCTGCCTGGCCTTCGCGTACGCCTCCGGATTGGTGCCGCCGACAAACCAGAACACATAAGGCACGCCCCAGGTGCGGCCGAAGATGCTGAAGTCCTCGCTGGCCGACGCGGGGCTGGGCGCCAGCGAGGCGTTGTCGCCAAACTGGCGGCCGAAGGCCTCTGCCACCTTTTGTGTCGCGATCAGGTCGTTCTCGGTCAGCGGATAGGTGTTGATGGTGGTGAACTCGGGCGGACGTTCGGCGCCGGACGCGTCGCACTCCGCGCAGCAGATGCGGCGGATCGACTTGAGCATGTACTCGCGCGTGTCCTCGCTGAAGGTGCGCATGTTCAGCTTGATGGTGGCGTCGTCGGGGATGATGTTTTCCTTGGTGCCGGCTTGAAGCGAACCGATGGTGAGAACCGCCGGCTCGGTCGGCGCGATCTCGCGTGAGACGATGGTCTGCAGGCGCAGCGTGGTCGCGGCGGCCATGATCACCGGATCGATCGATGTCTGCGGCTGCGAACCGTGCGAGCCGCGCCCGAACAACCTGATCTTGAGGCTGTCTCCCGCCGACAGCGTGACGCCAGGGCGATAGCTCACCGTGCCGGCCGCGCCGACCATCACGTGCTGGCCCAGGATGATGTCGGGTTTCGGGAAGCGGCCATCGCCCCAATCTCGCACCATGGTGGTCGCGCCCTCGGCCGTTTCCTCGCCCGGCTGGAACACGATCATCAACGTGCCGCTCCATGCGGCGCGGTTCGTTGCCAGGACGCGGGCGGCCCCGACCATCCACGTCACGTGAATGTCGTGGCCGCACGAGTGCGCGACCCCGACCTCGATGCCGTCCGGGTCGCGTGCCGTCACGGTGCTCGCGTACGGCAGCCCGGTGTTCTCGACCATCGGCAGTGCATCCATGTCGGCACGCAGCATCACGGTCGGGCCGGCGCCGTTCTTCATCAAGCAAACCACGCCGGTCACGCCCACGTTGCGCGTCACCTCGTAGCCAAGACCCTCCACCGCGTCGGCGACGATCTTCGCGGTGCGGACTTCCTGCATGGACAACTCGGGGTGCCGATGAAGGTCTTTGTAGAGCTCTTCAAGTTCGGCCATCAGGGGGGCGGGTTCGGCGGTACCAAGGGCTTGAACGAGCGCATTCATGACGACTCCAGAGGTGACAGACGAACAGGCTGGAAGCCGGGAAGCGGACGTGGACGTCCGCGCTCGGCACGGAGCTTGGAGATTCAGGTCTGCACCTTCGTTCCCTTGGGCACCGTCAGCATGATCGAGACGATGGCCACTACGACCATCAATACATTGAAGCCCAGCGCAACGATTGCCGCCTCGCGCACAGCGAGGTTGCCCTGACGCCCATGATGATCCCGAACAGCAGCCGATCGTTTCCCTTGTAGGGCATCGCGGGTTCGACGGTGGCATCCATGTCGTTCTAAATCGCGCCTGAATGCGACCTAGCCAATCTTGACGACTGCATCACTTGGAAAGCGATATCAATCGGCGATGTCTTGGAGTTTCCTGATGCTGGTCATACCGCCGTGGCCCTGACCTTCTACTGACCGCATACCTCATGCATGGTGCGGTGGCACCGCCAAGACCCGCGCAATGAACTCGTGGAGATCCGAGATGTAGTTGAGCAGGAACTCGGCCGTGCCTTCGTCGGGCACCTCGCCGCCTTCGGTGATAAGGCCCGCGGATGAATTGGATGTAGGCCACCGGCGCATTCATTCTGGGGCGCGTTGCAGAGGCCGAGCACACCACGAAGGCGTTGCTGGGCCGCCGCTCAGCAGCATTCGCCCATCCCGCATCCGTTCCGCGCTCCGCGCGGCGCCTGAGCGCCTTCTCAGGTCTTCGCCGACTTCTTCGGCGCTCTACTCGCGGCCTGCAGGGCCGCCGCCTGCGCGGCGTGCTTCTCGGCACGCGAGGGCCTGTGGGCCTTGCCAGCCGTGGCCTTCTTGGCCTCCTTGGGCTCCTTATTTCCCCAGGGCTTCTCCTTGGCTTGCGGGTGGTGGGTCCTCACCAGCTTGTCGACGGCCTTCGCCCTCGGCTGCTGCGCCTGCGTTTGGCGCTTCGCACGTTCCTCCTTGAGCAGGCGGCGCTCCTCGGCCAGCACCTGTTCAACTTCTGACGGCTCATGGTCCGCACCCAGCGAGTGGACGCGGTCCATCGTTGCCTTGTGAAGCATGGCGCCGTTCTTCGCGATGCGGCGGGTCAGCGATGCGATGCGAATGGGCATGTTTCGCTCCTCGTGGTGGGCGGAAGACCAATGTAGGCCAGTCAGCCGCGTCGTGCCAATCGATTTGTATGGTTTTGCCCCTGCAACAGAGAATTTTTGCCGCCGGAGAAGGGACTGTCGCCAATACCCGCTTCTGGCCGCATCCTGCCACATGCGGCATATCGCCAGGGGCCCGTTGCGGTCCTCGTGCCCCGCGAAGAGCAGTCGTTCGGCCATGGTGTCGTTGGCCGCATCGCTTGCCGACACACCGGCGTGACCCACCTCATCGATCGGACGGGAGCACTGGCCAAATGCCTATTGCCGCGCGATCGCGAACGCGATGGGGCACGTTAGTGTGAAGCGACGAATGCGGCACTCCTCCGGTGCGGGAGCCGTACGGTCCGGATCGCACTGGAGACGGAGGTTGACCGCTATGTCGTCTATACCTACCTGGTGGTGAGCGACGTACCGAGCTTGCTTACCTAAGCAAACCTTAAAATCGACACCTTGCCACCAGCATCAAATCGATGACAACAACACAAGGAGACTAGCATGTTCCGTCGCAGTGCTTCGACCCTCGGCGCGCTGGCCCTTTGCGCCACCGCCGCCCACGCGCAGTCCGTCTATCCCAATAAGCCCATTCACCTGCTCGTGCCTTTTGCGCCGGGTGGCACCACCGACCTGATCGCGCGCATCGTGGCCGGGCCGCTGGGCCGAGAGCTGGGCCAACCCATAGTGGTGGATAACAAGGGCGGTGGCGGCGGCAGCATCGGTGCGGCCGAGACGGCGCGCGCAGCGCCCGACGGCTACAACCTCGGTGTGGCCACCGTGTCCACTACGGCAACCAATCCAGCGATCAACCCAAAGATCCCGTACAACGTCGCCACGGACTTCACGCCCATCATCAATATCGCGGCCACGCCCAACGTGATCGCAGCCAACACCAAGCTCCCCTTCCACGACTACAAGGGCTTCCTCGCCGCTGTGAAGAGCGAGCCCGGCAAATACACCTATGCCACGCCCGGCACGGGCAGCATCACGCACCTGATGATGGAGATGTTCAAGCTCTCCACCCACACCGAAATCGTGCACGTGCCCTACCGCGGCTCGGGCCCCGCGCTCAACGATGCCGTAGCCGGCCAGGTGCCGTTGATCTTCGACAACCTGCCCTCGTCCTTGCCCTTCATCAAGGACAAGCGCCTCATCGCCCTGGTCGTGGCCGCGCCGAACCGCTTGCCCACTTTGCCGGACGTGCCCACCTTCAAGGAGGTGGGCCTGGAAGAAGTGAACCGCATGGCCTACTACGGCCTCGTGGGCCCCAAGGGCCTACCCAAGGACATCGTTGACAAGATCAACGCCGCAACGCGCAAGGTACTGCAGGACCCCGCCATCCGCAAGCGCATCGAGGAGACGGATTCCATCATCATGGCCGACACGCCCGAGGCTTTCGCCAAGCAGATGCAGGAAGAGCTCGCGGTCTACAAGAACGTGGTAGTCAAGCAGAAGCTCACTCTGGACTGATGCGCAGCGCCGCTAGGGACGCGCGTTTGCATTTGCGTGGTGCCCGAGCCTGGTAGGCGGGGACAAGGGCCGCGGCAGAGCGCCCGTCCAGCAACCTCCGCAGTCGGGAGGAGCGTCGAAGGGCCGCTTTCGAGCATGACTCGGAACGACTGGTTGTAGCCGGTCGATCCCCGCGATGATGGCCGGCAGCCCGTTGACGATCGTCTGCTCGATCTTCACACCCAGAATGGGCTCGAGTGTCTCGACGACGCCAGTGAGTTCCGGGTCCACGATGAGCACCCGCGCCTCGCTGTGCGCTGCGCGCGCCTCATGTCTTGTAGATCTTTTGTTGCGTGTGGCCGACTAAGTAGGCAGTTTCGTAAATACGGCCACGTATATTCTTGATAAGTTTGGCCGTGTATGGCATCTTGATGCATTCCTTCGACTGGGGGTTGCGTATGCCAAGAAAGAGTCCGT
>NZ_JBBKZU010000013.1:0-223759 GCF_037889935.1 Variovorax ureilyticus
GGGCATGAAGGACTCCAAGGTCATCGTCGCGATCAACAAGGACGAAGAGGCCCCGATCTTCTCGGTGGCCGACTACGGCCTCGTGGCCGATCTCTTCACGGCCGTGCCGGACCTGGCATCAACTCTCTGAGAAGAAAAGGAATCCACATGACCCACGTCGTTACCGACAGCTGCGTCCGTTGCCGCTATACGGACTGCGTCGATGTCTGCCCCGTGGATTGCTTTCGCGCGGGGCCGGACTTTCTCGTAATCGATCCGGATGAATGCATTGACTGCGCGGTGTGCATCCCCGAATGTCCAGTGAACGCCATCTACGCAGAAGAAGACGTTCCCGAGGGCATGCGTCACTTCATCGATCTCAACGCCAGGCTTGCCCAGAACTGGCCCTCCATCGCCAAGAAGGAACAGCCGCTGCCTGATGCCGAGCGGTGGAGCAAGCAGACCGACAAGCTCGCATCGGTATCCGTCCCCTTGTAGACCAACTGTCCATCACTCTGCGAGTTCAGCGCACCGCAACGGTGAGCGACTCGGAGGAAAACACCAGTTGATGGCTGACGAGCGTGCTGCGAGCACTTCATGTAGGGAGCGAAACATGCATTATTGGGCACGCTTGTTGCTCTCATTCAACTTCGAGGAACACGATGACTGAACACACCAAGACCGACGGCTTGCCTGTGCTGGATCTGCCTGAACGCCCCGAGGTTGCCAGCACGGCCTTGGGCAAGTCGCCGCTGCGCAACGAGAAGATGAGCGCGAGCAAGGTCGAGTGCAACGCCTGCCCGGTGCTGTGCCAGATTTCCGAGGGGCGCACCGGTGCCTGCGACCGTTACGCCAATCGCGAGGGCGTGCTGGTGCGGGTCGATCCGGTCGTGCTGCTGCGTCGCGAGCTGTCGAGCGAAACGCCGGTGCTCGTGCCCTTCGCCCAGGCAGGTGCCGACACGGCCGGCGAAGCAGCTAAGGAGAAGGCTCCCGACTGGAACGGCGATCTCCTCCGCGGCGACGAGGTCTTCGTGACCGGCGTGGGCTCCTCCACCACGTACCCCGACTACAAGCCCGCGCCCTTCATCGTCGGCTCCAAAGCCAATGGCGTCGACATGGTCACCGTGGTCACCGAAGGCATCTTCAGCTACTGCAGCTTCAAGGTGAAGATCGACACCGACCGCTTCCTCGGCCCCGAGCAGGCCAACGTCCGCTACAAGGGCGAAGTGGTCGGCCATGTCACCACGGCCGAGTACGGCTCGCAGATGCTGTCGCTTGGCGGGGTGCACCACCTCACCGGCGGCAGCAAGAAGGAAGGGCGCATGACCGCCGAGCTGATGCAGCTGCTGGGCAACAAGAAGGCGGTCGAATGCGTGATCGACGGCGGCGCGAGCATGGTGATCCAGGCCGGCCGCGCACCGATCGTCAATGGCGTGGAGGAGCAGCGCATGCGCGTGGGCTGCGGCTCGGCGGCCATCGGCATCTTCGCGCGGCAGCTCTTCGGCCATGCGGACGAAGTGGTGGTGGTGGACGACCACATCACCGGCGTGCTCACCGAGCACCAGGCCGGGCGCTGCCTGGACATGCCGGCCTCGGGCATCCAGATGCGCGGGCGCAAGTCCACGCCGGGGCGCTACTTCCAGGTGGCCAACCCCGGCACCGGCTGGGGCGGCACCGACATCAGCGATCCGCTGTCGATCATCGAAGGCTGGGAAGAGGGCGTTGCGCGCCCGGGCCTCAAGCTGCTGATGACCTCGACCACCGGCGAGCACGCGCAGTGGTACGTGCTCGACGAGCAGTTGCGCCCGGTCGAGCAGGAGATGCCGGCAGAGGTGCGCCGCATCGTCGAGCGCATCGGCGAGAACTGCGAGCCGTCGCTGTGCACGGTGCTGTTCCTGGGCGGCGCGGGCGGCAGCCTGCGCGCGGGCGTGACCGAGAACCCGGTGCTGCTCACGCGTGCCATCAAGCAGGCGCTGGTCAACGTGACCTGCGGCGGCGCGCCGGCCTATGTGTGGCCCGGCGGCGGCATCACGGTGATGGTCGACGTGATGCGCATGCCCGACAACAGCTTCGGCACGGTGCCCACACCGGCGATCGTCGCGCCGATCGAGTTCAGCATGCGCCGTGACGACTACGAGGCGCTCGGCGGCCACATGGAGCATGTGTTCTCGATCGAGCAGGCACTTGCGCGAGGCGCCTGGCACAACGACGGGGCGCCCACCGCCCGCGAATGGCGACGACCCGATCGCGCCAATGCGTGGCCGCTCGGCCAGCGCCCCATGCTCGGATGAATCGCAGAAGTCCCTGATCTGGAGGTCGTTTCGTGAATATCTCAAGCCTGATCGTCCAGCTCCTCAATGGGCTGGCCTCCGCGTCCTCGCTGTTCCTCGTGGCAGCAGGGCTGTCGCTGATCTTCGGCGTCACGCGCATCGTCAACTTTGCTCACGGCTCCTTCTTCATGGTGGGCGTCTACGTTGCCTACACGCTGGCGCAGAAGCTTGGCGGGGCAGCGGGCTTCTGGCTTGCGCTGCCCCTGGCGGCACTCGCGGTCGGCGCGCTCGGTGCGCTGATCGAGGTCTTGCTGCTGCGGCGCATCTACAAGGCGCCGGAACTCTTCCAACTGCTGGCGACCTTCGCGCTCGTCCTCGTGATCAAGGACGCGGTGCTGTGGTTCTGGGGGCCGGACGAACTGCTCGGCCCGCGCGCGCCGGGCCTTGCGGGGTCGGTGTCGATCCTCGGTCGGCAGTTTCCTTCGTATGACCTGTTCCTGATCGTGGTCGGGCCGGTGGTGCTCGGGCTCGTCTGGATGCTGCTCACGCGCACGCGCTTCGGCACGCTGGTGCGCGCCGCGACGCAGGACCGCGAGATGGTCAGCGCACTCGGCGTGAATCAGGCTTGGCTGTTCACCGCGGTGTTCGCACTGGGCGCCGTTCTCGCTGGCCTGGGCGGTGCGCTCCAGTTGCCGCGTGAGCCTGCGACGCTGGAACTCGACCTCAACACGATCGGCGCCGCTTTCGTCGTGGTGGTGGTGGGCGGGATGGGGTCGCTGCCCGGCGCTTACGTCGCGGCGCTGCTGATCGCCCAGATCAAGGCGATCTGCATATGGCTGGGCGTGGTGGAGATCGCCGGGTTCGTGATCTCCTTCTCCAAGCTCACGCTGGTGGTCGACTTCATCGTGATGGCCGTGGTCCTGGTATGGCGCCCGTGGGGCCTCATGGGGCGTCCGCAAGCGGCCAGTCGCTATGTGGGCATGCCCGAGGAGCCGCTGCGTCGCGCAAGCCAGTCGCATGCGATAGGCGCCGCGGCGGTCGTCGCCTTGCTGGTGGCAGCACCGTTGCTCGCCGGCGATTCGGCCTATGTCACCGTGCTCCTCATCGACATGCTGATCGCCGCGCTTTTCGCGGCGAGCCTGCACTTCATCATGGGGCCGGCAGGGTTGCACTCGTTCGGGCACGCCGCCTACTTCGGTTTGGGCGCGTACGGGGCGGCCTTGCTGGCGCGCGCCGGCGGCTTGCCGATGGAACTGACGCTCGTCGTGGCGCCGTTGATCGCCGGCATCGGCGCCTTTGTCTACGGCTGGTTCGCGGTGCGGCTCTCGGGTGTGTATCTTGCAATGCTCACCCTGGCCTTTGCGCAGATCACCTGGGCCATCGTCTATCAGTGGGATACCTTCACCGGCGGCAGCAACGGCCTGACCGGCGTGTGGCCTTCCGCATGGCTGGCCGACAAGCACAACTACTACTGGCTCACCCTGGTCTTCGTCGGCGGAGGCATCTGGGTCTTGCGGCGCGTGCTGTTCTCGCCCTTCGGCTACGCGCTGCGCGCGGGCCGCGACTCGGCGCTGCGTGCGGATGCCATTGGCATCGACGTGAAGCGCATGCAGTGGATGGGCTTCATCATTGCAGGCGTCGCAGCGGGTGGAGCGGGAGCGTTGTTCGCCTACTCGAAGGGAAGCATCTCGCCCGAGAGCCTCGCGGTCGGGCGCTCCGTCGATGGCCTGGTCATGGTGCTGCTGGGTGGCCTTCAGACCTTGGTCGGGCCGGTTGTTGGCGCCTTCACGTTCACCTGGCTCCACGACACCGTGGCGCGCAGCACGGAGTACTGGCGCGCGATGCTGGGCGGCAGCATTCTGGTCCTGGTGCTGCTGTTCCCGAGAGGCATTGCAGGTTCGCTCCAGCAACTCGGTGCGCGCATTCGTGCGGGACTGGATGCGGCAGCCAAGCGGCCTCCGATGCGGATGGCCGCCGTGGCCGGGGAGGGTGCACGATGAGTCTTCTCAAAGTCACTGAACTCGGCAAGTCCTTCGGCGGCGTGAAGGCCGTCGACGGCATCAGCTTCGACCTCGCGCCCGGCGAACTGCTGGCGCTGATCGGCCCCAACGGCGCGGGCAAGTCCACCACCTTCAACATGGTCAACGGCCAGCTCAAGGCCGATCGCGGCTCGATCCTGCTGGGCGGCGAAGAACTCGTCGGCAAGAAGCCGCGCGAGATCTGGCGCCTGGGCGTGGGCCGCACCTTCCAGATCGCCGAGACCTTCGCCTCGCTCACCGTGGTCGAGAACGTGCAGATGGCGCTCTTGTCGCACGACCACAAGCTGTTCTCCACCTGGCGGCGTGCCGCCGACCACAAGCGCGACGAGGCGCTCGCGCTGCTCGATCAGGTCGGCATGAAGTCGCAGGCCGACCGTCCCTGCAGCGTGCTCGCCTACGGCGACGTGAAGCGCGTCGAACTCGCGATCGCGATGGCCAACAGTCCCAAGCTGCTGCTGATGGACGAGCCCACCGCCGGCATGGCACCCAAGGAGCGCAACTCGCTCATGGCGCTCACCAAGCAACTCGTGATCGATCGCGGCATGGCGGTGCTCTTCACCGAGCACAGCATGGACGTGGTGTTCGCGTATGCCGACCGCATGATCGTGCTCGCGCGCGGACGCCTGATCGCGCAGGGCAAGCCGCTGGAGATCCGTGACCATCCGAAGGTGCAGGAGGTCTACTTCGGCAGCGGCAAGACCTTCGAGAAGATCGCCGAGAAAGCCGCCGCGGTGAACGCGGCCGTCGGAGAAGCAGCATGAGCGCCGCGCCGGGCCGCCCCAGGCAAGCTCGCACCGCAGTGCGAAACACGGAGGTTTTTCAATGAGCTCGCATGAAGTCCTGCTCGAAGCCAAGGCGCTGTGCGCGTGGTACGGCGCGGCGCAGATCCTCTACGACGTGGATCTCGAAGTGCGTCGCGGCGAGGTGGTCGCATTGATGGGTCGCAACGGCGCGGGCAAGTCCACCACGCTCAAGGCGCTGATCGGCATGCTGGCCAAGCGCCGCGGCTCGGTGCGCTTCCTCGGCCACGACATCTCGAAGGCGGAGCCGCATCACGCGGCGCGCCTGGGCCTCGGGTTCGTGCCGGAAGACCGTCGCGTGTTCACCGACCTGAGCGTGATGGAGAACCTCGAAGTCGGCAAGCAGGCCGCGCGCCGCTGGAGCGACGGCACCGATGCGCCGCTGTGGACGCCCGAGCGCCTGTTCAAGCTCTTCCCCAACCTCGGCGAGATGCCGAATCGCCCCGGCGGGCGCATGAGCGGCGGCGAGCAGCAGATGCTGACCGTGGCGCGCACGCTGATGGGCAACCCGTATCTCGTGCTGCTGGACGAGCCCTCCGAAGGCGTCGCGCCGGTGATCGTGGAGCAGATGGCGAACATGATCCTGGAGCTCAAGGCGCAGGGCGTGAGCATCCTGCTGTCGGAGCAGAACATGCACTTTGCCGAGCTGGTGTCGGACCGCGCGTATGTGCTGGAGAAGGGCCAGATCCGCTACCAGGCCACCATGGCCGAGCTGGCGGCGAACGACGAAGTCCGGCGTGCCTACTTGAGCGTCTGATGGCATCGATCAAGGCTCTGGTTCACACCATGCGCTTCGAGGCGGATGGCGTGCTAAGTATCGAATTCCGACCGGCGAACGCCGATTCGCGATTTCCGCCGTTCAGTCCCGGTGCGCATATCGATCTTCATCTGCCCAACGGACTGGTGCGCAGCTACTCGCTCTGCAATTCTTCGACCGATCGCGGGCGTTACGTGGTGGGTGTGCTCAATGACCGCAACAGTCGCGGTGGCTCGCGCTACGTTCACCAGCAATTGCGCGTCGGGCAGGTGATCGACATCTCGGCCCCGCGCAACCATTTCGCGCTGCACGAGGACGCGGAGCGCAGCGTGCTCGTTTCCGGCGGGATCGGTGTCACGCCGATCTTCTCCATGCTTCAGCGCCTGGTGGCGCTCGGCCGTCCCGTCGAGCTGGTGTACTGCGCCCGCAATCGCCAGGAGGCAGCGTTCATCGATCCGATCGAAACGCTGTCCGACAAGACGAAAATCACCTGGCATTTCGATGACCACGAGGGGAGACCGCCTGCACTGATCGAACTCTTGGCGGATCGGGGCGCCGACAGTCACTACTACTGCTGCGGTCCGGCGCCGATGCTCGACGCGTTCGAGAAGGCCTGCGGACAACTCGGCTATCCGCACGCCCATATCGAGCGATTCGCGCCTGCGATGCTGACGCCGCCGCCGATGGCGAACGGCTTCGAAGTGCTTTGCAGGAAGAGCGGCAAGTCGGTCGAAGTACCCCCCGGAAAGTCGGTCCTGGATGCCCTCATCGATGCCGGCCTGAGTCCGGATCACAGTTGCAAGGAAGGCGTCTGCGGCGCATGCGAAACGCCGGTTCTCGGCGTGGATGGCGAGCTGGACCACCGGGATGGAATCCTCGCGCCGGCCGAGCGCGAGGCCGGCAAGACCATGATGATCTGCGTTTCGCGCTGCACGGGGCGAGTGCTGGAGCTCGACATCTAGCCCAAGGGCGCTTGGGCCTGTACAAAGCACGGATGTCGTGCATTCCCCGCCTTCGCGTGCATGGTCTTCGTTCCGCGATGGCGGGACCGTTCGACCTCCATGTCGATGCCGGCGAATGCGTGGTCCTCATGGGCAAGTCCGGCGCCGGGAAGACGGTGCTGCTGAGATTGATCGCGGACCTCGATCCGCCGCGGGCCGGCGTGGTCGAACTGGACGGTGCGCGCCGCGAACGGCTGAGCGGGCCGGGCTGGCGGCGCCGGGTGCTCTATCAGCCGGCCGAGCCGGCATGGTGGTCGCCGGTCGTACGTCAGCACTTCGACGGCGCCGACATCGACAGGGTGCGGGCCATGGCCGCCGCGCTGGGGTTGCCGGACGCCATCCTGGACGCGGAACTCATGCATCTCTCCACGGGGGAGCGCCAGCGCCTGGCCCTCGTCAGGTCGCTGTCGCGTGGTCCGTCGGTGCTCCTTCTGGACGAGCCCACCGCATCGCTGGACCAGGCATCGATCCTCGCCTACGAGGCATTGCTCGCCGAAGAGACGGGGAAAGGGATGGCCATCCTTTGGGTCACCCATTCGCGGGAGCAGGCCGGGCGCGTGGGGCACCGCTGCCTGACCGTGGCCGACCGGGCCCTGCAGAGCGCATGAACGTCATTCATCTGCAATTCACCGACATCGCACTAGCGGCCACGCTGGTGCTCGCGAATGCCGTCGCCTCGATGGTCCTGCAGCTGCGCATGCATCGGCAGGTGCTCTGGGCCGCCCTTCGGATGGTGGTGCAGCTGCTGCTGGTCGGCTACGTGCTCAGGCTGGTGTTCCAGTCGCAGTCGCCCGGCTTCACCGTGTTCGTGGCCGCGGTGATGATGGCCGCCGCGGCGCGCGAAGTGGCGGTGCGTCCCGAGTGGCGCTTGCGCAGGGGCGGCAACTACGGCATCGCCGCGGCGACGGTATCCGTCTCGAGCGTGGCGACGGTGGTGCTCGCCCTGCTCACCGCGATCCGGCCAGAGCCATGGCACGACCCGCGCTACGCTATTCCGCTCCTGGGCATCGTGCTCGGCAGCGTGCTCAATTCCGCGAGCCTGGGGCTCGACAGCTTCTTCGACGGCGTGGCGGTGCGGCGGACCGCGATCGAGGCGCGGCTGGCGTTGGGGGACACCATTCACGATGCGCTGGGTGAGCTGGTGCGCACCTCGATCCGGCGCGGCATCATTCCGATCATCAACCAGATGTCCGCGGCGGGCATCATCACCTTGCCGGGCATCATGACCGGGCAGTTGCTCGCCGGCATGGATCCGATCGAATCGGCGAAGTACCAGATCCTTCTGCTGCTGTTGCTGACCGGCGCCGGCGGCCTCGCCTCGATCGGATCGGTGCTGCTGGCCGCACGCATGGTCACCGACGACCGCCAGCGCCTGCGCATGGACCGGCTCGTCCATGCACGGACGGCCAGCTTGCAGGGATGAGGGCGGGCGTATCCGTGTTCATACGTCCGTAAGATTTCCCGTTCATGATGGTGGGCAGACAGTTCGCAGGCGCTGGTAGAGGGCGCTTCGGCGCTGGTCCTGAAGGATCGGTTCCCTCGATGCCTCGAACTGTCCCCACCGCCGCGAGCTTCCTGCGGCGCATCATATGATCGGGCGCTTTCGCGTGCCGGTCTTCCCCAATGAAAGTCATCGATTTCCTCTGGATCCTCAGCGGCGTGCTGCTGAACGCGGCAGCGCAGCTGCTTCTGAAGTCCGGCGCCAACAGCGTCGGCGAAATCAACATGTCGGCCGGCGCGAGCGCGCTTTGGCGCACGGCGACCGGCCTCGCGATGCATCCCGGCATCCTCGGCGGACTGGCCTGCTATGCCATCAGCGTGGTCGTGTGGATCGTCGCGCTGTCGCGCGTGGAGGTGAGCGTCGCCTACCCGATGCTGTCGATCGGCTACGTCGTCAATGCGCTGCTCGCGTGGTGGCTCTTCGGTGAGAGCGTCGGGCTCCAGCGCTGGCTGGGCATCGGCGTGATCATCGTCGGCGTGATCCTGGTAGCGCGCAGCGGGCACTCGGCGTAACGCGACCCGGCACCTCGCCGGTCGAGCGCGATGCCGGCAGTAGCGGCGCAGTAGCGGCCGGGCCGCTAGGACACCTTGGCGTTCTCCGGGTTCGCGAGCTGGCGCAGGGTCTCGAACACCAGCCGGCGCGGCGCGATCTCCAGGCCGAGCCGCTCTTTCGTCGCGTTCACGGCGCGCATCGCCAGCAGCGAATGCCCGCCGAGCTCGAAGAAGTTGTCGCTGCGTTCGATGGCATCCACGCCGAGCAGCTCGGACCAGATCCCGGCGATCGCCTTCTCTTCATCGGTGGACGGCGGCTCGGATGCGTGGCCGTGCATGCGCGATCCTTCGACGATCGGCGCCGGCAGCGCGTTGCGGTCCACCTTGCCGTTGGGCAGCAGCGGCAGCGCGCGCAGCATCACCAGGTGCTGCGGCACCATGTAGTCCGGAAGCGCAGCCTGCAGGTGCTCGCGCAGCCCGGCGGCTCGCAGCTCGGGCGACCGAGCGACCACGTAGCCCACGAGCCGCACGTCGTCCTCGCCGCCGGCTCGGGTGACGACCACGCACTGCGCCACATCGGGATGGTCGAGCAGCGCCGATTCGATCTCGCCGAGTTCGATGCGAAAGCCGCGCACCTTGACCTGGTGGTCCAGCCGGCCCAGGTGCTCCAGCAGCCCGTCATGGCGCCAGCGGCAGAGATCGCCGGTGCGATAGAGCCGCGCCCCGGGCTCGTCGCTCCAGCGGTCGGTGATGAAGCGCTCGTCCGTCAGCGCGGGGCGCCGGTGGTAGCCGAGCGTCACGCCCGCGCCGCCGATGCACAGTTCGCCCGGAACGCCGATGGGGCAGGGCAGGCCGTGGGCATCGAGCACCCAGACGGAGGTGTTGGCGATCGGCCGCCCGATCGAGATGCCCAGACGCGGCGCATCCACCTTCCAGAGGGTGGACCACACGGTCGTTTCCGTGGGGCCGTACATGTTCCACAGCGCCGAACAGCGCGAGAGCAGCTGCTCGGCGAGCAGCGCCTGCAGCGGCTCGCCGCCCACCAGTGCGCGCAAGCCCGGTGCGCCCATCCAGCCGACGTCGATCAGGGCGCGCCATGCCGAAGGCGTGGCCTGCATCACGGTCGCGTCGTGCCGTTCGAGCAGGGCGCGAAGCCGCCTCGGGTCGCGCACATGGTCGGCATCGGCGATCACGACCTGCGCGCCGGCTGCCAGCGGCAGCAGCAGCTCGAGCACCGCGATGTCGAAGGACAGGGTGGTCACGGCCACCAGCCGGTCGGACGCTTCGAGGCCCGGCTCGCGCGCCATCGAGGCGAGGAAGTTCACGACCGCGCGGTGCGGCACGGCGACCGCTTTCGGCCGTCCGGTCGAGCCGGAGGTGTAGATGAAATAGGCCGCGTCGAGCGGCCGTGCGTCGCGCTCCGGGTCGGGCTGCAGCTCCTGTCTCCCGGTGCCGAGCGGCTCCCGCGCGAGTTCGATCGGATCCAGCAGCGGAACACCCGTGGCACCGAACGGCCCCGCCATGTCGGGCCGGACCAGGATCGCGGACAGCTCCGCGTCGGCCGCCATGTAGCCCAGCCGGTCGACCGGAAAGCCGGGGTCCAGCGGCACGTAGGCCGCACCGCACTTGAGCACCGCGAGCAGCGCCACCAGCATGCCGGCATCGCGCGCGAGGCTGAGGCCGATGCGGTGGCCGCGTCCGTAGCCGCGTGCGCGCAGTGCGCATGCGAGCCGATCCGACGACGCATCCAGCTCGCCATAGGTCATGCGCCGGCCCTGCGAGTCGGACACCGCGACCCGGTCCGCCCGCGCCGGGTCCTCGCAATGCAGGTGGCGGTGGATGAGCAAGGACGGCGCAAGCGCGCGCTGCGTCGCGTTCCACCGGTCGCGCAGCAAGGCCAGTTGCGCGGGCGCGAGGATCGCGTAGTCCGCGATCGGCCGATGCTCGTCGCCGAGCACCTGCTCGACCAGCCAGAGGTAGTTCTCGAGCATGCGCCGCGCCGTGTCGGCTGCGAAGAGATCGGTCGAATATTCGAGATGGATGCGGTGGCCGAACTCGGTGTCGACGTGGATCGACAGGTCGAACTGCGCCGCGGTGCTCTCGAGCTCGAAGGCCTCGTAGCCGAAGTCCACCGGCGGGAGCTTGCCCAGCGGCGCGTTCAGCACGTTGAACAGCGTGCGCACCAGCCCGTCGGGATGGGTGCGGCGGTCCTGCGCCAGGACTTCGACGATCTCGTCGAAAGGCGCGTCCTGGTGTGCGTAGGCCTCCAGCGCGGTCGTGCGCACCCGTTGCACCAGCTCCGCGAAATCCGGGTTGCCCGCGAGGTCCGTGCGCATGACGAGCGTGTTGACCAGCGTGCCGACGAGCTGCTCGGTCACGAGGTGATGGCGGTTGGCGATCGGCGTGCCGACCGCGATGTCGTGCGTGGCGCAGTGACGCGACAGCATGAGCTTGAAGGCCGCGAGCAGCACCACGAACGGCGTGACCGCATGGCGTCCGCAGAAGCGGCGCAGATCGTCGCGCATCGCGGGCGGCAATGCCACCGAGACCTTGGCGCCGCGAAAGCTCGGAAGCAGCGGGCGCGCGTGGTCCGTGGGCAGGTCGAGCGGCTGCAGATCGGCGAGCCGCGCGACCCAGAAGTCGATCTGATGCTGCCGCTGCGCGGTCGCTGCCGGCGACCGCTGCCATGCCGCGTAGTCCGCGTATTCGATGCCCAGCGGCGGCAGCTGCGCGGGCTCCCCGGTCGACAGCGACGCGTACAGCGCCAGCAGATCGCGCATGAGGATCGCGATCGACCAGTTGTCGGTGATTGCGTGATGCATGCGCCAGAAGAACACCTGGTCCTCGTCGCCGAGGATGACGAGCGTCGGGCCATGCAGCGGCGCCTGCGTGAGGTCGAACGGCCGCGTGGCGCGTTCCCGGAGGCGGGCGCGTGCCTCGTCCTCGCGCCGCTGCGCCGGGAGTCCGCGCAGGTCGATCCGCTCGATCGGCACATGCATCGATGGCGCGATCCGCTGCATCGGCTCGTCGCCATGCATCTCGAACCAGGTGCGCAGCCCTTCGTGCCGCTGTATCACCCGGTCGAAGGCGCCTCGCATGGCTTCGTCGTCCAATGCGCCGCGCAGGCGCAGCGAGACCGCGACGTTGTAGGCGACCGAGGCGGGATCGAACTGCTGGATCACCCACATGCGCCGCTGCGACAGCGACACCGGCAGCGGCCCGTCGCGCCGCACGCGCGGGATCGATGCGGGCGCGCTCGACCAGGTGCGGGGCAGCTCCTCATCGAGCCGCGCCGCGAGCTCCGCGATGGTGGGATGCTCGAACAGCAATGCGAGCGGAAGCTCGATGCCCAGCCGCTGCTGGATGCGCGACGCCACCTGCATCGTCAGAAGCGAATGGCCGCCCAGATCGAAGAAGCTGTCTTCCACGCCGAAGGCGGTCGCATGCAGCACGCTGCGCCAGATCTCCCACAGCGTCTGCTCGGTGCTGGAACGTGGCATCACGCGCTCGCCGCCCTCGCCTTCGCGGCTCGGCGGCGGCAGGGCGCGACGATCGACCTTGCCGCTGCTGGTGATCGGCAGCGCATCGAGCACGATGAACGCGTCCGGCACCATGTATTCCGGCAGCACGCCGTGCAGGTACCGTTTCAGCGCGCCCGCGATGCCGGTGCCGTTCGTGCCCGAAGCGAGCGTGAGGTAGGCCACGAGGCGCTTCCGGCCGGGCTCGTCCTCGCGCAGCAGCACCGCGACATCGGCGACCGACGGATGCTGGTCGATGTGCGCCTCGATCTCGCCGAGTTCGATGCGAAAGCCCCGCAGCTTGACCTGGTCGTCGCTGCGGCTGATGTACTCGATGCTGCCGTCGCTGCGCCAGCGGCCGATGTCGCCGGTCCTGTAGAGGCGCGCGCCGGGCTCTTCGGCGAAGGGGTCGCCGATGAAGGCAGCTTCGTCGAGCGCCGGCTGTCCGAGGTAGCCGCGCGCCATGCCGGCGCCGCCGGCGTGGATCTCGCCCTTGACGCCGATCGGCACCGGCTGGCCCAAGCCGTCGAGGATGCGCACCACGGTGTTGTCGATCGGATGGCCGATCGCCGGAAGCATCGGCCAGCCCTGTGGCGCGCCTTCCAGGTCGAGCGCGGTCGCGACCGGGTATTCGGTCGGGCCGTACTGGTTCTGCAGCCGGCAGTCGCCCAGCCGCTCGAAGAACTCGCGAATCTCCGAGCTGATGCGCAAGGGTTCCGCTCCGGTGATCACCTGCCGCAGCGGCGGCAGTGGCTCGCTCGAGACCACCGCCCGCTCGGCCAGGTGTTGCAGCGCGATGAAGGGAAGGATGAGCCGCTCGACGCGTTCCTCCCGCAGCACGCGCAGCACGGCGGCCATGTCGCGGCGCACGCCGTCGTGGACCAGCACCAGCGCACCGCCGCCGCACAGCGTGGTGAAGATCTCCTGGAAGGCGACGTCGAACCCGAGCGCGATGTACTGCAGCGTTCTCGGCGCGGGTTGGCCGCCGCCATGACGCGCCTGCCAGTGGATCAGGTTGGTGAGCGCCGAATGCGGCACCGCCACGCCCTTCGGATGGCCTGTCGAGCCCGAGGTGTAGACCACGTAGGCGATGTCGCCCGGTTGCACGTCGACCGCCACGGGCCCGGCGGCCGTGGATGGCGCGTCGGCCGTGGGCTCCGCATCGACGACGACCTGGGTCAGGTGCTTGCGCGGCAGTGCGGCCAGCAGGCGCTTGCGGGTCAGCACCACGCGCGGGGCGGCGTCGTCGAGCATGCGTGCGATGCGTTCGGGCGGGTCGCTCACGTCCAGCGGCACGTAGGCCGCGCCGGTCTTGAGCACCGCCAGCATCGCCACGATCATGTCGGCGCCGCGCCCGAGGAACAGGGCGGCGCGCATGCCGCGCCCGAGCCCTTCCGCCTGCAGGCGATGGGCGAGGCGGTTCGCCTGGGCATCCAATTCGCCGTAGCGCCAGCTGCGATGGTCTGCCACCAGCGCCACGGCGTCCGGCGTGCGCGCGGCCTGCGCCTCGAAGAGCGCATGCACCCGCGTGTCGCCGCGGTGCGCGACGCGCGTGTCGTTGAAGCGGTCGAGGACCAGACGCCGCTCGTCGTCGCCCATCATCGGGAGCGCCGCGACGCGCTGGGTGCCATCGCGGGCCATGGCTTCGAGCAGCCGCAGCAGGTAGCCGGCCCAGCGTTCGATGGTCGTGCGGTCGAAGAGGGCAGTCGCAAACGCGATGCGGCCGACGAGCCCGTCGGCCGTCTCGCGGAACAGCATCATCAGGTCCGAAGCCACGCTCTGGGGCGGCACCTCGACCAGCCGCAGGGTCGCGCCCGGCAACTCGATGGGCTCGGTGTCGAAGTTGTGGATGACCATCAGCACCTGATAGATGGGGCTGTGGCTCGGATTTCGCGCGGGCCGCACCAGCTCCACCACCTGCTCGAAGGGCACGTCCTGCCGCAGGTAGGCCGATTGACCGACGTCACGCACCCGCTCCAGCAGCGCGTCCGCGGTCGGGTTGTCGGCCAGGCCGGTGCGCAGCGCGACGGTGTTGACGAAGAAGCCCACCGTCTGCCGGTAGGCCGGTCGGCGGCGGTTCGCCACCGCCGTGCCGATCACGATGTCCTGCTGGCCCGTGAGTCGCGAGAACAATGCGTTCAGGCCCGCATGCAGCGCCATCGTCAGGGTGGCGCCGCGGCGCCTCGACCACTCGCGCAGTGCCGCGACCAGCGGCGCCGGAAAAGCGATCTTGACGTGATCGCCCGCGTGGTCCTGCACCGCGGGACGGGGCCGGTCCGTGGGGAGTTCGAGCAGCTCGGGCGCGCCTTCGAGCTGGCGCTGCCAGTAGGCGAGACGCACGTCGCGCGTCGGCGACGCGGCGCGTTCCAACTCATCGGCCACGTAGTCGGCGTAGCGTGCGGGCAGGTCCGGCAACGGATTCGGCCGGCCTTCGGCGAAGGCGGAGTAGACGGTCGCCACGTCCTTCATGAAGACGGCAATCGACCAGCCGTCCCCCACCATGTGGTGCGCGCAGAGCACCAGGGTGTGCCGCTGAGCACCGAGGCGGAGCAGCCGCCCGCGGATCAGCGGACCTCGTCCGAGATCGAAGGGCGCCGTGCATTCATCGCGAATGTGCCGCTCGCGTTCCGCATCGGTCGCTTCGGCACCGTGAAGGCGCAGATCCTCGACGCGCAACGGAAAGGGCGCCGGAGGCGCGATGCGCTGCACCGGCTCCCCGTTGACTTCCACGAAGGTCGCGCGCAGGACTTCATGACGCGCCATCAGCGTCTCGAGACTTCGGCGGAGGGCTTCCTCGTCGAGCCGTCCCTCGAATTCCAGCGCGCCTGAAAGATGGTAGGCATCGCGAACATCGGCCTTGATCCGGTCAAGAAACCACAGCCGCCGCTGCGCCGATGAAAGTGATGCTGAATGTTGTAAGGCTTCTCCACCCGGGTCCATCGGCGCCACTATACGTAGTTCGCAGCGGGCCGGGGTCAGACAAGACCTCGAATGGATTGGGCGTAATTCGTAAGCGTTAATGGATGCGCGCGCCCCGATGGCTTCACGCGCGCGTCATCGCGAACGGCGACCATCGGCCTCCATGGATCGAGACCTGGCGCGCCGCCGCACCCGCTGAATGCCGCGGGGCTTCTACTTGCTGATCGCCGGGCAGGCGATCTCCTCGCTGGCGGACAACGCGCTGCTGATCGTCGCCATCGCGCTGCTGCAGGAGCGTGCCTCGCCTTTGTGGTGGGCGCCGCTGCTCAAGTTCGCGTTCACGCTGTCCTATGTGGTGCTCGCGCCCATGATCGGACCGCTGGCCGATGCCATGCCCAAGGCCCGGTTGATGACCGCGATGAACGGCGTCAAGCTCTCCGGCGTCGCCCTGCTCATGGCCGGCATCCATCCCCTCGCGGCCTTCGCGGTGGTGGGCTTCGGCGCTGCCGCGTACGCGCCGGCCAAGTACGGGCTGGTCACCGAGATGGTGGGCCCGCACCGCCTGGTCGCGGCCAACGGATGGATCGAGGTTTCCGTGGTCTGTGCGGCGCTGCTCGGCACGGTGCTGGGCGGCCTGCTGGTGGCCGACGTGCTGCGCGGCTCGCCGGCCAGCCTCGCGATGCGCGACTGGCTCGCTTCGGAGGCCGACAGCAGCCTGCAGCTGTCGATGGCCGTGCTGCTGGCCGCCTACGGGGTCGCCGCGCTGATGAATGCCGGCGTGCCCGACAGCGGTGCGCGCTATGCCCCGCCGGCACGCCTGCACCTGCTGGTGCTGATACGCGAATTCCGTGGCGCGAACCGCACACTGTGGAGCGACCGCGATGGGGGGCTGTCGCTCGCGGTCACCAGCATCTTCTGGGGCGTCGGGGCCACGTTGCAGTTCGCGGTCCTCAAATGGGCCACCGAACTCCTCGGCCTCACGCTCGAACGGGCGGCCTACCTGCAGGTGGCCGTCGCCGCCGGCGTGATCGCGGGCGCCGGCCTGGCGGGGCGCCATGTGGCGCTGGGCCGCGCCAAGCGGGTGCTGCCGGCGGGCGTGCTGCTGGGCCTGTCCATGCCGCTGGTGGCTTGCGCCGACGCGCTGTGGCCGGCGGTGCTGCTGCTCGCGTTCGTCGGCGCGGTGGGCGGCATCCTGGTGGTGCCGCTCAACGCGCTGCTGCAGCACCGCGGCTACAAGCTGCTCAGCGCAGGGCGCTCGATCGCGGTGCAGGGCTTCAACGAGAACCTCAACGTGCTGGTGATGCTGGCCGGCTATGCGGCCCTGATCGCGATGGACGTGCCGATCGTGCCGCTGATGTGGATCCTCGGCGTGCTGGTGGCCGGGGCGATCGCACTGGTGATCTGGCGCGAAAACGACGTCGAGCGCCGGCTCGGCCCGAGCGCGGACAGCCAGTTCACCACCCTGCGCTGACGGCGTCGCGCCTACGCCGCTTCAGGTCGCGCCGGCGATGGTGTGGCCGCGCGCATCGGCCACGCGCGGGGCCTCGCCGGCGGCGATGGTGGCGTAGAGCACTTCCTCCACCTGCGCGACGATACGGTCCCAGCCGGCTTCGCCGGCGCTCTGGCGCGCACTCAGGCCCATCTGCCGCGCGGCCTCGCGCCCGCCGGCCACCAGCTCGCGTGCCAGCCGCACGAAGGTCTTCTCGTCGCCGAGCGGCGCGAGCAGGCCGTTGGTGCCGCTTCGGATCATCTGTCCGGCGCTCGCATGGTCGTAGGCCAGCACGGCGAGGCCGCTGGCCATGGCCTCGAGCGTCACGTTGCCGAAGGTCTCCGTCATGCTCGGAAAGACGAACAGGTCGCTGGACGCGTAGTGGGCGCCGAGGTCCTCGCCGCGGCGCGTGCCCGCGAAGATCGCATCCGGCACTGCGGCGGCGAGCTGCGGTGCGGCAGGGCCTTCGCCCACCACCACGAGCCGCATGGCCGCGTTCTGCGCCTGCATGGCGCGGAAGGCATTGGCCAGCGCGTCGAGGTTCTTCTCGGTGGCCAGGCGTCCCACGTACAGCGCCACCGGCGTGTCGGGGGCGACGCCCCATTGCGCGCGCAGCGCCTCGCTGCGCCGCGCGGGCGAGAACTGCGCGGTGTCGACGCCGCGCGTGACCAGCATCAGGCGCTCGAAGCCGTGGCCGCGCAACTGCTGGCGCAGGCTCTCGCTGGGCACCATGGTGAAGGCGGTGCGGTTATGGAACTTGCGCAGGTAGCTCATGATCGGCCGGTAGAGCCAGCCGATGCCGTAGTGCCTGCTGTAGACGTGGAAGTTGGTGCGGAAGTCCGAGCACACCGGCAGCTTGAGCTTGCGCGCGATCTGCAGCGCCGACCACCCCAGTGGCCCTTCGGTGGCGATGTAGACCAGGTCGGGCCGCTGGCGGCTCCAGAGCTGCACCAGCGCCTTGTTGGCGGGCATGCCCATCTTCATCTCGGGGTAGCGCGGGATCGGCACGCCGCGCACGAGCACCTCGTCGAGCCTGTCAAGGCGCCGGGCGAGATCGCCGTCCGTCTGTCGCGGGCGCACCAGCTGGATGTCGTGTTGCAGCGCGCGCAGTCCCTCCACCACCCGTTGCAGCGTGAGGGCCACGCCATTGACTTCGGGCGGGTAGGTCTCGGTGACCACCGCGATGCGCATCGAGCGCCGGGCGGGCGGCAAGTGCTCGACGACGATCGGACCCGGCGATGAGTTCATGTCGCGCATGCTCGCGGCCGTTGGCGACAGTGCGATGACGGTCCGCGCATCGTCACCAAGAATTCACGCACGCCCGTCACGATGCCGTCACGCGCCGCGCCATTGCGGCGCCGTCCAATCAGATCACCAGGAGAGCCCGTGAACGACTTCTTGCGCAACCTTCAGATCCAGCGCTGGGACGATCATCGCTACTACCACCACAGCCGCATCAACCAGTCGCTGCACCTCGTCAGCGCGATCAGCTTCGTGATCGCCTACGTGCTGTTGTTCATCGACCCGGTGATCGCCGCGCTGCTCGGTTGGGGTGTGTCGATGACCAGCCGCCAGGCCGGCCACTTCTTCTTCGAGCCCAAGGGCTACGACGAGGTGAACCGCGCCTCGCACGAGTACAAGGAAGAGATCAAGGTCGGCTACAACCTGCGGCGCAAGGTGGTGCTGATGGCGCTGTGGGCCGCGGTGCCGGTGGTGCTGTGGTGGGACCGCACCTTGTTCGGCCTCATGGATCCGACCTCCGGGCTCGAAGGCTACGTGCGCCAGGTCGGCCTCGCATGGCTGGTGCTGGGCGCGGGCGGCCTGTTGTTCCGCACGATCCACCTCTTCCTGCTGAAGGACGTGAAGACCGGACTGGTGTGGATGGTGAAGATCCTCACCGACCCGTTCCACGACATCAAGCTCTATCACCGCGCGCCCCTCCATCTGCTGCGCGGCGAACTGATCGACCCCGCGCACGGGGCCGGGCACCGCGCCTGAGTGCGGTCAGATTCCGAATCGCTGCGCGAGCATCTCGCGCAGGATGCCGCGCTTGATCGCCTTGTTGGTCAGCGCGGCATCGTGCCACCACCAGCCGTCTTCCTGCATCTGCCGGGCGGCCGCCACGAAGCGCTCGGCCACCTGCTCGAAATCGGCATCGGTGTAGTTGAGGCTGAAGATCAGCCGGCCGCTGCCGACCCAGCTCAGCGCCAGCCGCTGCGCGCGCAGGTAGTACTGCAGCAGCCAGTTGTAGCGGCCGGGCGAGGTGTAGAGCACGGTCCAGATCGACGACAGGTTGGCCACGCGCACCGGCAGGCCGGCCTCTTCGAGCCTTTCGTTGAGGTCGCGTGCGCGGCCGTTCCAGCGCTCGTCGAGGTCGTCGTAGAGCGCTTTCACCTGCGGTGTCTCGATGCGCTTCAGGAAGGCGTTCATCGCGCCCATCACGTAGGGGTGCGCGTTGAAGGTGCCGCGCGCGAAGCAGATGTCGGCCGGGCGCTCCTCGCGGTAGCGCTTCATGAGGTCGGCGCGGCCGCACACCACGCCGATCGGCAGCCCGCCGCCGAGCGTCTTGCCGTAGGTGACCATGTCGGCCTTCACCCCGAAGTACTCTTGCGCGCCGCCGGGCGCGAGGCGGAAGCCGACGAAGATCTCGTCGAGGATCAGCACGATGCCGCGCTCGGTGCAGACCTTGCGCAGTTCGTGCAGCCATTCTGTGTATGCGACGCGGTCGAAGCTCGCGCGCCGGCTGCTGTCCACCAGCGAGGAATCGCCCGGCGCGCCGTTGTTGGGATGCAGTGCCTGCAGCGGATTGACCAGCACGCAGGCGATGTCGCGGCGCTTGCGCAGCACTTGCAGGGTGCGCTGGTCCATCTCGCGCAGGGTGTAGGTTTCGTGCGGCTGCAGCGGATTGCCGACGCCGGGCTGCACGTCCTCCCACCAGCCGTGGTAGGCGCCGCAGAAGCGCACGAGATGCGTGCGCCGCGTGTGGTAGCGCGCCAGCCGCACCGCCTGCATCACGGCCTCGGTGCCGGACATGTGGAACGACACCTCGTCCTGCCCGGAGATCTCGCGCAACCGGTGCACGTTCTCCAGCACGCAGGGGTGGTAGGCGCCGAGCACCGGCCCGAGCGGCTCCGCGATCCGGCTGCCTTCTGCGATGCATTCCTTGTAGGCGTCCACGCCCAGCAGGTTGACGCCGTACGAGCCGGTGAGGTCGTAGAACACCTGGCCATCCAGGTCCTGCATCGTGACGCCGCTCGCGGCCTGCATGAAGGCGCCCACCGGCAGGTGCTCGCGCACATGCGGGCTGTACTGGAAGGGCACGCGGTAGCTGCTGGTGAACTGCAGGTCGGACACCGAGGGGCGTGCGGCGCGCGTGGCCGCGATCGACTGCGCGTGGCGCGTCTTCAGAAGCCGCGACAGCGCTTCGAAGCCGGCCCGGCGCCGCGCCACCACGTCGTGCGGCGCGCCGTCGGAATCGTAGAAGCGCTGGTCGTCGTAGGCGTAGCCCGGAAGCTGCGCCGCGACCCGCTTGGCCATGCGCGAATGGCCGGTCAGCGAAGGATGCTTGGCGCGCGACAGCTCGAGGCGGCGCCAGGCCGGAACCGCCGAAGCGGCAAGCGCGGCAAGCGCGACGGAAGAGAGGAGGAAGGTCTGGCTCATGAACTCTTTATTGCAATGAACGGCGAACACCCGACGGTCTATCCCAGCTTCTTGACGCGCTCATGAAAACACTTCGACAAACACGCGATGCCCTGTTGCAGCAGGAAGACATCAACTTCCTGCTCACCAACCGGGTGCCTCGTATCGCGCTGACCCGCTTCATGGGCTGGTTCAGCAAGATCCGCAACCCGCTGGTGCGCGATCTCTCGATCGGCGTGTGGCGCCTGTTCACCGAACTCGACCTCGGCGAGGCGAAGAAGACGCGCTTCGACAGCATGCACGACTGCTTCACGCGCGAGCTGAAGGAGGGCGCGCGCGTCGTCGATGCGCGCGACGACGTGCTCGCAAGCCCCTGCGATGCCATCGTCGGCGCCTGCGGCCCGGTGAACGGGATCGAGGTCTTCCAGGCCAAGGGCTTTCCGTATTCGATGGCCGACCTGTTCGGCGATGCGCAATCCGCCGAGACCTTTCGCGACGGCAGCTTCGTCACGCTACGACTGACGTCGAGCATGTACCACCGCTTCCACGCGCCGCATGACTGCACGGTGGAGCGGGTGAACTACATGTCGGGCGACACCTGGAACGTGAACCCGATCGCGCTCAAGCGCGTGGAGCGCCTGTTCTGCCGCAACGTGCGCGCGGCGCTGCATGTGCGCCTGCATGCCGGCGGGCACCGCATCGCGCTGGTGCCGGTGGCCGCGATCCTGGTCGCGAGCCTGCGGCTGCATTGCCTCGATGCGCTGCTGAACCTGGGCTGGCGCGGCCCGGCGCGCATGGACTGCGATGCGCCTTACCGCAAGGGCCAGGAGATGGGCTGGTTCGAGCACGGCTCGACCATCATCGTCTTCGCGCCCCCGGGCTTTGCGCTGGCCGAGGGCATCGAGTCGGGCTCGCGCATCCGCATGGGAGAGGCGTTGATGCGGCTGCCCCGCGCGGCACAGGCGCCGGTCAGTCGAGCGTCGCGCCCGACTGCTTCACCAGCTTCTGGTGCTTGACGAGTTCCGTCTGGAAGAAGGCGGGCGCCGCATCCGGCCCCACGTTCAGCACCGCGAGCCCCTGTCCGGCGATCGCGGTCCGGGCCTCCGGCGAGGCCATCGCCTGCCGGACCGCATCGGCGTAGCCGTCGACCAGCGGCTTGGGCAGGCCGGCGGGACCGACCAGCGCGATCCATGCGTCGAAGCTGTATTTGGGCACGCCCGATTCAGCGAGCGTGGGCACGTCGGGCAGGACCTCCGACCGCTTCTGCGTGCTCACCGCCAGCGCCCGCAGGCTGCCGGCCTTCACCTGCTGCGCGACCTGCGAGATCGACACGAAGCCGAGCTGCACCTGGCCGCCGATCAGGTCGGTGACCAGCGGGCCGGTGCCGCGATAGGGCACATGCTTCATGTCGATGCCGGTCTCGGAAACCAGCAGCTCGCCGGCCAGGTGCAGCGTGCTGCCGTTGCCCGCGGAGCCGTAGTTGAGCTGGCCCGGTTTGGCCTTGGCGTATGCGAGCAGTTCGGCCACGTTCTTCACCGGCAGCGCGGGATTCACCACCAGCACGAGAGGGACGGTGGCGAGCACCGCGATGGGCGTGACGTCCTTGAGGCTGTCGTACGGCACGGACTTGTAGATGCCCGGATTGATCACGTGATTGGACGAGATCATGCCGAGCACCGAGCCGTCCTTCGGCGCCTTCACCACCTGCGAGGTGCCGGGGATGCCGCCGGCGCCCACCACGTTCTCCACGACGATCGGATGGCCGGTGACGCGGCCGAAGCCGGGCGCGATCGCGCGCGCGACCGCATCGACGGTCGACCCCGCCGCGAGCGGCACGACCATGCGGATCGGCTTGTCCGAAGGCACGGCGGCCTGTGCGAAGGCGGCCAGAGGCGCTGCCAGCAGAGTCGCGCCCGTGAGGCGCACGAGCGCTCTACGCCCTGCGGAAATCGTCGTCATCTTGTGTGTCTCCTGTTCGTTCGTTCATGAAAAGAGGGCGTCATCCGTGGCGCAACTGGAGTGCCTCGAACGACATCAACTCACCCGCGATCGCACTGGCGGCCACGGTCGGCGGACTGGCGAGCCACACGCTGCCCGGTCCGCCCCGCCCCGGAAAGTTGCGGTTGATCGCGCTCACCGTGACCTGCCCCGCATCGCTCGACCCGCCCGGCCCGCAATTGCCGCAGGCGCCGCACGAGGGCTGCAGGATGCGTGCGCCCACGCGCTCGAAGGCATCGAGATAACCTGCCGCCACGCAGTGGTCGCGCACGGCGGTGGTGCCGAACTGGAGGAAGAGCTGCACGCCCGGCGCCACGCGCAATCCGCGGTCGGCGGCCCATCGCAGCACGGCGTGGTAGTGATCGAAGTCCTCGCGCTTGCCCGCAGTGCACGATCCGCCATACGCAATGTCGATGCGCACCGGCTGGGCCACGCCGGCGATCGGCAGGCCGTTGCCAGGGTCGCCGGGCGCCGCCACCATGGCCTCGACGGCGGTGCAGTCGATACGCAGCTCGTGCGCATAGGCGGCGCCCTCGTCGCTGCGCATCCACGGCTGCAGCTTGAAGTCGATGCCGCGCCGCTCGCGCAGGAAGCGCACCGTTTCCGCGTCGGGCGCGACGATGCCGGTGAAGCCGCCCAGCTCGGCGGTCATGTTGGTCAGCGTGGCACGCTCGTCGGTCGACATCGCCGCGATGCCCTCGCCGGTGAACTCGAACACCTTGCCGACCCCACCGCCGCCGCGAATGAAGGGCAGCGCGAGCAGGTGCAGCACCAGGTCCTTCGCGGTGACACCGGGTCCGAGCCGGCCGTCGAGCCGCACGCGCATCGACGGCGGCACGGTGAGCCTCACCGCGCCGGTGACGAAGGCGTTCGCCATGTCGGTCGTGCCGACGCCGAAGGCCACGCAGCCCAGTGCCCCGCTGTGCGGCGTATGCGAATCGGTGCCCACCACCAGTTGACCCGGCAGCGCATAGCGCTCCGTGACCATCGCATGCGAGATGCCCGCCACGTTGCTGCCGTCGTCCCGCGCGGCTTCTTTCTCGGTCAGCGTGCGGTGCGATCGCAGGCCATAGGCGGAGGCGAATTCGCGCTGCGCATCGACCATGCGCCACACGTTCGGCACCAGCCCGCCGCGCAAATGCGCGGGACTTTCCTCGACGTAGGAGGTGTGGTCCTCGAACACCACGATCGAATCCGGCGCGTGCAGCCGCAGCGGCCGGCCGAAGGTCGTGTGCAGCATGTGTGCGGCCATGCCGGTGTAGTACTCGTGGATGAAGCGCCAGTCGGCACGCACGAAGGCGCCATCGCCCGGCAAGGGGTGCGCGGAGGTGAGCGGGGTGCGCAGCGCATGGCGCGCCACGATCTTCTCGAAGAGCGTGCGCGGCCGCGCGTCCGGCACGGTGTCGGCCGGCGCGATGTCCTGCATGAATTCGCGGCCGAAGCGCAGCAGCCCGCCGGTCTTCAGGATCGTGGCGGCCAGCGCATCGCGGCCGGCGACGAGTTCATCGACCGGGATCGGCTCGCCGGCAGCGATCCGCGCCACCAGCCCGAAGTCCGTCGAGGTGAAGAGCCCGATGTTGTCTGCGTTCTGCCGGTAGATGCGCTCGAAGCTCTCGGCGATGACGAGCCGCACGCCGGCGAGCTTCTCCGCCGCCGGGCTGTGCTCGCGCGACGAGCCCTTGCCGTAGCGCCTGCCGGCCACGACCACTTCGATGCCCGAGCCGGCCATGGCACCGGCGGCGATCGGCATGCGGTCGCCGGACTTGAAGCCGGTGTAGGGAAAGCGGCCGAGCTTCTCGTCGTAATGGGTGAGGATCGCGATGGGCGTGATCTCGTCGGTCGAGATGTCGTCCCGCAGCGGCGTGGCGTCCGCCAGCGAGATCTGCCGTCCGTCCAGCACGGCTTCGACCTGCGCGGGCGACTGGGAGAGGAACAGGATGCGCGGCGCAAAGCGCAGCGGCGCGGCTTCCGGGGGGAGTTCGACGCTCGACGTTTCGGCCATGCCGCATGGTCACAGGCTGCCCGCGCGCGGAAAAGCGCCGATCCGGCGCAGGGGCTCTCGCGAAATGCGAGATCGGTGCTTACCCGCGCAGGCTGTCGACGAGCGCCTGCACCGCGCGCGGCTGCGGGTTGCGGTGCAGCGCGTAGAGGTGCAGGTTGCGCGCGGCCCAGGCCTCGTCGAGCGCGCACCGGGCGAAGCGCGGCGTGCCCGCGTAGGCCGCCGCGGCGCTCCGCGGAACGATCGCGATGCCCAGGCCGGCCTCGACCATGCGGCAGACCGCATCGAAGCTGCTGACCGTGACCTTGGGCGCGAATGGCTGTCCGAGCGCCTCGGCACGCTCGCGCAGCGAGCGGTCGAGCGCGCCGCCGTGGTGGATGCCGATCAGCGGATAGGCCAGCGTCCGCGAGAAAGTCACTTCGGGCAGCGCAGCCAGCTCGTGGCTCGCGGGCATGACCACCTGTAGCGGATCGCTCGCGAAGTGCCAGGCGTCCAGCCCGGCAGGCGTCGGCATCTCGACGCCGACACCGACATCCGCCCGATCGTCCAGGCAGGCGCGGATCACGTCGGGCGTGTCTTCCTCGTGCAGCGAGACCGTGACCCCTGCATGTGCCGCCATGAAGCGCTGCAGACGCTCCGGCAGGAAGCCGATCACCGCCGACATGTTGGCGTACAGCCGCACCGTGCCGCGCACCTCGGCGCCTTCGGCCTGCACTTCGCGCACCAGCGCCTGGAGGTCTTCGTCGATCTTCAGGCCGCGCTCGAACACGAGGCGTCCCGCATCGGTCAAGGCGATGCCGCGCGGGGAGCGCACCAGCAGCGCGGTGCCGAAGGAATGTTCCAGGTCGGCCAGCCGCCGGCTCAGCGCCGATGCGGCAATGTGCTCCTGCTCCGCGGCGCGCACGATCGAGCCGGCCTGTGCGGCGGCGACGAAGAGGCGGACGCTGTAGGGATCGATGCGGCGAGCCAAGGCGTGGGCGGCGTGGGGACGACGGACCCGATTGTCACTCTCACGAGCGCGGCCCGGCGTGAGGGGCCTGCGGGCTTGCCGGCATGCCGAGTGGTGGGCCGTCGAGCTGAAGCGGCGTCGGTGCCGCCAACGGTGCGTGAGCCGTGCAGTGGAACGCCGCAGAACCGGCTTCAGGCGTCCAGGGAGAAGGCCTGTTGTATTTTGTCGTCACCACCATCGAGCGTAGGTGCATCGACTGCTACTGCGGTTTTTCAAAATGTATACTCCGCCCCGCTTCATCCCGGCGAGCCAGTTCATTCATTGAATAGCCAGCCTTCCACCGACGCGCACCATGCGGCGCGCATTCATGGAGGCCCAATTGGCTCGTATCCCTCGCCGTCGGAAGGCGGCTCCGCGTCCTTCGTCCGCAACGACGTCATCGGCACCCGCGTCGCGGTCGCCGTTGTCCGTTGAAACCTCGGCATTCCCGCTCGGCGCCTTGATGCTGGCCGCCTCGGTCAGCAGCTGGGCGCAGTCGAACGCCAGCAGCGACACGCCGACGCTCGGCACCGTGACGGTGACCGACCAGGCCGAGATCCAGGGCCGCGACCAGCTCCAGACCACCCGCACCAACATCGGCCGCGGCACGCAGGACATCCGCGACATTCCGCAGTCGCTGAACGTCATCACCGAAAAGCTGATGAACGACGCCAAGCTCGACACGCTGAAGGAAGCCCTGCACTACTCGGCCGGCATCACCTTCGCGGCGACCGAGAACGGCACCGACCAGGACATCCGCCTGCGCGGCTTCCCCGTCGCGACGGTGGGCGACCTGCTGATCGACGGCATGCGCGACCCCTCGCAGTACGACCGCGACACCTTCAACCTGGACCGCATCGAGGTGCTGCGCGGCTCGGCCTCGATGATCTTCGGCCGCGGCTCCACCGGCGGCGTGATCAACCAGGTCAGCAAGAAGCCGCTGCTCGCCGACCAGACCGACATCGTGGGCACCATCGGCTCGCGCGACTTCTACCGCACCACGATCGACATGAACAAGCGCGTCGGCGAAGACGCGGCCTTCCGCATCAACGGCATGTGGAACAACGCCGACAACGGCGGCGCGAAGATCGACAAGTACGGCATCGCGCCCACCTATAGCTGGGGCATCGGCACGCGCGACGAGTTCAGCGTCGGGCTGTTCTACCTGGACGTGGACAACGTGCCCATGGCCGGCACGCGCTATCTCGCGAACGGCACCTTCGCCAACGGCGTGGCGCAGAACACCATCCCGAACCTTGCGCCGGGCGCCTTCTACGGCGCGGCGAGCGACTACCTGCGCGGCAAGGCGCAGTACGGCAATGGGTCGTGGACCCACACCTTCGACGACGGCGGCCAGGTGCGCACGCAGATCCGCAGCGGCACCTTCGAGCGGTCCCAGTGGGGCACCACCGCCAGCTTCTGCAACGCGGCGCCGATCGTGAACGGCAACACCGTCACCTGCCGCACCGCCACCAACGCGGCCAATCTCACGCCGCTGACCTACGTGTACCGCAACGGCCTCGCGCCGCGCAGCGACGAGTACAAGGGCACCTATCTGCAGAGCGACTACAGCAACACCTTCGACTGGGGCGGCCTGAAGCACGAGGTGCAGACCGGCGTGGACTGGGCGGACGAGTCGGCCGACCGCTTCAGTGCCTTCGGCGCCGTCGGCACCAACTTCTTCAAGGGCATCACGCGCGTGGGCCTGCCCAACGACGGCTACTACGCCGCGCTCTCGCCGACCTACCGCAAGACCACGGACTACTCGGCGAGCAACTACGGCATCTACTTCCAGGACCTGGTGCAGATCGCGCCGGACTGGAAGCTGCTCGGCGGCCTGCGCTGGGACGACTTCAGCGGCGACTTCAACCAGATCGGCTACGCCAACACCAACGCCATCGTGCCGAACGCCGTCGCGAAGACGAGCATGTCGGACTCGGTGTGGAGCTACCGCGCCGGCGTGCTGTACCAGCCGTCGCCCACGCAGTCGTATCACTTCTCCTACAGCACCTCGTTCAACACCGCGGCCGACACGTACCAGTACGTGACCCCGCAGAACGCGAACACGCCGCCGGAAGAAAGCCGCAACATCGAACTCGGCGCCAAGCTCGACTGGCTGGACGGCAAGCTCTCCACGCGCGCCGCGCTCTTCCGCACCGAGAAGTACAACGAGCGCACCACCGACTCCGACTTCGCCGGCAGCAGCTACCTGCTGTCGGGCAAGCGCCACTCGCAGGGTCTGGAACTGGAAGTCGTCGGGCGCCTCACGCCGCAGTGGGAGGTCTACGCCTCGTACGCCTACATCCCCGACGCCAAGATCGACAAGGCCGGCAGCACGCAGGCGAACATCGTCGGCTCGCGCGTCGGCCTCACGCCGAAGAACAGCGGCGCCGTGTGGGTCAGCTACCAGGCGACGCCGAAGTTCCGCGCTGCCGCCGGCATTCGCGGTGCGTCGGAGAACCGTCCGCTGCAGGGCACGACCGGTGCGGCCTCGACCACTGCCTACGTTCCCGGCTACGTGGTGGGCGATCTCATGTTCGAATACAAGTTCACCCCGGACGTCTACGCCCAGCTCAACGTGACCAACGTCACCAACAAGCTGTACGGCGACCAGCTCTATCCGGGCTTCGTCATCTCCGGTGCCCAGAGGACCTACCAAGGGACCATCGGAGTGCGCTTCTGAGAAAGTCGAATCATGCTGCTGCACGTTCGTGAAGTGCTCACCCGCGACGAGGTCGCGCAAGCCCGCAAGATCCTGACGGGTGCACCCTGGGAGGACGGGCGGCTGACGGCCGGCGAGCAGTCCGCGCGCGCCAAGAACAACGAACAGCTGCGCGAGGACTGCGACGAGACCCGCGCGGTGCAGCAGCTGCTGCTGCGCGGGCTCGAGCGCCACCAGATCTTCTTCTCGGCGGCGCTGCCCAAGCAGATCTCGCCGCCGCTGTTCAACCGCTACGGCGGCGAGGCCAACAGCTTCGGCAACCACGTCGACAGCGCGGTGCGCTTCCTGCGCAACGGCGCGGGCCGCGTGCGCACCGATGTCTCGTGCACCGTCTTCCTCAGCGACACCGACGAGTACGACGGCGGCGAACTCGTCGTCGAGGACACCTTCGGCGAGCAGCGCGTGAAGCTGCCCGCCGGCGACATGGTGCTCTACCCGGGCACCAGCGTGCATCGCGTGCTGCCGGTCACGCGCGGCCATCGCGTGGCGAGCTACTTCTGGATCCAGAGCATGATTCGCAGCGACGAGCAGCGCAGGCTGCTCTTCGACATGGACAACCACCTGCGGCACCTGCGCAGCACCGTCGGCGAGACCGATCCCGGCGTGATCGGCCTCACCAGCACCTATCACAACCTGCTGCGCATGTGGCTCGACGTCTGAGCGGCGGCGCGCAGCTTTCTTTCTTCTATCGTTCTTGGAGGCCTATTCACATGCAAGCAACCCTCATCACCAGGACCACCTTTGCCGCGCTGGCGCTCTGCCTCGCCGGCGGCGCCGCGGCGCAGTACGTCGATCACGGCAAAGTCAAGTGCGAGGCCATTCCCAAGGAAGAGATGAAGCCCCAGATGGAGCTTCAGCGCAAGCTGACCGGCGAAGGCTGGAAGGTGCGCCAGGTGAAGAACTTCAACGGCTGCTACGAGGTGTACGGCTTGGACGCCAACGGCAAGCGGGTCGAGGCCTTCTTCAATCCCAAGACCTTCGACAAGGTCGGCGAAGTCAAGCAACCCGACTGAGCGCGCGCCGATGGCGAACGCGCGCGACACGGTCCGTGTGTGGGACCCTGCGCAGCGAATCCTCCACTGGGGTCTGGTGATCTCGGTCGCGCTGGCCTGGTGGGCCGGTGAAGGCCGGCTCGCGCTGCACGTCCGCGTGGGCTACGTGGCGCTTGCGATCGTGGTCGCCCGTATCGCGTTGGGTCTGTTCGGCAGCCGGCATGCGCGCTTCTCGGACTTCGTCTTCGGCCCGCCCGCGGTGCTCGGCTACGCGAAGCGCGTCGCGGCCGGCCGGGAAGAGCGGCACCTCGGGCACAACCCGCTCGGCGGATGGATGGTGCTGCTCCTGCTGGCCTGCCTCGCGGTCGTCTGCGTGTCCGGGTTTCTCTACACGACCGATGCGTTCTGGGGCGTCGAATGGGTCGAGGAGATGCATCGCGCGTCGGCATGGACGCTGGTGGCGCTGATCGCGGCGCATGTGGCGGGCGTGGTCTTCACCAGCATTCGCCATCGCGAGAACCTCGTGGCGGCGATGTTCAGCGGACGCAAGCGGAGCGCAACCCGCGGCGATGACTGACGATCAGATCATGAAGGCGGTGGACCAGGCGGTCGACTGCTTTCAGGGCGATCTGAATCATCTCGAAAGCGCCATCCGCATGCTGCTCACCGGACGCGCGCCTTAGGCGAGCCCCCGCCGCACGCGGGCGCTCGCCGCATCCACCGCCACCACCAGCACGAACATCGCGCCGATGACGGTCGCGGCCTGCGCCTGCTGGAAGAGCGAGAGGTGGAAGTACAGCATCTGCCCGAGCCCGCCGGCGCCGACGAAGCCCAGCACGGCTGCGGCACGGATGTTCATCTCCCAGCGGTACAGGCCGTAGGCCAGCCACTGGTGCCAGGCCATCGGAAAGCTGCCGTACAGGAAGGCCGCGACCGCGCCGCTGCCGCTGCCCGTCAGGGCGCGCTCCGGCGCTTGGGGCAGGTTCTCCAGCGTTTCGCCGAACAGGCGCCCGAAGACGCCCGTGGTGTGCAGCGCGAGCGCGAGCACGCCCGCGAAAGGGCCGAGCCCGGCGGCCAGCACCATCAGCGTGGCCCAGACCAGCTCGGGCACGCTGCGCAGCACGTTCAGCACGAAGCGCGCGGCCTGCCGCAGCGTCGTGCCGTAGCGGCCCGATGCAGGCAGCGCCAGCACCGCGCCGCCCAGCATGGCCAAGAGCGTGCCGAGCGCCGATACCGCCAGCGTCTGCAACGCACCCCAACCGACCTTGGCGAGGAAGGGGCCGGAAAGATCCGGCGGGTAGAACTCGGCGACGAAACGGCCCATCGAGGCGAGCGACTCGCGCCCGAGCAGCGTGCGGAAGTCGATGCCGAGGTACGCGAAGCTCGCCACCACCGCCACCGCGATGGCGGCGGTCGCGAGCAGGCACGTGAGGCAGGGCCCCGCCGCGCGGGCGCGCTCGGACGGCGAGGTCATTGGGCACCCTCCGTGCTTCGCACTGCGGTGCGAGCCCTCGTCGGAGCGGCCGGGCGTGGACTCATGCCAGCCACTTTCGCAACTGCACGCTCAGCGCGTCCGCGAGCAGCACCAGCAGCAGGAACACGATCAGGATGCTGCTCGCCTCGCCGCCGTTGAGCATCTTCATCGACTGGTCCATCAGCTGCCCCAGTCCCCCCGCGCCGACGAAGCCCATCACCACCGAGGCGCGCACGGCACATTCCCAGCGGTAGACGGTGTAGGAGGCGAGTTCCTGCGCCGCCGAAGGCAAGAGGCCATAGCAGAGCGCGGCGATCCGGCCGCTGCCCGCTTCGAGCAGCGCACGCGCGGGCCGCGTGTCGCCGGATTCGAGGATCTCCGCGTACACCTTGCCCAGCATGCCGCCGTAGGTGATCGCCAGCGCCAGCACCCCGGCGGCAGGGCCGAGGCCCAGTGCGCGCACGAACACCAGCGCCCAGACCAGTTCGGGAATGGCGCGCAGGGCCGCCATCACGGCGCGCACCGCCGCGCGCAGCGCCTGCCCGCGTGCGCGGCCGGGCCCGGGGCCGATGCGCGAGATCGACAAGGCCTGCGTGGCGAGGAACGACAGCGGCACGGCCAGCGCGAAGGCGAGCGCGATGCCGGCCGTCGCCATCGCGAGCGTCTCCAGCGTCGCGCGCGCCAGCAGGCCGAGGAAGCCGGCATCGAGCGCGGGCGGCACGAAGCCGGCGAGAAAGCCACCCATCACCCGCAGCGTGGCCGGCGCGAAAAGCGCGCGCGGGTCGAACTCGGCGATCAGGAGCATCGGCCACAGCACCACCAGCGCAGCGACCAGGTAGCCGAGCCGGCGGCGTGACAGCGGATCGCGCGGGAGGGTGGCCGAGGTGGTCATCGGCATGCGCTCGGAAGGGGGGCGGCGCGGTTCGCGTCTCGGGCGCCTTCGATGTCGAAGCTCGGCGCCTGCGTCGGCAGAAGGCTGCCTTCGTTGGCGTAGAGCTCCTGCAGCATCGCGCGGCTGACCTCGGCGGCCGGTGCATCGAAGACCACGACGCCGCCGCGCAGGCCGACGATCCGGTCGAACCACTTCAGCGCGAGGTCCACCGCGTGCAGCGAGGCCAGCAGCGCCGCCCCGGTGTTCCGGCTCTGCGCGACCAGCTCGCCCACCGCCATGTCGGCGAGCGTGGGGTCGAGCGCCGAGACGGGCTCGTCGGCGAGGATCAGTTCCGGCGCCTGGTAGAGCACGCGCGCCATGCCCACGCGCTGCAACTGCCCGCCCGAGAGGCGGTCGCAGCGGTCGAAGAGCCGGTCGGCCATGTCCAGCCGCGCGAGCGCCGCCTCGGCGCCGGCGATGTCGGAAGGCACCAGCAGCGAACCCAGCGCACGCCAGGGCGACCAGTGGCCGAGTTGTCCGGCCAGCACCGCGGTGACCACCCGCAGCCGCGGCGGGATCGGCGGCGCCTGGTGGATCAGCCCGACGCGAGAGCGCAGTGCACGCAGCGCGCCGCCGGACAACTGCCACGGGTGCTCGCCGAGCAGCTCGACGCGGCCCTCGCTCGCGCGCAGGGCGGTGGCGGCCACGCGCAGCAGGCTCGTCTTGCCTGCACCCGACGGGCCGACCACCGCGACGCGCGCGCCTCGCGGGACCTCCAGCGCGATGCCCTGCAGCGCGCGCTGGCCGTTGGGGTGGACGAGGCCGACATCGTGGAGCGCCAGCGCGGCTTCGGCGTTCAACAGTGCGGCCTCCGGCTACTTGATGAGTCCGGCCGAGCGGGCCGCCGCCTCGATGCCGTCGTAGTTCGAGGACTGGGTCGGGATGAACTTCGAGGCCCGCTGCAGCGCGAGGATTTCCTTGTGCGCCGGATTGGCCGGATCCAGCTGCAGAAAGGCGTCCTTGATCTTCTTCTGCACCGCCGGATCGAGACCGGGCCGCACGGTCCAGTTGTAGTCGAAGTAGGGCGCCGTGGTGGCGAGCACGCGCACCTTCGCGACGTTGGGGTTCCTGGCCTCGACCAGCTTGTCCCACACCGAGGCGTTGAGCGCGCCGGCCTCGGCGCGGCCCGCGGCGACGAAAGCCACCGTGGCATCGTGCGCGCCCGAGTAGGCGACGTTCTTGAAGTCCTTGTCCGGGTCGATGCCGGCTTGCAGCAGGAAGTGGCGCGGCATCAGGCTGCCCGAGGTCGACGACGGCGCGCCGAACGCGAAGGTGACGCCCCTGAGGTCCTGCAGCGTCTTCGCCTTGCTGTCGATGGGCACGATGAACTTGCTGGTGAAGGCCTCGTCCTCCGCGCGCTGCACCAGCGGCACCGCGCCGCCCTGGGTGCGCAGCCTGGCCTGCACGTAGGTGAAGCCGCCGAGCCAGGCGAGGTCGATCTTGCCGGTGGCCAGGCCCTCGACCACGGCCGCGTAGTCGGTCACCGGCGTGAACTGCACGTCCATGCCAGTCTGCTGCTTCAGGTACTCGCCGAGGGGCTTGAACTTGCGCTGCAACTCGGTCGGCGCCTCGTCCGGAATGGCCGAGACGCGGAGCACGCCGGTCTGCGCGTGGAGCTGGAGGCTGGTGCCCAGCCCGAACAGGCAGAGCAGGGCGGTCTGGAAGAGGCGTCTTTTCATGATGCTCGGGAGTTTAAGGAAGGGCGGCCGTGCGGAAGCCCGCGAAGACATCGTGCCGGCCGGGCTGGAAGAAGTTGCGATAGCGCACATCGTGCAGCCGCGCGTGCGTCGCGAAGGCGCCGCCGCGCAGCTCGCGGTGATCGCCGAACCACGGCGCCGAGTAGTCCCGGTACGGCCCGGGCTCGAAGCCGGGGTAGGGCGCGAAGGGATCGGCGGTCCATTCCCACACGCTGCCGCCCCAGGCGAAGCCGAGCTGCGACTGCGCGGCGTGCTCCCACTCCGCCGCGGTGGGCAGGCGCCGGCCGGCCCAGCGTGCGTAGGCTTCGGCTTCCCATGCGCTCAGGTGGATCACCGGCTGTCGCGGGTCGAGCGGCCGCCACTGGTCGAACCAGCGCGCCTCCCATCCGTCGTCGGCGCGGCGCCAGCGTGCGGGGTGGCGGCGCGGCTGCGCGGCGCGCCATGTGCCCGCCTCGCCGGGCCAGAGTGCGGGATCGTCGTAGCCGCCCGCATCGACGAAGCGCGCGTAGCTTCCGGCGCTGACCGGTGTGGCGTCGATCTCGTAGGCGGCCAGATCGACGGCGTGCGCTTCGCCTTCGTTGTCGAAGGCGAAGCCGGGCCTTTCCCGGGGCCAGCCGATGTCCACCCGCGCCGCGGGCATCGCGATCGGCGGTGTCTCGACGATGCGCGGCAGCGCCACGCCGGCCGGCGCCGCATAGCCGAGCGTCGCGCGCAACCAGGCGAACGCTTCGCAGTGCATGTCTTCGTGGAACAGCGCCAGCCGGTGGAAGTACAGGGAATCGTCGCTGCCATCCGCTTGCGCCAAGGCCCGGAGGCAGGCATCGAGCTGTGCATCGAGTCGTTCGCCCAGTTCCGCGCGCGTCGGCAACGGCGCCGACCAGCGCGCGATGTGCGACAGCCGCGCGGAATCGAACAGCGCATCGGGCCCCGCGATGGCCGCGGGCCGCTGCGCCTGCACATGGCCTTGCGCGTCGACCGTGTGTGGCCCGCGCAGCACCCAGAACTCGCCGAACCATGCGACGTGCGCCAGTTCCCACGCCGTGAGATTCACGCCGGCCTGCCGCGGCACCTGCCATTGCGCGTCGCTCAGGTCGAAAGTCCAGGCGCGCGTGCGGGCGCGGGCTTCGCGCAGGGCCGCTGCCAGAGCCTCGCCGGCGAGGGTGCGCGGATCAGCGGTCATGGCGTTGTGCGCCGGAGCGGCCTGCCAGAATGACACGATGGGCAAGCCCCGCGTCCTCATCGTTTCGCCGGCACTGGCCGATGCCAACAACGGCAACTGGCGCACCGCCGCGCGCTGGGGCGGCTTCCTCGCCGGCATCGCCGACGTGCGCATCGCGCGAAGCTGGGAGGGCGAGGCTTGCGACGCGATGATCGCGCTGCACGCGCGCCGCTCCGCCGACTCGATCGCGCGGCTGCGCGCGGCGCGGGCGGATCATCCGATCGCACTCGTGCTGACCGGCACCGACGTGTACCGGGATATCGCCGAGGATGGGGCTGCGCAGCATTCGTTGCAGTGTGCCAGCCAACTGGTCGTGCTGCAGCCTGATGCGCTCGATCGGCTTGGCGTCGCCGAGCGGGCCAAGGCGCGCGTCATCGTGCAATCGGCGAGCGCGTGGCGCCACCGGCCTGCGATGCGGGGCTGCCTGTTCGTGGCGGTGGGTCATCTTCGCGAAGAGAAAGACCCGCTCACGCTCATGGCCGCCGCGCGGCGCCTTCCCCATGACACGCCCATCCGCATCGTCCATATCGGCGAGGTGCTCACGCCCGCGCTGGGCGAGGCCGCGCGCCGGACCATGGCCGAATGCCCCCACTACCGGTGGCTCGGCGGCCTGCCGCGCGAGACCGCGCGCCGATGGATCGCCCGCGCTCATGCGCTCGTGCACATGAGCCGCATGGAGGGCGGCGCGCAAGTGGTGATCGAGGCCGTGCGTTCCGGCGTGCCCGTGCTGGCCAGCCGCATCGGCGGCAATCTCGGCTTGCTCGGGGATGACTACGCGGGATGCTTCCCCGTCGGGGACGATGCGGCGCTCGCGGCGTTGATGCAGCGCTTCGCGACCGATCCCGAGTTCGCGGCCCGGCTCTCGGTGCAGTGCGCGCTGCGCGAGCCGGGTTTTCGCCCTGAACACGAACGCAGGCTTGTGCGCGAGCTCCTGCGCGATCTGCTGGGGCCACCATAATTCCTCGCCAACGCCAGATAGAAGGTCCCGCCATGAACGATCGAAGCCCCATCCCCTCGTCCGACGCGCCCGCGCTGCGGCTCACGAGCTTTTCCCACGGAGGCGGCTGCGGCTGCAAGATCGCGCCCGGCGTGCTCTCGGAGATCCTGCAGAAAAGCGGCAGCGGCCTGATCCCGCCCGAACTGCTGGTCGGCATCGAGACCGCCGACGATGCGGCCGTCTACAAGCTCAACGACGAGCAGGCGCTGATCGCCACCACCGACTTCTTCATGCCGATCGTCGACGACCCCTTCGACTTCGGCCGCATCGCCGCGACGAACGCCATCAGCGACGTCTATGCGATGGGCGGCACGCCGATCATGGCGCTCGCGCTGGTCGCGATGCCGGTCAACCAGTTGCCGCTGGAAGTGATCGGCGAAGTCGTCCGTGGCGGGCAGGCGGTGTGCCGCGAGGCCGGCATCCCGATCGCGGGCGGCCACACCATCGATTCCGTCGAGCCGATCTACGGCCTCGTGGTGATGGGGCTGGTGCATCCCAAGCGCCTCAAGCGCAATGCCGATGCGAAGGCGGGCGACGCGCTCATCCTCGGCAAGCCGCTCGGCGTGGGCGTTCTGTCGGCGGCGCTCAAGAAGCAGAAGCTCGATGCCGACGGCTATGCCCAGCTCATTGCCAACACCACGCGCCTGAACAAGCCGGGCATCGCGCTGGCGGCGCAGGCCGGCGTACATGCGCTGACCGACGTCACCGGCTTCGGCCTGGCTGGCCATGCGCTGGAGATGGCCCGCGGCGCCGGCCTGCGCGCCGTGGTGGACTGGGCCAAGGTGCCGCTGCTGCCGAATGTCGCCGCCATGGCTGCCGATGGATTCGTGACGGGCGCTTCGGGCCGCAACTGGGCCGGCTACGGCGACGAGGTGCAACTCGATGCGGCGCTGCCGGCCGTGGCGCGCGACCTGCTGACCGATCCGCAGACCTCCGGCGGACTGCTGGTGAGTTGTGCGCCGGAGAGCGCGGAGGAAGTGCTTGCGCTCTTTCACGCACAAGGCTTCGAAGCCGCGTGCGTGATCGGGCGCATGGAAGAAGGCCAGGGGCTGCGCGTCGACGCCTAAGCATCGACGCCTAAGGGCGAGCCGCCTTGCGGGCGCTCACGAGCGCGATGCCGGCGAGCACCAGCACGCTGCCGGCGACGAACGGCGCTTCGATCGCTTCGCCGAGCAGCCCCACGCCGAGCAGGACGCCGAACAGCGGCGTGAGAAACGAGAACACGCCCAGGCGCGAGGCGAGATAGCAGCGCAGCAGCCAGAACCAGGTCAGGAAGCTCGCGAAGGACACGACCAGGCTCTGGAAGCCGAGGTGCGCCCAGACGATCGCCGAAGGCTCGAAATGCCCCTGTCCGGTAAGCCACGCGATCGGCAGCAGCAGGATGACGGCGCCGAGCAGCTGGTAGAGCAGCGTCTCGGTCGCCGGGGCCTGAGCGAGCGACGAGCAGCGGATCGTGACCGTCGTCGCGCCCCAGGCGAGTCCGCCCAGAAGCGCAAGGCCATCGCCGAGCAGCGCAGGGCGGTCCACCTGTCCCCACGAAGCGGTATCGGCGCCCAGGAACGCCAGCGCGATGCCCGCGAACGCGACAGCGATGCCGGCCATCTGCCGCGCCCCGAGACGCTCGGCCGGCAGTCGCAGGTGCAGCCCGATGGCGGCGAAGATCGGTGCGGTGTAGAGGAAGACGACCACGTGCGAAGCCGCGGTCAGGCGCAGCGCCTCGGCCACCAGCAGGTACTCGATGCCGAACAGCGCGCCGACCGCCAGCCCCGGCTTCCACCGCCCGGCGCCCGGCATCTCGCCGCGGCGCTGCATGAGCACCGCGAGCAGCACCAAGGCGATGGCGGAGCGGATCGCCACCATCAGCATCGGGCTGGCCTCGTCGGCGATCGCCTTCAGCGAGATCTGCTGCAGGCTCCAGGTGAGGCACAACAGCGTCATCACGCCGATCGCGCGCGCATCGAGCTGGCCGGGTGCGGCGGGCCGAGGGCCGTCGGCGGATGCCGTCGGAAGCGTCGTCAGGGAATTCATGATGGCCGCACTGTGCCGCGCCAAGGCCGGAGCGAAAAGCGCATAATTTTTCTGCGAGCCATTCGCTTATCGAATACGACGACCCATGCAGGACTTGCAGATCGACTGGCTGAAGAGCTTCGTCGCGGCCGTGGACGCGGGCTCGCTGTCGAGCGCCGCGCCCGAAGTGCACCGTTCCCAATCCGCGGTGAGCATGCAGATCAAGAAGCTGGAATCGGCCACCGGATACCGGCTGCTGGTGCGCGGCGCGCGCCAGCTCCAGCTCACGCACGAAGGCCAGACGCTGCTCGGCTATGCGCGCCGCATGCTCGATCTGCACGCGGAGGCGCAGGCGGCGCTGCAGGGCGATTCGCTCTCCGGCGTCGTGAAGCTCGGTGTGCCGGACGACTATGCCAGCCGCTATCTCACGCCCGTGCTCAAGCGCTTCGCGCCGCGCCACGGCGGCGTCGAGATCCAGCTCGATTGCGAGCAGTCGACCGCGCTGATCCCGCGCGTGGCCCGAGGCGAACTCGACCTCGCGCTGGTGTCGCGTGATCACCCGCGGCGCGGCACCCTGCTGTTCCACGAGCCCATGGTGTGGGTGGGTTCTGCGCAGTTCGACATCTGGCGCCGCGACCCGCTTCCCATCGCGGTGTACGAGGCCGCGAGCCTCGGGCGGCGCAGCGCCATCAATTCACTGGCGCTGCAGGGGCGGCCGTACAAGGTGGTCTACAACAGCTCCAACCTCGCGGGCCAGATCGCCGCCGTCGAAAGCGGCCTGGCCGTCGCAGCCCTCACGCAGTGCAGCGCGCCGCCGCATCTGCGGGTGCTCGGGCCGGAAGAAGGACTTGGTCCGCTGGAGCCGATGGAAGTGGCGCTCTACCGCAGCCAGGCCTCGCGCGGCTCGAAGGCGGTGGACAGCCTGCATCGCATGCTGCTGCAAACGCTGCGTTCGCCGCTGCACGGCTAGCGGTTCTCCAGCCGGTTGTAGTCGAGGATGCCGGCGGTCGACGGCTGTGCCTTCTCGTAGGCCGCAAGCAGCGCATCGCTGAAGGCCCAGAAGCCGGGATCGGTGCGGCGCACCGCGAAGCGCTCGGCGAAGTCCGTGTAGTCGGCTTCGGATGCCAGCCCCGCGAGCGCGGCGGTGAAGGCCGGCAGCTCGCGCGCCTGCACCCGGTAGAAGGCATTGGGATAGGCGCCCAGAATGCCAGGCACCACGGTCAGCGTGTTCTCGTCCGGCCGTAGCTGCGCTTTCTCGCGCAGGAAGTACGACACCGAGTTGTGGCCGGTGTCGCGCAACAGGCTGAACCAGCGCGTGGGCCGGCCGGGCGATTCCACCGCGAGCACGCTGGTCTCGTTGGCCCATGAAAGCGAGGCGCCGCGCACCGCCGCGAGCTTCATCAGCTGCGTGCGCAATGCGGCGTCGGGCTCGCTCTGCAGGCTGGGGAACTGATCGCGGGCCAGCGGCGCCATGCGCTGTTCGAGCATGCCGAGCAACTCGGCCCTGGCGTCGCCGGTGCGAAAGCGGATGCTGCTGTCGGCATCCAGCCGCGCCGGGCCGCCGTACACCTGCTGGCGCGTGCGCAGGCTGTCGCCGCGATACCAGGCATCGCGCACGGCTTCGCGCTGGTCCTTCGGCAGCAGGATGAGGAAGTTGAATTCGCCCTCCATGCGCAGGAAGTCCATGTACAGGCGCGAGTTGAGCTGGTGGCCGATGTTGCCGTACACGTCGTAGAGCGCCACCAGCAGGTAGTGGATGCGCTCCAGCAGCGGGTATCCGATGACCCATGCCGTCTTCGGCGGCTGCTCGCCGACGAGGCCCTTGACCACGCTGGCGCTGTCGAAGTGGCGCATCACCGTGAGCGCTGCGTTGGGATTGCGCTCGGGCCCGCCGTTCCAGACCATGTCGAGGTCCACCCGCGCGCCGGCAGCGACGCGTTGGGCGAGGGCCGCCGACTTGGCTTCCAGGTAGCCTTTCTCGAGGTTCGCATAGCGCACCCAGGGCGAGAGCAGGCCGGTGTTGCTGTTGCCCGTGGGCAGCCGCAGCAGGTCTGCCTCCCCCGCCAGCTGGTGCGCCATCGACTCGTCGTAGTTCTTCGACGGCGCAAGGAAGAAGACCCAGAACCGGTCGTCGATCACGTCCAGCGCCATCTGCCCCCGGCAGACCGGGCCCTTGATGAAGCCCATGATGGTGAACTCGGCTTCGTCCAGCATGAAGCTGTAGCGCGCCGCCACGGGCAGTGCCTCGAAGGTCTTGAAAGGGTTGGCCGCGTCTTGCGCGTCATAGCCGGGGAGCCGGTCGACCGCATAGACGGGATCGAGGAAGAGTGTCCGCCAGCGCGCCATGCGCGGCGCGTCGAGCCGGTAGGGCATGTGCGTCTTGGCGACGATGGTTTCGCGCTCGGGCACGAGACGGTAGTACACGCGCGGCACGCCGGGGTCGTCGACGGGGCGGCGCGTGGCGATCTCGCGCACGGGCTGGCCGCTCGGCGTGCCGGAGCGCACCAGCTTGAAGTACTGGCGCGCCTTGTCGTCGTCGAAGTACAGGTGCGCGAGGAAGAGGTGCTCGTACGCATAGCGCGCGAAGAGCTGCTCCTTGAGGCTGTCGCCGTTGAAGAAGCGCTCCCACTGCGCGATGCGTTGCTGCGCCAGCGCGGGCAACGGGGCCACCGGCTCGGCCGGCGCGCCCTGTTCCAGCCACCGGGTGAGCGAGTCGTGCTCGGCGCGCGTGAGCCCGGGCAGGCCGAAAGGCATGCCGCCTTGTGGATTGCGCTTCTCGTAGGCGTCGATCTCCGGACCGGCCGGGCAGCTCTGCGCGCGGTCGATCGAGAAGTCCAGCTCCGTCGGCGCGGTGCCGCTGGTGGGCATCGGGTGCTGCTGCTTGAGCGCGAGCAGGCGATGCATCAAGCCCGCGGTGCGATTGGCTTCGGGCGTGTGCGTGGCCTGCTCGTCGAGCACCGGGACGAAGCCCTTGTCGCGCCACTCCGAGGCCTTGTCCGCATCCACGTAGAGCCGCGACGGGTCGGCGGCCAGGAGGCGCGTGGCGTCGTACACCTTCGTCTTGCTCGCACCGCGCGCGATGCCTTCCCAGCTCGTGGCCTTGAGCTGGCATGGCGCGTCGTAGCAGGCATGGCAGACCACGCAGCGCTTGTCGAGGATGGGTTGGATGGTCCGCGTGTACGACACGTCGTCGGCCTCCGGCGGCGGGCGCCGATCGAAGCGCGTCGGCTGCGCCGGCCCGAACAGTTCGTCGAAGGTGTTCCGGCTGGCGAGGGTTGCGCAGGCGCTCAGGATCAGCAGGCAGGCCAGGAGGGCAAATCGGCGGCTTCGCATGAAGGGCGAGTGTTGCATCTTCGGCCGTGGCTTCATGTCGCGAAGCGGCGCCGGTATTCCACGAGACTGACGCCGAGTCGCCGGCTGAACGCGCGCCGGAAGCCGTCCACGTTCGCATAGCCCACCGCGTCGGCCAGCCGCTTCGCCGGGAGGTCGGACTCCTCGGCCAGGCGGCGGGCGGCGTCGATCCTCGCGTTCTCGACGAATTCCGCGGGCGTCGTGCCGGTCTCGCTGCGGAAGATGCGCGCAAAGGTCCTCTCGCTCATGCGGGCGAGCGAGGCGAGCGCGGGCACCGAGAGGTCGTCCTTCAGGTGGGCCAGCACATGGTCCTGGATCTCGCGCACGCTGGAGCGCTCGGACGTCTGCGCCGCCAGGTGCGCGCTGAACTGGCTCTGGCCGCCGGGGCGCTTGAGGAACATCACCAGTTCGCGCGCCACGCGAAGCGCGAGTTCGCGACCGTGGTCTTCCTCCACCATCGCGAGCGCGAGGTCCATGCCGGCAGTCACGCCGGCAGAGGTGAAGAGCTTGCCGTCCTTGACGTAGATCGCATCCGCTTCGACGCAGGTCCGGGGGTACGCCGCCGCGAGGCGGGCGGTGGAGTTCCAATGCGTTGCGACCCGCTTGCCGTCGAGCAGGCCGGCGGCCGCCAGCACGAACGCGCCGCTGCACACGGAGCCGTAGCGCCTCACCGAGCGGGACTGCCGGCGCAGCCAGCCATGCAGCCGCTCGTCTGCCGCCATGTCATCGAGGTCGGGACTGCCCGCGACCAGCAGGGTGTCGATGGGGCCGCGATGCGTCGCGACGGTCGAATCGACCGCGATGCGCAGCCCGCTGCTGCTCTTGAGGGTGCCCGCCTGGCTGCCGATCACCTGCACCTGGTAGGCCCGCGGCCTGCCGAGTTGACGTGCGGCTTCCGCGAAGACGTCGGCCGGCCCGGCGACATCGAGCAACTGAACGCGCGGAAAGGCAAGGATGGCGACGCGCATGGCTGACAAGGCTCACTGATTGGCAGAAAACGCCGTCAGGCGACACGGACGGCGATCGCAGTCTGGCAGAAACTAGCCACATCTGCAAATTCAGCCAAAGGAGTGAAGACCATGCAAGTCCCATCGATGACCCCCGCCTTCCCGGCGGTGCCCGCCGCCGGCGGGGCCTCGATCCGCAATCTGCCCGTGAACCTGTTCGGCGCCGTGATGGGTCTGTCGGGGCTCGCACTCGCCTGGCGCCTCGCGCATCACAGCCTCGGTGCGCCCGCGCTGGTGGGCGAGGCCATCGGCGCCTTCGCGTTCGGCGTTTTCGCGCTGGTCTCCCTCGGCTACGTGGCGAAGCTCGCGAAGCATCCCGGGGCGGTGCATGCGGAGTTCCATCACCCGGTGGCCGGCAACTTCTTCGGCACCATCGTGATCTCGCTGCTGCTGCTCTCGGCAGTGGCCGCGCCGTACAGCGAAGCCGCCGGGCGCGCGATCTGGACCGCGGGAGTGCTGGCGACCTTCGCGCTCAGCTACGTGGTCGTCTCCCGGCTGCTCAGGGGACAGGTCGATGCATCGCATGCGGTGCCGGCGTGGCTCATCCCGGGCGTGGCCACGCTCGACATCGCGGTGACCGGCGCACACATGCCGATGGCCTGGGCGCCGGAACTGAACCTGCTGGCCGTGGCCGTCGGCGGGGTGCTGGCGCTGGTGCTCTTCGCTCTGATCGTCAACCGGCTGGTGCATCAGTCGCCGCTCGCGCCGCTCATGACGCCCTCGCTGATGATCCTCGTCGCACCGTTCGCGGTGGGCTTCCTCGCCTACGCCAACATCGTCGGTAGTGTCGACCGCTTCTCCGGCCTGCTCTTCTACTTCGCGCTGTTCATGTTCGCGGTGATCGCGCCCAAGGTGTTCCGCCCCAGCGTCACCTTTTCCTCGGCCTGGTGGGCGATCAGCTTCCCGATGGCGGCGCTGGTCAACGCGGCGCTGAAGTACGCGGAGTTCCGCGACAGCCTGGCGCTCGACATCCTCGCCGTGGTGTTGCTCGGCGCGCTGACCGTGGTGCTGGCGGTGCTCGCGGTGCGCACCGTGCGGATCGCGCTCAACGGAAAGCTGTTCACATGAACCGGGGACTCGCGTGGGCTTTCGTCATCGTGGCCGGGTTGCTCGAGATCCTCTTCGCCATCGGACTCAAGCACTCGAACGGCCTCGCGCGGCCCTGGGTCGCGCTGGGCACCGGCCTGGCGCTGGCCGGAAGCCTCGCGATGCTGTCGACCGCGCTGCGCGAGGGTTTCGGCGGCGAGGCTGGCCTCCATCGCCGCGATCGTCGGCGGCGTGGTCGGCCTGCAACTTGCGCGTTGAGCGCCCGTGCGTGAAAGCGTTTAGATGCGCGAGCGCGACATCGGCCCGAAATCCACCGGCAGGTTGCCCTCGGACTTCACTTCGCGCAGCACGATCGCCGAGCGCACATGCGTGACGCCGGCCTGCTCGAACAGCGTCGTGTGCAGGAATTTCTCGTAGTGCTTGATGTCCGGCACATGCACAGTGAGGATGTAGTCGGCCGGGCCGGTGGCCGACACGCAGCGCACGATCGCGGGGCTGGCCTCCACGGCTCTTTCGAAATCGCGCACCTTCGCTTCGTTGTGGCGGTCCAGATTCACTTCGGTCACCGCCGCGAGGTTGAGACCGACCTTCTCGCGGTCGATGACCACGGTGTAGCCGCGGATCACGCCGGCGGCTTCCATTTCCTTGATGCGGCGCCAGCAGGGGGTGGACGAGAGTCCGATCTTGTCCGCAATCTGCTGCACCGTCTGCCGCGCGTCGCGCTGCAGTTCGAGCAGGATCTGCATCGAATAATGGTCCAGGGGAATGGAATCGTCGTTCATGGCTTGAGTTGAGAATGAAATTCTCGAAGCGAGGGTCTATCAGGGTGCTCTTGAGAGAATATTACTCGTGGTCGAGAAGAACAATCCCCGGATGAGCTCGACCCCCCACTCCCCGATCCAGCGCCCCGACTACCAGCTTTTCGACAGCCTCTGGGCACGTTCGGGCGCGATCTTCCTGACCGGCACGCAGGCCCTGGTGCGCATCCTCCTGATGCAGCGCCATCGCGATGACGCCCGCGGCATCAACACGCAGGGTTTCGTCAGCGGCTACCGCGGATCGCCGCTGGGCATGGTCGACCAGGCGATCTGGAAAGCCGGTCCGGCCTTCAAGGAAGCCGGCATCCGCTTCGTGCCTGCGATCAACGAAGAACTGGGCGCCACGCAGGTGCTCGGCACGCAGCGCGTCGAATCCGATCCCGAGCGCACCGTCGATGGCGTCTTCGCGATGTGGTACGGCAAAGGCCCCGGCGTGGACCGCGCGGGCGATGCGCTCAAGCACGGCAACGCCTACGGCTCGTCGCCGCACGGCGGCGTGCTGGTGGTGGCGGGCGACGACCACGGCTGCGTGTCGTCGTCGATGCCGCACCAGAGCGACCATGCCCTTGCCGCATGGAGCATGCCGGTGATGCAGCCGGCCAATGTCGCCGAATACCTGGAGTTCGGCCTGTACGGCTATGAACTCTCGCGGTACTCGGGCGCATGGGTCGGCATGGCCGCGCTCTCGGAAGTGGTCGAGAGCGCGGGCACGGTGGACCTCGACCTCATCGATTCGCGCGTCGCCGCCTGGGCCGACGCCGACACGGTGCGCGCCGCCACCGGCCATCGCGCGCCCCCCGATGGCCTGCATTACCGCTGGCCCGACCTGCCTTCGCTGCGCATCGAATCGCGCCTCGCGGACAAGCTCGAAGCCGTCGCGGCCTTCTCGCGCGTCAACAGCATCGACCGCCACGTGATCGAGAGCCCGCAGGCCAGGGTCGGCATCGTCACCTGCGGCAAGGCGCATTACGACCTCATGGAAGTGCTGCGCCGGCTCGAAGTCACGCCCGAAAGCCTCGCAAGCGTGGGCGTGCGGCTCTACAAGGTGGGCCTGAGCTTCCCGGTCGAGCAGACCCGCATGAAGGCCTTTGCCGAGGGCCTCGACGAGATCCTCGTCGTCGAGGAGAAGGGCGCGATCGTCGAGACGCAGCTGCGCGACATCTTCTACAACGCGCCGCCGGATGCGCGCCCCGCGCTGGTCGGCAAGCACGGCCGCGACGGCAAGCCGCTGGTGTCCGCGCTCGGCGAGCTGCGGCCGTCGCGCCTCATCGAACTCGTGGCGCACTGGCTGTCGGAGCACTTCCCGGGCAATGCCGAGCTCGGCGACCACTTCCAGCATGTGCGCGACTTCACCGTGCCCGAGCTGCTGAGCAACGACGGCGACAGCGTCAAGCGGCTGCCGTACTTCTGCGCGGGCTGTCCGCACAACACCAGCACCAGGGTGCCCGAGGGCTCGACCGCGCGCGCCGGCATCGGCTGCCACTTCATGGCCAACTGGATGGACCGCAGCACCGCCGGCCTGATCCAGATGGGCGGCGAGGGCGTGGACTGGGTCTCGCACTCGATGTTCACGCGCACGCCGCACGTCTTCCAGAACCTCGGCGACGGCACCTACTACCACTCGGGCTACCTCGCTATCCGCCAAGCGGTCGCGGCCAACGCCACGATCACTTACAAGATCCTCTTCAACGACGCGGTCGCGATGACCGGCGGCCAGCCGGTGGACGGCGTCATCAGCGTCGATGCGATCGCGCGGCAGGTGGAGTCCGAAGGCGTCAAGCAGGTGGTGGTGGTGAGCGATGCGATCGGCAAGTACGGCGCGATCAGGCACAAGTTCCCGGCCGGCACCGCTTTCCACGACCGCGGCGATCTCGATGAGGTGCAGCGGCGTTTGCGCGAAGTGCCGGGCGTGACCGTGCTCATCTACGAACAGACCTGCGCGGCCGAGAAGCGCCGCCGCCGCAAGAAGGGCGAGCTGGTCGATCCGGCCAAACGGCTCTTCATCAACGAGGCCGTGTGCGAAGGCTGCGGCGACTGCAGCGTGCAGAGCAACTGCGTCGCGGTGCTGCCGCACGAAACCGACCTGGGCCGCAAGCGCAAGATCGACCAGACGAGCTGCAACAAGGACTATTCGTGCGCCAAGGGTTTCTGCCCGAGCTTCGTCGGCGTGACCGGCGGCGCGCTGCGCAAGAAGAGCGGCGCACTCGCGTCGGGGCGCGATGCCTTCCTCGCCCACGTCGCCGCATTGCCGCGGCCGGCCGCGCACACCTGGGACGCGCCTTATGACCTGCTGGTCACGGGCGTCGGCGGCACCGGCGTGGTGACCGTCGGCGCGGTGATCGCGATGGCCGCCCACCTCGAAGGCAAGTCGGCGAGCGTCCTCGACTTCATGGGCTTCGCGCAGAAGGGCGGCGCGGTGCTGAGCTTCGTGCGCCTGGCCGACATGCCCGCCCGCCTCAACCAGGTGCGCATCGACACGCAGCAGGCGGACGCGATCCTGGCCTGCGACTTCGTGGTCGGCGCCTCGGCCGATGCGCTGCAGACGGTGCGCCATGGCCGCACGCGCATCCTCGCGAACACGCACGAGATCCCGGTGGCCGAATCGCTGCGCAATCCGGATGCCGACCTCAAGGTCGAGCTGCTGCTGGAGAAGATGCGCTTCGTCGCCGGCCGCGACCAGGTCGAGACCTTCGATGCGCAGACGATGGCGGAGGAATTCCTCGGCGACACGCTGGCCTCGAACATCCTCGCGACCGGCTACGCATGGCAGCGTGGGCTGATCCCGCTGAGCCTGGAGGCGCTCACGCGCGCGATCGAGCTGAACGGCGTCGCTGTCAAGGCGAACCTCATGGCCTTCTCGCTCGGCCGGCTCGCCGCCGGTGCGCCGCAGGCGGTCGAAGGGCTGCGCGGCGCCCCTGCGAACGACACGACGGACGAGTCGCTCGAGGCACTGATCGCGCGTGCGCGTGTCCATCTCGCCGGCTACCAGAACGCAGCGTGGGCCGGGCGCTTCGAGGCGCGCGTGCGCGCCATGCAGCAGCGCGAAGCCGCGATCGCAGGCGGCGACCGCGCATTGCCGGTCACGCGCAATGCGGCGCGCAGCCTGCTCAAGCTGATGAGCTACAAGGACGAGTACGAAGTCGCCCGTCTCTACAGCGACGGCAGCTTCCGCGAGAGGCTCGCCGAGCAGTTCGAAGGCGACGTCAAGCTGGAGTTCTACATGGCCCCGCCGCTGCTCTCGCGCCCCAGGAACGGGCAGGCGCCCGCCAAGATCCGTCTTGGTGCATGGATGCTGCCGGCGATGAAATGGCTGGCGCGCGGCAAGCGGCTGCGCGGTACGGCGTTCGATGTGTTCGGCCACACCGAGGAACGCAAGCTGGAGCGCACGCTGATCGGCCAGTTCGAAGCGCGGCTCGACGAAGTGATGGGCGAGCTTTGCGCCGACAACCAGAAGCTCGCGGCGCAGATCGCCGCGGTGCCCATGACGATCCGGGGCTACGGCCATGTGAAGCTCGCCAACCTTGCCTTGGCGCGCGGCCGCGAAGCCGAACTGATGCATCGCTTCTCGCCGGGCCGCTATCCGCGACCGGCGACCGAGGCGAAAGCCGGGCAGATCCGCGGTATCGCGGTGGTCGCGGCTTCCTAGTCGCCAGTCGGCGCTGGCAAGAGACGGCGCTGTAGTCGATGATGTCGGGACGTCCACGACGAATCACCGCCATCGGAAGGAAACCGGATCGTGCATGAGCTGAGCTTCCGTTCTCTCCTGTACCGCTACTTCTTTTTCCAGTGGCTCTTCCTGGACGTCAATCAGGGCGGCCCCATCGAACGCTCGGTGGCCCGGCGGCACAACCGGGCCCAGGCGCATTGGCTTCTCACGTACATGTGGCGCTGGATGTGTTGCGCCGTGCTGTTGTATGGCCTCGGCGGACTCGTCGAGATCGTGATCGGTGCGCCGGCGGTCTCGGCGCTGTTCTACGTGCCGAGCGCCTTGAGCGTGTCGGTGAACGCGGTGATCGTGGCCGCGTGGCTGGGGCTCCAGAGGCCGGCGTGAAAGCTCACCCCCAGCCTCGCCCACTTCGTGTGGCTCGGGCACCCCCTCTCCGGGGGCAACCCCAGCGGCCCGGCAAAGCCGGTTCCGCGGGGGCATTGAGTTCACCCCCAGCCTCGCCCACTTCGTGTGGCTCGGGCACCCCCTCTCCGGGGGCAACCCCAGCGGCCCGGCAAAGCCGGTTCCGCGGGGTTCCTGGGTTTGGCTGTGCCGGTTTCGGGCGATGCGGGGGCGTTCAGGCTGAGGCGGGCGGCTGCAGGATCGCGTCCAGCTTGGCCCTGACGCGCCGGATCGCCCGCTCGTGCCGGGCGGTTCGCGCACCCCTTCCGTACATGCCGGCCTTGAGTACCAGCCGCAGCTGCTCCCGCTGCAGGCGCGTCTTGAGGCGGCGCGCCCGGCGGCCGTAGGCCTGGCCGATCTCGCGCCGCACGCGCCAGCGGTCCAGCGGCGATCCCAGGCGCAGCCATTCGTCATCGCGCAGCAGGTCGCGCTCGGGCACGAGCGAGGCGGCCAGCGTATGCAGGTAGGCGCCGGTCTCGCGGGTCGCTGCGTGCCAGATCAGCGTCACCGCGAACAGCACCGGCAGGCCCTTGGCCAGCAGGAGCAGCGCAAGGCCCGGGAAGTCGTCGCTGAACCAGTCTTCCATCCAGGGCGAGTTCCAGACGAAGTGCATCGCCCATGCGAGCACGAAGCACCCCGCCGCCATGCCGATGCGCGCGGCGCGCGTGCGCTCGGGTCGCAACATGAACAGGGCCAGGCCGTAGGAGGCCACCGCGGTGAAGGCCGCGTGCGTCCACAGGCCGCTGAGCACGCCGCGCGTGACCAGGTCCCACAGAACCGGCTGGACCTGGCTGTCCGACGGGAAGTTCATGGCCGAGCGCACGGTGTAGTTCAGGTTCTCCACCACCTGGAAACCCAGCCCCGCCATGGCGCCGACGATGAGCACGGACACCTCGGTGCGGAACTGGTTGCGCGCCGTCAGGATGATCAGGATCACGCCGGCCAGCTTCAGGAATTCCTCGGTGATGGGCCCCGCCAGCGCCGGGCCCCAGACGGCCGCGAACTCCGGCGAGACGAGCTTGGCCGCGAGGCTCTGGATCGCGTTGTTGGCCGGCGCCGAAAGATGCGCGGCGCCCAGGCCGCCCCAGGCAAACGCCAGGACGTAGGCAGCGGGCGGATGCTGGTCGAGCAGGTCCATCGCGCGGAACAGCACCACGAAGCCCACCGTGTAGAGCGCCCACGCCAGCAGGCCCAGCAGCGCCGCCACCGGCACCACCCGGAAGCCCGAGCCGAACAGCTGTCCGATGGAGAACAGCCCGTTGAGAAGCAGCACCACGAGCAGCCAGAAGGACGCGCGCGTCGGCTGGAAGCACGGGTCGATGCCCGCGACGCCGCTGTGCGTCGCCGCGCCGGCGGCCGGCGGCATCGGGGTCGAGGCGGCACTCTGGTTCACGATGCCTCGAGGTCCATGGAGGCGACCATGCGCCGGGCTTCTTCCAGCGCCTCCGCGGCACTGGCGGCGTTGTCGTTCGGACCGTAGAAGTCCACCTGCACCACCATGGAGCGGCCGGGATCGACCATCAGCCAGAACCGCCCGCTGAGCTTGGTGCCGTAGTAGGCGAAGGTGGTGCCCTGGAGACCCCACTCGGTGAGGACGTTGGAGACGTCGCCCTGCACATGCAGGCGCTGTCCGCGCTCGATCACGCGCTGCTGGCGCTCGAGCGGGCCCTCCGGACCGCCCAGCCAGCGCGACGTTCGGACCGCGAAGGTGTGCCCGTTCTTGAAGAGCACCATCGTCTGGCCGGGCCGCGAGCGCGCGACGTTCATCTGCCATCCTTCGGCGGGCGCGAAGCGGGCCGCTCCGACGGTCACCGGCTCGCCCGCGGGGAGCGTCCTCGTGCTGGGGACGCGACGATCCCACAGTTGCAGGCCGCCCACGTAGACCGTGATGGCCAGGAGGATGGCCAGCGTCGCCGGCCACGTGCGATAGGCGGCCCGGGCGGCCGCGCGGGTGTCGGGGCGGGCGTCGGGGTCTGGGGCCGCGCGAGCGGCGGACAGGGACATGCGGCTATCCGGCGAGCCACCGCGCTCCGGACGGAAGCGAACCCGGCTTCATGCCGGGGCCTTCCTGGTCGCTGTCGTCCGCGCCGTCGTCCTTGCCGCAGGCATTCACCAGCGGCCCCGGGCACTCGGTGCGGAACTGCAGATAGCCCAGCGTGCTGCCCGCTACCGTCAGCCCGACGAACAGGAGCCAGGCCGCGGCGGCGGCGCCTCTGCGCGCGCGCCAACGCCGCCCGAATTGCCTGGATGCCCGATCGCCGTCGCCGTGGAGCTGGACTTCCAGTTCCCCGAGCGAGCGCCCGAGGGCCGAGAGGTGCCTGCCGATGGCCAGCGCCTTGAGGCTCCCGAGCACCGCGACCGCCACCGGGACGGCCCACACCAGCCCGGAAAAGCCCACGAGCGACTGCGAATTGGCCGCCACCCAGGCGAAGACGACGGCGGCGCTGACGATGCATACCCGCTCGAGCGAGGCGAGTTCGGCCATGCAGGCCGTGGCTTCGGCGTGGAGCGCTGCGTACTCGTCCTTCGGCAGCGTGGGTTCGGTCATGGGATCCTCCTGATCTGCGAAATGGTGCAGCAGGCAGGATTGTCAACGAGTGTCGATTCGTCAGCGCTCCGCGATGCCGTGCCTGATGGCGAAACGGACCAGGTCGACCGAGCGTTTCGCGTGCAGGGCTTCCATCATCTGGTACTTGTGGAACTCGACCGTCCGCGGCGAAATATCGGTCTTCGCGGCGATCTCCTTGGCCGAGAGGCCTTCGGCGAGCATGCGCAGGATTTCGAGCTGACGAAGGGTCAAGCCGCCGACGGGGTCGGATGACGTCGCCGGTCCGCGCTTCATCACTTCGAACACCTGACCGGCGATCGCGGGGCTGACGAACGTGCCTCCTTCGAGGGCGGAACGCACGCCCTGCAGCAGTTCGGTTGTCGCCGCCTGCTTCAACACATAGCCTGCCGCGCCCGCTTCGAGGGCGCGCCGCACGTAGGCGACCTCACGATGCATGCTGAGGAAGACCACCGGAATCCACAATCCGTCCCTTCGCATCGCCGCCAGCGCTTCGATGCCGTTGAGCGAGGGCATCGAGATGTCCGCGACGACCACGTCGGGAAGAAGCCTGTGCGCCGCTTCGACCATGGCGTGTCCGTCCTCGGCCACCTCGAGCAGATCGAAATCGGCAGCGAGCAGGCTGCGCACGCCCTGCGCAACGATCGGGTGGTCCTCGGCGAGCAGCACGCGCGGGCGGGTCATTGGAGTACCTTCGCGCAGCAGCGCTTCGGTATTCGCCTTCGGAACGGCCGGGCGGCTCATGGCGCCTCCGTCAGTGGTATCCACGCGGTGACCATCGTCCCGCCTCCGGGGACGCTGTCGACATCCAGCGCTCCGTCCAGCAGGCTCATCCGCTCGCGCATGCTCTCGATGCCGAGGCTCACGTGAGCTTTGCGGCGCAGCCCTTCGATGCCGCGGCCGTTGTCGCGCACGGCAAGGAGCAGCCGGCCATCGCCGCCGAGCAGGGCCACGCGCACCTCGGTCGCTCGCGCATGCCGAACCACGTTGCGCAACGCCTCTTGCGCGACCCGAAAGAGGCCGAGCGCCGCATCGACGGGCAAACCGGGTGGCACGGGGCCTGTATCCACCTGGACGCGGATGGCCTCCGTGCGTGCAACGCGATCGCACTCCGACTTCAGCGCATCGACAAGGCCGAGGTCTTCGATGACCGTCGGATGCAGGCGGTAGGAGAGCGCATGAACGTCTTCGCCGAGTGCCGCCAGCCCCTCGCGTGCAGAGCGGATGGCGTCTGTGCGTTGCGTCTCGTTGCCGCCGGTCTCCATCAACGAGACCTGCATCGCCAGCGCGGCCAGGCGTTGGCTGATGTCGTCGTGGAGTTCGCGCGCCAGCCGGCGCCGCTCGTCTTCATGCGCGTCGACGAGCCGTCGACCCAGGCTGCGCGCTGCGTGCTCGGCGCGCTGGCGGCCTGCGTGCTGCCAGATCAAGGCCGCGACCAGCGCCGCCTGCAGCAGGATGACGATCACGGTTTCCATGATGTCCTCGCATCTCTCAGAGGAGCTCTCAGAGGAGCCACTCGATGGGAAGGATCGCGAGCATCCCGACGCCCATGCGCTTGGCCGCGCTGGTCTCGGGGTCGGAATCGTGGCGAACCTCCTGGCCGGCCGACTTGTCCTCGATCCACTGCAGTTCGTTTCCATCCGGGGTCAGCCGAACTCTGTACGCGATCTGCCTGACCTCGTCGTCGAAGGTGCGTGCGAGATCTCCCGCGAACTGCTCGCTCTCGATCACCATGCCCATCTCGGTGTTCAGCCTGGCCGAGCGCTGGTCGAAGTTGAAGGAGCCGATGAAGATGCGCCGCCGGTCCACGGCATAGGTCTTGGCGTGCAGGCCCGCCACCTTGGCGGCGCCGAACCGGCCTTTGACTTTCAGCGACTCCTCGGTGGCGGTGGGCTTGAGCTCCCACAATTCGACCCCGGCCCTGAGCAGATCACGGCGCCGCTTCATGTAGCCGGCATGCACCACGGCCTCGTCCGAAGCCGCCAGCGAGTTCGTCAGGATGCGCACGCGCACGCCCCGGCGGGCCAGGTCCGACAGCGCGGCGGTGCCTTCGTCGCCGGGAACGAAGTACGGCGACACGATGTCGAGCGACTTCTCGGGACGCCCCAGCGACTGGATGAGCACGGGCAGGAGCAGGACATCCGTGCGCGCTTCGCGGTCGAGCGTCTTCGCTGGATCGTCGTGGACGACCTTCGCGGTGGTCCATTCGATTCGGAGGCTGTGGTTGCGCAGGTCGTCCATCAGCGTCGCCTCACGCACGGCGTCGAGGTAGGCGCGGGAGATCGGGTCGACCTCGGTCTGCGCGAACCTTGCCAGCAGCTGTTCGGCGGCGTCGGGGGCGGCAGGTCCCACGAAGCCGGCCGCCGGATAGGCCGAGGCGCTGTTCCAGAAAAGGTCGAACTCGCGCGAGACGTCCTGCACGACCGGGCCCACTGCGACGACGTCGATGTCGGCGAATCCGATCCCCTCTCCGGCACCGAAGTATTCGTTCGCGATATTGCGGCCACCGACCACCGCCATCTGGTTGTCCACCGTGAAGGACTTGTTGTGCATCCGCCGGTTCAAGCGCCCGAAATCGGTGAGGTACGCGAGCCCGCGCGACTTTCGTTGCGCGAAGGGGTTGTACAGCCGGACCTCGATGTTCGGATGCGCATCGAGCGCGGCGATCGTCGCATCGTTGCCCGACGTGTTGGCATCGTCGAGCAACAGGCGGACGCGCACGCCGCGCTCGGCCGCCTTCCACAAGGCCTGCCACATCAGGTAGCCGACCTGGTCGCCGTTCCAGATGAAGTACTGGGCGTCGATCGAGCGCTCCGCGGCACCGGCCAGCAGCACGCGCGCAGCGAATGCGTCATGAGGCTCGGGCAGCTTGTGGATGCCCGACAGACCCGGATGCGCGGACGTCAGCGGCGCGCCGCTTCGCCCCAGGCGCGTGTCGGCGGTGTCGACCCGTGCCGTGGTGTCGGAGCGATCGCTCGGTGGGGGAAGACTCGCGCATCCCGCCGTGACAAGGGCTAGCGCGAGGGCGAGGTGTCGAAGCAGGTGGGTCATGAATGAACTCCTCGAGGACCTTCAATGGGCAATCACGTCGCGTGGCGCGAATGCGATGCGCGGGCCGCGTGCCGCCAGGGCGAAGAACGCCGCCCCGGCAATCGCAAGGAAGTCGGTTGCCAGCAGGACGTTCGTCAATGCGGTGGTCGAGCCGTCCGCGATCAGCCGGTCGCTGATCGCTCCCACCGCCAGGTTGCCGATCGCGATGGCGAAGATGTTGATCAGCAGCATCGTGAAGCCCGTGACCGTCGAGCGCATCGTGGGCGGCGTCAATCCCTGGATGACGGCCATCGACGGCCCGTAGGTCGCCAATGGCAGGAAGAAGCCGGCGCACATGCCGATGTAGAAGAGCGCGGAGCCCGGCTCGACGAGACGATAGGCAACCATCAGCGGGCCGCAGACGACGATCAGGAGCGCGACGAAGCCGGCATGCCCGCCCTTCATGCGCCTGGCCAGCGTGTCGCTCAGCACGCCGCCGACGACCGATCCGAGCACGCCGAACACGATCTGGAGAAGGCCGATCTGCCGGGCGATCGAGGCGGCATCGAAGCCGCGTTCGCGCACCAGCCACAACTGCGTGAACGAGAGCCCGGCGAACACCATGTGCACGAGCACGAAGCCCACGATCGTCTGAATCACGGTGGGGCTCGCGCGCAGCGCGGCGAACACGTTGCGCACCTGCTGTGCGAACGGCGCTCCCCGTTCGCCATGGGCGTCCCCGTCACGCCGATCACGCAGCCACAGCAGCGGAAGCGCGATGACGACGCCGGCCGCGCCCAGCAGCGAGAACGTGTGCCGCCATCCCAGGGACGCGCCGAGCGTGCCGGCGAGCGCGAAGGCCAGCCCGATGCCGAGCGGGATGCCCATGAAGAACACGCCCACCGCCGTCCCCGTGCGAGCGGCCTTGAAGAGTTCCATGAGAAGCGAGACCGCTGCCGGCACCAGCGCCGCTTCGCCCGAGGCCACGAGGAAGCGGGCCGCCACCATCTGGCCGAAGTTCTGCGCCTCGCCGGAAGCCGCGGTGCACACACTCCAGACCAGGATACCTGCCGCGATGACGCGGGTGCGGCTGAAGCGGTCGGCCAGGGAGCCCATGAACACCGCCATCACGCCGAAGCTCAGCACCCATACGGCGCCAGTCAGAAAGCCGTACTGCGCATTGCTGATCGCCAGGTCGTTCGTGATCTGCGGCGAGAAGGCGAGCAGCATGTTGCGATCGATGTGGGCCATCACGTGGATCGCCAGCAAGGCGAACAGCACGGAGTGGGAATGCTCTTTCCAGCGCATGTGGGCTCTCCTCGTGACGTGGGGCCGGCGGCCGGGTTCAGGCGGCCAGGCGCAGCGTAGCGCCGCGCTCGCCCGTGCGGCGGTTGGGCGCGTAACCCAAGCGAGACAGTGTCTCGTCGGCGTTACGGTAATGATCTCCGAGACGGTAGATCTGTCGCGCCTGCGCGCCGGTGGCCACTTCGCGGTGCAACTCGCGCGAGATGCGCACCATCTGTTCGACCTGCTCCACGCTGGTCATGCGCTGGCCCTTGCGGCCCCACAGGTTGTCCTCGATGCCCACGCGCACGTGCAGGCCCATCGCGATGGCCATCGTGTTCAGCGGCAGCACGTTGCGCATGATGCTTTCGATCGTCAGCACTGCGCCCGGCGGCACGCGGCGCACGAACTCCATCATGTTGTAGGGGTTCGGCCCGTCGGCGCCGCCGCCGATACCGACCCAGTTGAGCACCAGCGGACCGGTGTAGACGCCGCGGCGAATCAGCCGCTCGACGGTCTCCAGCTGGCCGACGTCTCCGAGCATGAAGTGCGCCTGGATGCCCGCAGCCTGCAGGCGGCGCAGATGCTCCTCGACGAAGGCGGGGCCCGATGGAATCCACATCTCGCGGTACGCCTGCTGGTAGGCCGGCAGCGCCAGCGACGTGCCTGCCACGTCGTCCGGGCTCAAAAGCTCGCAGACGTTCATCTGGTTGGTGTTGATCGCGATGGTCACCTGGTCGGGCTTCGGATCGAGCTCGGCCAGCATGTGCCTGGTGTCGTCGTCGAGCCACTTGGCCTCCGCGCCTTGTCCTTCCGGCGCGAACGAGATGGAGCCGCCGACCTGCAGCACCATCTCGGGCACCGCCGCGCGAAGGCGGGACAGCATCTCGTTGAACATCGACAGCCGCTTGCTTCCCTTGCCGTCCGCCTCGCGCACGTGCACATGCAGGACGGTGGCGCCTGCGTTCCAGCAATCGACGGCCTTCTGCACCTGCTCGGCCATCGTCAGCGGGATGTCGTCGGAGTCGCCGGGCAGGAACTCGGGTCCATAGGGCGCGACCTGGATGACCAGGGGTTGCTGGTTCTCGGGCAGCAGCGAGTCGTCGAGAAAGTTCATCGTGGTTCCTTTCGATGGGGCTGGATGGCCGTGATTGTTTCGCTGGCCTGCGCCGATCGGCTTGACGTTGCGGGACAGCGACTTACCATTTCGGGACCGTGCGAGAAACCCCCAGATCGCCGCTCGTCCGCAGCGCGTCGCTCACAGACTTTGCTGCTGTGGCGATGGCGTGCGGGCTCGATCCGCGCGCGCTGGTCGCGGAAGTCGGCCTCCCATCGGACTGCCTCGACGAGCCGGACCTGAAGGTGCCGGCGCGCCTCGTGTGCCATCTTCTCGAAGTAGCTGCTGCGCGAGGTGGCGAGCCGGCACTGGGTCTTCGCATGGCGCAATCGCGTCAACTCTCGAATCTGGGGCCCCTTGGCTTGCTGGTGCGCGACGAACTCACGTTAGGTGCAGTCCTCGAGGCGTTGGTCCAGCACATCCACGTGCACAACGAAGCGCTCGCCGTTCGCCTCGAGAAGACCGGCAACCTGGTGGTGATCTACGAGGAGATCGTCGGCGTCGGCGAGCAGCCGGTTGGCCAGGCCAGCGAACTGGTGGTGGGCGTGACGTTCCGGATACTGAGTTTCTTCCTGGGTGCGGGCTGGCGACCGCGGCTCGTCTGCTTCTCTCACCGTGCGTCTGCCACGCTGCGAGCGCACCGCGCCTTCTTCGGCGAGGCCGTGGAGTTCGGCCACCAGTTCAACGGCATCGTCTGCAACGGCGCCGACCTGGACGCGCCCAACCCGGCCGCCGATCCGGTCATGGCCCGCTATTCGAAGCGATTGCTGGAGCGTGAACTGGGCCCCGATTCGCGCTTCAGTGAACGCGTGCACCAACTCGTCGTGCTCCTGCTGCCGCGCGGGCATTGCCGGGTGGAGGTCGTTGCGCGGCATCTGGGCGTCGATCGACGCACCGTCGCACGAGGTCTCTCCGCCGAAGGCACGAGCTTCAGTGAATTGGTCGACGAGTTGCGCGACGAGCTGCTTTCCCGTCATCTGGAAGAAGGCCGCGGGCCCCTCGGCGAACTGTCCGTCCTGCTCGGGTTCTCGACGCCCAGCGCGTTTTCGCGTTGGCATCGAACGCGTTTCGGGGTGTCCGCAAGTCAGCGTCGAGAAGTCCGAACGGACGCGCTTCGGACCGGACGTCCCTAGCGCTTGTGGGCCGAGGCGTCCTCGCGCAGCGGCCACGCCTTCGGATTCGAGAGGAACATCGCCGTGAGTTGCTTCATCCCGAGAACCCGGCCCAGCTCGCAGAACGAGAAGAACGGGACGAAGGCGACGACCAGCATCAGCGTGCGCGCGACAAGTTCGTCCCTGCCGATCGACGCGATCTCCTGCAACCCACCCAGAAGTCCCTGTTTGTGGATCCAGCCGGCAATGAGATGCTCCAGAACGCCGAACAGCATGACCAGCAAGCCGAACAGGACGGACTTGTAGATCACCGGAACGATCAGCGCGCGGTCCTCGAAGCGGCGGCTGAAGCCGAACAGCTTGCCGATCAGCACGACCTTGGCGATGACCAGGGCTTCGATCAGCGCGATGCCGTAGTGCAGGTAGATGACGCCGGTTTCGGCCTCGACCAGCCGGCGGTAGACGGTGAACAGGCCGAGAAGGACCCACAGGTACAGCGTGATGATCCAGTAGATCTTCAGCTCCTCGATCGCCCGTTCCTTCAGGCCGTGGGCGGTGCCGGATTCAGCGTGTTCCATCGAAGCGTCCTCCGTTCGGTCATCGGCGCCGGTTCATCCGGCCCGCGCGGCATCATTGAGCCGTGCCATCTCCTCGTCAAGAATCGGCACGCCGAGGTTGCATGCCTGCACGCCCTGCACGACGCAGAGCTTCAGCACCTCCATGATTTCCTCCATGGTGGCGCCGGCCGCGAGCGCGTTGCGAATGTGTCGCCGCGTGCCTGGCGCGTACATGTGGGTATAGGAGACGTCGAAGGCGATGCTGAGCAATTCCACGTCCTTCGCAGGCAGGACGCCACTCGCATAGACCCCCCCACCGGTGGCCATGAACGCGTCGGTCCACGCGGGATCGAGTTCGTAGAAAGGATCCCAGGCGTCGTTCCATTGGCCGATGGCCTTCATCTGGTCGCACGCCGGCGTCGCGGGCTTGACCTTCAGCTTGGGCCGGGCGCCCGCGGCCTTGCCTTCCTCCAGCAGTATCGGAGCACCGAGGCTGCACGAATGGATCGACAGCAGCGATGCCATCTTCAGCACCATGAGGACTTCGGCCCGGGTCGCACCTGCCTGCAGGGCGCCTCGGATGTGGCGGCGCGTTCCCTCGGGATTCAGGTTCGTGCAGGCGGCATTCACCGCGACACCGATCAGTTCGACCAGCTTGCGCGGCAGGACGCCGGACCGCCACGGGTTGGTTGCCATGCGAGCGCAGGTGTTCGCCCAGGCGGGTTCCCACTCGTGCAAGCGCTGGAGCGCGTCACCCCAGGGTCCGGTGTCGGATTGCTCGTCAGCTCGCGGGTTCAAGACGCGACTCCGAGGTGCCGCCACCTAAAGAATGCTGACCGGATTCGTCCGGGCCTGAGCCACCTTCGGCGCGCGCCCGTCGGTTTCGTAGGAGAGGAAGCCCTGGTAGCCCTCCTTGCGGTTCGGGGGAAGGCCGAGGTTGAACAGCGTCTCTTCGACGGTCTCGTACCACACGCCGATCTTCATGATCTTGCGCGCCTCGTCCGCGGTGGCAACCTTGCGGCCGAATTGTTCGCTTTGCTTCACGGCCCATTCGACCTGCTTGACCGTCGGCCAGCGCTTCTTGTGCATGTCCCAGATGTTGTCCTCGATGCCGACGCGAACATGGCAGCCGAGGATCGTGGCCAATTGCTGAATCGCGATGTTCCCGCGCATGCTGCTCCAGAACGTCACGCTCGAAGAGCCGTGCGGCGTGCGGCGCAGCATCTCCATCCAGTCGAACGGGTTGCGGCCCATCGAGCCGCCGCCATAGCCGCACAGCGCCACGTTCATGGGTCCCATGTAGATACCGGCACGGATCAGGCGCTCGATGATCTCGAGTTGGTGGACGTGGCCGGGGACGAAGTAGGGCTGGATCTTGTTCGCGCGCAGGCGCTTGAGATGCTCGACGTAGAAAGACGGCGTCGAGTCCACGACCATGCCGCTCCAGGCCTCGGCGACCTTCGGGTCGGCCAGGTGCGTACCGTCCGCGTCGCCCGGGATGAACGCCTGCGTGATGTCCCACAGCGTCGTGCCCGTGGTGATCGTCACGCAGTCGGGCTTGGGGTCGAGCTCGGTCAGCATGTGACGGGTGTCGTAGTCGAGCCACTTTGCCTTGGCGCCCTCGGTGTGCGGTGCGAAGGAGATCGAGCCGCCGACCTGGAGGATCATCTTCGGCACCGCGTTGCGCAGCTTGGCGATGAACTCGTTGTACTGGTCGAAGTTGCTCGAGCCCTCGCCGGTCTTCGGGTCGCGCACATGGACGTGCAGCATCGTCGCGCCGGCGTTGTAGCAATCGACTGCCGCCTGCACCTGCTGGTCCCAACTCAATGGCAGGTCTTCCACGTCGCCCGGAAGCCACTCGGGGCCGAAAGGCGCCGCCGTGATGATCGTGGGCTGCATGTTTTCGGGGAACAGCGAATCGTCCGTGTAGTACATACGTCACTCCTTCGTTGAACTCAGGTCTTCACGCCAGGTGATTGCGTCCACGAAGGATGAACCCGAAAGGAGCCCGTCGTCAGCTCGAACGATTGCGAGCGCCCGACTCGTAAATTTGCGAGGTGACAGGTGCGCGCAGCACGCGGTTGGGGTGGTAGCCTCACGCCCCATGCCGAACCTGCGCACCGCGATCGCCCTGTGCATCTGCCTTGGTCTCGCCGCCTGCGGCAGCGCGCCGAAATCCACGATGCGCAGCGCGCGGCCGCCGATCCTTTCGGCCGAGCAATCGCGCGATGCGGCGATCCATGCAATGGGCCTGGTCGGCACGCCCTATCGCTACGGCGGCAACACGGTCGATGGCGGCTTCGACTGCAGCGGGCTCATCGCCTACGTGTACCGCGAGAGCGCGGGGCTCGCCACGCCACGCACCGTGTCGCAGCTCGCGGGCTTCGGCGATGCGATCGCGCGCGACGAACTGCGCACCGGCGACCTCGTCGTCTTCGGCGGCGGCCGGCCGACGCACGCGGGCATCTACGTGGGCGAGAACCGCTTCGTGCACGCGCCATCGACCGGCGGCGAAGTGCGCCTCGACCGCCTCGACGGGCCGTACTGGTCGCGGCAGAAGCTGGATGTGCGGCGGCCCTGAGGTCGCCGCTCGCGCTCAGTCCACTTTCGCGCCGGAGGCTCTTACCACCAAGCCCATGGCGTCCCAGTCGGCGCGCAGCAGCTTCTGGAATTCCTCGGGGCTCTGGTTGCGCGGCTCCACGCCCAGGCGCTTGAAGCGCTCCTGGATGGCCGGGTCGGCCAGCACCTTGTTGGTCGCCGCATTCAGCTTGTCGACTTCGGCCTTCGGCGTGCCGGCCGGCGCGAGCAGGCCGATCCACGAATCGAACGAATAGCCGGGCAGGCCGCTCTCGGCGACGGTGGGCAGTTGAGGAAGGAAGGGGCTGCGCTGCTCGCCGGTGGATGCCAGCAGCTTCATGCGCGGGTCGTTCTGGAACCCGATCACGCCGACGCTCGACGAGATCACCGCCTGCACGCGGCCGGCGAGCAATTCGTTGACGGCCTCGCCCGTGGACTTGGTCGGGATGTGCGTCATCTGCAGCCCGGCCTTCGAGAGGAAGGAGGCCATCGCGAGATGCGTCGCGCTGCCGTTGCCGGCCGAGGCGTAGTTGTACTTGCCCGGGTTGCCCTTGACCTCCTTGATGAAGTCGGCCGTGTTCGCGGGGGTGAGACCGCCGCCCACCGCCAGCGCATAGCCGGCGTTGCCGATGTTGGCGACGCCGACGAAATCCTTCAGCGGGTCGTAGGCCAGCTTGCTGTAGAGGAAGCCCGCGATGTGATGGCTGGCCGCAGCCAGCACCAGCGTGTTGCCGTCGGCCGGCGCCTTGGCGACGACCGCCGCGCCGACCGTGCCGCCCGCGCCCGCGCGGTTCTCGACCACGACCGCCGCGTTGAGCGCTGCGCCGAGCTCGTTGCTGAAGGCGCGGGCCACCGTGTCCTGCACCGCGCCCGTGCCGAAGGGCACGATGACGTGGATCACGCGCTGCTGCGCGAAGGCGAAGGGCGCGGCGCCGGTGGCCAGCATGGCGCCGGCGGCGGCGAGGACGGAGCGGCGCGAATAGGGATGCGTCATCGGTGGGGGCACTTTCCTGTCGGATTGGGGGATGCGTTGAGGGATTCAGGCCGGGTTGGCGACCGGGAGCCAGCGCTCCACCAGCTTCACGAAGTAGCTGGCGCCGATCGGGATGATCTCGTCGTTGAAATCGAAAGAGGTGTTGTGGATGATGCAAGGCCCCGGCCCGTGGCCCTCCAGACGGTGGTCGCCGTCGCCATTGCCCAGGAAGGCGTAGCAGCCCGGACGCACCTGCAGCATGTGGGCGAAGTCCTCCGCGCCCATCACCGCCGGGAAGTCGTCGGTGACCATGTGGTCGCCCACCACTTCGCGCATCACGCTCGCGGCGAAGCGCGCCTCGGCCGGGTGGTTGACGACCGGCGGCGATGCGCGGTTGAAGCTGATCTCGGCGGTGCATTCGTGCGCCGCGGCCACGCCTTCGGCCACGGTGCGCAAACGTGCCTCGATCCTGTCTGTCGCCTCGATCGAGAAGGTGCGCACCGTGCCGCCCACCCAGGCCGAATCGGGAATCACGTTGGGCGCATCCGAGCCCTGCAGCTGCGTGACCGCGAGCAGGGCGCGCTCGGTGCTCGCGATGGTGCGCGGCACGATGGTCTGCAGCTGCTGCGCGAGATTGATGACCGCCGCGACCGGGTCGATGCCGGTGTGCGGCATCGAGGCGTGCGCGCCACGACCGCGCAAAGTGATCCTGTAGGTGTTGCTCGACGCCATGAGCACGCCTTCGTTGACCGCGAAGCGGCCCACGTCGCCGACCGGGAAGTTGTGCAGCGCGAACACCGCCTCGCACGGGAAGCGCTCGAAGAGCCCGTCCTGGATCATCTTCTTGGCACCGGCCTTGCCCATCTCCTCGGCGGGCTGGAAGATGAAGTGCACCGTGCCGTCGAACGCGCTGCCCTTCTGCGCCAGGTGCCAGGCGGCGGCCAGCAGCATGGTGGTGTGGCCGTCGTGCCCGCAGGCGTGCATGCGGCCGGCGCGCGTGGACTTGTGGGGGAACTCGTTGGCCTCGTGCAGCGGCAGCGCGTCCATGTCGGCGCGCAGGCCGATGGTGCGCCCGCCGGTGCCGCGCCGCAGCACGCCGACGAGGCCGGTGCCGGCGATGCCGCGATGGACTTCGATGCCCCAGTCTTCGAGCAGCCTGGCAACGATCTCCGAGGTGCGATGCTCCTCGAAGCCCAGTTCGGGATGTGCATGGATGTCGCGGCGGATCGCGACGAAGCGGGTGACGTCCGCAAAGGAATCGGCAATGTTCATCGTTCGATTCTGGCGCAGGGCTGGGGCGTTCGACATGGCAAGATCCCCCGTCCCATGACCTCACGCGACCCTGCACCCACCTTCCGGCCGGCGGCTCCGGCGGACACCTCGCGCTGCTACGAGATCGAGATCTCGTCCTATGAAGGCGACGAGGCTGCGACGCGCGAGAAGATCGCCACGCGCATCGCGCAGTACCCCGAAGGCTTCCTCGTCATGGAACTGGCGGGCGACATCATCGGCTTCATCAACTGCGGATGCGCACATGAAGTCGTGCTGGCGGACGAGTCGTTCAAGGAACTGGTCGGCCACGATCCGATGGCGCTGAACGTGGTGATCATGTCGGTCGTCATCGACCGGGCGCACCAGGGCAAGGGCTACGCGAGCCTGATGATGCGGAGCTTCGTCGAGCGCATGCGCGGGATCGGCAAGAAGACGATCCACCTGATGTGCAAGGACCGTCATGTCGCGCTGTACGAGCGGCTCGGCTATCGCTATGTCAAGCCGTCCGCCTCCGACCACGGCGGCATGGCGTGGCACGAGATGGTGATGGATCTCTGACTCACCCCCAGCCTCGCCCTTCCAGGGGGCAACCCCGGCGGCCCGGCGAAGCCGGCTCCGCGGGGTTCCTGGCCTCGGCTGTGCCGGTCTCATGCGGGGGCTGCAGCGCGAGGGAAATCTGATTGCGCTTCAGCGGCGCACGCCGGCGAAGAGGTCCGCGAGGTCGACCTCCTGCTCGGTTCCTGCACCGGCGATCACGCGCTGCTCCAGCTCGTCGAGGTGTTCCATCGCGATGTCGAGCGCACGCGTGAGTGACGGGCCCATCAGCGCCTCGATGATTTCCTCGTGCTCCTTCGGCGCGCAGCTCGCGGCCTCCACGCTGTCGAACAGCGCCTTGTAGAGCTCGGTGTTCGACACCAGGCGCTGGATGTAGGACTGCAGCTCCTCGCTGCCCGCCATCTGCGCGAGCAGCAGGTGGAACTCGCCCGCGAGGCGGAACGCGTCCTCGCGCCGTCCTTCCTTGAACGCCTTCTGCTCGGCTTGCACGTGCTTGCGCAGCTGCGCGACCTGCTCGCGCGTGAGCTGGCCGAAGAGGGTGGTGACCAGCCCCGCCTCGACGATGCGGCGGGCGCGATAGGTGTTGCGCATGTCCTCGACCGAAGGGTTCGGCACGAAGGCGCCGCGGTTGTATTCGAGCACCAGTCGTTTTTCGGCGCCGAGCCGGGCGAGCACCTTTCGGATCGCGCCGCGGGTGCATCCCAGCGCCTCGGCCAGCGTGCGTTCGCGCAGCGGTGTGCCGGGGCGCAGCTTGCCGCTCAGCAATGCCTTGGAGACGGCCTCGTAGACGCGCTCGTCGACATCGACGTCGGCGTCCGGCGCGGCGGTCGCCCCTTTGGCTCGTCGGGGTTTCGCTGAAGTGTTGTCGGGACTGGCGGGCGCGGTTTTCGGCATGGGGATCGGAAAGCAAGAAGCGCCGCACATGTTAGTGGGAGTGCCGATCGGACTGACGAGCCGGCGCCCCCGACCTGCGGGTTTTCACGGTGGAGGCGCCTCGTGGCCTTTCTCTAGAATCTGGTTTGGTTAACCAAACATTTATGTTTAGTTGACCATAAATCGTAACCAAAACAGATCGCGAGGTCCCGAGTGAAATCCGTCAAGTGGCTGGCAGCATTGCCGGTGATCGCCTTTTTCAGCGGCGGATGGCTTTCCGCCCATGCGCCGACCTTCGTGCTCGGCATGCCCTTCCTCATGGTGTGGAACGTGAGCTGGCTGGTGCTGACCTCGCTGGTCATGCTGGCCATCGACCGGGCCGAGGGCGACCTCGACGCGCCGTCCCAGGGAGAAGCACGATGAGCGCCGCGCTGGTGGTGATCGCGCTCTTCATGGTCGGCGCGCTGGCGCTCGCGGTGCTCGCAAGGCGCGGCCGCAAGATGAGCCTGGAGCAATGGGCGCTCGGCGGCCGCGGGCTCGGTGCGCTGATGGTCTTCCTGCTGATGGCGGGCGAGGCGTTCTCGACCTTCACCTTCCTCGGCGCGAGCGGCTGGTCGTACGGCAAGGGCGTGCCGGCCTTCTACATCCTGGCCTACGGCGGCCTCGCGCACCTGATGGCCTTCTGGATGCTGCCGGCCATCTGGCGCTATGCGTCCGCGCACAAGCTGGTGTCGTTCTCGGACTTCTTCGCGAGCAAGTACGACAGCCGCGGGCTCGGCGTGCTGGTGTCGATCGTCGCGCTGATGGGCATGGTGGCGCTGCTCACCATCCAGCTGCGCGGGCTCGGCATCATCGTGTCCGAAGCGTCGTACGGCGCCATCGCGCCGCAGGTGTCGATCTGGATCGGCGTGATCGTGATGGTCAGCTACATCCTCGTGTCGGGCCTGCACGGCTCGGCCAGCATCGCGATCGTCAAGGACATCCTGATCCTCGCGATCGCGATCTTCCTCGGCGTGTACCTGCCCTGGCACTACTACGGCGGCGTCACGCCGATGTTCGAGGCGATCCACGCCGCGAAGCCGAACTTCTTCGAGTTCCCCAAGGAAGGCCTCAACCTGAGCTGGTACAACTCGACCATCCTGCTGACCGCGCTGGGCTACTACCTGTACCCCTTCAACCTCACTTCGGTCTATGCGGCCAAGAGCGCAGGCGCTGTTCGCCGCAACACGATGATGATGCCGCTCTACCAGATCGTGATCGCGTTCCTCTTCCTCGTGGGCTTCGCGGCCATCCTCAAGGTGCCGGGGCTCCAGGGTTCGGAGGTGGACCTCGCGCTCTTCGGGCTCGTGAAGGCGACCTTCGACCCGTGGTTCGTCGGCGTGATCGGCGGCACCGGCGTGCTCACCGCGCTCGTGCCCGGCGCGATGATCCTGCTCACCGCATCGACCGTGATCGGCAAGAACATCTACAAGGGCGGCTTCGCGCCGAAGGCCACGGACCGGCAGGTCGCGCTGGTTGCACGCTGTGCGCTGCCGCTCTTCGCGCTGATCGCGGTGTTCTTCGTGCTGCGCGGCGGCACCACCATCGTGGCGATCGCGATCTTCGCGTCCAGCCTGCTCACGCAACTGCTTCCGTCGCTGATCTTCAGCCTGCTGCCGCGCCCCTTCGGCTCCAAGCAGGCCGCGTTCGCCGGCATCCTGGCGGGCGGTGCGGTGCTGGCCTTCACCACGCTGTCGGGCATGGGTCTGCCGCAGCTCCTGCCGAATGCGCCGGTGGTGATCAAGTCGATCAATATCGGGCTGGTGGCGCTGGCGACCAACGCGCTGGTGTTCACCGCGGTCACGCTGCTCGGCCGCCGCGCATCGCCGCGCGGCGTGGCGGGTGTGCCGGCCTGAGTTCTTTCTTGCCATTCGAGAGCTTTCCATGACGCAGCCTTCCTCGCTCCTCATCCGCAACGTCCGCCCGCTCGGCGCGGCATCCGTTGACGTCCTCGTGCAGGGCGACCGCATCGCCGGGATCGGCGCGCGCCTCGATGCGCCGGCCGGCTGTGCGGTGGAAGAGGGCGGCGGCGCGCTGCTGCTGCCGGGGCTGGTCGAAGGCCACACCCACCTCGACAAGACGATGTGGGGCATGGACTGGTATCGCAACGAGGTCGGCACGCGGCTCATCGACAAGATCGACAACGAGCGCGCCTTCCGGCAGGCGAGCGGCCACGATGCCGCCGCGCAGTCGCTGGTGCTGGCCAAGGCCTTCCTCGCCGCCGGCACCACGCGGCTGCGCACGCATGTGGACGTCGACACACAGGCCGGCCTGCGCCACCTGCAGGGCGTGATGCGCACGCGCGAGACGCTGCAGGCGCTGCAGCAGATCCAGATCGTCGCCTTCCCGCAGTCGGGGCTGCTCAAGCGGCCCGGCACCGCCGAGCTGCTCGACGAGGCGATGGCCGCGGGCGCGGACGTGCTCGGCGGACTCGACCCGTGCGCGATCGACGGCGATCCGGTGCGTTCGCTCGATGTGCTCTTCGGCATCGCGGAGCGCCACGATCGCGGGCTGGACATCCACCTGCACGAACCCGGTGCGATGGGTGCGTTCTCGCTCGAACTGATCCTCGACCGCACCGCGGCGCACGGGCTCCAGGGCCGCGTCGCGATCAGCCACGGCTTCTGTCTCGGCGATGTCACGGACGGCGAGCGCGGCGTGCTGCTCGATCGCATGGCCAAGCTCGGCGTGTCGCTGGTGACCAGCGCGCCGCCGTCGCGCACCGTGCCGCCGCTCACGGCGTGCCGCCAGGCGGGCGTGACGGTGCTCGGCGGCAACGACGGCATCCGCGACACCTGGTCGCCCTACGGCAATCCGGACATGCTGGAGCGCGCGATGTTCGTCGGCATGCGCTACAACCTGCGCCGCGACGACGAGATCGAGATCGCGCTCGACACCGTCACGCATTCCGGCGCGCGCGGCTGCGGCTTCACCGACTACGGCCTGGTGCCGGGCAACCGCGCGGACCTGGTCCTCGTCGACGCGCAGACGGTGGCCCAGGCCGTGGTGTCGCGGCCCGTGCGTCGGCTGGTGGTCGCGGGCGGGCGCGTCGTTGCGCGCGCCGGCGCGCTGCTGGCCGACGCGGTGCCGGCGTGACGGCGGCCACTGCGGGCCGCCCGCCCGCCAAGATGCAGGGGCTCGGCTTCGCCCTGCTGGTCGTGCTGATTGCCATCAACCTGCGCGCCTTCCTCACGTCCACGAGCCCGCTGCTCGACGAGATCCGCGCCGAGACCGGTCTGGGCTTTCGCGGCGCGTCGATGCTGACCATGCTGCCGATGCTGGCGATGGGCGTGATGTCGCTGGTCGGCGTCTCGCTCGGCGGCCGCATCGGCGCACGTGCCGGCGTGCTGTGCGGGCTCGCCGCCATCGCGGTCGCGTGCGGCGGGCGCCTGTTCGCCGAGGATGCCGCGTGGCTCCTTGTCAGTGCCGCCGTGGCCGGTGTCGGCGTCGGGTTGGTCCAGGCATTGATGCCGGGCGTGGTCAAGCGCGGCTACCCGGCGCATACCGGGATGGCGATGGGCCTGTATTCGGCCGCGCTCATGGGCGGCGGCGGGCTCGGCGCGATCGGTGCGCCGTGGCTCGCGCATGCGAGCGGCGACTGGCATGCGGGGCTGGCGGTCTGGGCACTGCCCGCGCTGTTCGCGGCGGTGATCTGGGCGTGCTCGCGTTCCGATGCCGCCGCGGCCGTCGACGGCGCGGATTCCGAAGAACCCGGCAACTGGCGGCGATGCCTTCGCAATCCGCGCGCATGGATGCTCGCCTGCTACTTCGGCCTGATCAACGGCGGCTACACGAGCCTCGTCGCGTGGCTGCCGCAGTTCTATGCCGCGAAGGGCTGGGACGCGGCGCACACCGGCTCGATGCTGACCTGGATGACCGGCGCGCAGCTCGTCTCCGCGCTCACCGTGCCGGTGCTGGCGCGGCGCCACCGCGACCTGCGGCCGTGGCTGATCGCCATGCTGCTCCTCCAGGTCGCGGGCTTCGCGGCATTGGCGCTCGGCGCGCCGATGGCGGTCACCGCGGTCGGCGTGCTGGGCCTCGGCCTGGGCGGCGCTTTCGCGCTGTGCATGGCGCTGGCGCTCGACCATCTGCGGCATCCCGAGCAGGCCGGCGCGCTGGCGGCCTTCATGCAGGGCGTCGGCTTCATGGTCGCCGCGCTCTCGCCGCTCGTGACGGGATGGATGCGCGAGCATGCGGGCGGCTTCGAGGCGGCATGGACCTACCTCGGCGTGGTCGCGGTGCTTCTGCTGCCGCTCACATGGCGATTCGATCCGCGCTCCTACGTGGGCGCTGTGGGTGGCCTTTTCGCGCGCGCCGACGCGAGGGCGGTCCGCAAAAATAGAATGTCGCTCGACCTATGAAACTCACGAAGGGCATGGCCCTTTCGCCTGCCCTGACGTGAAGCCCCCCGACCGGCGCACTCCCGCGGGCGGCGGCCTCTCGGCGCTGCTGCTGCTCGTCACCGCCCTCTGGGGCCTCAACATGACCGCGATGAAGACCATCGCGACCTACTTCGACCCGGCCGTGATGGCGACGTGGCGGGCCGCGATCGCCGCGACCCTGATGGGCGTGCTGCTCTGGCGGCAGCGCGCGACCCGGCAGCGCATGCGCATGAACCGGCGCCAGTTCGCCACCGCGGTGGGCTGCGCGGTGCTGATGGTCTATCTCAACCAGATCCTCGTCGCCGCAGGCCTTTCGAGGACCACGGCGACCAATGGCTCTGTCGCGATCGCCCTGAGCCCGCTGGTCTCTTCGCTCATGGCCGCGGCGATCCTGCGCGAGCGCATCGGGCCGATGCGGATCGCCGGCGTGCTGCTCGGCCTCGGCGGCGTGCTGATCGTGGTGCTGAAGTCCCCCGGCGCGCACGTCGCGGGGGCGGGGTGGGGCGATGCCATGGTGGTCGCTTCGGTCGTGACGTTCTCGATCGGCGGCGTGTTCATCCAGCGGCTCGCGCGCGAAACCGATGCGCTCCACGCCAGCGGCATGATCTACGCGTGCGGCACGCTCATGCTCGCGCTGCATGCATTCGCCGTCGGCGCCGGGGGAAGCATCGCCGCATGGCTGCCGGGCTTCTGGCCGGTGATGCTGGTGCTGTTCTCGGCGCTGATCGCCACGGCCTTCGGCAACCTCGCGTGGAACCATGCGATCGTGAAGATCGGCGTGGCGCGCGTATCGTTGTGGTTCTACTGGGTGCCGGTGTTCGGCGTGGGTTTCGCGGCGCTGCTGCTCGGCGAGACGCTGTCGCTCTGGCATGTGGTGGGACTGGTCGCGGTCGCGGCCGGGACGGCGCTGGGCACCTACAGCCGGGCCTGATGCGTGCCGGTGCGCGACCGCCCTGGTTTTGAATGCCTGTCACTCTTTCGAGGCCGAAATGCAAGATCCCACGCCCTGGATGCCCGGTGACGATCGCTCCGATCGCAAGCATGCGCCGGCCACTTTGCGCAACCGCGGGCCGATCGCAGAGGTGCTGCGAGAGGAATTGCCGGTCACCGGCAAGGTGCTCGAGGTGGCGAGCGGATCGGGCGAGCATTGCGCTTTCTTCGCGCAGCTTTTCCCCGGCCATGTCTGGCAGCCGACCGATCCGGACCCAGGTGCGCTCGGCTCGATCGCAAGCTGGTGCGCCGGGCTCGGCAACGTCCTGCCGGCGCTCGCGCTCGACGCCGGGTCGGCGGATTGGCCCGTGGATGCGGCCGATGCGGTGCTGTGCATCAACATGGCGCATATCAGCCCATGGGAGGCGACCCTCGGGCTGGTCGCAGGCGCAGAGCGGCTGCTGGTCGAGGGCGCGCCGCTGATCCTCTACGGGCCGTGGCGCCGCGAGGGCGTGAAGACCGCGCCGTCGAACGAAGTTTTCGACGCTTCCCTCAAAGCGCGCGATGCGCGCTGGGGTCTGCGGCGGGTCGAGGATCTCGACACCGTGGCCCACGCGCACGGATTCGCACGCACGCGGTTGGTCGAGATGCCGGCGAACAATCTGACGCTGGTCTATCGCCGTTAGGGCGGTGAGAGGTCGGCGGCGAATAATCCATCGTTGCCACCCGCGCGGTGTTCGTCCGGACCATCGCACTTCTGGAGAGATCTCCCATGCCGCTTCCCCGCACGCTTCTCGCGCGAATCACGCTGGTGGTGGTCGCCGGCATGGCGATCGCGCAGGCGCTGACCTTCATGGCCATTCGCTACGAGCGCGGACAGGCGATGCAGTCGCTGATGATCAGCGGTGTCGAGCGCGACATCGCCAGTTCGATCGCCGTGCTCGACCGCGTGCCTGCCGCCGAGCGGCCGGAGTGGCTGGACCGGCTCGAGCGCCCCAACTTCCGCTTTGCGCTCCGCGGTGAAGTGGATACGGCCCCGCCCGAGACCGGGCCGCTGCGCGAGTTCGTCGACGTGATCGCGACCGCGCTCAAGCCCTATCCGGTGCTCGCCGTGGGACAGGTGCCGTCGATGCGGGAGGCGGTGCGCATGCAGGTGCGTCTTGGCGACGGCAGCAGCGTCTACCTGCTGGCGCGGCGTGTGCCGATGCCGGTGTCGGAATGGGTGATCTGGCTGCTGGTGGCGCAACTGCTGGTGCTGGGGCTTTGTGCATGGCAGGCGGCGCGCCTCATGACGCGGCCGCTTAAGCGCATGGGCGATGCCGCCGATGCGCTGGGACCCGACCTTCGCCCGGCGGTCGTCGACGAGAACGGGCCGGTCGAAGTGGCGCGCACCGCGCGTGCCTTCAACGCCATGCAGCGGCGCATCGCGGGCTACGTGCAGGAGCGAATCCAGATCCTCGCGGCCGTCTCGCACGACCTGCAGACGCCGATCACCCGCATGCGGCTGCGCGTCGACCTGATGGACGACGACTTGCCCGAGCGCGACAAGATCCGCCAGGACCTCGATGCCATGCGTGACCTCGTGCAGGAAGGCGTGAGCTACGCGCGAACGCTCCAGGGCAGCACCGAGGCCGAGCGCCGCGTGGATGTGGGCGCCCTCATACGGAGCATCGTCAACGATTACGCGGATACCGCCCGGCCAGTGACCTCGACCGGCGATGCGGGCGAGCCGATCTCGTCGCGTCCCCATGCGCTGCGGCGGGTCGTCGGCAATCTGGTGGACAACGCGCTCAAGTTCGGCACGAAGGTGGAAGTGCGCCTGTCCCGAATCGAGACGGCGGGCGGCGGGCAGCTGCACATCGCGGTGCTGGACGACGGCCCGGGCATTCCGCCCGACCAGCTCGAGGCGGTGCTGCAACCTTTCTATCGCGTCGAAGGCTCGCGCAGCCGCGAGACCGGCGGCACCGGCCTGGGCCTGGCCATCGCGCACCAGCTCGCGCTGTCGATGGGCGGCCAGCTCGTGCTGAGCAACCGCCCCGAAGGCGGACTGCAGGCGCTGTTGCGCCTGCCGGTCTGAACCGAACCTGATCAATGGAGATTCCCCATGTCCGTCACCGATCACGCTGCCGACCACATCCTGGTGGTGGACGACGACCGCGAGATCCGCGAGCTGATCACCGCCTACCTCGTCAAGAACGGCATGCGCGTGGAGGCGGTGCCCACCGGCCGCCACATGCGGCAGGCGCTCGACCAGTCCGGGCCGTTCGATCTCGTCATCCTCGACCTGATGCTGCCCGGCGAGGACGGTCTCCAGCTCTGCCGCGATCTGCGCGCCGGCAAGCACAAGGCGATCCCGATCCTGATGCTGACCGCGCGCGGCGACGAGGCCGATCGCATCCTCGGGCTGGAGATGGGCGCGGACGACTACCTCGCCAAGCCCTTCGCCGCCCGCGAGCTGCTGGCACGCATCCGATCGGTGCTGCGCCGCACGCGCATGCTGCCGCCGAACCTGCGCAGCAGTTCGGAGGCGCGCTGGCTGGCCTTCGGCGACTGGCGGCTCGACACGGTCGAGCGCCATCTGCTCGACGCCCACGGCGTGGTGGTGTCGCTGAGCGGTGCGGAATACCGGCTGCTGCGCATGTTCCTCGACCATCCGCAGAAGGTGCTCAACCGCGACCAGATCCTCAACATCACGCAGGGGCGCGACGCGGAGCTATTCGAGCGCTCGATCGACCTGATGGTGAGCCGGCTGCGCAAGGCGCTGCGCGAGGATGCCCGCGAGCCGCGGTACATCAAGACGGTGCGCAGCGAAGGGTATGTGTTCTCTGCACCGGTCGAAGCGGCTGACGACCCGCCATAGTCCTGTACCGTTGTGTATCTGGCGGCCCGCCCCGTACACAGGCATTCACTCCAGGCCGCGCGCGACACATGCCGCGTACATCCGCCCGGTCTACTGGCGTCACTCCAACCAACGAGGACTTGACGCAATGAACACGACGACCGCTCCGACCGCCCGCCGCAACTTTCTTGCAGGTGCCGCTGCCACGCTCGCCTCGGTGCCCCTGAGCGGGCTGCTGTCGTCCGTGGCCCAGGCGGCAGAGCCTGCGCGCAGCAACGGGCAGTCGCGCTTCCAGACACTGCGGCAGATCGATGCCGGCGATCTGAACGTCGGCTATGCCGAAGCCGGTCCGGCCGATGGGGCGCCGGTGATCCTGCTGCACGGCTGGCCCTACGACATTCACACCTACGTGGACGTCGCGCCGATCCTCGCCGCCGCCGGGCATCGCGTCATCGTCCCGTACCTGCGCGGCTACGGCTCGACGCGCTTCCTGGCCGCGAGCACGCCGCGCAACGGGCAGCAGGCGGCGGTGGCACAGGACATCATCGCGCTCATGGACGCGCTGAAGATCCGGCGCGCGACCATCGCCGGCTGCGACTGGGGCGCGCGCACCGCCTGCATCCTCGCGGCGCTGTGGCCCGAGCGATTCAATGCGCTGGTGTCCGTCAGCGGCTACCTGATCGGCAATCCCAAGGTCAACGCGATGCCGCAGTCGCCGGCGGCCGAGTTCGCGTGGTGGTACCAGTCGTACTTCGCGACCGACCGCGGCCGCGAGGGCTACGAGAAGGACCGCGCCGCGTTCGCGCGCTTCATCTGGCGCCAGGCCTCGCCGCAATGGCAGTTCGACGATGCGACCTTCGCGCGTTCCGCGGCGGCCTTCGACAACCCCGACCATGTCGCGGTCGTCATCCACAACTATCGCTGGCGCATCGGGCTGGTGCAGGGCGAGTCGCGCTTCGATGCGCTCGAAGCCCGGCTGGCCGAGGGGCCGCGCATCGCGCTGCCGACGATCACGCTCGAAGGCGATGCCAACGGCGCGCCGCATCCCGACCCGGCGGCGTATGCGGCCAAGTTTGCAGGGCCCTACCAGCACCGCGCGTTGCGCGGCGGCATCGGCCACAACCTGCCGCAGGAGGCGCCGGCCGACTTCGCACGGGCGGTGCTCGACGTGTCGAGCCTCTGATTCGCGGCGATCCGGACTGTCCCAGGAGAAACGTGATGAATGCCTCGCTGTACCTCGCCGCCTTCTCGGGCGGTGCGCTGACCCTGCTGAGCCCGTGCATCCTGCCGGTGCTGCCCTTCGTCCTTGCGCGCACGGGGCGGCCCTTCCGGCAGGGCACGCTGCCGCTGCTCCTGGGCATGGCGCTGACCTTCGCGACGGTCGCTTCGCTGGGTGCGGTCGCGGGCGGCTGGGCGGTGCGATTCAATGAGTTCGGCCGTGCGGCGGCGCTCGTCGTGCTGGCGATCAGCGCGCTGGCGCTGCTGTCGCCGCGATGGGCGGACCGGATGTCCCGCCCGGTGGTGCGATTGGGTGATCGGCTGTCGAACCGCGTGGGCGGCGACGCGAGCTGGGTCGGCTCGGTGCTGCTCGGCGTGGCGACGGGCTTCGTGTGGTCGCCGTGCGCGGGGCCGATCCTGGGCCTGATCCTCTCCAGTGCGGCGCTGGCCGGCCCCGGCGTGCAGACGTCCGCCCTGCTGCTGGCGTATGCGGCCGGTGCGTCGCTCTCGCTCGCTGTCGCCCTGCGGGCGGGAGAACAGCGGCTCGCCGGCCTGAGCGCCCGGCTGCGCACCAGCGTCTGGCCGCGTCGTGTGCTCGGCTCGGCGATGCTGGCAGGCGTGGCGGCGGTCGCGACGGGCGTAGACACCGGTGCGCTGGCGCGCCTGTCGCTGAACTGGGGCAGCGGGCTCGAGCAGCGCGTGCTTCAGGCCCTCCCCATGGGCGCCGCCGCGGCGGACGCCCTGCCCGGCGCGCCGAAGGGCGTCGATGCTCCGCGCGGCACGCCCTCGGGGCTGCCGGTCGAGCCGATCCGGCCCGATCTGTCGGGCGCGGTGAACTGGCTCAACGGCGAGCCGCTGAATCTTCAGCAGTTGCGCGGCAAGGTGGTGCTGGTCAACTTCTGGACCTACTCGTGCATCAACTGCCTGCGCACCTTGCCGAATGTGCGCGCATGGGCCCAGAAGTACGCCGACCAGGGGCTCGCGGTGATCGGCGTGCACACGCCCGAATTCGCGTTCGAGAAGGAGACGGGCAACGTGCAGAAGGCGCTCAGGCGGCTGGGCATCGCCTATCCGGTGGCGCAGGACAACGACTTCGCCGTCTGGCGCGCGTTCCAGAACCAGTACTGGCCGGCGCTGTACTTCATCGATGCAGAGGGCCGTGTGCGGCACCACCAGTTCGGCGAAGGCGGGGAAGCGCGCTCGGAACAGGTGATCCGGGCCCTGCTGCGCGAGGCCGGTGCCGATGCCGGCGCGGCGGCACCCGTCGTGCCCGACACGCGCGGCCCGGGGCTGCCGGCCGACCTGCGCCACGTGCGTTCGCCCGAGACCTACCTCGGCTACCGGCAGGCCAGCGGCTTCGCGTCGCCTTCGGGCATCGCCAGCGATCGCAGCAAGGCCTACACGCTGGGCCGGCTTGGCCTCAACGACTGGGGCCTGAAGGGCGCGTGGACCGTCGGTCCCGAGTTCGTGCAGCTCGACGAGGGCGGCGGGGCGGTCGCGATCCGCTTCCATGCGCGCGACGCGCACCTGGTGCTGGGACTCGCGGCGGGCCACGGGCCGATCCCGTTCCAGCTCACGCTCGACGGGCGCGCGCCCGGCGCGGACCATGGCGACGACGTCGATGCCGAAGGCCGCGGCGTGGTGGATGCGACGCGCCTGTACCAGCTGGTGCGGCAGCGCGGATCGATCGACGATCGCCTGGTGGAGATCCGTTTCCTCGATCCCGGCGCGCGGGCGTTTGCGTTCACCTTCGGGTGAGGGCATGGCATTGGCCGGAACGATCGGCTGCGCCACACTGCAGAATCGGAGGTGCAAACCCGGTCCGCGACAGGAGAAGAGAATGGAACTGGAAGACATCAACGCAAGGCTGCGCGCGCTCGAGCTGCGGGCGGTCGCGCACACCGCGGCGATTGCGGTGCTGCTGCAGGAAGCGCCCAATGCATCCGCCAAGCTGCATCTGGTGGCCGAGCATCTGGTCGACGCGCCGCCGCTGCCGCTGTCCGACGAGGACCTCGTGAAGGTCGCGGCCTACATCCAGGCGATGCTCGGCGGGCCGTGGATCGACTGACTGTCCGTCGTCCATCGCGTCCGTCCTCGCGGTGGCAGGCGGCGCAGTAGTCTTTCCAGACCGCCTCGCCCTGCGCCATCTGCGCATTCGACGCAACCGGGATGATGCCCAGGGGAGAAGGCCGCAGGCTCCCGAGGTAGGTTGCGACGGCGCTGACGTCGGCGTCCGTCATGCGCGAAGTCGAGAACGACACCACCTCGCTCATCTCGCCCGCCGCGCCGTTGTGGACGTTGCGGCGCCTCGATCTGCGCGTGCGCGAAGCCGGGAACGACGTTTGCCGGAATGGACGCCGACCTTCGTCCTTTTGCCTCACGACGCCCATGAAAAAGCAACAGACACAAACCGGCCGCGCCGCTGCGTGCTACGAACTGCTCGAGGTGCTCTCGCACCGCCAGCTTCCCGTGGTGTGCGAGATCCCGGAGGACATCCACAAGATCCTCGCGCTGCGCAGCGCGTCGCTGCTGGAAGCCGACAGCGATCCGATCGTCGTCCTGCGGAGCGGGGAAAGAAAGATCGCGCGCATCGTGGTCACGCGCATCACCGCCGAAGGGCGTGCCGCCTGTCTCGCCTACAGCGCGATGACAGTGCCGGCCTGGCGGCGTTGAAGCAGGCCTGAAGGCGGCCGGCGGTCATTGTTGCGGCAAGAGATGCCGCACAACGGTCGCCGTCCGCGATGTCGGTCCTCAGGCTTGGCGGGCGGCCTCGCGCGCCAGGCGATTCATGCGGCTCTTTTGTCCGGCCGCCCGCGCTTCCTCGGACGTGAATTCATGGGCGGTGCCTTTCTCGTGCGCGGCGCGTCCGCCCTCCCGGGCAATGTCGCGCTGCCGTGTCGGGTCCATTCCTGCAAAGCCGCGTCCACGGGGGGCCATGGGCTGGCCGGAATCGCGATCGTCTTGCAACGTCATGCTGTACTCCTTGTGGGGTGGAAAATGAAAACGGGTCTAGCCCGTCTCATCCTTGGCAATCGACGTGCCCACTGCAGAGCGCCGCAGCGACGGGAAATGCCCCCAAGCCCGATGCAGCATCAATCGTGGACCGAAAGGTGCACCTGGCGCGCTCCGCTCTGTCTTTCGACGAAGGCGACCACGCGCTGGTCGACCCGCTGGAAGCCGAGATCCACCAGCTGGTCGGCCACCTTGATGTGCCGCACCTCCAGCCGGTCGATGTCGTGCGGCAGTCGCGGCTGCGTCACATGAAGGGTCATCCGCGCCGTGTCCACGTGCAGGCCGAGCGTGGCCTGCAACAGCATGAACACCGATCCCGCCGCCCATGCCTGCGGCAGGCAGGCCACCGGGTATGCGATCGGCGGCTCGCCGGCCTCGCGCTTGAAGCCGCAGAACAGTTCGGGCAGCCGCATGCCGAAAAACGTAGCCGCCTCGAACATGCCGCTCATCAGATGCACGATGCCGTCGCGCTCGCCATAGCGGGCCATGCCGGCCGCGCAGAGCACCACGTCGTGCGGCCACACCGAGCCGTTGTGATAGGACATCGGGTTGTAGCGCGCGGCCTCGGGCGGCAGCGTGCGAATGCCCCATCCGGAATCGAAGGCGCCGGTGAGCAACTGGCGGATGACCGCCTGCGCGCGCCCCGGCGAGGGCAGTCCGCAGTACAGCAGGTGGCCCACGTTGGAGGAACGCACCCTGCAGGGCCTGCCTGTTCCGTCGAGCGCGAGCGCGTAGAAGGCCAGGTCGTCCAGCCAGAAGCGCTGCTCGACGGCGCGCCTGAGGGCCTCGGCGCGGCTCTTCCAGTGCGCGGCTGCGTCGGTCTCGTCGCGCGCGGCCGCGAGCTCGGCCATCGTGAGATACGCCCGGTAGGCATAGCCCTGGACTTCGATCAGCGCGATCGGCCCTTCCGGCGAACTGCCGTCCTCGTGGAAGACCGAATCGTCGCTGTCCTTCCATCCCTGGTTGGCCAGTCCGCTGGACTCGCCGCGCGCATAGGTCAGGAAGCCATCGGGATGGCCTGCGCTGCTGCGTTCGATCCACCGGACCGCATTGTTCAATGCCGGCCAGAAGGCGGCGATCTCGTCCGCGCCGCCCATGCGTGCCGCGTAGGCGCCGGCCAGCACGATGAACAGCGGCGTGGTGTCGACGCCGCCGTAGTACTTCGCGAAGGGCAGTTCGTCCACCGCCGCCATCTCGCCCTTGCGGGTCTCGTGCATGATCTTCCCGGGCTCCGAGTCGCGGAAGGTGGACGTCTGCTCCGCCTGGTTGCGCGCGAGGAACGACAGCACGCCGTGCGCGAGCGAGGTGTCGAGCCACAGGGTCTGCAGCGCGGTCACGATCGCATCGCGTCCGAAGGGCGTGGAGAACCACGGGATCCCGGCGTAGGGGTAGGGCCCCGTCGGCAGCTCGGTGGTCAGGAGCGCGAGGTCGGCGCGCGACTTGTCCATCCAGTGCTGGAAGAGCCGGGCGGACGAATAGGTGCGCGCGCCGCGGCGCTGGCGCTGGCGCATGCTGCGCCGCGCGGAAGCCGCCGCCGCGCGGTGACGGGCGCGGCCGGGCGTTTCGCTGAAGTCGGGGCCGACCTCGATGTACAGCTCCCAGGGGGTGCGCTGCAGCACTTCGACGCCGAACTCGGCGTGGCGCTCGTCCAGCTTCGAGGGCAGCTGCGAGAACGAGATGCTCACGTTTCGAAGCACCTTGTCGAGGCCTTCGTAGCCGAGCTGCGCGGCGCGTTCTCCCACGATCGCGGGTTGGGCGACGCCGCGTTGCGCACGCCGCTGCCCGCGCACTTCGAACATGTCGCGGAAGTCCGCGCCGAAGTCGATCGTCAATGGCGCTCTCACCGGGGCGTGCCCGTAGTTCAGGAGTCTGATGCGCTCGAAGATGCGGCCGCACCAGAGCAGGCGTTCGCGCTCGACGTGCACCACGCCTTCGGGCGTCGCCGCATCGCCCAGCGGCGGCAGGGGCTGGTTGGTCATGTGGGCGGCGAAGAAGACGTTGTCCTGGCTCACGCCGCCCGAGAGCAGCGAGGGCCGCCGGCCGCCGAAGCGCAGGCGGAAGGTCGAAAGCAGGCGTGTGTCGTTCACGAACAGCCCATCGGCCGCGCCGGTCACGTCGCCGTAGATGTCGGCCACCAGGAAGGTGTCGCCTTCCTTGAGCACGAACAGCCGCTGCGGGCTGCGCTCGATGAGTTCCTGCGTGTCGAGTCCCTGGAGCGCAGGCTCCTGCGTCATGCCTTGTCCCTGGTTCATCGGGGCACCTTTTTCCTCACGCGACCGCAGGCAGGCTCATCGCCAGCAGCCGGTGGTAGAGCTCGACATAGGCGGTGGCCATCGCGCGGGCCGAGAAGCGGCGATCGAACGACGCGCGCACGCGACGGCGGTCGATCTGCACCGCGCGCTTCACCGCGTCCACGGCTTCTTCCTCGTTGTCGACGATGAGGCCGCTCACGCCCGGTTCGACTACCTCGGGCACCGAACCGCAGCGCCATGCGATCACCGGCGTGCCGCAGGCCATCGCCTCGATCATCACGAGCCCGAAAGGCTCCGGCCAGTCGATCGGGAACAGCAGCGCCCGCGCATTGCCGAGGAAAGCGGGTTTCTGGGCATCGTTCACTTCGCCCACGAACTCGATGAGCGGGTGCGCGAGCAACGGGCGGATGCAGCCCTCGAAGTAGGCGCGGTCGACAGGATCCACCTTGGCCGCGATCTTGAGCGGCAGGCCGGCGCGGATGGCGATGTCGATGGCGCGGTCCGGACGCTTCTCCGGCGCGATGCGGCCGAGAAAGGCGAGATACCCGCCCGAGGGTCTCGCGGGCACCCGGAAGAGCGCGTCGTCGACGCCGTTGTAGACGTTTCCGAGCCAGTTCGCGGAGGCCATCGGCTTGCGCTGCTGGTGCGAGATCGAGACCAGCGGGAACTCGTTCCAGCGGCCATAGGCTTCGGGCAGGTCCGTCAGGTCCAGCCGGCCATGCATGGTGGTGAGCGTGCGCTCGGCGATGTCCTCGAAGAAAGGGAAGTGCAGCAGTTCCATGTGGAAGTGCAGCACGTCGAATTCATCGGCGCGTCGCCTCACTTCGCTCATGAGCACCAGATGAGCGGCGAGGTCCGACTTGAGCGGCGCCGGATCGAGCCGCAGCGCCTGCTGGCGGAACGGCACCAGGGTCGCGCGTGTGCACGATCCGCCGGCCGCGAAGAGGGTGACGTCATGGCCCTGGTCGACCAGGGCGTTGCTGAGGTGGGCGACGACGCGCTCCGTGCCGCCATAGAACATCGGCGGCACCGCCTCGCAAAGGGGCGAGACCAATGCGATCTTCATCTCTTGTCTCCTGCGAATGAGAGAAGTTGAGTGGGTCTTGAAAAATAGGACCACTCTTCGCGGAAAAACAAGAGGAAGATGCGCCGTCGCGTTGATGGCGCAGCATCACACGGCTGATCCGCCCCTCGGGACGCGGGGGCCGCAAGAATTGCCGGCGGGCGGAAACTGCTGCGGCAGCTCTACACGCCGGCCTCAGTCGTCCTGGTGCCGCTCGTCGATCAGCGTGCGGGCCTTCGCGGCCAGTGCCCGGATCGCGCCGACCCCGTCTTCGTGGCGGCCCGAGAGCATCAGCCGGCATCGAAATGCCGACTGGTCGCGCAGGTCCGCGTGTCCGCTCACGATCCCGTCGGCTCTCGACGGTTCCAGTTCGATCGTGACGTCCCATCCTCTGTATTGAAACGTGTGCGACGCCTTGTTGGCGTTGCATTCCTCCGGCCCCCGGTAGCCGGCCACATTGGGGCTTGTCATTCCATCTCCTGCGTTCTCGGGCCCTTTGACCGAAGGGCTCAGCGCCACTCAAGGGGCAAACCGCGTGCCCGGCGCAACCGGCTCGACGGCGCGGTAACGGAGCCGCGCACCTACAGCCGGGTCAGCGGGCTCGCACAAGGGGCTCTCCGGTGCGGGCGGCACCGTGGCCGTTCATGGTGAATCCATCTCACCACCGGAGGTCGGCGTCGAGCCGGAAACGCTCGCGCGCGAAAGTCAGGATCAACCAGGGGGTCGATCGCATGGAGAACCTTTTGCACATCGGCAAGCCTTCGGGGCTGACCTGCCCCGATTGCGGCGGTGCCCTGTTCGAACTGGAGGACGCCCGCCCGTGCGTTTCCCCTGTCACATCCTGCTGCGACGCCTCGCAGCAGTCTCGCGGCAGACGGGTCAGGCCGCCGAAGCGGAAGCCGGCGAAAAGCGCGCGGAGGAGCTCCGCCAGCATGCGGTGAGCCTCACCCGACTCATCGAAGAGGACGATGCCCGCAGCGCATAATTCTTGCCACTTCAGGTAGACAGGCAAGATGAGAGAACCAGAGTCCGAGCACGAAGAAGCCATCCCGCCGGAGGACCTGGACGGCGATCTGTCGGACAACCTCTTGCCAGCGGGCGGTTACCAGACGGTTCCCGTGGTCGGACTGGGTGGATCGGCGGGCGGCATCTCGTCGCTGGTCTCGTTCTTCAAGACCGTTCCAGCCGATCCGGGCCTGGCTTTCGTGGTGGTGCTCCATCTGTCGTCGGAGCATGAAAGCACGCTTCCCCAACTGCTGCAGCGCTGCACCGGGATGGAAGTGATGCAGGTGCATGACACGCTGCCCATCGTGCCCAACCGGGTCTACGTCATCCCGCCTCGCAAGTCGCTGCGGATGGTCGATGGCCACCTCGAACTGGGCGAGCCGCAGTCCGACCGGGGCCGCCATGTGGCGGTCGATCTCTTCTTCCGCACGCTGGCCGACACGCACGGTCCGCACTCCGCTGCGGTGGTGCTCTCCGGGGCCGACGGCGACGGCGCCATCGGCATCAAGCGCATCAAGGAACGGGGCGGCCTGACGGTGGCGCAGGACCCCGACGAGGCCGAGCACGGCGGCATGCCGCGCGCCTCGATCGCCACCGGCATGGTGGACTGGGTGCTGCCGGTGGGCGAGATCTCCGCGAAGCTGCTGGAGTATTTCAGGCTCGAGCCGCTGGTGCGCCTGCCGCCGGTGGTCGGCCCCCAGCCGGCGCAGGCGTCCCGCCCGCCCGGCAGCGCGGACGAGGCGGCCCTGCGGGACGTTCTCAATTTCCTGCGCACCCGCACCGGGCGAGACTTCTCGTACTACAAGCGCGCGACCATCCTGCGCCGCATCGGCCGACGCATGCAGGTCAACGGCATCGACGACCTGCAGTCCTACCTCGCCTGCCTGCGCACGCGCGCGGGCGAGTCCAGCGCCTTGCTCCAGGACCTGCTGATCAGCGTCACCAACTTCTTCCGCGACGCCGAGTGCTTCGCGGCGCTGGAGCAGCAGATCCCTGCGCTTTTCGCCGGCAAGGGGCCCAGCGATGCGGTGCGCGTGTGGGTCGCGGCCTGCGCCACCGGGGAAGAGGCGTACTCGGTGGCCATGCTGCTGAGCGAGCGCGCCCGGATGCTGGAATCGCCGCCCCTCATCCAGATCTTCGCCACCGACCTCGACGAGGAAGCGATCCAGGCCGCCCGCGACGGCATCTACCCGAACGCCATCGAGGCCGATGTGTCCGAGGAGCGCCTGCGCCGCTTCTTCATCAAGGAGCACCGCGGCTACCGCGTGCGCCGCGAACTGCGCGAGATGGTGCTCTTCGCGATGCACGACGTGCTGAAGGATTCGCCGTTTTCGCGCCTCGATCTGGTGAGCTGCCGCAACCTGCTCATCTACCTCAACCGCGAGGCGCAGGCACGCGTCTTCGACACCTTCCACTTCGCCCTGCTGCCCGGGGGGCGGCTGTTCCTCGGTTCCTCCGAATCGGTGGAGGACGGCGACCAGCTCTTCGGCGTGGTCGACAAGAAGCATCGCATCTACGTGCAGAGGCCCACGCCCCGCGTCGGCCTGCCGGTTCCGAGCGGACCCGGCACGCTGGCGATGGCGCTCGAAGCCCAGCAGGCTGCGCGCGAAGGCCCGGTCGTGGTGGGCAGCGCGTTCGAGCAGGCCTCCAATTCGGTCGCGCGCGCGGCGCGCACGGGCGAGGCGCGGCAGCCCTCGTGGAGCGAACTGCACCTGCGGCTGCTCGAGCACCTCGCGCCGCCGTCGATCCTGGTCGACAGCGAATACGACATCGTCCATATTTCGCAGAGCGCCGGCCGCTTCCTGCAGTACAGCGGCGGCGAGCCCAGTCGCAACCTGCTGCGCGCGGTCAACCCGAGCCTGCGCATCGAACTGCGCGCCGCGCTCTACCAGGCGGCGCAGACCAAGAGCGATTCCGGGGTGCTCGACGTCCCCGTGGACATCAACGGCGAGAGCCTGTCGATCTCGATCCGCGTCACGCCCGCGAACGACCTGGGCGCAGAGATGTTCCTCGTCATGCTGCAGGCGAATGCGCCCGCCTTGCCGATCGGTGCGCCGGAGGGACCGGCGCCGCGGCCCGAGGCCGACCCGGTCGCGCGTCATCTCGACCGCGAACTGGAACGGCTCAAGTCGCATCTGCGAGATACCGTGGAGCAATACGAGGCCTCGACCGAGGAGCTCAAGGCCAGCAACGAGGAGTTGCAGGCCATGAACGAGGAACTTCGCTCGGCCACCGAGGAACTGGAGACCAGCCGCGAGGAACTGCAGTCGATCAACGAGGAACTGACCACCGTCAACCACGAGCTCAAGAGCAAGGTCGACGAGCTGGGTCATGCCAACAGCGATATGCACAACCTCATGGACGCGACGGCGATCGCGACCGTGTTCCTCGACCGCGAGCTGCGCATCACGCGCTATACGCCGTCGGCGGTGACCCTGTTCAATCTCATCCCGACGGACGTGGGCCGTCCGCTGACCGACCTCACGACGCAGCTGCACTATCCCGAGCTGGGCAACGACGCACAGCGCGTGCTCGAACGGCTCGTGCCCATCGAGCGCGAAGTCGGCCAGGCGGACGGAAGCTGGTATCTCGCGCGGCTCCTGCCCTATCGCACCATCGAGGACCGCATCGCGGGTGTGGTGCTGTCCTTCGTCAACATCACCGAGCGCAAGCAGGCGGAGGAAATGCGGCTGTGGCTGTCCGCGGTGGTGAGCTCGACCAGCGATGCGATCGTGAGCTTTTCGCTCGACCGCACCATCCTGAGCTGGAACGGCGGCGCCCAGCGCATCTTCGGCTACACCGCCGAAGAGGCGATCGGCCAGTCCGTGGCGATGCTTTCCATCGACGGCGACAGCGAGAACGACCTGCTCCTGTCGAGACTGACCTCTTCGCTGCCGCTGGAGAACTACGAGACCCTGCGGCGCCGCAAGGACGGCGCGGAGATCCAGGTCTCGCTGACCGTCTCGCCGATCCGCGACGACAGCGGCAACGTGGTCGCCGGCACCGCGATCGCGCGCGACATCACGGAGGCCAAGCGCATCGAGGCCGCGTTGCGTGACAGTCGCGAGCAGCTGCGCATGGTGATCGAGAACGCGAGCGAGTTCGCCATCTTCTCGACCGATCTCGAGCGGCGGGTGACGACCTGGAATGCCGGTGCGCAGCGGCTGCTGGGCTACACGGAGGACGAAGTGATCGGCCAGCCGGCCGACATCATCTTCACCGACGAGGATCGCGCCGCGAAGGCGCCGGAGCGCGAGTCGACCCAGGCGCTGCGCGAGGGGCGTGCCGGCGACGACCGCTTCCACCGCCGCAAGGACGCAAGCCTGTTCTGGGCCAGCGGCGCGATGATGCTGATGCGCGATGCGAACGAGAACGCGGTCGGCTTCGTCAAGATCCTGCGCGACCAGAACGCGGCGCGCGAGGCTCAGCAGGCCGTCGAGCGCAGCCAGGCCGAGCTCGTTCTGGCGCTGCACGACGCCCGCGCGTCGCGCGATGCGCTGGAGGCGGCCGATGCCGCCAAGGATCGCTTCCTCGCGGTGCTGTCGCACGAGCTGCGCAACCCGCTCACGTCGATCACCGCCGCGGCGCGGCTGCTGGATGTCAACCCCGAAAGCGGCGGCGACCTGCAGCGTGCCGCCGAAGTGGTCCGCAGGCAGGCCAGCGCGATGGGCGCCCAGCTGGACGAGCTCCTGGACGTCTCGCGGCTTCGCCTGGGGCGGCTCACGATGCAGAAGCGCCCCGTCGGCATTTCCACGGTGATCGAGTCGGCGCTGGAGGCCACGCACCCCATCATCGAGGCCGCGGGCCATGCGGTGTCCATGCGGCTGCCGACCAACGAGCTCGAGGTGGACGGCGATCCGGTCCGCCTCGCGCAGGTGGTGAACAACCTGCTCACCAATGCCGCGAAGTACACGCCGCCGGGCGGGCACATCGATGTCTCCGTCGAGCTGTCGGGCAACGAGGTCGTCGTGAAGGTGGCGGACGACGGCATCGGCATGGTGCCGGCCGACATCGAGGGCATGTTCGACATGTTCTCGCAGGCGCCGCAGGCGCGCGAGCGCGCGGGGGACGGGCTCGGCATCGGGTTGGCACTGTCGCGCGACATCGTGGAACTGCATGGGGGATGGATACGCGCCGCGTCCGAGGGGCCCGGGCACGGCAGCGAGTTCCTGTTCGGGCTGCCGCTCCTGCGTGTGCTCGGCGCGCGGGAATCGCGGCCGACACCCGCGACGCCAGCCGCTCAGGGCCACGCGAGCGATGTGCTGGTCCTGGTCGCCGACGACAACGAGGACGCGGCATGGGGCGTGGCCAAGCTGCTCGAACTCACGGGCTACCGCACCGTGACTGCCGCCGGAGGCCGGCGCGCGCTGCAACTGGCGGCCGACCTCAAGCCCGAGGTGGTTCTGCTGGATGTCGGCATGCCCGACATGGACGGCCATGAAGTGGCGCGGCGCCTGCGCGCGACCAACGGCGGGGCGAACCTGATCCTGTTGGCGATGACCGGCTGGGGGCAGGAAAGCGATGTGCGCCGCTCGCTGGAAGCGGGCTTCGACACGCACCTGACCAAGCCGATCGACCCGGACCAGGTGGCCCAGCTGATCGAGGAGCAGCTCGCACTGCGTCGGGGCGACCTGTCGCCGGCGTCGTGATCCTCACTTGAAATCGGTCGGCGCTTCGCCCAGCGACAGGAGCCCGACCAGCCGCCGCGCACGATCCACCACCGGGATCCTCCGCGGCACGCGGCTGTCGAGCCGGTTCAGGACTTCGTCGTACGACTGGTCTTCATAGCACCAGCACGGGTTGGCCGACATGAGATAGCCGACCGGCGTGCTCGATGGCGGCAGACCCCGCGCGATCGTGCGCACCGCGATGTCCCGCGCTGTCACGACACCCACGAGCTTGCCGTCCTCGCAGACAGGCACGAAGGCCATGTCCCACTCATCCATGGCGCGCGCCGCCGCTTCCGCCGAGGCATGCGGCGACACCGCCCGGACCCCGCGCGACATGACCTCGAAAACCATCGTCATGGTGCACTCCAATTCGCGATCGGGCATGCAACTGCACATGTCCTTCGCCCCGGTGCCCGGCAAACCGCGTACCCGCGCGGTCAGAGCCTGTATTCCTTCAGCCGGTTGTAGAGCGTCTTCATGCTGATGCCGAGCAGCGCGGCGGTGCGCTCCTTGTGGTGCCCGCAGTACTCGAACGTGGCAAGGATGAGCTGGCGCTCCACTTCGGAGAGCGGCGTGCCGATGCGGATATCGAGATGCGGGCCGCCGCCTTCTGCGAGATCCACGACACGGGACGGCGCGGCCAACGTCGCGGGGGGCGGCGATCCGGCGGGCATCCGGGGCAGCCATTCCTCGTCGATCTGCGAGCCATGGGCCATCACCCAGGCCCGCTGCAGCGCATTGCGCAGCTCGCGCACGTTGCCAGGCCAGGGATAGGCCTGAAGCTTCAGGAGGGCTTCCGGCGTGAGCCGCTTCGACGTGCGTTCCTCGCGGCCCAGCTCTTCGAGGAAGCGTTCCGCCAGCAGCGGAACGTCGCTCGCGCGATCGCGCAGCGGCGGCAGCGAGATGGGGAACACGTTCAGGCGGTAGAGCAGGTCTTCGCGCAGCGCGCCGCGCATCACCGCCTCCGCCGGATCGCGGTTGGTGGCGGCAATGATGCGGGTGTCGGTCTGCTGCAGCTGCGTGGAGCCCACGCGCATGAAGGTGCCGTTCTCCAGCACCCGCAGCAGCTTGACCTGCAGGTTGAGCGGCATCTCCGTCACCTCGTCCAGGAAGAGGGTGCCGCCGTGCGCCCGCTCGAAGAAGCCCTGGTGCTGGCGCTCCGCGCCGGTGAAGCTCCCGCGCTCGTGGCCGAAGATTTCGCTTTCGATGAGGTGCGGCGAAATCGCCCCGCAGTTGATCGCGAGGAAGGGCTGCTCGCGGCGGCGGCTGAGCTCGTGCACCGAGCGCGCGACCAGTTCCTTGCCGGTGCCGCTCTCGCCCTGGATGAAGACCGTCACGCCGGTGCCGGCGACGCGCGCGATCTGCCGGTACACGCTCTGCATCGCGTCGGACGCACCGATCAGCGGGCCGAAGCGCCCGGTCTCGCGCCACTGCTCCGTCAGCGAGGCGATCTCGGCCTGGAGCTTCGAGGGGCGGATGAGCCGCGAGAGCAGGCTCTTGAGGTGCGTCGGGTTGATCGGCTTGACCAGGTAGTCGGCCGCACCCAGCCGCAGCGCCTGGATGGAGGTTTCCAGGCTGGCCTGCCCGGTCATGAGGACCACTTCGGTGTCGGCCACCAGATCGGTGTTCTCGAAGAGATCCAGCCCGTTCCCGTCGGGCAGGTGCAGGTCGAGCAGCAGCACGTCCGGCGGCTGCATCGCCAGCAGTCGCCTGGCCAAGGCCAGCGACGGCGCGGTGATCGCGGAATGGCCCTCGCGCTTGACCAGCGATGCGAGCATCTGGCCCGAGTCCTCGTCGTCTTCAACGATCAATGCATGTCCCAAGGTCGGCCCCTCGTTCCGAGTTCGGCGCACGGCCTCTCTGGTGGTGGCGCCGGATCACTCAACCTTGGACATTGCCGTCTTCCGCGCTCATGCGCAAGACGGCTAGCCGGGCTGCTCCTGTGCGAGTTCGTGCAATTCTTCTGTCAGCGCAGTCATACGCGTGAGTTGGCGAGCGATCACCTGCCGCGCCTCGGCCTGGAGGTCCGGATCATCGGTCGCGGTTTCGAGAATCTCCAGTGCCGCGCGCGCCGCGCCGATGGGCGTGCGCAGCGCGTGGTCCAGGCGAAGCAGCTCGCGGGACTGGGCCGCGAGCTTCTCGCGCATGCAAGCCTGATCTTCCGTGTCGTTCATTCGTATTTCTGCCGGGAGCGTTCTTTTTTTCAGCGCGCGAGTTGCCCAATAGGTGGCCGACAACGCGCCCAGTGCAGCCAGCACGCGCAGCGCGACAGGACCCTGTGGGACTCGTAACTTTTGCGGCAACACCTTCCTCATGGTTCCCTCTTGGCATTTTGTTCTGAAAACCAAGGTACTAGTTTACCGCTCGACTCAGCTGGCACAGCAGTTGCGCTGGACCGTTCATGTCAGCCCTCGCACAGCACATTCGTCCCGCGCAGGTGGCGGTCTTTTCGCCCCGGCTCCAGCACGCCGTCCGGCTGCTGCATCTGTCGTCGCTGGACTATGCGCAAGCCATGCAGGAAGCAGCAGAGGACAACCCCTTCCTCGACCTCGAGGACGCCGCCGTGGATGCGACCGGTGCGGCCGAAGCGCCCGAGCCCGGCCTGGACCCCAACGACTCGCGCGACTTCGTCGACCGCCTCGGGACTTCCACGCGCGGTGCCGCGCTTTCGCACGACGAGAGCACGGACGCGCTGCAGCGCCTGCCGGTGGCCGTATCGCTGCGACAGCACCTGCACGCGCAACTGGGCGTCCTGCGCCTGGGCGAACGCGAACGCATGTTCGCCGCGGCGGTGGTCGAGTCGCTCGACGACGATGGCTATCTGCGCATCTCGCTGGAGGACATCGGTGCGGTCGTGCGGGAGGATGGCGAGGATGACGCCGCGCTCGATGCGGATCTCCTCGGCGCATTGCGGCGGGTGCAGTCGCTCGATCCGCCCGGCGTGGGCGCGCGCAGCGTCTCTGAGTGCCTGCTGCTGCAGCTTCCGTGCATCGCGGATCCGGTCCTGCGCGATACGGTCCGCCGCATCGCGGCCGGGCACCTCGAATGGCTGGCCGCGCACAACCACAAGCGCATCGCCGACGCGCTCGGCGAACCCCTTGTGCGCATTCGCGCGGCGGCCGAATGCATCCGGCGGCTCGATGCGCGGCCCGGATGGAAATACGACGCCACGCCGACGCCCTTCGTGACCCCGGACGTCTTCGTGCGGAAGCGCCGCGGCGTCTGGACCGCGGTGCTCAACGAGGCGGCCATGCCGCGCCTGCATCTGAACCAGGACTATGCGCGCCTCTTCGAGCGGCAGGCCCAGGCGCGCAATCCCGAAATGGCGGGCTGCCTCGAACGCGCGCGCTGGACCGTGCAGAACATCGCGCAGCGCGCGGCCACCATCCGCGACGTCGCGCAGGCCATCGTCGCGAAGCAGAAGCTATTCCTCGAACATGGCGCGCTCGCCATGAAGCCGCTGACACTGCGCATGATCGCGGACGAGGTGGGGGTGCACCCCTCCACGGTGTCTCGCACGGTTCATCACAAGTACATGGCGACGCCCACGGGCGTGTTCGAGCTGAAGCACTTCTTCTCGCGCGGCGTGGAGCACCAGAGCGGCCGGGCGACCGCACCGACCGCGATCAAGGAACTGCTGCGCGAGCTGATCTCGGCCGAGCAGGGCAGCGCGCCGCTGAGCGACGCGACGCTGGCGCGCATGCTCGGCGATCAGGGCTTCAACGTCGCGCGGCGCACGGTGACGAAGTATCGGCAGGCGATGAACATCGAGCCGGTGGACTGGCGCCGGCGCTGAGGCGGGTTCGTAAGGCCCTCTGCCAAAGCCTGCTGCGGCGCCCCCCGCCGCCGTGCAGCAGCAGAAGAAGAGTCAGAGCCCGTAGTACTTGTCGACGCTGGAGCGATAGGTCTCGTCATAGTCGGGCACGGCCTCGTTCGTGTAGCGGGGCGCGCCTTCGAGCTGGGCCTTGTCCAGCGGAACCACGTAGCCGTCCTGCGACGTGTCGTACTTGAGCATGTTCCACGGAATCGGGTAGCGGTCCGTTCCCATGCCGAGGAAGCCGCCGAACTCCATCACCGCGTAGCGAACCTGGCCGGACAGCTTGTCGATCATGAGATCGTCGATGCTGCCGAGCTTGTCGCCCGACACGTTGTAGACATTCGTCCCCTCGACGCGGTCGGAAGAAATGACATCTGAAGCCATGAGAGTCTCCATGCCGGCATGGCTGGGACCACCGGCTCTCGCTTGCTAAGCCCAGCGCTCCAGATATGACCCGCGCGGGGCCTGCGCCCTCATAGGTGCGATGTCCGTTCCGATGTAGGTGAAGTTTGCGCGGCCGGAACGGCGACTGCGGTGTAGGCCCTATCTCACGTTCGAAACTCCTGCGGGGCGGCGACATCCGCGGCGCGCCGTGGCGCAGCATGGCTTCGCCACCGCAGCGCATTTGCGTTCCGTCCGGTGGCTTGTTTCATCAGCCGGGAGCACGCATGGACACGATCACCCCCCAGACCTGGATCCTCGTCGCAATCGTGGCGGCCGTTGCGCTGATCGCGTTTGCCGCCTTCGAGTTTCGTCGCAGCAGGCAGTCGCAGCGATTGCGCGCACGCTTCGGACCCGAGTACGACCGTGCCGTCGAGGCGCATGACAGTCGCGCCAAGGCGGAAGCCGAGCTGCAGCAGCGCCAGGCACGCGTCGAGCGCCTGACGATCGTTCCGCTGACACCCGAGGACGCGGCGCGCTTCAGTGACGAATGGACGGCACTGCAGGCCGAATTCGTCGATCACCCGCAACTCGCTGTGGACAAGGCCGATGCGCTGGTGCGCGAGCTGCTGGTCAAGCGCGGCTATCCGATGGCGGACTTCGAACACCGGGCTGCGGACATCTCGGTCGATCACCCTGGCGTGGTCAGCCACTACCGGGCGGCGCAGGAGATCCGCCGGCGCAATCTGGACGGCCAGGTCGAGACCGAGGAACTGCGCAGAGCCGTGGTGCACTACCGCGCGCTTTTCGACGACCTGCTGGAAGTCACCGAACAGCGCCCCGGCGCAGTACCCATTCATTCAATACGGCCGGCCCGCCCGGCGGAGGTGCGATCATGATTTTCGATTCCAAGCGCAGACAGACCTCGGAGCTCGAGGCGGAAGAAGCCACCGCGCTCGCCGAAGCGCCGCGCGCAGCCGTGGCGCCCGACGACGTGCAGACGTTGCCGGCGAGCAAGGGCCGGGCTCCCGATCAGGATTACCGACCCGACGACCCGGCGGTCGAACGGAGGGATGCGACGAATGCCAGGACCGATGGACGGCCCGCCACGCCACGCAGACAGGAAGATGCCGATGATCTCGAGCCGCTCTTCGCGACCGATGTCGCGGCTGACTTCCGCCGTGGCTGGGACGCCGTGCAGATCGGCTTCGTGGACGATCCTCGCAAGGCGGTGAAGGATGCCGACGATCTGGTGAACCGTGTCCTGCAAAGCCTGAGCGAGACCTTCCGCGGAGAACGCGGTCGCGTCGAGGCGCAGGTCGCGCACGCGGGCCCGGTCTCGACCGAGGACCTGCGGGTGGCCTTGCGACGCTATCGCTCGTTCCTGCATCGTCTGCTGTCGCTGTAGCGGACGGCCGCCCCGCCTTCGCGTTCCGGGCGCGTTCCGTGAACGTGGGGAGGGGCCGCTGCGGATCACGCTGTCACACTACGGGCCAAGATCCACTTTTCCGTCGCTTCATCGATGTCCGATTCCGCACGACAAACGCCGCCGCTGCCCGATCATCTTTCGGTCGATCCACGCAGTCCGCACCACGACCCCGCCTTCTTCGAGCACGACATCGGCGTCCGCTTCAACGGCAAGGACCGCAGCGACGTCGAGGAATACTGCATCAGCGAAGGCTGGATCAAGGTGCCGGCGGGCCGGGCGCTCGATCGCAAGGGCCAGCCCCTGCTGATCAAGCTCAAGGGCAAGGTCGAGGTCTTCTACAAGTAGCCGCCCCGGAGGCAGTGCCGCGCTGCCTCAGCCTGCGTCGAACTGATCGACGTTGCGTCCCCGGAAAGGCGCGTAGAAGGCCCGGATGCGGGCGATGTCGCCCTCGACGTCGTCGGTCGGGTCGACCAACGGGCCAAGGCCGCAGGTCCGCGTGCCCCAGTCGAGATACGAAAGCTGGATCGGCAGACCGGCACCCCGCGCGATGTGATGGAAGCCGGCCTTCCATTGGCGAGCGCGGCTGCGCGTGCCCTCGGGCGCCACCACCAGTTGGAGCGGGCCGGGGGCCGACTTGAGGGCCTCGACCGATGCCGCGATCAGGTTGTTGGACCGCTCGCGATGCACAGGGATGCCGCCCAGCCAGCGCATCGTTCCGCCAAAAGGCGGACGAAACAGCGAAGCCTTGCCCATCCAGCGGATGCGCATGCGCAGCGCGAAGGCCGCCAGGAGGGTAAAGGGGAAGTCCCAGTTGCTGGTGTGCGGCGCCGCGATGACGACGCAGCGCACCGCGCGCGCCGGCAGCTCGCCGTGCACCTTCCAGCCGAGCACGCGCAGCACGCCACGGGACGTGGACCTCAGCGCCGGCTCCAGCAGTGGCGTGTCGAAGATGGTCCGGGACATGGGCCGCAAGCATAGGGCATGAGGCCGGCCCTACACTGCGCCCCATGCCCGAGCCCGTGGAACCGAAGATCGATGCCCGAATGCCGCCGGCAGTGGGCCCGATGCATGCCGCATCGGCGGACCACACATCGCGCCGCATGGCGGCGCTCCTCGGCGCGGCGATCGCCGCGGGCTTCGAGGCCGGTGCGATCAGCTACGTGCTGCCGGCGATGCGCGCCTCCACCGGCGCCTCGGCGCAAGGGGCTTCGTGGCTGTTGTCGGTGTTCGTCGCCGCGACGCTCGTGGCGGTGCCGCTGGCAGCTTTGGCCGTTCGCCGCGTGGGCGCGACGCGGCTGCTTCGCGGAAGCCTGATGCTGGCTGTCATCGCGGGCGGCCTCGCGAGCGTGCTGCCCAGCCCGGAGGGCGTGCTGGTCGCGCGGGCGCTGCAAGGGCTGGCGCATGGCCCGCTGCTGCCGCTGGTGGCGGCGGTGATCGTGACGCACTGGCCGCCGGAGCAGCACGGCCGCCTGCTCGGACAGGTGTCGATGGCTTACGGACTGACCTACGTCGCAGCCACCATCGGCACCCCGTTCCTGCTGCAACTGGGCTGGCGCAGCGCGTTCTCGTTGGGCGCCTGCCTCGCGTTGCTGTCGCTCGCCTGGCCGCTGCCGGGCTCGGCCGCCTCGCATGACGCACAGCGGCCGGCGCCGTGGTGGCTGGCCTTCAGCCGGCCGATGCTGCCCACCATCCTGCTGGCGCTCGGCACCGGCGCCGGCCAGTCCGCGCTGGTGTGGATGCCGACGGTCGCGGCCACGCGGATGGGGCTGGGCATGACCGCCACCGCGCCGCTGATGGTGCCGCTGCTGCTCGGCGGCCTGTTCGCCACCGCGTGCGTGATCCGCTGGCTGGATCGCGTCGGATCGCGCCCGCTGGTCGTCACCGGCCTCGCGAGCGCGATCGCGGGCGTGCTGGTGGTGGTGGTCGCGCCTGCAGGGCCGGGCTTCTTCATGGCCGGCGGCGCGGCGCTGGGTTTCGGCATCGGCATGCTTTCGGGCGGACCGCTGCGCTATGCCGCGGCGCGTGCGCTGCCGCGCGATGCGCAGGGGCTGGCGCAGGGCGCCGTGGCGTGGCTGACCGATGTCGGGCTGTTGGCCGGAAGCGTCGCCGTCGGCCACATCGCGGGGCGGGGCGCCGATGCTCGCGCGGCGATCGAGATGGCGCTGTGCGTGGTCGGCGCGCTGATGTTGCTCTGCGCCCCGGCGGTGCTCCGGTTGCCGCGGCAGGACAGGGTGGCCGCGTGACGATGACCGACCAACCCGACACCGCGAACGCCGCCGGACCCGAAGAGAGCGCCAGGGCGCTCCTCGGCCGCTGCACGATCTTCCGCCGTTGCAGCACCGACGACCTCGCGGCGCTCGCCCGCAGCACCCGCTGGGTCGACTACGCCGACGGCGTCGACCTCGTGCGCGAAGGCGACACGCCGGAAGAACTGCTCCTCATCGAGCATGGCGAGGCGCAGGTGCTCAAGCGCGGCGCGAACGGCGACGAGCACCTCATCAACCGCGTCGGGCCCGGCGATTCGATCGGCGAGATGGCCCTGTTCGACGTGGTGCCGCGTTCCGCCACCGTGCGCGCCGAGGGCCCAGTGCGCGGCCTCTCGCTGCCGCTGTCCGACATCGTCCACCTCGCCGAATCGCGGCCCTCGCTGGTGCCGGTGCTGATGGACATCGGCGCGCTCGTGGCCGAACGCCTGCGCGTCACCAGCGCCAACGCCGCGGCCGCCGCCGACCGGAGCCTGGCGCAGGAGCGCACCCGCGCGGTGATGGGCCGCTTCACGCTGCTGCTGATCATGGCCTATACGCTGTACACGTGGGTGCTCGGCACCGCGATGCGGGTGAAGGAGACCTTCGGACACAGCGAGTTCGTCACCGTGCCCGCGATCTTCGTGTGCTGCGCGATCCTGTTCGTGTTCGTGCGGGTGTCGCGATACCCCGCCCGCTTCTTCGGCCTGACGACCGAAAACGCCGGCTCGCATGTGCGCGAGGCGGTGCTCTTCACCTTGCCACTGATGGCCGCCACCGTGCTGCTCAAGCTCACGCTGGTGACCTGGGTGCCGGCCATGCACGGACAGCCGCTCATCCGGATGTTTTCGCCCGCGTCGACCGGGAACGGCTTCAATCCGTGGCTGGCCGCGGCCTACGTGGTCTTCGCGCCTTTCCAGGAACTGATCTATCGCGGTGGTGTGCAGGGGCCGCTGTCGCACTTCCTCACCGGCCGCTGGAGCACCTGGCTCGCGATCGTCGGCGCCAACATCATCTTCTCGGCCGCTCACCTGTACGTGTCGCCGGGGCTGGCGGTCGTTGCCTTCGTCGCGGGGCTGTTCTGGGGCTGGCTCTATGCGCGGCAGGGCGGGCTCATCGGGGTCTCGGTGTCCCACGTGCTGCTGGGGTTCTGGGCCTTCGAGGTCGTGGACCTCGGCGTGCTGGAGTAGCGCGGCCGGCGGCCTCAGGCGCGGCGGCAGTTCGCGACCTTGTGCAGCAGCTCGATCAGGATGGTCCGCTCGCCCTGCGTGAGCGATGCGAGCGCTTCTTCCTCGCCCCCCAGCACCGATTGCGTGGCCTTGGTCACCAGCGTCGCGCCCGCCGGCGTGGTGCGCAGGTGCTGCGCGCGCCGGTCGGTCGCGTGCGGAATACGGCGGATCAGCCCGCGCTTCTCGAGCCGGTCGATCCATGCGGCGATGTTGGGCGCGGTCACCGCGAGCGCCTTCGCGAGCCGTGCAGCCGAAACGTCGGGGTTCTCGTGAATCAGCGCCAGCACGGTGTATTCCACCGGCCGCAGCTCGTGAGGCCCGCCCACCTGCTCGGTGAAGACCGCGTCCGTGACGATGGTCGCCTGCGCGAGCTGATAACCGAACACCCGGTGCAACGAGGCTTCGACCAGCCGGCCCGCAGGCGTGGCATCGAGGGGAGCGTTTTTGTTCCTTGGCATCGGCGGTATTCTCGCGTTGCGCCTTGTTGTTCTATCGCTGAACTTTTTTCGCAGGTCAACTCCGTCGCGTATCGCTTGTGCTCAGTGGAAACCATGTATTGGTTACCTCACATAGTTAATTAGATTAACTAGTGGACGCCATGCATACGTCAAAGGAGACACGCTTGAAGACAATATCAGCCGCACCCCTGGCCCTCGTCGCCACGTTGCTTGCCGCTTGTGGTGGTGGCGGCGGCAGCAGCGGTTTCATTCCAACGCAGAGCGCCTTGCCGGGGCTCGGTGTCGCGACGGGAGCGCCGCTCAAGGATTGCGCCTCGCTCGCCGGCTTCGCCTTCGCGAACACCACGATCACCTCGGCCAGCTCGATCGCCGCCGGCACGCTGACCGTGGCGGGCAAGCCGGTCGGCGCTCACTGCCAGGTGAAAGGCTCGATGTATTCGCGCACCGGCCCGGTCGACGGGCAGCCCTATGCCGTCGGCTTCGAGATGCGCCTGCCGGCCAACTGGAACGGCCGCTTCTTCTACCAGGCCAATGGCGGCGTCGACGGCAGCGTGGTCACCGCGACGGGCCCGGTGGGCGGCGGCGGCGGGCTGAATAACGCGCTCAACTTGGGTTTTGCGGTGATCAGCTCGGATGCCGGCCACCAGGCGCCCACGCCGTTCTTCGGCCTCGATCCACAGGCGCGTCTCGACTACGGCTACCAGGCCGTCGCCAAGCTCACGCCGATGGCCAAGACGCTGATCGCATCGGCCTACGGCAAGGGGCCGGACCGCTCTTACTTCGGCGGTTGCTCCAACGGGGGCCGCCACACCATGGTCGCGATGTCGCGCTACCCGGACGACTACGACGGCTTCCTCGTCGGCGACCCGGGCTTCCGCCTGCCCCTGGCTGCCGCGGCGAACATCGTCGGGGCGCAGAACTACTACGCGCTCGCCGACACCACGGCGATGACGGCGGCAAACCTCGGCACCGCCTTCACGCAGGCCGAACGGACCATGGTTTCGAACGCGGTGCTCGCCAGGTGCGATGCGCTCGACGGCGCGATCGACGGGCTGGTGCAGGACACCGCGGCCTGCCAGGCGGCGTTCAATATCCAGCGCGACGTGCCCACCTGCAGCGCTTCGCGCGACGGCACCTGCCTGTCGGCGGCCCAGAAGCAGCGCATCGGCCAGCTCTTCGCGGGTGCACTCGACGGCAAGGGCAAGAAGATCTATTCGAGCTTCCCGTTCGATGCCGGGCTGGGCACCAATGGCTGGGCGGTCTGGAAGTTCAGCAACTCGCTCAACCTCGACTCGGGTGCGGTCGGCTTCATCTGGCAGGTGCCGCCGGAGAGCCAGGCGGGTTTCAACGGCGCGACCTTCACGCTCACGTCGAACATCGACACGATCCTCGCGAAGATCACTTCCACGAACTCGCTCTACACCGAGAACTCGCTGTCGTTCATGACGCCGCCGAATCCTTCGGACCTCAGCAAGCTGAAGAAGCGCGGCGCCAAGGTGATGGCCTACCACGGCACGAGCGATCCGATCTTCTCGAGCGACGACACGCAGCGCTGGTACGACGAACTCGCGGCGGCGAACAACGGCGACGCATCCGACTTCGCCCGCTTCTACCGCGTTCCCGGCATGAATCACTGCAGCGGCGGTCCGGCCACCGACCAGTTCGACATGCTCACGCCGCTGGTCAACTGGGTCGAGAAGGGCCAGATCGTCGAGTCGGTCGTGGCCTCCGCGCGGGGCGCCGGCAACGCCGGCGGCGTGAATACGGACGTGCCCGCGACCTGGGCCGCCAACCGTACGCGTCCGCTGTGCGCCTATCCGAAGGTGGCGCGCTACAAGGGCATCGGCGACATCGAGAAGGCCGAGAGCTTCGCCTGCATGTAAAGGGGTCAGCCGGTGGAGGGCCCGGCGCGAGGGATGCGTCAGGCCCGGTTCGACATCAGCGCGATCACTTCGCCGACCGGCTTGCCATCGACGATCCGCTGGTTGGGCGCAAGAAAGCCGCCGTTGTCGAGCTGGTAGCGCGTGGCGTAGACGGTGTTGCGGACGTTGCCGCCGATCGCCAGGCACATGTTCGGCCCGACCGCCACCACGATGTCCGTGTGGCTCGGCCACTGCGGGTTCGCCTGCGCGGCCAGGAACTGGTCGTAGCTGTGCGGCTCGTTGCGCCAGTTCGCGACGATGTCGCCGACCAGCGGCTTCTGATTGTTGCGGCGCACGCCCCAGAAGGGGGCCGTCGTGTCGCCGCTCGCCATCGCGCGGATCGAGGACCAGATGTACCGTGCGTGCCCCGTCGATTCGGGAAAGTTGCCGTAGGCCGCGAAGCCCTTGGCCGCGGCATTGCGCACCATCAGCGAGATCGCGACCGCCGACCAGGGCATCTGGTGGTCCTTGCCGGTGAACTTCTCGCCGAAGTGCTTCCACATCGCGCCGATGAAGCTGCTGAACGGCTCCCTGCTTTCCAGCCCCTCGCCGCGGTCGAAGCGGATCCACTGCGCGATGGCCGCATCGGCCAGCGCCTCGCGTGCATCGCTTTCGAGCGGGCGGAAGGTGGGCTGCGGCGGCGGGTTCCAGGCGGCGGTCTTGCGCAGTTCGCCGACGGCGAAGCCCTCGACCTCCCTGCCGTCGACCTCGGTGCGCACGTGCATCCAGCCGGCAGGCCCGTCTTCCAGGTCTTCGACCGGATGCCCGAGGTCGAGCGTGGCGAGGATGTTGTTCGCCTGCGTCGTGGTTCCCGAACGCACATGGATGGCTTCGACACCGACCTTCTTCTGCATCGCCGTCTCCTCGCGCAGTGGGGAAGGGCATCGTTGAGCCTTTCGGGCGGGGTGTCAATCCCTAGGCCATTCGGGGTATTGGGCTGCCTGCGCCCCGGTTCGATGATGCGGACACTTCCGGTCGACCGGAACGAGGAAGGAGCCGACCATGGCCGCTGATCCTTCGGACCTGCCGCAGCAGGTCGAACCCGCCCTCGAGGCCTCGCCGCCGCGCGTCGCGGCGCTCGCGCCCGTGCCGCAGGCCAGCCAGCTGCAGTACGTCTACCAGATCATCGACGCGCAGCTGCGGGACCGCGAGCCGCGCGCCAACTGGTACCGCGTGTCGAGCTTCGTGACGCAGCTCGCGATCGCGCTGCTGTCCGCCACCATCACCGTGATCACCGGCTTCCAGGTGGCGGGCGGCACCGGCCTGGGCGCGGTCGCGACGAACGTGGTGCTGGTGCTCAGCGCCGTCGCGACGCTGGTCACGCTCGTCAAGACCTTCTATGCGCCGCGCGAGTTGTGGATCGCGCTGCGCACCTACTGCAGCGACCTGAGGGACCTCAAGGAGAAGCTGGAGTTCGCCGAGCGCAGCCCGGACTTCGAGACGCGCCGCGACCAGATCGCCAGCGACGGCTTCGCCGAGTACCAGCGGCTCACCGAGGCGTACGAGCAGACCTGGAAGGGCATCCGCGAGCGAGACAAGTAGGCGACGGGCGCGCCGGGGGAGGTGGGTTCCAATCGGGCGAACCCAACACCCGAGAAGGAGACACCGATGTCCACGTCCGCCCCCTTGTTTTCGCTGGCCGGCAAGGTCGCCATCATCACCGGCTCGTCGCGCGGCATCGGCCGTGCGATCGCCGAACGCATGGCCGAGCACGGCGCGAAGGTCGTGATCTCGTCGCGCAAGCCGCAGCCGTGCGACGAGGTGCGCGATGCGATCAACGCCGCGCACGGCGAGGGCGCGGCGATCTCGATCCCGGCCAACATTTCGTCCAAGGAAGACCTGCGCCATCTGGTCGACGAGACCACGCGCCGGCTCGGCCGGGTCGACGTGGTGGTGTGCAATGCGGCGTCGAACCCCTACTACGGCCCGCTCGGCGGCATCGAGGACGACCAGTTCCGCAAGATCCTCGAGAACAACGTCATCGCCAACCACTGGCTCATCAACTTCGCGGTGCCGCAGATGATCGAGCGCAAGGACGGCGCGATCATCATCGTGTCGTCGATCGGCGGCCTTCGCGGCTCGCCGGTGATCGGCGCCTACAACGTCTCGAAGGCGGCCGACTTCCAGCTGGCGCGCAACCTCGCGGTCGAATACGGACCGCACAACGTGCGCGTGAACTGCATCGCGCCGGGGCTCATCAGGACCGACTTCGCGCGTGCGCTCTGGGACGATCCGCAGACCCTGCAGCACCGCACCTCCGCCACGCCGCTGCGCCGCATCGGCGAGCCCGACGAGATCGCCGGCGCGGCGGTGTTCCTCGCATCCAGGGCCGGTGCGTTCATGACCGGGCAGAGCCTCGTCATCGACGGCGGCGTGACCTGCTGAGCCGCTTCACTTGCGCCAGAACGAGGGCGTGAGCAGCGCGATGAAGCTCAGCATCTCCAGCCGCCCGAGCACCATCGCGAAGGTGCAGACCCAGACCTGGAAGTTGGTCAGCGCGCCGAAGTTGCCCGCCGGCCCGACGCTGCCGAGCCCCGGCCCGGTGCAGTTGATGCTGGCGATCACCGCGCTGAAGGCGGTCACCGGGTCGAGGTCGGTCAGCACCAGCAGCATGCCGAGCGCGATCGTGGTGCCGCCGTAGACCAGCATGAAGGCGAGCACCGAGAAGATCACGCGGTTGTCGATCACCACGCTGCCGAGAGTCACCGGCTGCACCGCGCGCGGATGCACGAGGCGCGTCATCTCGCGCCGCGCCTGCTTCACGAGGATGAGCACCCGCACCATCTTGATCCCGCAGCCGGCCGAACCGGCGCTGGTCGCGACGCCGGAGAGCAGCAGCATGAGCATCGGCGCGAACACCGGCCAGTGCAGGTAGTCGACGGTCGCATAGCCGGTGGTGCTGCCGACCGAGATCGTGTGGAACATGCCGTGGCGCAGCGCATCCAGCGGCCCGTAGACGCCCTTGGCCCACAGCACCGCCGCCACCACCACACCGCCGCCGATCAGCGTGGCCAGCGTGGCACGCATCTCGGGGTCGCGCCAGAAGCCGTGCAAGGTGCCTTTGCGCACCGCGATGAAATAGAGCGCGAAGTTGCAGCTCGCGGCGAGCATGAAGAGCACGGCCACGGCTTCGAGCACCGCCGAGTGGAAGTACGCGAAGCTCGCGTCGTGCGACGAGAGACCGCCCAGGCTCACCGTGGTGAACATGTGCATCATCGCGTCGATCGCGCTCATGCCGCCGGCCCAGTATGCGAGGAAGCATACGACCGAGAAGGCCGCGTAGATGCCCCAGAGGCCCTTGGCGGTCTCCTTCACGCGCGGGGTGAGCTTGCTGTCCTTGATGGGCCCGGCGACTTCGGCCTTGAAGAGCTGGCTGCCGCCCACGCCCAGGAGCGGCAGGATCGCGACCGCCAGCACCAGGATGCCCATGCCGCCGATCCACTGCAGGAAGGTGCGCCACACGTTGATCGACACCGGCAGCTCGTCGAGCTGCGCGAGCACGGTCGCGCCGGTGGTCGTGAGGCCCGACACCGCCTCGAAGTAGGCATGCGTGAAGTTGATCGGCCGGCCGACGGCATGCAGCGACCACATCAGCGGCAGCGTCGCGATCAGCGGCAGCAGCACCCAGGTGAACGACACCAGGAAGATGCCGTGCCGAGGCTGCAGCTCGCGCTTGTGGCGGCTCAGGCCGAGCCACATCGCGGCGCCGCAGACGAACGCGATGGCTGCGGAGGTGGCCCACACATGGCGCAGGCCGTCGGCGTGCGTCCACGAGATGACCCACGGCACGAACATGCCCAGCGAGAAGAAGGTGATCAGCGCGCCGAGCACGCGCAGCACCGGAAGAAATTCGCTCATGAGGGCGGCCGGCGTCTCAGAAGAAGGTGGCGCTCACGCGGAAGAGCTTTTCCACCTCGCGCACCTGGCGCTTTCGTGGCACGAAGATCACGACGTGGTCGTTGCTCTCGATCACGGTGTCGCCGCGCGCGATGATCACCTGCGCCGGCGCGGGCGGCGCGCCGCCGTCCGCCGCCGCGCCGATGGCGAGGTCCGGCAGGCCGCGCATGATGAGCCCGACCTGTGCTCCCTTCGGCAGCCGGAGGTCCGAGACACGGCGGCCGACCACGCGCGAGGTCTTGCGGTCGCCGCGCGCCACGATCTCCAGCGCTTCGGCCACGCCGCGGCGCAGGCTGTGCACCGCCTGCACGTCGCCCTGGCGCACGTAGGTCAGCAGCTCGCCGAGCATGGTCTGCGCGGGCGAGAGCGCGATGTCGATCTGGGTGCCGTGCATCAGGTCGGCATAGCTGCGGCGGTTGATCAGCGCCAGCACGCGCGTCGCACCCATGCGCTTGGCCAGCAGGCTGGCCATGATGTTGTCCTCGTCGTCGCTGGTGAGGGCGAGGAAGAGGTCGATGTTCTCGATGCCTTCGTCGTCGAGCAGGTCCTCGTCGGTGCCGTCGCCGTGCAGCACCAGCACGCTGGACGGCAGCTCGGAGGCGAGCTGCACGCAGCGCGCGGGGTCGCGCTCCAGCAGCTTGATCTGGTAGTTGCGGCCCGTGTCGACGAGCTGCCTTGCCAGCCGCAGGCCCACGCGGCCGCCGCCGGCGATCATGATGCGCTGGACCGCGCGCTGGTCGTCCGTGTCGTAGCGGTGCAGCGCCGACAGCACCGCCTTCAGGTGCTCGCGCGCCGAGAGCACGAACACCTCGTCGCCGGGCTCGATGAGCGTGTGGCCTTCGCACAAGATGAAGCGGTCGGGTTCGTTCTCGAAGCGGCGGTAGATCGCGACGATGCGCATGTCCGCATCCGGCACGCGCTCGCGCAGCTGGGCGATGCTGTGGCGCACCAGCGGCGCGCCGGCCACCGCGCGCACCGCCACGAGGCACGCGAGCCCCTCGGCGAACTCGCGCACCTGCAGGGCCTCGGGATACTCGACCAGCTTGCCGATGTAGCGCGTGAGCGATTCCTCGGGGCAGATCACGCCGTCGACAGCGAAGCCATCCTTGCCGAGCAGTGGACTGCCTTCCTTGAAGGCATCCGAGCGCACGCGCGCAATGCGCGTCGGGATGTTGAAGAGCTGGCAGGCGATCTTGCAGCAGACGAGGTTGGTCTCGTCCCGCGCGGCGCAGGCGATCAGCATGTCGGCGTCGCGCGCGCCGGCTTCGGCCAGCACGTCGGGTTCGATGCCGCTGCCGACCACGCCGCGCAGCTCGAAGCGTTCCTCGAGCTCGCGCAGGCGCGCCGCGTCGGTGTCGATGACGGTGATGTCGTTGGCTTCCGATACGAGCGTCCCGGCTACGCTCTCGCCGATGCGGCCTGCGCCGAGGATGATGATTTTCAAGAGGCGTGCTTCTCCGGCACGCTTTATACGCCCGAAGGCGATTCCCCAAGGGGACGGCGCGGCGCGCATGCTCGCCGGCGCTGGTCGGCGCTTTCGTTCAGCGCCGGCCGAGCGCGCTCATTGCCTGTCGTCGTCTTCGTCGTCCCCGCGGCGGTCCTGGTCGCTCTGCAGGCGCTGGTTGACGAAGCGCGAGCCGCCCAGGTCGGCGTCGGTGAATGCGAAGACGAACCAATGGTTCGGATTGGCGAGCCCGCCGGGCGTCGTGGCGAGGAAGTCGTTGTCGTTGGCGACGTACAGCGTGTGCTTCACAACGCCGTCCACGAACACGTCCTCGCCGAAGGCCATGCCTTCGAGCTTGGCGGGGATCTGCGCGGCGGTCAGGCCGTGCGCCTTCAGGGCCGCGGCAATGTCGAGGAAGAGAGTCTTGGCAGGTGCCTTCTGCAGCAGCGCGGCCTGGCCGGTCAACCCCGAGACATCGGCCGCGCCCTGGATGTCGATCTTGTAGATGCGCTTCACATCGGCGTTGCTGTCATCGCCAAGGCCCTTGCCGTCGCGTTCGAGCACGAGCAGCTCGTGGTCGTTGAGCGCCAGCAGTTCGCTGCTGTTGTAGGCCTTCGATTTGTCGGCCAGGTAGTTGTCGTAGGCGTACTGCGTCGTCGCGCCGGTCTTGATGTCCACCGCGACGATGCGGTTGGCCCGGCCGCCGTCGCCGCCGTCCTGGATCAGCGGGCTCTGCATGAAGCCGAACAGCGTCCTGCCGTCCGGCGAGATGGCCAGGCCTTCCATGCCCTTGTTCGCCACGCGGCCCGTGGTGTTGCCCGAGATCTCCGTGGCGCCCGTTGCCGCCTTGTGGCTCGCCGCCAGGATCGCGGGCAGCGTGAACACGCGCAGGCGCTCCCCGGTGCGGCGGTCGAACTGGTAGAGGTACGGCCCGTACTCGTCGGAGATGAACACGCTCTTGCCGTCGCGCGAAAGGCGGATGCCTTCGGTGTCCAGCCGCGCGTCCAGCGCGTCCGACGAAGGCGTGGAGGCTTCGAAGTTGTCCGACCGGCCCGAGAAGTAGTAGTGCCCGCGCGTATTGCTGGCCGGGGTGGCGCCGAAGCCGGCCACCACGCCGCCGTAGTGCAGCCGCTCGCGGCTGTACAGCAGCGTGGTCTGCGCGAGCACCGGCTGCAGCGTGAAGGGCAGGCCGCTGGCGCTGTCCGGCTGGCGCTTCAGGTGCAGGTGCAGCGTGTGGAAGCGCGGGATGTAGCTGGTCGTGTTGTCGACCGTGGCGTTCCAGGCGACCGCATTGGGGCCGCGATCCGGCAGCGCCAGGAAGGTGCTGCCGCCGGCCCAGGCCAGGCCCGAGCCGATGCCGCCGAGCAGGTCGGCGCGCACGCCGTTCTCGAGCAGCTGGCTCTGGCCGGAATGGTCGGCGCCGTTTCCGGGCAAGGTGCCGATGGCGATCAGATCGATCGCCTGGGCGGTGGTGCATGCCAGTGCGCTCGCCACACAGGCGGCAGCGAACAGTCCCTTCCTCCAATTCATGACAACTCCTCGTGTAGACAAAAGTCGCAATGGTCATGAGTCGGGGTGACAGAAATATGACGGCACCGGGCGCGTTGTCCTGCGTGCCTGCACCGGCGCCGATTCGCCGGAGAATCGGGCGCATGATCGTCCGCCCGCGCCCGAACTGGTTTCGCATGCTCTTCGTCTGGCGTGGCTCGGTGTTGCCGGTCATCCTGCCGCAGTTGATCGGGACGACCGCGTTCGCGATCCTGGTCACCGTGCTGCACGGCCGCGTGTTCGCATGGAAGATCCCGCTCAACTTCGTGCCGTTCTCGCTGATCGGGTTGACGCTCGCGATCTTCCTGGGCTTTCGCAACAGCACGAGCTACGCGCGCTACTGGGAGGCGCGCACGCTCTGGGGCACGCTGCTCAACGAGACGCGTGCGCTGGTGCGGCAGGCTTTGACGCTGGCCGATGCGCCGTCGGATGTGCCGACGCTCACCGCGCGGCTGATCGCGTTCGTGCATGCGCTGCGGCATCAGTTGCGCACGACCGATGCGAAGGCCGATCTGGAACGATTGCTCGCGCCGCAGGACTGCGCCCGCGTGCAGGCCGCGCGCTACAAGCCGGCGATGCTGCTGCTGATGGCCGGCGAGTGGCTGGCCGATCGACGGAGGGCAGGGCAGGTCCCGCCCGCGCTCGTGCAGGCCATGGAAGTGCCGCTCGGGCGTCTGACCGAAGCCCTGGGCGGCTGCGAGCGCATCGCGGGCACGCCGATCCCGTTCACCTACTCGGTGATCATCCACCGCACGATCTATCTGTATTGCGTGCTGCTGCCCTTCGGGCTGGTGGATGCGATCGGGCCGATGACGCCGGTGATCGTCGCCTTCATCGCCTACACCTTCTTCGCGCTCGAAGCCCTGAGCGCCGAGATCGAGGAGCCCTTCGGCACCGAGCCCAACGACCTCGCGCTCGATGCGATGTCGGCCATGATCGAAGCGACGCTGCGCGAGATGATGGGCGAAGCGCAGCCGCAGCAGCCCTCCGGCCTGCCGCCGGGCGGGTTCATCCAGAGTTAGCCGGCGCCGTTGGCGCTCAGCTCCGGCCCTTTCCGGCCACGAGGCGGATGCCCGGCATGAGTTCGGCCGCCAGCTCAGGCCGGTCCAGCGCGTAGTCGAGATTCATGCGCGCGATCTCGACATGCTCTTCGCCCAGGGCTTGAGCCCGCGATCCCTGGCCCCGCTCGATCGCCTGGACCAGCGCGTGGTGCTGGCGATGGGCCTGTTGCATCCACTGCTGGCCTTCTTCCATGGACGACTGCATCGGCAGCATGGCGCTGGGCGAGGCGAACGGCTGCCCAACCAGCAGCTCCATGATCCGCTTGAGCGTCGAATTGCCGCAGCCGTCGATGATGAGCCGATGGAAGGTGTCGTTCATCTCGACGTACGCCGCGTAGTCGTCCAGTTCCATCTGCGGCTTGTTCACTGCCTTGTCGCCGGCATCGAGGCAGTCGTTGAGGTCCCGCAGCAACTGGCGCGGCGCGCCTTCTTCGGCGAGCAGCCGGGCCGCGAAGCCCTCGATGACACCGCGCACGCGGATCGCGTCGGCGATCTCGCGTGAGGTGAAGCGCCGCATCTGGTAGCCGCCGGCGGGCGACGGCTCGATCAGCCCTTCGTGCTCCAGGCTGCCCAGGGCAAGGCGCACCGGGGTGCGTGACGCGCCCATTCGTTCGGCAAGGGGAATCTCCGCAAGACGTTCCCCCGGGACGAACTCGCCCTTGAGGATCATGTCGCGCAGCTGTACCAGCACCCGGGATTGTTGAGAGTCCATATCGGCGACTGCATGCAATAGAGAGCACTCATTCTATCTGCATGCCTGTGATCGCACGCAAAGAAGCGAGTCTGGCCCGGTTAATGCATGCACATGGACGCATGACGAGTGATTTTGGCAGCTGCGCACCACCCGGAGGCGTCTATGAGCGCAAAAAGGCGATCAAAAGGTAGGTGTTTACCCGCGACTTTATGTGCTTCGACCGCGTCATCCATTGACCTGCATCAATCTTCAGGCGAACAATGCGTGCCATTGCATGCAATCGCGTGCAGTCACCCCAATTTCTAGGAGTTCCCCATGATCAGCGCTGAAAAGAATGACCTGATGACCCGCGTCGGGCCCGACCTGCCGGCGGGCAAGCTGCTTCGCCGCTACTGGCAGCCCGTGGCCCTCGCCGAGGAGTTGAAGGGCCCGCGGCCCCTCAAGCCGGTGAAGCTCATGGGCCAGGATTTCGTGCTCTTCCGCGACCCGCAGGGCAAGCTCGGCATGCTCGATCGCGACTGCCCCCATCGCGGGGCTGACCTCGCCTTCGGCCGCCTGGAAGCCGGCGGACTGCGGTGCGCATTCCACGGCTGGCTGTTCGATGCCAGCGGCCAGTGCCTGGAAACGCCGGCCGAGCCCGCGGGCAGCAAGCTCTGCACACGCATCCAGCAGTCGGCCTATCCGGTCGTCGAGAAGAGCGGGGTCGTCTTCGCGTACATCGGCGAAGGCGAGCCGCCGGCCTTCCCCGACTTCGATTGCTTCGTCGCGCCCGACAGCCACACCTTCGCGTTCAAGGGACTGTGGGAATGCAACTGGCTGCAGGCGCTGGAGGTGGGGATGGACCCTGCGCACGCCTCGTTCCTGCACCGCTTCTTCGAGGACGAGGACACCTCCGAGAGCTACGGCAAGCAGTTCCGCGGCGCCTCGGCCGACTCGGAGATGGCGATCACCCAGGTGCTGCGCGAATACGACTGCCCGGAGATCCGCGTCGCGCCTGCGCCCTACGGCATGCAACTGACCACGCTGCGCAAGCTCTCCGAGGCGCAGACCCATGTGCGCGTCACCAACGTCGTCTTTCCGCAGGCCTTCGTGATCCCGATGAGCAGCGAGATGACGATCTCCCAATGGCATGTGCCGGTGGACGACACGCACTGCTACTGGTATGCGATCTTCACCAGCTTCACCGGAGCGGTCGACAAGCAGCAGATGCGCGAGCAGCGCCTGGGCACGATCGAACTGCCCGAATACACCTCGCGCAAGAACAAGCGCAACAACTACGGCTACAGCGTCGAGGAACAGCAGAGCCAGACCTACACCGGGATGGGCATGGACATCAACGTGCACGACCAGTGGGCGTGCGAGTCGATGGGGCCGATCCAGAACCGCACCCGCGAACACCTCGGCACCACCGACAAGGGCATCGTCGCCTACCGCCGCATGCTGCTCGAAGCCATCGACAGCACGATGGCCGGGGGCGCGCCTCCGATGCAGCCCAATGCCGAACAGGCCAGCGCGTTCACCGGGCCGCCGTCCATCGATGGCGTGGCGAGCGCCGCCGACGTCGAGACGTACTGCCGCGACGCCGACCTCGCGCGGCGCCGGAGCAGCGACTGGGCGTGCGCACGCCTGTCCGCCTGAGAGCGCCGATCATGGAAAGCTTCGTCGAACGCTTCGGCCTCTGGTCCGCCGACCAGCGCAAGCAGGCCCAGGAGGTCATCGAGCGCCTCAAGTCAGGTGAAGTGGATGTGGTCCGCTTCGCCTGGCCCGATCAGCACGGCATGCTTCGCGGCAAGACGCTGGTCGCGCATGCCGCCCAGGACGCACTGCTGGAGGGGGTCAACCTGACCTCCACCCTGCTGGCCAAGGACACGTCCCACCGGACGGTCTTCCCGGTGTTCTCGGCCGGCGGCGGCTTCGACAACGCCGGCATGCAGGGCGGCGCGGACTTCAAGATCGTGCCGGACCCGGGCACCTTTCGCGTGCTTCCCTGGTCGCCGCGCACCGGCTGGGTGCTGTGCGATGCCTTCACGACGGACGGCAAACCCTGCCTGTTCGGCACACGGCAGATCCTGCAGCGCGCCGTCGGCGAACTGGACGTGATGGGCCTGGAGTTCGTCGCCGGGCTCGAAGTCGAGTTCCACGTGTTCAAGCTCGACGACCCGAGCCTGCGCCTGGAGCATGCCGGGCAGCCCGGCGAACCGCCGCGCGTGTCGCTGCTGACGCAGGGCCACCAGTACCTGACGGAGCTGCGCTACGACCGGGTGGAGCCGCTCATGGACCTCCTGCGCTCGCACCTGATCGCGCTGGGTCTTCCGCTGCTTTCGCTGGAGATCGAGTTCGGGCCCAGCCAGTTCGAACTGGTGTTCGGGCCGACGGCGGGCCTGGTGCCGGCGGACACCATGGTGCTGCTGCGAAGCGCCATCAAGCAGATCTGCCAGCGTCATGGCTATCACGCGACCTTCATGTGCCGGCCGCGCATTCCCAACGTGATGTCCAGCGGCTGGCACCTGCACCAGTCGCTGCGCAGCAAGCCGGATGGCCGCAACGCCTTCGTGCCGCAGGACGATGCCACCGCGCTGAGTCCCCTGGGCATGCACTACCTGGCGGGCCTCAAGGCACACGCACGCGGCGCCGCGCCGCTGGCCAGTCCCACCATCAACGGCTACCGGCGCTACCGCCCCTTCTCGCTGGCGCCCGACCGGGCGATCTGGGCGCGCGACAACCGCGGCGCCATGCTGCGGGTGCTCGGCGGAGCCGGCCAGAACGCGACGCGCATCGAGAACCGCGTGGGCGAGCCGACGGCCAATCCGTACCTGTACCTCGCGTCCCAGATCTTCTCGGGCCTCGATGGCATGCGGCGGCAGCTCGACCCGGGTCCTTCGGCGGACGCCCCGTACGAAACACCCGCCGATCAACTGCCGCTTTCCCTGGGCGATGCGCTCGCCGCGCTGCGCGCCGACACCGTGCTGGCGGAGCAACTCGGCACGCGCTTCGTCGAGTACTACTGCCACATCAAGGAGGCGGAGATCGCCCGCTTCAACCTCGAAGTCAGCGAGTGGGAACACCGCGAGTACTTCGACATGTTCTGAGCTCTTCCCATGCCCACCATCCACTACATCCTCAAGGACGGCAGCACGCGCAGCATCGACGCCAAGGTCGGTGCCAGCGTCATGGAGACCGCCATCCACCACAACGTGCGCGGCATCGATGCCGAGTGCGGCGGGTGCTGTTCGTGCGCGACCTGCCATGTCTACGTCGAAGACGCATTCATGGACCGGCTGACCCCGCCGGACGACATGGAGAACGACCTGCTCGAGGGCGTTGCTTCCGACCGCCTGCCCGGCAGCCGCCTGGGTTGCCAGATCGTCATCACGCCGGCGCACGAAGGGCTCACCGTGCGCATTCCCGAGAGCCAGGTGTGATGAACGCCTCTTCCGCGCTCGTCATCGTCGGGGCTTCGTATGCCGGCACCCAGCTGGCTGCGAGCGCCCGCGAACTGGGCTTCGACGCGCCCATCGTCCTGCTGGGCGAGGAACGCCATGCGCCGTATCAACGCCCGCCGCTCTCGAAAGGGGTGCTGACCGGAAAGACGTCCCTCGACGCGCTGCCGCTGCGAGGCGCGGACTTCTTCGATGCCCAGGGCATCGAGCTTCGCCTCGGGCATCGGGCGACTGCATTGGACCCCGCAACGCGGACTTTGACGCTGGACGACGGCAGCACCCTGAAGTACGGCTCCCTCGCGTTGGCCATGGGCGCGCGTTGCAGGCCGCTGCCGGTTCCCGGCAATGACCTCGAAGGTGTCTTCAACCTTCGAACGCTCGACGACGCGCTGCGCGTGTCCGATGCGCTGTCGAAAGCCACGCGGGCCTGCGTGGTCGGCGGTGGCTTCATCGGCCTGGAGGTCGCGTCCGCGCTGGCGGCACGGGGCGCCGCCGTGACCGTCGTCGAGAGCCAGCCGCGGCTGCTCGCACGCAGCTTTCCGCCGCTCATGTCGGAGTACCTCGCCGACGCCCATCGCCAGCGTCATGTGGACCTCGTTCTCGGCCGCGGCGTGCGCGCGTTGGGCGGCGCGTCCGGGCGCGTCGAGTACGTCGAACTGGACGATGGCCGCCGGATCGAGTGCGACATGGTCGTCCTCGGCATCGGCGTGCAGCCCAATGTCGAGCTGGCGCAGCAGGCGGGCATCGCGTGCGACAACGGCATCCTCACCGATGCACTGGGACGCACCAGCGCGCCGAACGTCATGGCCGTCGGCGACGTCGCCAATACCGAAGCGCCGGTGTTCCCCGGAGGACCCGCGCGCATCCGGCTGGAATCCATCCAGGCGGCCAACGACGGCGCGCGCGCCGCCGCGAGTGCGCTCGCGGGCAAGCCTCAACCCTTCGAAGGCGTGCCGTGGTTCTGGAGCGACCAGCACGACCTCAAGCTGCAGATGGCCGGTCTTCCGATGCCCGGCGATGAAGTCGTCGCGCGCGGCGACCTGCAGGCGCACCGGTTCAGCCTGTTCTACCTGCGCGATGGCGCGGTCGTGGCAGCGCACTCGGTGAACCGGCCGGCCGAACACATGCTGGGCCGGAAGCTGATCGCGCGCCGCGCGCGGATCGATCCGCGGCAACTGCGGGACGCGTCCTTCGACCTCAAGACCTTTCAGTGACGGGCCGGCGTCCGCCAGTTCCCCGACACGACGATTTCCACCGGCTCGCCGGTCAACCCTAGGAGTTCCTCGATGAAGATGACCAAGAGAACATTGTTGGGTGCAGCCATCCTGGCTTGCGCCGCTGCGCACGCACCTGCGTTTGCGCAGGACGCGCTGCGGATCGGCCTGATCGCCACCTACTCCGGCCCCTATGCCGACTACGGCCGCCAGTTCGACGCGGGCGTGGCGCTGTACCTCAAGGAGCACGGCGGAAAGATCGCCGGCCGCCCGGTGGAGATCATCAAGAAGGACACCGCGGGGCCGGCGCCCGATGCCGCCAAGCGCATCGCGCAGGAACTGGTCGTGCGCGACAAGGTCAGCGTGCTGACAGGGCTGGACTTCAGCCCGAATGCCTATGCCGTGGGCGCGGTCGCCACGCAGGCCAAGATCCCCACCCTCGTGATGAACGCGGCGTCGTCCGCGATCACCGGCAGCTCGCCCTATATCGCGCGCCTGTCCTTCACGGTGCAGCAGGTGACCGATCCGATGGCGCGCTACATGCTCAAGCAGGGCGTCAAGGAGGCCTACACGGTGGTGGCCGACTATGCGTCGGGCCAGGATGCCGAGACCGCGTTCAAGAAAGCCTTCGCCGCGGGCGGCGGCAAGGTGGTCGGCGAGGTGCGCACGCCGATGAACAACCCGGACTTCTCCGCCTACGTGCAGCGCATCAAGGACGCCAGGCCGCAGGCGGTGTTCTTCTTCTTCCCCTCGGGCGTGATGCCGCCGGCCTTCCTCAAGGTCTGGAAGGAACGCGGCATGGAGGAAGCCGGCATCAAGCTCTTCGCCACCGGCGAGGCCACCGATGACAGCTTCATGGAAGTCACCGGCGACGTGGCCCTGGGCCTGGTCACCAGCCACCACTATTCGTATGCGCATCCCAGCGCCAAGAACCAGAAGTTCGTGAAGGACTTCGAGGCGCAGTTCGGCAGCTCGCTGCGCCCGAACTACTTCGCGGTCACGGCCTATGACGCGATGGCGGCCATCGATCTGGCGCTGGCGAAGACCCAGGGCGACGCCTCGGGCGACAAGGTGATGCAAGCCCTCAAGGGCCTGTCGTTCGAGAGCCCGCGCGGCCCGATCGAGATCGATGCCGCCACGCGCGACATCGTGCAGACGGTCTACATCCGCAAGGTCGAGAAGGTGGGCGGCAAGCTGGTCAACGTGGAGTTCGACAAGTTCGATCGCGTCAAGGACCCCGCGAAGGAAGCCCAGTAAGTCCCTCGATTGCGCACCATGGCTATTGTTATCTTCGATGGAGTGGCCTACGGGATGCTCCTGTTCCTGATCGGGGTGGGCCTGTCCATCACGATGGGGCTGATGAACTTCGTCAACCTCGCGCATGGCAGCTTCGCCATGGTGGGAGGCTATGCGGCCAGCGCCCTCATGGGTCGACTGGGGCTGGGCTTCTTTCCGGCCCTGGCCGCCGCCTTCGTGGCAGCGGCGCTGGTCGGCGCGGTGCTGGAGTTCGTCTTCTACCGGCGCCTGTACCGCGCCCATCCGCTGGACCAGGTCCTGCTTTCCATCGGACTGGTGTTCGTCTCAGTGGCCGCCTTCACCTGGGGCTTCGGTCCCACGATGCAGCCGTTCTCGCTTCCTTCCTGGCTGGAAGGGCAACTGACGGTCGGCAGCATCGCGGTGGGACGCTACCGCCTGTTCCTCATCGTGGCCGGTGTGCTGGTGCTCGCGGGGCTGCTCCTCGTCCTGGGCAAGACACGCTATGGGGCGATGGTGCGCGCCGCGGTGGACAACCAGCGGGTCGCCGGCGGCACCGGCATCCACGTGCAGCGGCTGTTCTTCCTCACCTTCTCGCTCGGCTGCGGCCTCGCGGGACTGGGCGGCGCGCTGAGCCTGGGCATGCTGGGTCTGGAGCCGAGCTTTCCGCTCAAGTACCTCGTGTACTTCCTGATCGTGGTGTGCGTCGGCGGCGCCGGCACCATCGCGGGACCGTTCATCGCCGCACTGCTGGTGGGCATCGTGGACGTGGCCGGCAAGTACTACCTGCCCGAAGCCGGCGCATTCCTCATCTACGTTTTCATGATCGCCATGCTGCTGCTGCGGCCGCATGGCATCGTGCCTCGCAAGGGACTCACGTGAAGAACACTTTGAAGCTCACGCCGCAAAGGCAGCGTGCCGCCGAGGTCGCCTTCTGGCTCGCGCTGGCCGGCAGCTTCTTCCTGCTGCCTGACCAGCTCACCCTGATGAGCCAGATCCTGATCTTCGGCCTGTTCGCCGTCTCGCTGGACATGGCCCTGGGCTACGCCGGCATCCTCACCGTCGGCCATGCGGCCTTCTTCAGCGCCGGCGCCTATGTGGCGGGGCTGTTGGCCAAGCATGGGTGGGGCGAACCGATCAGCGGCTTGCTGGTGGCGCTGTTCGCCTCTGCGGCGCTCGGCTATGCGCTCAGCTACCTGGTGGTGCGCGGCGCCGATCTCACGCGGCTGATGATCACGATCGGCGTGTGCGTGCTGCTGGCCGAGCTGGCCAATCGCCTGTCGGTCATCACCGGCGGCACCGATGGGCTGCAAGGCATGGTGGTGTGGCCGGTGCTGGGCCTGTTCGAGTTCGACCTGTTCGGCAAGACCGCCTTCGGCTATGCCTTCGTGATCGTGCTGCTCATGTTCCTGCTGGTGCGCCTGGTGCTGCGATCGCCGTTCGGCCTCGCGCTGCGCGGCATCCACGACAGCCGCAAGCGCATGCTGGCCATCGGCTCGCCGGTGGAAGCGCGGCTTCGCATGGCCTATGCCTTTTCCGCGGCGGTGGCCGGTGTTGCCGGCGCGCTGCTGGCGCAGACCACGCAGTTCGTGGGCATCGAATCCATCGGCTTCAACCGCTCAGCGGAGGTGCTGATCATCCTGGTGCTCGGCGGCACGGGACGTTTGTATGGCGGCATGGTCGGCGCCATCGTCTACATGCTGGTGCACGACTGGTTCGCCGACATGAATCCGCAGTACTGGATGTTCTGGCTCGGCATCTTCCTCATCGCCGCAGTCATGCTCGGACGCGGGGGGATCATGGGCGCGCTGTCGCGGCGCTTCCGCACCGGGGAGCCGACCCGATGAGCGCCGTGCACGCATTGCAGACACGAGGGCTGGGCATCAGCTTCGGCGCCTTCCATGCCGTGGCGGACGTGGACCTCACGCTGGAGCCGGGCGCTCGCCAGGCGCTGATCGGCCCCAACGGGGCGGGCAAGACGACGCTGATCAACCTGCTCACCGGCGTGTACCGGCCGACGGCGGGATCGATCCGCATGGGCGACCAGGACATCACCGCGCTGAGCTGCGACCAGCGCGCCCGCCTGGGGCTGGCGCGGACTTTCCAGATCAACACGCTTTTCCCGAGCCTCACGCCGCTGCTGTCGGTGGTGCTGGCGATCAGCGAGCGCGAAGGCCTGGCGGCCACGTGGTGGCGTCCGTTGAAGCGCTGCACCCAGGTCTTCGACGAGGCGCACGCACTGCTCGTGCGCCTGCGCCTGGACGACCTCGCGAACGTCCCGGTGGCCCAGCTCGCCTATGGCAAGCAGCGCCTGCTCGAGATCGCGCTGGCCCTCGCCGCGCGCCCGCGCATCCTGCTCCTGGACGAGCCTGCAGCGGGCGTTCCCGAGGACGAGAGCGGCGAGCTCTTCGAAGTCATCGCCGACTTGCCGAAAGACATCAGCATCCTTTTCATCGAGCACGACATGAACCTCGTCTTTCGCTTCTCGCGCCGGATCTCGGTGCTGGTGGCCGGCCGCATCCTCACCGAAGGCGCGCCGGCCGAGATCGGCAGCGACCCGCGCGTGCGCGAGGTCTACCTGGGCAACACCCATGTCGCCGCACATGCGGCCATCGCGAGGGCCGCGTATGCCTGACATGAAACTCGCCCCCAGCCTCGCCCACTTCGTGTGGCTCGGGCACCCCCTCTCCGGGGGCAACCCCGGCGGCCCGGCAGAGCCGGTTCCGCGGGGTTCCTGGTCTTGGCTGTGCCGGCTGCATGTGATGCGGGCGGTGCACAACGCAATGGAGAACTGAGATGCTCGACTTCGATCAAGTCACCGCCGGCTATGGCAACGCGGTGGTGCTGGACCGCCTGTCCTTCTCGATCGCGCAGGGCCGGAGCCTGGCCGTACTGGGGCGCAACGGCGTGGGCAAGACCACCCTGCTCGAAACGCTGATGGGCAACACCCGCGTGACGAGCGGCGCGATCCGCTGGGGCGGCGACGACATCACGCGCTGGCCCGCGCACCTGCGTGTGCGCGCAGGCCTCGGCTGGGTGCCGCAGGAGCGCGAGGTCTTCCCCTCGCTGACGGTCGAGGAGAACCTCGCCGTCGTCGCGCGGCCGGGCCCCTGGAACCTCGGCCGGGTCTACGACTTCTTTCCGCGGCTGCGCGAGCGCCGTGCCAACTACGGCAACCAGCTCTCCGGCGGCGAACAGCAGATGCTGGCCATCGGCCGCGCGCTGATGACCAACCCGGCGCTGCTGCTGCTCGACGAGCCGATGGAAGGCCTTGCGCCCATCCTCGTCGAGGAGCTCGCGCGGTCGATCCGGCGTTTGTGCGAAAGCGAGGGTCTGGCATCGGTCGTGGTCGAACAGCATCCGGTGCTCGCGCTGGAGATGACCCACCAGGCGATCGTGCTGGAACGGGGCACCGTGGTGCATGCGGGCCCGAGCGCCGAACTGGCCGCCGACGTCGCGCTGCTCGACCGGCTGCTGGGCGTCGGTATCGAAGAAATCCCGGGCTGATGCGATGAAGCCGATTGCCGTCTTCCAGCACACCGAAGTCGGGGCCCCCGGCACCGTGGTCCCCATCCTGCAATCGCTCGGCCAGGCGGTGCGCGTGATCCGCATCGTCGACGGCGAGCCGGTGCCGGAGAGCGCCGAGGGCTTCTGCGGCCTCGTCTTCATGGGCGGCTACATGGGCGTCCATGACGGCCTGCCGTGGATCGCGCGCGAACTGGCGCTGATCCGCGACGCCGATGCGCGCGGTCTGCCGGTGGCGGGGCATTGCCTCGGCAGCCAGCTGGTCGCACTGGCGCTGGGCGGCAGCGTGGCGCGGCATACCGCGCCCGAGATCGGCTGGCAGCCGCTGCAGACGGGAAGCGGTGCGCTCGCGCGCGACTGGTGGGGTGAATTTGCCGGGGGAGAAGTGCAGACGTTCCAGTGGCATGGCGACACGTTCCAGCCGCCGCCGGGGGCACTGCAGATCGCACGCAGCGATCACTGTTCGAACCAGGCCTTCGCCCTGCGCGATCGTCACTTGATGCTGCAGTCACACCTGGAGATGACGCCTGCGCTCGTCTCGCTTTCGCTCGAACGCAATGGCGAGCAACTCAGGCGGCAGTTCGCCGCCGGCAATCCGGCCGTCAGCGATCCCTCGGATGTGCTCGGCGACCTCGACGCGAGAACGGCGCGCATGCGCACGGTTCTCGCGCGCCTCTACGCCCGCTGGGTTCGTGGCTGCGCCTAGCGCATCGGCGAACCACGAGCGCCGGCATCAGTAGCGGTACGGATTCTCCGGACGGCGGTCGTAGCGGTCCGGCACGCCGTCGCGGTCGTAGTCACGCCGCCAGCCGTGAGGCGGTGGAGCAGGCCGGCTGTAGTACTGGCCCTGCGGGGGACCGGCGTCATAGGGATAGGCCACGCAACCGGCGAGCGCGGCAGCGGCGAGGAGGAGTGGAACGAGGACTTTCATGGCGTCCAAGTTGCCCTCATCGATGCGGGGCGCCACCGGCCTGTTCGCCCGTGTTCGAGTAGGCGCATGCCGCTAGTTCCGCTTGCATGGGGTCAGGATGCCGCTCTTGCAGAGATGCTCCTGGGTGCGCTTCCAGCGCGGCTCTATGCGCGGCTCTATGGGCGGCTCGGGCAGACCGTATCCGTCGGAATGACGAGGTACTGGGACGTGCCACCCTGGCGACAGACCTTCATCTGCTTCTTCTGGGGAGCCGACGTGGCGCTGTAAGTGCCGCCCCCACCGGAGGCGAGAGCAGGCCGGGCTGGAGAGGTGCTTGCTTTTTGCTCGTAGTTCTGCTGCCCGCTCCGGATCGCGCTCTGTATCGCAGCGTCTTGAGATGCGGCCTTCTGTGGGCTCGGGGGTGCGCATCCTGCAAGCGCCGTCAAGCACAGGGATGCGAGCACTTTCATGATGACCCTCCTCCGGAAGCCCGAACTACGCGGCATTCATTCTTTGGTGACCACGAACCGATTCCCGCGGCGCACCCGCTCGGCACTGAGTGATGCCTTGTAGCAGGGCGAGCAGGCGCAAAAGGAGACAAAAGTATCACTGGCACTCGGGTTAGTAAATAAGACGAACGCTCGATTCTTTTCTTGCCATCGTTCACCTATGGTCACGCAGCCTGCTGAGCGGCGCCACGCCTCTGCGTAGCGACACTCCGCCGGTCCAGCAGCCGGCCTGGCAAGGGACAACTGCAAGAAATAGCGGCCTGCGCACCCCGTTCGTACAGCACCTCATCGAGCTGCACGCCCCGCCCAAGCATATGAACAAGGGGAATCAAAGTGACCGACGCACTCCACCGATCTCGAAGGGTTCCACCGCGGGAACGCAGGCGTTGATCGGCACTGCGCCGAGTGGGTAGCGCGATTCAAACGGTCAGACATCGTCCTGCTAACGGCCGTGCAAAGGGCCGACTGCCCGGATCGACTTCGCCGCCTGCATCCAGGAAGCCAGCCTGATCAGACCGCCGACCCATCCCTGAGACGCCCTCCGCTCGCTGCCACGCTCATTGCCATGACGAAAATCTGCGAGACGTGTCACACCGCAAACCGGGACGGGGCCAAGTACTGTCGAGGATGCGCAGCGCGGTTCGGCCTCGTTCGAAGCGCAGGCATCGAATTGGATGGATGCCTGCTCGAAGAAGAGGCGCCGGCGGCCGCAAGAACGCCGGTACGCGGTGCCGGACTGCCTGCGCCGGTCATCCAGCCTGTGCGAATGCGGGCGGTGACAACGAGCGAGTATCCCGTCGTACCTCACAGAGCCAGGAAAAAGGGGGAGTTCGCTTCGCGCCTCGCTCTTCCTCCCGAACTCGACGTGAGCGTCTTGTTGCTCCTGATCGGCGTTGTCCTGCTGAACGCGATCTTCGTGGGGTGGTATCTGCACCACAAGAGCGACAGGAGCCAGGCGACGCCTCGCCAGGTCTCGCGGATCCAGACTCTGCAGGTTCCGCTTGCGGCACCGGCGGAGAGTTCGCTGCTGACGTCCGCGCCGGCCGCAGCCGTACCGGTCGCCGTCCAGCACCTCGAGCCCACGCCATTGCCGCAAGAGGCTGCGCTTGCGATGCAGGTCGATGCTTCGGCCTTGGCTCTGCCGCAAGCCGCCGCGTTCGAGGAACATCCTCCCGGCACGCAACGGCCTCCCGATACCGGCGAAACGGCCGGGTCAAAGGGTTTCGATGCGCAAGTTCCCGGCGCGCCCGATGCACCAGCCCCGGCAGCAGTGCGGGAGCGTCGCGCGAGTGCTACGCCCAACGAAAGGAACCAGGCCTTGGCCGCGCCGGGCACCACCAGCCGGCGTCGTCAGGCGTCCGGCGTGCCGGGCGTCGCAAGCATCCAGCCCCCCATTCAACCGGAGCAGTCCGCCATTGCCCCGCAAGCGACGGTAGCGAAGCAGACTGCAGTGATGGAGCGGAAGGCTGCCAGCAATGGGGCACGCTGCGATCCGTACAACCCCTTCGGTGAGGCCATCTGTGTGAGCGTTCCTGTGCCGGGCATGCCAACGTCGGGTTCTTCCGACGCCGTCGCACCGTCCGGTCAATCCGCCGCCGGGATGGCCGCGTCCAAAGGCTTGACCATGTCAGCGGGTTTCGCCGTGGCGAACAGCCTCGCTGATCCGGGCGGCGGCGGTTCTGGCGGAGGTGGAGGGGGCGGCGGAGGAGGGGGCGGCGGAGGTGGAGCTGGTGGAGGTGGGGCCGGTGGAGGTGGGGCCGGTGGGGGTGGAGCCGGTGGGGGTGGAGCCGGTGGGGGTGGAGCCGGTGGGGGTGGGGCCGGTGGAGGTGGAGCCGGTGGGGGTGGGGCCGGTGGAGCCGGGGCCGGTGGAGGTGGGGCCGGTGGAGCGGGGGCCGGTGGAGCTGGAGCCGGTGGAGCTGGAGCCGGTGGAGCTGGAGCCGGTGGAGCTGGAGCCGGCGGAGCTGGAGCCGGCGGAGCCGGGGCCGGTGGGGCGGGCGCCGGAGGCGGTGGCGCCGGTGGCGCCGGTGGTGGCGGAGCCGGTGCCGGCCCCGGCGGCGGAGCCGCTGGCGGTGGATCGGGTGGCGGAGCCGGCGGGACCGGGGGCGGACCGGGTGGAAACGGCCGCTGAGGCAGCCGGCCACCGCGCCCTTTGCCCGCCCACGTGATGCCGGTGCGATTCCTGCACACGATGCGCTCCGTTCCCGACATGGGCGCGCCGAACGAAGGCAAGCCGGCAGGCACGCAAACCGGGAATCGGCGGGCAGTGGAACGTCCTCTGAAACGGTCGGGGGTCGCTCCAACGATTCGGCCTCGTCCAAACAGCACGGCTGAAGCGCCGAACGAGGGAGCGCAAAAGCGTGTGGGCCTGGTCCTACTCCGTGGCGCGCCCTGGGCCTAGTTCCACCAGCAGGTCCGGACGACACCATCTGCGGCCCGCGCCAGATCGGCGAGCGGACTGGTGCGCCGGGGCTTTCGCCCCCGATGAATGGAGACAAGAGAGATGCCACTGAAGTTGCTGGCGCAGATGGGCAAGGAACCGCTGCCCACGCTGGTCCGCAAGGACGATTCGAAGAACAAGGTTCTCGCGCTGAAGGCGGCCGGACTTGTCTATGCGCTTGAATCCGAGGACGAGGACGAGATGCTCGTCTGCCTGACCGACAAGGGCCGCCGTGCGCTCGAACCCACGCCCGGATCGCCGTCCCACTGAGGGGCTGCCAGTCGCTGCATCGAACTCGCCGGGGAACGGCACCGGGAACGCGTAGGCACCCGCGGCCCCTGGCGAGCGGTTCAGAAGCGGATCCGTGCGCCGGGCGTGGTCGCAAGCAAATGCACTTCTTCGAACTGCTTGAGCACCGCGGAGCTTGCAGCAGGTGGATCAACGTCGCGCTCGGGGTGTTTCCCCAACTCGCCGATCTGCAGATTCCGCATGCATGGGGCGGTTTCGTCGACATCACGATGAACAAGGCGCCGGACTTCGGTCGGCTGGGCCGCAACATCTATTACCTGCAAGGCTTCTCGGGGCATGGCGTGGCGCTCTCGGGCATGGCGGGCAAGCTGGCGGCCGAGGCGGTCGCGGGGCAGGCCGAGCGCTTCGACCTGTTCGCTCGCATCAGGCACCGCCGCTTTCCCGGGGGCTCGCCGATGCGGACGCCGGCGCTGGTGCTGGGGATGATGTATTACCGGCTGCGAGACATGCTCTAGGGCTGCCCACTTGCCGACCTGGACGCCGCGATGCCTTGGCAGCCCCCTGGCGGAGCACCCCGTTGATCTCCGCGCCATAGATCAAGGTCGTCGCGCTGATGTACAGGAAGATCAACGTCGCGACCACGCCCGCGAAGCTGCCGTAGATCAAGACCAGCTTTCCGGCGGTGCGCAGCGTGTACGAAAGGACGGCGGCGGCTCCCACCCACAGCGCTGCGCCCACCAGTGCGCCGGGCAGCACCGTCACCAGCCGCTGATGGGTGTCGGGAAGCCAGCCGTACACCAGCGCATACAGGACCACCAGGGTCACGTAGGCCAGGGCGTAGCGCACCGCGTAGTTCAGCCAGATCACGTCCGGTCCGACGCCCGCACCCGCTTCCAGCAGTTGCCAGAGGTACGGCAGGACGATGATCGAACTGAAGGCAGTCATCACGCCGATGACGACGACGATGGTGAAAAGCGTGACCTTGAGGCGCGCCTTCCAGAACGAAACGCCCTGCTCGATGCCATACGCGCGGTTGAGCGCGGTGCGCACCGCCTGCACGCCCGAGGAGGATGCCCAGATCGTGCCGACGATGCCCAATGCCAGCAGCGCCTGGTTGCGTTGGGCGAGGACCTGTGCGATGACCGGTCGCATCGCATCGCGGACCACCTCGGGTGCATAGCCCATGACCCGTTCGACCAGCGCTGCGACATCGCCGGGATGGCCGATGTAGGGTGCGATGGCGGACACGAAGATCAGCAGGGGAAACATCGCGAGCACGGAGGAGAACGCCATGCTGCCCGCCTGATTTCCGCTCTGATGCACGATGTGGTTGCGCACGGCGAGCAGGATCACGCCCAGGCCCGGGGTCGCCAACGCCGCACGCTGCAGGCGGCTGATCGCATCCGCAAGTCGTTTCATGCTCCGCCGCCGATTGGCTGCCAACTAGGCGCCGTTCCGAGGGCGCGCACGTGTGGGGTGCATGCCGGGAATGGCCTTCGTCCATCTCGCGACATCCCGATTCGTCATCGTGGTCGCGCGAGTCAGTCTTGCGTCCAGATAGCCCAGGCTTTCGATGTCGTGGAGGTACTGTTCGCGCGACAGCAGGGTCCCTGCACACACCTGCTCGGTTGAACTGGGGGGATGGTGTGTTTCCTCCACCAGGCGATCCGTGAGCCGGCTCATCACGCCGGGAGGAATTCGATGACGCTCTCCCGGATAGATGTAGCCGAAGAGAGTGAGATGCGCCAGCAGCACCCGCCAATGCGGTCCGAAGCTGGCGAGCAGCCTCTCCCAATCGATCCGCTCGGCATTGGTCTGCAGCAGATGTGCGACATCGCCTCCGTCGAATCGCTCGCGCTCCATGAGGAAGGCCTTGGACAGCAGCGCGTCCTCCACGTTCGCAATCCGCACGGGAACTCCCAGGGTATCGGTTCTGCTGTTGCCCCGGAACCATCGCTTGTCGACGGGCGCGAGGCCGTTGCCGGAGTTGAAGATGAGGTCGATGAACTCTTCGCAGTTCCGGACCTTTGCCAGCCAATGCGGATAGGTCATCTCGACCTGCCATCCGCGGCGCTGCATCAGCCTTTCGATGCGCTGGTAGTCCTCGCGTCTGATGAAGAGGTCCAGATCCTTGGTCGCTCGCCGGATGCCGGTGTGGAACGCGTGGGCGAACGCCCCGCCTACAAGAAAGGGAATGCGTGCACGCGTGAGGGCCTGCAGGGCCTCACGATAGAAATCGGCGGCGAACGGATCGATTTCCTCATCGAGCGAGCGCGCCGGCGCGGCAGAGCGAGTCATGGGCCAACACTAAGCGCCCGCTGCGCCAGCCCACGAGGACCGGGGCTCCACCGATCGTCGGCAGGAGCCTACGGCTCTTGCGGGGCGACGCCGATAGTGACCCGATCTGCACATGGGAGGCTTCTGCCAGTTGCATTGGCATCCTTCGAAGCATCATGGCCATTCCAAAATCTTCTTCTCACGTCCGCTTTGCGGCGGTCGGCGACATCCACGTCCACAAGGATTCAGCCGGAACCTTGCGCGGCTTCTTCGCGCAGGCCGCCGACGAGGCGGACGTGCTGCTGCTCTGCGGCGATCTCACCGACTACGGAACGGCAGCCGAAGCCCGCGTGCTGGTCGACGAACTGGGCGCCGTCTCGATTCCCGTCGTGGCAGTCCTGGGCAACCATGATTTCGAATCCGGCACGCCAGAGGCCGTGACGGAGGCGCTGGTCAAGGCGGGCGTGCGGGTTCTCGATGGCACCGCCTGCGAAATCGAAGGCGTGGGCATTGCCGGTGTGAAGGGCTTCGCGGGCGGCTTCGGCAGGGGATCACTGGGTGCCTGGGGCGAGCCGGCCATCAAGCTGTTCGTGCAGGAAGCGCTCAATGAGGCCATGAAACTGGAATCCGCGCTGGCCAAGCTGCGCACCAGGCAACGCATCGCGCTCCTGCACTACTCGCCGATCGCCGCCACGGTCGACGGTGAGCCCGTCGAGATCTTCCCGTTTCTCGGGAGCAGCCGGCTCGAGGAGCCGCTGCTTCGCTATGCCGTGGATGCGGTGTTCCATGGCCATGCGCATCGCGGCACGCTCGAAGGCCGTACGGTCAATGGAATTCCGGTCTACAACGTCGCCAAGCCGCTGCTGCAGCGCACCCGACCGGATTCGCCCCCGTTCTTCCTGTTCGAATTGCCCAGGGAGGCCGCCGACACTCCTTCGCAGAGCTGAACCGGCCGATAGATTGCACTGGCTACTCTAGGTCGAGGTCGGGTTTCCGACCGCAGGCTTGGCGACGGATGCACTGCTGCAAATGATTCGCGGGTTGGCGTGAGTGCGCAACCGCCTCGGTACTTGAAGTGCGAAGAGTCTTCCGAAGACGCCCCCCGGGGAGAACACGACCACGACGACAAAGACCGCTCCGAGTACAAGCAGCCAATAGCTGCCAAAGCGCTCGGAGAGCATCGACTCCACTGTTCTCACGAGTACGGCACCAAGGAGCGCCGCCATCAGGACCCCCCTGCCACCGACTGCGACCCAGATGAGGACTTCAGTGGACAGTCCAGCCCCGATCAGTGTCGGCGAGACAAAGCCGAAGAACGTGGCGAAGAGGGCGCCGGCCGTTGCCGAGATCATGGCCGAAAGGACCAGGGCGGTCGTCCGGTGCAGCGGGACGTTGAATCCCAGGAACGCGGCGCGCTTGTCGTTGTCGCGTATCGCGGCGACGACGGTCCCGAACGGCGTGCGAGACAGCCATAGAAGGAACAGGTAGGTTGCGAGCGATGCGCCGAATGCCACGAGGTACTGGGCTGCCGGGTCACTCAGGTGCTCGGCCACGACGGCCGGAAGGGTCAGGGGCGGGATTCCGAAGAGACCGTTGTTCCCGCCGACGAAGTCCCATCGCCCGGTGGCCATCTCCAGGATGACGGCCCCACAGAGGGTGGCAACGCCGAAGTACGCGCCCGACAGGCTGCGACCGTAGAACAGAATGGCTCCCAGAATTGCTGCAAACGCTGCGCTGATCGCGAGGGCCAATGCAAAGCCGTTGAGCGCGGTCGCCGGGATGCCGGGGAGCATGTCGAGCGACACGAGCCCCATCGAGTAGGCGCCTATTCCGAAGAAGATCGCCTGGCCGAACGACAGGATGCCTGCATGCCCCCACAGGAAACCGAGGGCGAGGGCGAAGATGCCGTAAGTCAGGAACTGCGCGAACTGCGCCATGGCCCACTCGCCAAGCACCAGCGGGATCACGCCGATGGCAACCCAGACCAGTGCCGTCAGCCACGAGGAAATGGATCGATGATGGGCCATGGCTATCGCTTTCCAAGGAGTCCGCTGGGGAAGAATCTGAATACCAGGATCGCGAGTGAGAAGACGACGATCTGTGCAAATACCGGGTCCCGCAACGCCGCAAGCCAGGTATTGCCGCCCGAGATCAGCGCCGCGCCCGTGACGACGCCAGCAAAGCTGGTGGTTCCGCCAACCAGGATCGAGAGGAATGCCGGGATCAGAAAACCCGAACCCATCTGGGGATCGACGCTCATCAACGGTGCCATTGCCGCACCGGCGAACCCCGCCAATGCCGCTCCGGCCATGAAGGTGCCTACATCGAGGCGGCGGGTGTTGATTCCGAGTGAACCGGCCATCTTTCGGTTGGCGATCACGCCCCGGATCATCAGGCCCGTCGGGGTTCGGTAGAGCAGTACGAAGGTGAGCGTCGTCAGCGCGACGGACGCGGCCATCACCAGCAGCTTGTACGCTGGATAGGAGACACCGAGGACGGACACCGTGGTGGCAACCGGGTCGCCTACGCCCTGCGAGGTGGGTCCGAAGACAACGACGATCAGCTGCTTCAGCATCAGGGAGAGGCCCCATGTCGCCAGGATCGAGTCGATGAATCGGTGATAGACGAATCGCACGATTGCGATCTCCACCATCCAGCCGACGACGCACAACACGAGGGGGGCTGCCAGCAAAGCCCACCAGAAACTCAGACCCGCCTTGGTGATTGCGACAGCGGTGTAGGCGCCGACGAGAAAGAACTCACCATGCGCCATGTTGATGACGTTCATGAGCCCGAAGATGACGACAAGACCCAGTGCCACGAGCAACAGGACGAGGAAGTAGCTGACACTGTCGAGCAGGACAGCGAGGAGATCTGTGTTCATTTCATCTCACCGGTTAAGCCGATAGGTAGCGATGCACCAGCGGGGAATCGGGACGAAGCTCGCTGACACTGGCTTCGTCCGAGATCGATCCGCTTTCGATGAAGAGGCACCGGCTCGCCACGGCGCGTACCAGATCAATGTTTTGCTCGACGAGGAGCACCGCCAGATTCTGTTCGGCCGCAATGCGTTTGATCGTCGAGCCGACCTCCATCACGATGGACGGCTGTATGCCCTCCGAAGGCTCGTCGAGCAGGAGCAGGTTGGGTCGGCCGACCAGGGCTCGCATGATCGCGAGTTGCTGTTGTTGTCCTCCGGACATCGTTCCCGCGCGCTGGCGGCGACGCTCGGCGAGGACCGGAAACGTCGTCCAGGCCCAGTCCGGCAAGGTCCTGGAAAGACCTGGCTTGCCGAGGATTCCCATGAGGAGGTTCTCCTCGACCGAGAATTCGGAGAATATCTCCCGCCCCTGCGGCACGTAGCCGACGCCGAGATGCGCGACTTCGAATGCCGCTCTCGACATCAACTCCTGGCCGTCGAGCCGCATCGACCCCTTGAGATGGGGGAGGTGCCCGGCGATGGCGCGCATCAAGGTGGTCTTTCCCATGCCATTGCGCCCCATCAGCGCGGTCACCGTCCCGCGCTCGAGCTTCAGCGAGACATTGCGTATGACCTCGCTGCCGCGTTGGTAGCCCCCGACGAGTTCGTTCACTTCAAACATGGCTGGCGGTCCCCAGATAGGCTTCGCGGACTTCGGGATTGCTGCTGACTTCGGCGTAGGTTCCCGTGCAGAGCACCTTCCCGCGCAGCAGTGCAATGACCTCGCACTGGAGACCGGCGACGAAGCTCATGTCGTGCTCGATGGCGAGGACGGTCCTGCCGTGGTCGCTGGAGATTCTCCTGATGAGCTCGACGGTTTGTTGCGTCTCGCGCATCGTCATCCCGGCGGTCGGTTCGTCGAGGAGAAGCACGGCGCTGTCTCCGGCCAGCAGCATGCCGATCTCGAGCCATTGCTTCTCACCGTGGGCGAGGTCCTCCGCCAGCATCTCCGCACGGTGCTCAAGGCCGATCGTGCGCAACAGCTCCGTGAGCGAAGCGACGTGCCGGGTCGTCGTCAGGCGTTCGATGGCGGATCGCTTTGCCATGAACGCGCACTCGACGTTTTCTGCAACGCTGAGCTCTGGGAAGATGCTCGGGGCCTGGAACTTCCGCAGGATGCCCATTCGTGCGATCCGCGACGGAGAGATCCCGGTGATCTCCTTCCCGGCGAACCAGATGCTGCCCGCGGTCGGACGCTGCTCCCCACTGATGATCGAAAGCAGCGTTGACTTGCCGCAGCCATTGGGGCCAACGATGCAATAGATGCGCCCGGCGTCCAATGAAAGGTCGATGCATTCGAGCGCGCGAACACCGCCGAAGTGCTTCTTGACACTCCGGACTTCAAGCAAGGCAGACACTTCAGGCCTTCGAGCATTGAGACGGCGCTACGACGCGGCCGACGTCCTGGAGCAATTCGAGCTTGCCCGTCTTGGCCACGGAAATCACGGTGTTCAGATCCGCGTGGCGATCACCGGCGCGGAGATGCACGTCACCATTGGCCGTCGGAATGGTCTGGTCCAGCATCGCATCGGTCACCTTTTCCTTGTCCGAGGAGTTGGCGCGCTGAACCCCGCCGAAGTAGAGCTTCGTCAGATAGTAGTGTGCGTAGAGGTTGTTCGACACGATCGTTTGCGGACCGAAACGCTCACGAACCTTCTTGACGAACGCCACTGCCTCGGGCTTCTGGAGCGTCGAGGTGAAGCTCGAGACCGTGACGATGCCTTCTGATTCCTGGGTCGACAGGCCTGCAAGGTAGTTCTCGCTGAACCCGAAGAAGAGGATTCGAACCTTCTGCTTGAGCCCGGCGCCCTGGAATTGCTTTATCAGGGTGATCGCGTCGGCACCGACAACGCTCACCACCAGCGTGTCTGCGCCGGAGGACTCGATCTTTCGCAAGGTGCTCGAATAGTCCTTGATGCCGAAGGGAACGTACTCCTCGCCGAGGATCGTGGCACCGTTCTGGCCGGCGGATTTGCGCACAGCCTCGTTCATCCGCTTGGGCCAGATGTAGTCGCTGCCGATCAGGTATAGCTTCTTGCCGACGTTCTTCGAGGAATAGGTGATCAGAGGATCCACCCACGCCGCGGGGAGCGCCGAGAAGCACGTGATGTAGCGGCTGCAGGTGCCTCCTTCGTAGTCTGTCGCATACAGCAGCGGGACCTTGGCTCTTTCGATGGTTGGGCGGATGGCATCTCGCTCGGCGCTCGTCAGCGGCCCCAGGATGGCATCCACCTGGTCTCTGCGAATCAGTTCCTGTGCCCGTTCAACGGCAGTCTTGGGATCCGTCTTGGTGTCCGCACGCACGAACTCGACCTTCTGGCCCAGCAGGCCGCCGGCTTCGTTGAGTTCGTCGATCGCCATCTTCCCACCTTGGAACCCCTGCTCTCCCAGCGCCTCGAGGCCCCCGGAGAAGGGTTGCAGGATGCCGATCTTGATGGGCTTGGAGGCTGCTCGAGCGAAGAGCGGATGGGCAAGTGCACCCGCATAGAGGGATGCGCTTCCAAGCTGAAGGAGGCGACGACGCTGTGGCGAGATGATGGTGTCCGTGAACATGGCGGGCATTCCTGGTCAAGTTGGTGCGAGTGAGTGGGTCGGAAGATCGCGATCAGGCGAACTCGAATCGGTTGTCGATGCGGCTGCCGGTGTCGTATGCGTTGGCGACCTCGCGCGAATCGGTCACCCAGCCGAAGCTCGTGGCGATGTCGAAAAGCGACGAGATCTGCTCCCGTTGCGAAGGAGCTGCGACGCAATCCTCGGGAACGAACACCCGGTATCCGAGGAAGAACGCGTCATGCACGGTAGAGCGGACGCAGATGTTCGTGACGACGCCCATCACGACGACGGAGTCGACCTCCATGTCCTTGAGAGTCATGTCCAGGTCGGTGCCGAAGAAGCCTGAATAGCGGCGCTTGATGACGTAGTGGTCATCCGGCAGAGGCTTGAGTGCGTCTACCACCTGGGCTCCCCAGGTTCCCTCGATGCAGTGCCGGTCGCGCTTGAGAAATTCGCGGTCGCGGTGCACGCCAGGACGATGTGCATCGGTGATGAAGACAATGGGCGAGCCCGCCTTGCGGGCGGTTTCGATGACGCGGAGTTGAGGGCCGATCAGCTTCTCGTAGCCGGGCAGAACCATGGCACCGCCTTCAACACAGAAATCGTTCTCCATGTCCACGACCAGAACGGCTGTGTGTCTGGGGTCGACCTTCGCCGGGGCGGACAGCCCTTTGGCGGAAAACTGGTCTACGGAATCGGGCATTGCACTCATCTTTGCGATCTCCTGGTGTGGGGATGGAGCAGGCTCTGGCTTGAGAACCGGTTGAACGAACATGCGGCAGTTGGCTGGTGTGATCACGTTCCGGCGCGAAATTGTATGTAGCACTCCCTGAATGAAATGATCAAAAGAAATCGGGATTCAACCCGATCAAGAATGGTTCTCAGCCCTCGGCCCGCTGTCGTGGATGCAGGACACCCCTCCTTTGAATAGCAGGGCCATGCCAGACTTTCTGTTCGTGCACGGCATGTTCGCAGGATGTTAGGTAAGTAAATCCTTCATGCTATTGGAGGAAACACTTAATCCAAATGGGAGAGTCGCCCCCGATTGAACATGCCATGAAGTTGCTCGCCCGCGTGGGCAAGGAATCGCTGCCTGTGCTGGTGCGCGAGAACGATTCCGTGAACAAGGTGCTTGCGCCGAACGCTCCTGGCCCGGTGCATGCGTTTGAATGCGTGGGTCATGGTCGTGTGTGCTCAATAGATCGTCATCGCGATGACGATGGCGAGGGCATTGGTGAGAATCGGGGTCACCACGGCCAGCATGAAGATCGGCTTGTAGGCCTGCTTGTGCGTCAGACCGACGACGGCCAGCGCCGTGATGACAGCGCCGTTGTGCGGCATCACGTCCAGGCCGGCGGTCGCCAGGCTGGCAACGCGGTGGATCACCTCGGGGTTGAGACCCAGCGCCAGAAACTGCTTCGCGAAGAGCTCCATCGCGATGCCGAGACCGCCGGATGCGGAGCCCGTGATGCCGCACAGAAGCTGCGTCGCCAGCGACAGCGAGATCAGCGGCGTGCCAGGGATGCTCAACAGCATGTTCGAGATCGACTTGAATCCGGCGACGGATCCCACCACCGCGCCAAAGCCGACATCGGCACAGGTATTGATGACGGGCAGGGCGCAGTTGGTGGCACCACCGGTCAGGGTCTTCAGCTTGTCGGGCAGGTGTCGGCTCAGAAGAATCATTCCCGCGGCGATCCCCCCGAGGAGCGCCCAGACGATGTCGACCTGGACGATATTCAGCAGAACGAGCAGGACGATAGAGGGCGTGAACGCCGGCCAGATGCTGGGGAGCGCCTTGTCGCCGCTCGCCTCACCCGGCGCGGCTTTCGCCGCCGCCGGATCCGTGCCCTCGTAGCCCTCGCCCTTGCGCTTCGCGCGCCTGATCATCCACCCGAGCAGGAAGTAGTTCGCCGTGATGACGAACACCGAGGCGATCAATCCAAGGGCCGGGGCCGCCATGGCCGTCGTCCCAAGGTACTTGGTGGGGATGATGTTCTGGATCTGCGGTGTTCCCGGCACCATCGACATCACGAACGTCGCGACGCCGAAGAAATAGATTCCGGGGAAAAGGTGCCACGAAAGGTCGATCTCCTTGAACAGCGGGCGGGCAATCGGCACGATGACGAAGAGGATGACGAAGACGCTGACGCCGCCGTAGCCGAGCAGGGCACAGACGGCAACGATGGCCATCGCCACGTGCAGTTGATTCGACTTTCCTGTCAGCCTCAGCAAGACGTCGGCGATCTTCCTGGCGGCGCCACTGTCTTCCATGACCTTGCCGAAGATCGTTCCCAGAAGGAACAGGAAGAAGAACTTCATGGCGAAGGAGCTGAACCCCTTCATGTAGTCTTCGTTCAGGCCCGTCAGCAGGTCGACCCTGGAGAAGGCCAGCACGATCACCGCGGCCATCGGCGCGATCAGGATGATCGACCAGCCTCGCAGGGCCAGCGTGATGAGTGTGGCGAGCCCCAGGACGATTCCCAGGATGCTCAGAAGTTGGGGGTCCATGTCGTTTCCATGCGCCGACTTGCCCTCCGCCCCGGCCGTCAAGCCAGGGGCGCGGGCGATGTTCTGAAAAGTGTGTTGACTACGCGTGACCGAACTCGCGGGCGTCGGTGTCGGCAATGAGAGTGCTGCCGGCGCCGATCAGCGCGGCAGCGGCGAAGTTCGGCCGCCTGGGCGACTCGTCGATCACCTCTGTACCAACGGAGTTCATGTAGCGCTCCCGATATTCAGGACGACCTTGCCGAACTGCAGCCCGGATTGCAGGCGGTCGAGCGCACCATGCACATCGTCCAGCGCAAACTCGCTGTCGATCACGGGCTTCAGGCCGGTGCGTTGCACGAGCGTGAGCAGATCGCGGAACTCATAGAGGTCGCCCAGCGTCGAGCCGAGGATCTGCAGTTGCCGGATGAAGATGCGGCGGATGTCGGCCGGCGGTTGATCGCCCGACGTGGCACCGCAAACGACGAGGCGCCCGCCGCGCACCAGCGACTTCAGCGCCGCCGTCCACACCGCGGCGCCTACGTTCTCGATCACGACGTCGACCCCGCGGCCGTCGGTCGCTGCCATCACCTGCTGGACGACGTCGCCACGGCCGTCGATCGCGGCGTCGGCGCCCAGTTCGAGCGCGCGTTCGAGCTTGGCAGGATCGCGCGACGTGACGAGCGTGCGTGCGCCGGCCAGCCGGGCCAGCTGCAACGCGGCGAGGGACACGCCACCGCCGATGCCGAAGATCAGCACCGTCTCCCACGGTTTCACGCGCGCCTTGCCGTGCAGCATGCGCCATGCCGTGAGGTGGTTGACGCCCAAGGCGGCTGCCTCGCCGAAGCTCAGGCCTTCGGGCATGGCGAACACATTGCGCGCCGGCACGCTGACGAATTCGGCGAAGGTGCCGTCGCGGTGTTCGCCAAGCAGGCGCATGGAGGAACACAGCGTGTCATCGCCGCGCAGGCAGAACTCGCAACGTCCGCAGGCGATGCCGGGGTGCACGACCACGCGCTGGCCCATACGCAGCATCCGTTCGTCGGCGTCGATCTCCTCGACCACGCCGGCGCCGTCCAGGCCCATGACCATCGGCAGCGTGTGCGTGATGCCCGCACCGCTGTCGCGCATGTAGAGGTCCACGCGGTTCACCGTCGCTGCATGCAGGCGCACCAGCACCTCGCCGGCGCGGCGCATCGGGCGCGGACGTTTTCCGACGGCTACGACCTCGTTGCCGCCGTGGCCGGTGAGGTAGGCGGCCTTCATGGGCTGCTCGCGAGTTCGCACGCTGCGCGGGGAGCTGGCCGGCGGGTCCGGGACGTGGTCATGACCGACGCTTCGCCGTCGATCACGACGGTGTCGCCCACGCGGCAGGTGGTCGCCAGCACGGCACGCGCCCTTGCCTCGTCGATGCTCACCACACTCACCGTCGCGTGGACGGTGTCGCCCGGCCGCACCGGCGCGCGGAACTTCAACTGCTGGCCGAGATACACCGTGCCCGGCCCGGGCAGGCGATTCGCGACCGCGGCGGAGATCACGCTCGCGGTGAGGAAGCCATGCGCGATCCGTCCGCGGAAGGGCGTGGTCTGCGCGAACTCCTCGTTGGTGTGCACGGCGTTGCTGTCCCCGGACACGCCGGCGAAGAGCACGATGTCGGCTTCCGTGATGGTCTTCGAGTACGTCGCTTGCATGCCGGGACGCAGGTCCTCGACGTCGTAGCCGCCCAATTCGTTCATGGTTCGGTTCTCCTGGTCACATACCGGTGTAGTTGGGGCCGCCACCGCCCTCGGGCGCGACCCACACGATGTTCTGGGTCGGGTCCTTGATGTCGCAGGTCTTGCAGTGCAGACAGTTCTGCGCATTGATCTGCAGTCGTTCGGTACCTTCGCCGTTGCTCACGAATTCGTAGACGCCTGCCGGGCAGTAGCGGCTCTCGGGGCCGGCGTAACGGACGAGGTTCACGTTCACCGGCACCTCGGCGTCCTTGAGCGTCAAATGCGCCGGCTGATCTTCGGCATGGTTGGTGTTGCTGACGAACACCGAACTCAGGCGGTCGAAGCTGAGCTTGCCGTCGGGCTTCGGGTACACGATCTGCGTGCAGCGCTCGGCCGGCAGCATCGACGCATGGTCGGGCCAGGTGTTGTGCAGCGTCCAGGGCGGATTCGTGATGCCCATCTTGGGCAGCAGCCATTGCTCGACGCCTGTCATCACCTGGCCGATGCGCGGGCCCTTCTTGAACCAGAGCTTGAAGTTGCGCTGCTGGTCGAGCTCCTGCTTCAACCAGCTTTGCTCGAAGGCTTCGGGAAAGGCGCTCAACTCGTCGTGCGAGCGGCCGTCCGTCAGTGCAGCAGCGATCGCTTCGGCGCACAGCATGCCGCTCTTGATCGCGGCATGGCTGCCCTTGATGCGCGCCGCATTGAGGAAGCCGGCATCACAGCCCACCAGGGCGCCGCCCGGGAAGACGAGCTTGGGAAGGGCCTGCGGCGTGCCGTTGTTGATGGCGCGTGCCCCGTAGCCGATGCGTTTGCTGCCATCGAGATGGGCGCGGACCGCGGGGTGCGTCTTCCAGCGCTGGAACTCCTCGAAGGGGCTCAGCCACGGGTTCTTGTAGTCCAGTCCAACCACCAGGCCGAGCGTGACCTTGTTGTCCGACAGGTGGTAGAGGAAGCCACCGCCGAAGCTCTCGTTCGTCATGGGCCAGCCGGCGGTATGGACGACCAGACCGGGCCTGGCTCTATCCGGGTCGATCTCCCACAGCTCCTTGAGACCGAGAGCGAAGCTCTGCGGATCCTTGCCGTCTGCCAGCTTGAAGCGCTCGATCAACTGGCGGCCAAGGTGTCCGCGCGCGCCTTCGGCGAAGACGGTATAGCGGCCGAGCAGTTCCATGCCCAGCTGGAAGCTGTCGGTCGGCTCGCCGTCCTTGCCCAGCCCCTGGTGGCCCGTGGCCACGCCCCTCACGGCACCTTGCGTGTCGAACAGCACTTCTGCTGCGGCAAAGCCGGGGAAGATCTCCACGCCCAGGCTCTCGGCGTGCTGCGCCAGCCACTTCACGACGTGGCCGAGCTGCACGACGTAGCAGCCGTCGTTGTGGAGGTTGCGGGGCACCAGCCAGTCCGGCACACGGCGGCCGCCGGTCGCGGAGAGGAACAGCACGTCGTCGCCTGTCACCTGCTGGTGCAGCGGCGCCCCGCGCTGCTTCCAGTCCGGCAGCAGTTCGGTGATCGCGCGCGGGTCCATGACCGCGCCGGAGAGGATGTGCGCGCCCGGTTCGGAGCCCTTATCGAGCACGACCACTGACGCATCGGGTCTCAGCTGCTTCACTCGGATGGCTGTGGCCAGGCCCGCGGGCCCGCCGCCGACGACGACCACGTCGTAGTCCATCGCCTCTCGAGGTCCGAATTTCTGAAGGATGTCCTGGGGGTTCATGTTGACTCTCGGTGCCTGCAATGACCGTCAGCGGCGCGCAGCGCGGATCGCCTGCACGGCTTCGGGGTTGACCAGGGTGCTCAGGTCCCCGGCGTCTTCGCCGAGCCAGGCCGAACGAACGACACGCCGCATGAGCTTCATGTTGCGGGTGCGCGGCAGGTCGGGAACGAACACCACGTCCGCCGGCTTGAAGGCGCCGCCCAGGCCCGCCGTTACCGCGGTCGACAGGACCTTGACCGCCGTGTCGCGGTCGGTATCGGGCCGTGCGACGCACAGGCAGACCACGGCCGTGCCCTTGATGGGGTCGGGAACACCGATGGTGACCGCGTCGTCCAGCAGCCCCGTGCCCATCAGCAGTGCCTCGATTTCCGCGGGCCCGGTGCGCTTGCCGGCGATCTTGAGCGTGTCGTCGGAGCGCCCGTGCACGTACCACATGCCATCGGCGTCACGACTGGCGAAGTCGCCATGCACCCACAGGTCCGGCAGGCGCGACCAGTAGCTTTCCAGATAGCGCTCGCGGTCGTGCCAGAGCCCGCGCGTGAGGCCGATGGTCGGCGTGCGCATCACCAGCTCGCCGGTGACCCCCACGCCGACGGAAGCGCCGGTGCTGGCGTCGACCACGTCGGCGCCGGTGCCCGGCACGGCACCCGCAAAGGCACAGGGCTTGAGCGGATGGATCACGGTGCCGGTCAGGATGCCGCCCATCTCCGTACCGCCCGAGAAATTGAGCAGCGGCACGCGACGCTGTCCGACGCGCTCGAAGGTCCAGTGCCAGGCTTCGGGCGTCCAGGGTTCGCCCGTGGAAATCATCACGCGCAGCGAGCTGAGGTCGCGCTCGGCCAGGGCGGCGTCCGGCAGCGACATCGACAGCCGCGCGATCGTCGGCGCGAGGCCCAGGTAGCTGACGCGGTGGCGCTCGACCAGCCGCCACAGGCGGTCAGGCTCGGGATAGTTCGGCGCGCCTTCGGCCAGCACCACCGTGGCGCCGACGAGCAGGCCGCCGAACACGAGCATCGGTCCGACGAGCCAGCCCATGTCCGACATCCAGAGGAAGCGGTCCCCGGCCTTGAGGTCCATGCAGATCGACAGGTCCAGAGCGGTCTTGATCGGAAAGCCGCAGTGCGAGTGCACGACGCCTTTGGGCTTGCCGCTGGTGCCCGAGGTGAACATCAGCAGGAAGGGATCGTCGGCCGGCATGGCTTCCGTCGCCACGTCGGCCGCGTCCTCGGGCGCACCTGCGGTGAGATCGTCCCACCAGTGATCGCGCCCCTGCGTCCAGTCGTGCGGAGCCGCGAGATGGCGCAGGACCACGACGTGACGCACGTCGGGGCAGTGCGCCAGCGCGACATCGACGACGCTCTTTGCACCGACCGGCTTGCCACGACGCGCGGAGCCGTCGACGGTGATGACGGCCACCGCCCGGCCGTCGTTCAGGCGTTGCGTGATTGCGTCCGCACCGAAGCCCGAGAACATCGGCAGCACGATGGCGCCGATCTTGGCCACGGCCAGCATCGCGGCGGCAGCATGCGGCAGGTTGGGCAGGTACATGCCGACGACGTCACCGCGACCGATACCGAGGCTGCGCAGGCCCCAGGCGAGGCGGCAGGTCTCGCGGTCCAGATCGGCGAAGGTCCAGGTGCTCACCGCACCGTCTTCGCCTTCCCACACCAGCGCCGGCTGTCCGTAGCGCTCGGTGCCGCGCCGCCGGTCGAGGCAGTTGAGCACCACGTTCGTCACGCCGCCCACGCACCAGTGCGCGAAGGGCGGTCCCTCGCTCACGTCCAGCACCCGCTCGTACGGATGTTCGAACCGGTAGTCGAGGAAGCGGATGAGCTCGTCGTGAAACCAGCCCGGGTCCAGGCTCGCGCGCTCGTTGAGCGCCTCGAAGCTGTCGACGCCCAGCGCACGCATGAAGCGGGTCAGGTTGGCCTCTTCGACCATCGCCGTGTCGGGGCGCCAGACAACGCCGGGGGAAGTGGAAGGATCGATTTGCATGATGTGCAGTCCCATCAAGAGGGGAGAAACGAGGCGGTGGCCGCGCCTTCAGTTGAACGCGGCGATGCCGGTGATCGCACGGCCGAGGATCAGCGCATGCACATCGTGGGTGCCCTCGTAGGTGTTGACCACCTCGAGGTTGACCAGGTGGCGCGCCACCCCGAACTCGTCGCTGATGCCGTTGCCGCCGAGCATGTCGCGTGCGACGCGGGCGATGTCCAGCGCCTTGCCGCAGCTGTTGCGCTTCATGATCGAGGTGATCTCCACGGCGGCCGTGCCCTCGTCCTTCATGCGGCCCAGACGCAGGCAGCCCTGCAGGCCGAGCGAGATCTCGGTCAGCATGTCGGCGAGCTTCTTCTGGATCAGCTGGTTCGCGGCGAGCGGACGGCCGAACTGCTTGCGGTCCAGCACATACTGGCGGGCACGCTGGTAGCAGTCTTCGGCCGCACCCAGGGCACCCCAGGCAATGCCGAAGCGCGCGCTGTTCAGGCAGGTGAACGGGCCCTTCAGACCGCGCACTTCAGGGAAGGCGTTCTCCTCGGGGCAGAACACCTCGTCCATCACGATCTCGCCGGTGATGCTGGCGCGCAGCCCGACCTTGCCGTGGATGGCGGGTGCCGACAGGCCCTTGGCGCCCTTGTCGAGCACGAAGCCGCGGATCGCGCCTTCGTCGTCCTTGGCCCAGACGACGAACACATCGGCGATCGGGCTGTTGCTGATCCACATCTTGCTGCCGCTGAGGCTGTAGCCGCCCGGCACCTTCTTCGCCCGGGTGATCATGCTGCCGGGGTCCGAGCCGTGGTTCGGTTCGGTCAGCCCGAAGCAGCCGATCCATTCGCCCGAAGCGAGCTTGGGCAAGTACTTCTGCTTCGTGGCCTCGTTGCCGAATTCGTTGATCGGGACCATCACGAGCGAGGACTGCACGCTCATCATCGAGCGGTAGCCCGAGTCCACGCGCTCGACTTCGCGCGCGATCAGTCCGTAGGCGACGTAATTGAGCCCCGTGCCGCCATAAGCCTCTGGAATCGTCGGGCCGAGCAGGCCGAGTTCGCCCATCTCGCGAAAGATCGCGGGATCCGTCTTCTCCTGGCGGAACGCATCCTGCACGCGCGGCAGCAACCGCTCCTGGCAGTAGGCGTGCGCCGCATCGCGGATCGCGCACTCGTCGGCCGTGAGTTGCCCGCTGAGCGCAAGCGGGTCGTCCCAAGCGAAGGTGGGGCGCGCGGAAGTCTGGGCCATGTCGATCTCCTAGTCCTGGTTCATCAGCTCGCGGCCGACGATGATTTGCTGAATTTGCGTGGTGCCTTCGTAGAGGCGCAGAAGCCGGACGTCGCGGTAGAAGCGCTCCACCGGGTACTCGTTGATGTAGCCGGAGCCACCATGGACCTGCACGCCGCGGTCAGCCACGCGGCCAGCCATTTCAGTGCAGAACAGCTTGGCGCACGACACGCGCATCGAGACGTCAGGGTCCGACACATGCGGTGGTTTGCGGTCGAAGCGCTCGGCCACGTCACGCACCAGGGACCAGCCGGCGAGCAACTCGGCCTGGCTGTCGGCCAACATGGCCTGGATGAGCTGGAACTCGCCCAGGCGCTTGCCGAACTGCTTGCGTTCGCGTGCGTAGCGGGCCGATTCATCGAGCACGCGCTGCGCGATGCCGCACGCCACCGCCGAGATATTCAGGCGCCCTCGGTCGAGCACCTTCATCGCAGTCTTGAAGCCTTGGCCCGGGACGCCGCCGATGATGTTGGCCGCCGGAACGCGCACGTTCTCGAGGATGACATCGCAGGTCATCGTGCCGCGCTGGCCCATCTTCTTGTCCTTCTTGCCGAGCTTGATGCCGGGCAGGTCGGAGGGGACGATGAAGGCCGAGACGCCGGATGCGCCCGGACCGCCGGAGCGGGCCATCAGCGTGAAGGCGCCGGCGCGCGGCGCGTTGGTGATGAAGCGCTTGGTGCCGTTGAGAACGTAGTGGTCGCCGTCGAGATCGGCCCGGGTCTTCAGCGACGCGGCGTCCGAGCCGGCATCGGGCTCGGTGAGCGCGAACGACATGACCAATTCGCCACTGGCAACGCGCGGCAGGTAGTCCGCCTTCTGGTCGGGCGTCCCGTCCATCAGGATGCCCTGCGAGCCGATGCCGATGTTGGTGCCGAACACCGAGCGGAAGGCCGGCGCGGTGCGGCCCAGCTCGAAGTTGACCTGCACCTCCTGGCTGACCGACAGGCCGATCCCGCCGAACTCCTCCGGCACGGTCAGGCCGAACAGGCCCAATTCCTTCATGGCGTCGACCAGTTCCGGCGGGACTTCGTCGTGCTCCTCCAGGTGGTTCTCGGCGGGCACCAGCCGCTCGCGCACGAAGCGCTGCACGGTGGACAGCAGGATGTCGAATGATTCGTGGTCGAGGGCCATGGTTATGCTCACTTTTCGTTGTGCTGCCGGATCACTCGAGGACGATGTTGCGTTCCTTGATGAGGCGCGACAGGGTCTTGTCTTCCTCGGCCAGCAACTTGCGGAACTCGGGTTGCGCCAGCGGTGCCGGCTCGGCGCCAAGCGTGTTGAAGCGCTCCTTCAGCGCCGGCGCCGCCAAGGCCTTCGTCAGTTCGCGCGACAGGCGCTCGATGATTTCGGGAGGTACGTTGTTCGGCGCCCAGACGCCGAACCAGACGTCCAGGCTGGCGTTCTTGATGCCGAGGTCGGCGTAAGTGGGCGCGTCGGGGAAAAAGGGTGACTTGCGGTCGCTCGCCACGCCCAGCAGCTTGACCTTGCCGGCCTTGATGTAAGGAAAGGCGATGCCCGGGTCGAAGGCGAAGTCGGCCTGCCCGGCCATCACGTCCTGCAGGGCAGGGGCGGATCCGCGATAGGGCACGTGCGTGATGAAGGTGCCCGTGCTCTGCTTGAACAGTTCGCCGGCCAGATGGGGCGGTGTGCCGGGGCCTGAGGATGCGTAGTTCAGCTTGCCAGGCTGGGACTTGGCGAGCGCGACAAGGTCCTTGATGTTCTTGGCCTCGATGGTGGGCTTGGCCACCACGTACATCTGCATGCGCCCGATGCCCATCACCGGCGTCAGGTCGCGCGAGGGCAGCACATTGGACTTGAACAGATAGGGGTTGGCGGTCTCGACGGAGGTCGGCGCAACCAGGATGGTGTATCCGTCCGCAGGGGCCCGGGCCACTTCGCTGGCACTCAGGTTGCCGCTGGCGCCCGGCTTGTTGTCGACGATGACCGGCTGCCCCAACGACTCGGTGAGCGACTGCGTCAGGGCTCGGGCCATGACGTCGGTGCCACCGCCCGGGGCGAACCCGACCACCAGCCGGATGGGCTTGGTGGGCCAGGCCGTCTGCTGGCTCGCCGCGGGCAGGATCGCTCCGGCCAGAAGCGCTGCTGCACAGGCTGCAAGCAAACGGCGCTGCTTGAAGTGGGAAGTGGATGTCGAGGTCATGGCTGTCTCCTGTCGCTGTCGTGGGGGAGGCGGTTACTTGGCGTATTTGCGGAACTCGGGCTTGCGCTTTTCCTTGAGGGCGGCCACGCCCTCGCGCGATTCGTCGGTGTCGTAGTACAGCTTCAGCGCATACATGCCCATGCCCGCGATGCCGGCCTGGTGGGCGGTGTCCATGTTGAAGCTGCGCTTGGCGATGGCGATCGCGGTGGGGCTGCGCTCGCAGATGGTCTCGGCCCACTCCTGCACCGTCTCGTCGAGCTTCTCGGGCGGCACGCAGATGTTGGCCAGGCCCATCGCGACGGCCTCCTGGCCCGAGTAGCGCTTGTTGAGATACCAGATCTCGCGCGCCTTCTTCTCGCCGACGACGCGCGCAAGGAACGCGGTGCCGTAGCCCGGATCGACCGACCCCATCTTGGGGCCGACCTGCCCGAAGATCGCCTTCTCGGAGCAGATGGCGAGGTCGCAGATGGTGCACAGCACGTTGCCGCCGCCGATCGCGAAGCCCTGCACGCGTGCGATCACGGGCTTGGGCACGTCGCGGATCGCGGTGTGCAGCTCTTCCATCGGCAGGCCGATGGTGCCGCGGCCGTCATAGTTGCCGTCGTGCGCGGACTGGTCGCCGCCGGTGCAGAAAGCCTTCTCGCCGGCGCCGGCCAGCACGATGGCGCCGACGCTCTTGTCGTAGCCTGCCTTGTTCAGCGCCTTGATGATCTCGTCGCAGGTCTGGCCGCGAAACGAGTTCATCTTCTCGGGCCGGTTGATCGTGATCCAGGCCACGCCGTTGCGGTTCTCGTACAGGATGTCTTCGAATTCCATGATGGTCTTTCAATGAGAGTTGAAGGGATGAAGCCGCCGCGCTTCGCACGGCCGGCGGCGAATGAAACCGTCGCAGCCCAGCCCAGGGCGCCCGCGGAACCGGCTTCGCCGGCCCGCCGGGCGCGCCCCCGGAGAGGGGGTTGGCGAAGCGACACGAAGTGCGCGAAGCCTGGGGGTGAACGTCATTTCAGCCGTTCATCGTCAGGCCGCCCGAGACGCTGAGCACCTGGCCGGTGACGAAGGCGGCGTCGTCGCTGGCGAAGAAAAGGATGGCGCCCGGCAGGTCGTCGGGCTGCCCGATGCGGCCGAGCGGGATCGAGCGTGTGAAGGCTTCCATCAGCTTCTCGGGATTGCCGGCGCCTTCCTTGTAGTCGGCGAAGAGCGCGGTGTCGGTCGGCCCGGGGCAGACGACGTTGACGGTGATGCCGTGGCGGGCGTGTTCGCGGGCGATGGTCTTGGAAAACGCCACCAGGCCACCCTTGCAGGCCGCGTACACCGCTTCGCCCGAGGAGCCGACGCGCGCTGCATCCGACGCGATGTTGACGATGCGGCCCTTCTTGCGGCTGGCCATGCCCGGGAGCACGGCGTGATGCATGTGCAGCGCGCCGGTCAGGTTGATCGCGATAAGTTTGTCCCACTGCGCCGGCTCGGTCTTCGTGAACGGCTTGAACACGTCCCAGCCGGCGTTGTTCACCAGCACGTCGATCGGGCCCAGCGACTTCTCCGTTTCGGCAACCGCGGCATCGACGCTGGCGCGGTCGGTGATGTCGCAGCGGAAGGCCTGCGCGCGGCCACCTTCGTCGCGGATCTGCGCGGCGACCTTTTCTGCCGCATCGAGGTTGAGGTCAAAGACGGCGACTGAAGCGCCCTCGTCGCCGAATCGGCGGCAGGTGGCTCCGCCAATGCCGCCGCCGCCGCCGGTGACGATCACGGTCTGGTTGTTGAATCGCTGGCTCATTGGGTCTCTCCGTTGCAAAAGTTCATCAATTACGTAAACATGCGTCGTATCAACCTTGGCTAGATACGTCAATATGTTGACGCAAGTGTACGTCCGGCATGATCGGACCTCAAGAGAATTTTGTAAGAGAAAACCATGGTAAACCCTAGACATAGCTCGTTAGACGCAAAGACAGATCTTGCCAATCGGCTGTTCTTCAGGCTGTATCAATGTGCCAATATGTTGCACAAGACTGGCACCCGAGCCGTCGAGGAGGAAGGGCTGACAACGCAGCAATGGGCCGTCTTGGGCGCCCTGTCGCGCGAGAAGTCGCAGGGCGGGGTGAGCATTGGCGATCTGGCCCGCTACCTGATGGTGAGCAGGCAGAACCTCTCTGGCCTCATCAGCCGCATGGAGCGCGATGGGCATGTAGCCGTCGCCGCGAGTGGGCACGACCGGCGATCACGGATGGTCACGATGACGGAGGCGGGCCGTCATGTATGGCAAGACCTCGCCTTGCCCAAGATCTACGGCTACTACGAAGCGATCCTGGCCGACTTCTCGGTCAACGATATGACGCACACGCTGCACTATCTGCTCAAGATCCTTGAGAACATGCAGCGACTGGATGCAGAGAGGCTCACAGCCGAAGATGCGGAAGAGGCAAAGGCCACTACCTGACTTTCGGGAGTCACCGTTGCTTGGAAACTGGGCCGGCGGCCTCGCAGCAGACGGGACCTCGGAACTCACATCGCTTCAGCGCGGAGATGACCGGCAAAGTCAAAGCCAAGCTGGTTCCGGTGCCGCCACCCGCCATGCTCGATGAGCGGCTGCGCGTCCTCCTGGAACAGGAGCGCCAGGCGGAAACTTGAGCGAGTTGGCGACGCGGGCCCGCCTTGTTGCGGGAGTCCACGCTACCAACCGAACAGCTCAAAATCTGGGCTCTGCGAACTCCGTTGCCATGCGCTGCGTGTGGCGTTTCAGGCTTCGTTCACGAGCAGCGGCAATGGCTTCGGCTGCTGTCTTCATCTTGCGGCGCCAAACCACCACCAAAGCCGTCAGGATCGATCCGACCAACCCGGCAATCAAGACTGCGGCGATCAGCCAGGACTCTGCAACGCCGAGTTCGAAAGAGGTCGCGGCCCGCGCCGTGGTCGAGAGGAGATACATAGGACTGGCGGCGCAAAGTGGCGCGATGCGGATGGTCGTCATGTTGCTTCCCGGGATGGAGGAGGTGCGATTCTCCGCAAGGTAACGCTTTCTTCTGCACTCACTTCAAGTGACTGCGGCCACGGAATGTGAAAAAGTCACATGTAGTGGACGCCATGCGGCATATGCAGCGCTCCTATTCACGGCGGGAATTGACATTCACTGTCCGGGTGCGTTTGGATGCCAAGGGCGCTTCTGGAGCACCGCGAACAGCGTCCGAGGCCCTGTTGCTCATGAACCCGTTGAGTGCTGCGCCCCCACTGGCGCATGAGCGCTGGGCTTCTGGCTCCCCCGGTGTTGCACATCGACGCCGGTTGCCTGAACTCGATTCACGAGACCAGGGTTGAGCAGGATGAAGTCCATTCGGAACCCTGCGTTGCGCCGGAAGGCCAGGTCGTTGACCTCCAGCAAGCGCGGCATTCGGCCTTTGATGCCATTGACGTTGAACGAGGCGACCTTCATGGCTGTTGATTCTCGAATCGACTCTGTCGAAGTCGGTTGATGCTGAAGTCGGCAGACGCGGACGATGTAGGCGCGGGCACGCTTCCCTTGAGGCTGCATTCCCGCTAGGCCGACGGCCGTCCAAGGGTGGCTGTTGGGCAGGTTCGTGCTGCTGCCCGGTCTGGGCGTGCAGATCTTGGATGTCGAGGCAGACGGATCTGCTTTCCGCTCTGCGGTTGCTGAGCGGCAGGCGCGTGCCCGTCCCGCCGATTCGGCTCGCTCGAAAGCGGCCCTTTGGGGTGGACGGTCGTGTCATGCGGCTTGGCGGCAGCCGAGCGCCTTGTTCCGGAGATGTCGCCGACTCCAGGACCGACAACTTGGCGGAGTTTCCGCGTTCCGGCCGAAAAGCTGTGAAGTCATCCCGCAAGGACTCCGGCGAGGGTGCCCTCAGGGGCGTCTCCCCATTCGACGAGATTTGGCGCGAATGGCCCCCTTGTGCGCCGGAGGACCGACACGCGCCGTCAAGGTCCTCCCAGGCGAAAGTGTGATCTTTTTTGCTACCAAAGCATTCACTTCGATATCGAGAGAGGGGATGTAACGAGTTGTGTGAGTTATTTCCTCATGAAATGAGTACCTACGGATTAACTTCGAAAGTATTCAATTCAAGAGGAAACGTCTGTGAATCCCGTCCACAAAAAGATTTCGAATTCGACCCAGCGCCATGAGCATGTGGCGTCCCCGATGCCGATCACCAAGTTCAGGTCGGTAGCCGGCATCGCGACTTGTCCGAAGGGGATTCGCACGTCCGTCGCGCTCGCACTTCTCACCTTTGCAGGAGTTTCTTCGGCAGCAAATTGTGGCAACGACAAGGATGTGGGTAACGCCCAATGCGCAACCGCGCCTGCACCGGCGCCTGCACCGGCGCCTGCACCGGCGCCTGCACCGGCACCTGCACCGGCACCGGCACCCGCACCCGCACCCGCACCGGCACCCGCACCCGCACCGGCACCCGCACCCGCACCCGCACCGGCACCCGCACCCGCACCCGCATCTGCGCCTGCACCTGCACCTGCACCTGCACCTGCGCCTGCGCCTGCACCTGCACCTGCGCCTGCACCTGCACCGGCGCCCGCACCCGCACCCGCACCCGCACCAGCACCAGCACCAGCACCGGCACCGGCACCGGCACCGGCACCGGCACCGGCACCGGCACCGGCACCCGCGCCAGCACCTGCACCTGCGCCAGCACCTGCGCCAGCACCTGCGCCTGCTCCTGCTCCTGCTCCTGCACCTGCTCCTGCTCCTGCTCCTGCACCTGCGCCTGCACCTGCGCCTGCTCCTGCTCCTGCACCTGCACCTGCGCCTGCACCTGCGCCTGCTCCTGCACCGGCCTCAGCTCCGGCCTCGGCTCCGGCCGCTGCCGCACTGGAAGATCCCACCAAGAGCGCAACGCCTTCAGCCGCCGAAGCCTCGACCACTCAGGCTGCGGTGAGCGTGGCGGCGCCTCCGCCTCCGCCTCCGGCCGCATCCCAGAACCAGATCTTGCTTTTCGCAGCGCTTCCTTCACAGGTTCGCCAGGCCGATCTCTCGATGCTGGGCAACCTGCATCGGCGCGCCGGCGATACCGGCTCCGCACGTGGCGCATGGGCGCGGGTCATCTACAGCGACCTGGACATCCAGCAAGGCGGCGGCGTCGGTCCGTCCAGCCAAGGCCACGTCAGCGGTCTGCAGGCCGGCAGCGACCTCATGGCCACGGACACCTGGCACGCCGGTGTCTATGTCGGTTCGCTGGACGGGAGCGTCGACGTGAGCGGAAACCCACGTGGTGCCTTCGGCCGGGCTGGCAGCAACGACCTGCGATCGGGCTACCTTGGCGCCTATGGGACCTGGACGGACCCAACCGGCTGGTATGCGGATGTCGTGCTGCAGGCGGGAGACCATCGTTACGACGTGCGATCCAATGCAGATCTGCCGACTTCAGGCAAGGGGCGAAGCTACTCGACGTCGCTGGAAACGGGTAAGGCCTTTGCCCTGACGGATGGCTGGAGCGTCGAGCCACAGGCGCAGCTGATGTATCTCAGCACGAGGTTCGATGACGTCCGCACCTTCAGCGCGCGCGTCCGCCAGGACGCAGACGGCGGCTGGATCGGGCGTCTCGGTGTGCGCATCAAGGGCGACCTTTTCACCGCAGCGGGCCGACTGCAACCCTATGCACGCGTCAACCTGTACCGCGCGGCTTCCGGTACCGACGTGGTGACCTTCACCAGCCCGGTCAACGCGAGCCGCGCATCTACCGAAACCGGCTACACGTCGACGGAGGTCGCGGGCGGCTTCTCGTTGGCCTTGTCGGCCGCCACGATGATGTACGGCGAAGTGGGCAGGTTGTTCAGCAGCGGCGGCGACGCTCGTGTGAAATCATCGGTGCAAGGTTCGCTGGGCTTGCGCGTGTCCTGGTAATTCGAATTGAATCAATTCAATCTTGATGGCAGACACGATGAGCTGTGCACGCGGCCGTGGCCGGAACGCTGAAACTGGCTTTACAGTCTATTTGTCCAATCGTTAGAGTTGTTGTCATTCTGTAACTGGGTAGGTGTCCAAAGCACGAAGACGTGGAGCAAGGCAATCTGGTTTTGCCGATTGCAGTGCACAGCGCACACGTGCACCTCTACCAGTTCCACTCACCAGGGTGAATGACAAACTCGATGCAATCCCCGGATTTAGAGACTGTTCAAATGGTCAGAGTCGCGCTGCAGGACGTGATCTCTGCCCGAGAGCATGGCGTTCAAGCTGTGCCGTATTTCGCTCCCACAAACATCGGAACGCTTCCGCCGTTCGAGCAGGAGAGGGAGCTGAACGTCAAGGAAGAGACCGACTACGGGAACCGTGTGCGAGCGGGCATCCACATGACGCTCTCCGCGGCGGTTTCAGCCCTCGAGGTTGCAGAAGTGCTCATGAAGAACTTCGCCATCGTGGATCCGAAGGATCGAAAGCACGAATTGATTCGATGTTCGCTCAATGCTCGCGTTGCCAGGGACGCTGCGGCAGAAGCCGCGGCAGTCTTGTCAGGGCAGCAGGCGCCGAAGTCGGATGCGATGGTCGAGATCAAGCGGCTGAAGTCCGCACTGTTTCAGCGCTTCGGAATCGGCGAGTAGAAGGGCGCCACGCCGACTCTGCGGAGCCGGGGGGTGCGCAGATGAGAGCGATGGCTCACAGGAACGCCGAGCTGTTCGAACTGCTTGCCCCAAGCTGGAAAAACGACGATGACGCTTTCGGCTTTCGGACCTAAGCTCCCCACTTTGTCCGCGACAAATGGCAGAAGCTCATCCGGGACTTGAAGATCACGCTCGATTGAGGAGTGCGCGGTGAGCACCGTGGAAGTCTCCCGCCAAGCCACCGGCTGCCCGGTGGCGCACGGTGCGCTTTCCGCCGAACGCACGCCGACCGGCTGCCCCGTGAGCCGGCGCGCCGCCGACTTCGATCCTTTCGAGGACGGCTACCAGCAGGACCCGCCCGAGTACGTGCGCTGGGCCCGCGAGAAGGAGCCGATCTTCTGGAGCCCGAAGCTGGGCTACTGGGTGGTCACGCGCTACGACGACATCAAGGCGATCTTCCGCGACAACATCACTTTCAGCCCGGCGATCGCGCTTGAGAAGATCACGCCCACGGGCGACGAGGCGAACGCGGTGCTGGCCTCCTACGGCTTCGCGCTGAACCGCACGCTGGTCAACGAGGACGAGCCCGCGCACATGCCGCGCCGCCGCGCGCTGATGGATCCGTTCACGCCCGAGGAACTCAAGCATCACGAGCCGATGGTGCGGCAGCTCGCGCGCGAGTGGGTCGACCGCTTCATCGACGACGGCCGCGCCGATCTCGTCGACCAGATGCTGTGGGAGGTGCCGCTGACCGTCGCGCTGCATTTCCTCGGCGTCCCCGAGGAGGACATGGACACGCTGCGCAAGTATTCGATCGCGCACACGGTCAACACCTGGGGACGGCCCAAGCCGGAAGAGCAGGTGGCGGTGGCGCACGCGGTCGGCAACTTCTGGCAGTTCGCCGGCAAGGTGCTCGACAAGATGCGCGAAAACCCGGAGGGCGGCGGCTGGATGCAGTACGGCCTGCGCAAGCAGCGCGAACTGCCCGAGGTGGTCACCGACTCGTACCTCCACTCGATGATGATGGCCGGCATCGTCGCCGCGCACGAGACCACCGCCAATGCCACGGCCAACGCGATGAAGCTGCTGCTGCAGCATCCGGACGTGTGGCGCGAACTCTGCGAGGACCCGAGCCTGATTCCCAACGCGGTCGAGGAATGCCTGCGCCACAACGGCTCGGTGGCCGCATGGCGCCGCATCGTCACCGCCGACACGCAGGTGGGCGGCGTCGATCTGCCGAAGGGCTCGAAGCTGCTGATCGTCACCTCGTCGGCCAACCACGACCAGGCGCATTTCGCGGATGCCGACTTCTTCGACATCCGGCGCGACAACGCGAGCGACCATCTCACCTTCGGTTACGGGTCGCACCAGTGCATGGGCAAGAACCTCGCGCGCATGGAGATGCAGATCTTCCTGGAGGAGTTCGCGCGCCGCCTGCCGCACATGCGGCTGGCCGAGCAGAAGTTCAGCTACGTGCCCAACACTTCGTTCCGCGGACCCGAGCACTTGTGGGTCGAATGGGACCCGGCGCGGAACCCCGAGCGTGCGCGGCCCGCGCTGCGGCATCCGGAGGTCCCGGTGCCGGTGCGCGTCGGCGAACCGTCGAGGGGCGCGATCACGCGGCCGGTGGTGGTCGAGCGCATCACGCGCGCCGCGAACGGCATCGTGAGGCTGCGCCTCGTTGCGCCCGACGGCCGCCCGATGCCGCGCTGGACGCCGGGCTCGCACATCGACATCGAATGCGGACATCCGGATCTGTCGCGGCAGTACTCGCTGTGCGGCGATCCGGACGACTCCCAGGCGCTCGAAGTCGCGGTGCTGCACGAGCCCGAAGGTCGCGGCGGTTCGGCCTGGATCCACGCGAACGTGAAGGCCGGCGACAAGCTCAGGATCCGCGGACCGCGCAATCACTTCCACCTCGACGAGTCGGCGAAGAGGGTGATCTTCATTGCCGGCGGCATCGGCATCACCCCGCTGAGCGCGATGGCGCGGCGCGCGAAGGCGCTCGGCATCGACTATGCGCTGCACTACAGCGGCCGGTCGCGCGCGAGCATGGCCATGCTGGGCGAACTGGCTGCGATGCACGGCGAGCGGCTGGTCGTCTACGCCGGTGACGAAGGCCGTCGCAACGACCTCGCCGCGCTGCTCGCCACGGCCGAGCCGGGCACCCAGGTGTACGCCTGCGGCCCGAAGCGCATGCTGTCGGCGCTCGAAAGCCATTGCGCCGCGTGGCCCGACGACACGCTGCACATCGAACATTTCGAATCGACCCTGCGGACTCTCGATCCTTTGCGCGAGCAAGCCTTCGACGTCGAGCTGAAGGATTCCGGCATCGTCGTCAACGTGCCGGCCGACCAGACGCTGCTGAGTGCACTTCGCGGCGCCAACATCGATGTTCAGAGCGACTGCGAAGAGGGCCTGTGCGGCTCGTGCGAGGTCCGCGTGCTGGGCGGTCGGATCGACCACCGCGACGTGGTGCTCACGCGTGCGGAGCGCGACCTCGGCGCGCGCATGATGGCCTGTTGTTCGCGCGCTTGCGGCGGCGAAAAGCTCGTCCTGGAGCTTTGAGGCGCATCCGACCCTGCGCGGTCTGGGCCTGCGTCACAGGCTTGTCAGCAGGCAGGCAGATGCTCGGGACAAAATGACGCACTTGCCAATTTTCTGATGGAGGGCCGGTGGCCAGTGTTGACTATTCCCGCAAACCGACGACCGTGTTCGTGGCGGTTGCGCTCTTGTCGCTTGCGCTCGCGGTCGACCTCGTCTCCTGGCTCATCGCGCTGAACGACCTGCCGGGCGAAGGCCAGGCCTACGGACTGATGGTCGTCGCGGCGGTCATGCTGGTGGTCGCCTACCTGCTGTGGCAGGTCGTCGGCAGGGCGCGGTGGGCGGCCATCGTGCTGAGTGTTCTGCTGGTGGTCCTCGAACTGCCGAACCTCCTCGACCTCGTCACGGGCGGAATCGATCAGCCGGTGGCCGAGGGCGACTTGCTGTTCGAAGGGGCGGAGGCGCTGCTCTGCCTCATGGGTGTTGCCCTGCTCTGGACGAAGCCGAGCCGCAACTGGTTCTTCCCGCGGGTGCGACGCGCCGGGAGGTAGGCAAGCACACCCCGAGCTTGCCGTCAACGCTCGCTATCGTTGCCATAGTCGTTTTTGGTCGCGCCCGGACGGGTTCTGACTCAGAATGCCCCTTCCTCCCCCGATACAACCCAAGGAGTGGCTCACATGAGTAGCGAAAAGACTGTAGACGAGAAGGCGGAAGCCAAGTGCCCGTTCAGCAGCCGGGCCAGCGGAGGAACCACCAACCGCGACTGGTGGCCGCAGCAACTGCGCCTTGACCTGCTTCATCAGCATTCCTCCAAGTCCGACCCGCTGGGCCAGGACTTCGAGTACAGGAAGGCATTCAAGAGCCTGGACTACTCGGCGCTCAAGAAAGACCTCGCCGACCTCATGACCGACTCGCAGGACTGGTGGCCCGCCGACTTCGGCCACTACGGTCCGCTCTTCATCCGCATGGCCTGGCATAGCACCGGCACCTACCGCACCGGCGACGGACGCGGAGGCGGTGGCCGCGGCCAGCAGCGCTTCGCGCCGCTCAACAGCTGGCCCGACAACGTCAGCCTCGACAAGGCCCGCCGCCTGCTGTGGCCGATCAAGCAGAAATACGGCCAGAGCATCTCGTGGGCCGACCTGATGGTCCTCACCGGCAACGTGGCCCTTGAAACGATGGGCTTCAAGACCTTCGGTTTCGGCGGCGGACGGGCCGATGTCTGGGAGCCGGACCACGACGTGTACTGGGGGCGCGAAACGACTTGGCTGGGCGGTGACGTCCGCTATTCCAAGGGCTCGCCGGGCGTCGAGAAGGACCGCGGCGTGCTCGTGAAGGACGACGACAGCCAGGTGCCGCATACCCGTGATCTGGAGAACCCGCTCGCGGCCGTCCAGATGGGCCTGATCTACGTCAACCCCGAAGGTCCGGACGGCAACCCCGACCCGCTCGCCGCGGCGAAGGACATCCGCGACACCTTCGGTCGCATGGCGATGAACGACGAGGAAACCGTCGCGCTGATCGCCGGCGGCCACACCTTCGGCAAGACGCACGGCGCCGGCCCGGCCAGCAACGTGGGTAAGGAGCCCGAAGGGGCGGAACTCGAAGAGCAGGGCCTGGGCTGGAAGAACGCCTTCGGCACCGGCAAGGGCGGCGACACCATCACCAGCGGCCTCGAAGTCACCTGGACCACCACGCCGACCAAGTGGAGCAACAACTTCTTCTGGAACCTGTTCGGCTACGAATACGAGCTGACCAAGAGCCCGGCCGGCGCTCAGCAGTGGGTGGCCAAGGGTGCCGGCGCGACCATCCCGCATGCGCACGACCCGTCGAAGAAGCTGGTGCCGACCATGCTCACCACCGACATGTCCCTGCGCATGGATCCGGGCTTCGAGAAGATCTCGCGCCGCTTCATGGAACACCCGGACCAGTTCGCCGATGCCTTCGCGCGCGCGTGGTTCAAGCTCACGCACCGCGACATGGGCCCGATCGCCCGCTACCTGGGTCCGGAAGTTCCGGCCGAGCAGCTGATCTGGCAAGACCCGGTCCCGAAGGTCGACCATCCGCTGGTCGATGCGAAGGACGTGGCTGCGCTCAAGAAGGACGTGCTCGCCTCGGGCCTCACGGTGCCGCAACTCGTGTCGACCGCCTGGGCGTCGGCTTCGACCTTCCGCGGCTCCGACAAGCGCGGTGGCGCGAACGGCGCGCGCATCCGTCTCGCGCCGCAGAAGGACTGGGCCGTCAATCAGCCGGACCAGCTCGCCAAGGTGCTGCAGGCGCTGGAGGGCATCCGCGAGAAGTTCAACGGCGCGGCAAGCGGCGGCAAGAAGATCTCGCTGGCCGATCTGATCGTGCTGGCGGGCAATGCCGCCGTCGAGAAGGCCGCGAAGGATGCCGGCCAGGATGTGACCGTGCCCTTCTCGCCAGGCCGTACCGATGCCTCCCAGGACCAGACCGACGTCGAATCCTTCGCGCCGCTGGAGCCGGTGGCCGATGGCTTCCGCAACTACCTGAAGTCGCAGTTCGCGGTGCCGGCGGAAGCCCTGCTGATCGACAAGGCGCAATTGCTGACGCTGACCGCGCCGGAGATGACGGTGCTCGTCGGCGGCTTGCGCGTGCTGGGCGCCAACGTCGGCGGCAGCAAGCACGGCGTCTTCACGCAGAAGCCGGGCACGCTCACCAACGACTACTTCGTCAACCTGCTCGACATGGGCACGGAGTGGAAGCCCACCTCCGACGCCAAGGAGGAGTTCGAAGGCAGCGACCGCAAGACCGGCAAGGCGAAGTGGACCGGCACGCGCATCGACCTCGTCTTCGGCTCGAACTCGCAGCTGCGCGCGATCTCCGAGGTCTATGCAAGCTCGGATGCCAAGAAGAAGTTCGTCGACGACTTCGTGGCGGCGTGGACCAAGGTGACGAACCTCGATCGGTTCGATCTGGCGAACTGAGTCGGCGTCGTTCGCATTCCGTCGATCGGGCGGGCCGGTGAAAGCCGGCCCCCCTCAACGGCCCCAGCGCAGCACCAGCGGATCGAGCCGGCGCGCGATGTCGATCAGCCCCTCGCGCACCGCGGGATGCAAGGGCGCCCACGGATGGCGCGGTGCGTCGCACGCGATCACGCCGCCTTCCTTCATCAGCGCCTTGGCCGCGAGGAAGCCCGCCTGCCGGTTCTCGTGGTTGATGAGGGGCAGCCAGCGCTGGTAGAGCGCGAAGGCCTGGTCGCGATCGCCCGTGCGGTGTGCCTCGATGATCGGGCGGATCCCGTCCGCGAAGCCGCCGCCGGTCATCGATCCGGTCGCTCCGGCATCGAGATCGGCCAGCAGCGTGATCGCCTCCTCGCCGTCCCACGGCCCTTCGATCGCGTCGCCACCGAGGCGGATCAGTTCGCGCAGCTTGCTTGCGGCGCCCTGGGTCTCGATCTTGAAGTACGAGACCTGTTCGATCTCCTTGGCCATGCGCGCGAGAAAGGGCGCCGAGAGCACCGTGCCGCTGGCCGGCGCGTCCTGGATCATGATGGGGATGTCGACCGCATCCGAGAGCTTCGCAAAGAACTCGTGGATCTGGTTCTCGCCGACGCGGAAGGTCGCGCCATGGTAGGGCGGCATCACCATCAGCATCGCCGCGCCCATGGCCTGCGCGCGCTGGCTGCGCTCGGCGCAGACCTTGGTGCTCGTGTGGGTCGTGGTCACGATCACAGGCACGCGGCCGGCCACGTGTTCGAGCACGGTGCGCGTCAGCAACTCGCGCTCATCGTCGGCGATCAGGAACTGCTCGGAGAAGTTCGCGAGGATGCAGATGCCGTCCACGCCCGAATCGATCATGAAGTCGATGCAGCGCTTCTGGCTTTCGAGGTCGAGTTCGCCCGATTCGGTGAAGGTGGTCGGCGCCACGGGAAAGATGCCGCGATAGCGCGGTGTGCGGGTGGTGGTCATGGGATCCTTTCAGTAGCTGCGGGGTCGCTCACCGCGCGCTCGCGAAGCGCGCCTCGGGCAATCCGCGCCAGCCGGTCTGCATCACGAAGATGCCGCCGGCCGCGGGTTCGTGCGAAAGGGCGGCGTCGTCGAGCCCGATGCGCGCGGTGCTCACGTAGAGTTGGTCGAGCGCGGCGCCGCCGAACGCAGGGCAGGTGACCTGCGAAGCCGGGACATCGAAGCGCGCGCTCTCGGTGCCCGATGAGTCGTAGCGCACCACGCGGTGGCCTTTCCACTGCGCGTTCCAGAGACCGCCTTCGGCATCGATCGCCGAGCCGTCGGCGAAGCCTTCGCTTGCGGGCAGTTGCACGAACACTTGCGGCGCGCCGAGGCGTCCGTCGGCGTGGTAGTCGACACGCCAGATCGTGCGCGTGGGCGAGTCGGTGTAGTAGAGCGTCGTGCCGTCGGGGCTGAAGGCGATGCTGTTGCCGACGCCGGCCGCGGGCAGCGGCAGGCATTCGACCCGCAGGTCCGCATCCACGCGGTAGAAGTGGCCGATCGCGGCCTCGGCCGGGTTGAACATGCCGAACACGAAGCGGCCCTGCCGGTCGCAGCGGCCGTCGTTGATGCGGGTCGAGGGCTGTTCGGCATCGACCGGCACGATCGGCGACAGCGCTTCGCCCTCGAGATCGAACAGCGCGATGCCCGAGGCCAGCCCGAGCAGCAGCTGCGAATCGCGCTCGCACAGCGCGAAGCTGCCCACGCGCTCCGGCAACGTCCACTGGCGCAGGCGGCCATCGGCCGCGCGCCAGTTGTGCAGCGTCGCGCCTTCGATGTCGGTCCAGTAGAGCGACGCGGTGCGTTCGCACCACAGCGGGCATTCGCCGAGCCGGGCGCGGGCATCCACCAGCAGTTGTGCCTTCATGTCCAGCCTCCGTCGACCACGAAGTCCTGCGCGGTGCACATGGCGCTGTCGTCGGCCGCGAGGAACAGCGCCATGCGCGCGATGTGCTCGGCCAGGAGCGGCCGGTTGATGCACTGCCCGCGCGCGATGTCTGCGCGTGCGGCGTCGTCGACCCACAGGCGCACCTGTTTGTCGGTCATCACCCAGCCGGGCACCAGCGTATTGACCCGGATGTTGAAGGCCCCGAGGTCGCGCGCAAGACTGCGCGTGAGGCCCTGCACCGCGGCCTTGGCGGTGGTGTAGACCGGCATGCCGCCCTGCTTGAGCATCCAGCTGATCGAGCCGAAGTTGACGATCGAGCCGCCGCCTGCCGCGCGCATGTCGTCCGCGACATGGCGTGCCGCGAAGAACTGGTGCCGCAGGTTGACCGCGATGCCCGCGTCCCATGACTCGGGCGTGGTGTCCTCGATGCGATGGCGGCGGTCGTTGGCCGCGTTGTTGAGCAGCACCGCGATCGGCCCGTGGCGACCCCGCACCGCATCGATCGCCGCCTCCAGCGCCGCGATGTCGGTGAGGTCGGCATCCACGAAGAGCGGCGCATGCCGCGCGCCGTCGGCCAGCCGCTCTGCAAGCGCCGCACCCGATGCAGCATCGATGTCGATGAAGCCGACTTTCGCGCCCTGCGCGACGAATTCCTCGACGAGGGTGGCCCCGATGCCGGTGGCGCCGCCGGTGATCAGCACGGTGCGATCGGTCAGGCTCGAATAGCGGGCGAAGGTGGTCATGGTGCGGGAGGGCGAAGTGAAGTGCGGGATTATGTAGTCATACTTAATTGATGTGTTGGTGCCGAATGCTAGGGTTTCTACGCGGGAATTCAGTCGATTAGTATTACTATATTTTTCAACCGATCCAACTCCTTCATGAACGCATCGGACAGCGACCCCGGCTATCGCCGGCCGCCGGAGCGCAAGAGCATGCATCCGCAGATCGTTCGCGACCTGGGCATGCGCATCGTCTCCGGCGAATACAGGCCGGGCGAGCGCCTGCCGGCCGAGGCCTCGCTGTGCGCGGCCTACGACGTGAGCCGGCCGGTCCTGCGGGAGGCGACCCGCGTGCTGGCCGCCAAGGGGCTCGTGGTCTCCAGGCAGCGCGCCGGGGCGATCGTGCGCGCGCGCAGCGACTGGCACCTGCTCGACCCCGACGTGCTGTACTGGCTGATCCAGACCAAACCGCAGGCGGAGTTCGTGGAGACGCTGCTGACGGTGCGGCGCATCTTCGAGCCCGCGGCCGCCGCGCTGGCCGCCCGCGTGGCGACCCCCGAGAAGCTCGAAAGCATCTCGGAGGCCTATGCCGGCATGGAGGCGGCGGGCACGCCCGAGGAATTGCTGGAGCCCGATCTGGCTTTTCATCGCCGAATTGCCGAGGCCACCGGCAATGACCTCCTCGCCTACATCGGCAACATGCTGTCGCTGGCGCTGCGCGAGTCGATCAAGCTCAGCAGCCGGCATCCGAACACCCACGCGCTCTCGCTGCCTCGGCACAAGGCGATCCTCACGGCGATCCTCAACCGGGACTCGCTCGCAGCGCGGCAGGCAACGCTGGTGCAGCTCGAGGAAACGCGCGAGGACATCTCGCACTTGATCGATTTCGAGGAATAGCGGCCGTGCCCGCGATGGGCCTCGCGGATCGCCTCTGAACCTCAACGCACGTCGAACAGCGCAGCCGCATTGCCCCAGGCGATGCGCTGGGCCACATCGGCGGGCAGGTCGCCGAGCCATGCGCGGTAGCCGCGCATGGTGTCGTCGTAGCTGCTCCAGCGCTGGTTGACCCAGGTGTCCGAGCCGATCATGAAGCGGTCCGGATATTTCAGGAGCAGCGCGCGCCATTCGGGGCACAGCCTGCCGCCTTCGCAGGTGAGGCCGGGGCGGTACGACAGTTCGCCCATCAGCATCGGATAGCGGTCGAGCAGCGCCTGCACACGCTCGATCGGCGGTCCGCCGATGCCGGTGTGGGCCCAGATCAGCCGCAGCGATTGGCCTTTCGACGGCGCGTGTGACATCAACAGGTCGATCGCCACGTCGTCGACGTGCGCCAGCACCGCGAGCTTGCGCTGCTCCGCGAGCGCCATCAGCTTCTTCGCGACCGGGCCGTTGGCGTTGGCGCTCTCGTAAAGGTGAAACTCGCCGATCCCGCGATAGGGTCCGCTCGCGGTGCCGCGCGCCAGTTCGATCTGGACCATCTCATAGATGCTCTCGTCGCGGAACCAGTTCGTGTAGTCGGCGCGGGTGCGGTAGAGGCGCACGAAGGGCACGACGGTGACGCCGGCGGCGCGCGTCTCGCGTGCGGCGGCCAGCGTCTGCGTGCCGGTGTTGGGCCTCGAGTTGGCGACGATCGCCTTCACGTCGTTGCGCTGGATGCGGGCGAGGGCTTCGGCGGGAGGATAGGGGCCGGTGTCGCCGTCCGAGGCTTCTTCGTTGTAGTGCAGGTGCGTGTCGAACAGCGGGCCTTCGTACGCCGCCTGGGCAGCGGTCGCGGCACCGGTGCAGATGGCGACAAGCAGTGCCGCGGAAGATGCGAAGGGCGCGAAGGCTCTCATGGGATTTCCGCTGGATGAGGTGCGGGCGATTATCCGGATGCGGATGGAGCCGGCAAGCGATCGGCGAGGATCGCGCGCGCCCGCAGCGCCGCCTCGACGACGAGATCGGCATCCTTCGCGCAACTTTGCAGCGCGAGTTCGCCGTCATCGATGCCCTCGTCCTTCGTCCGGTCGAGCAGCGCGCGGCCGACCTCCAGCGCCGCCGATGCGACCGCCAGGCACATGTGCAGCCCCGCGTCGGTTCTTTGCAGGGCGGCGATCCGGCGCGCCGCAAGCAGGCTCTGTTCGGGGCAATCGCTCGCGATGCCCACGATGCGCGCGTGAGGCGCGCCTTCGACGATCTGCAGGTTGAACAGTTCCAGCATCACGTCATCGACAGCGCATCGTGCGCGTCGGATCTTGTCTGCGGCAGGGCTCATGGTTCGGCTTGACGGAAAAACGAGCCGCGAATCTAGAGACCGAAAGAGGACAAATCGGGGAGCGGGCTCCCCAATCCTTCCCAGATTGGCGCGCAGCATTCGCGGGATGCACGCATCTTTCGTTTCGTACGGCAGGCCCGGCCTGCATCTGCCCATTCCCTCCCCTGAAATGCTGGAAGCCGCTGCCGGATGAGGCGCGCCATCCTGGCCCTGGCGTCGACGCTCCTCGCATCGACCGGCTGGGCGATCGAACCATTCACCGTCAAGGACATCCGCGTCGAGGGCCTCCAGCGCGTCGAGGCCGGAACCATCTTCGCGACGCTGCCGGTGCACGTCGGCGATACCTACACCGACGAGACCGGCGCGAGCGCGATCCGCGCACTGTTCGACCTGGGGCTGTTCAAGGACGCCCGCATCGACGTCATCAACGACGTGCTCGTCGTGATCGTGGAAGAGCGGCCCACGGTCGCCGATGTCGACTTCGTGGGCGCGAGGGAATTCGACAAGGCGGCGCTGGTCAAGGCCCTGCGCGAAGTCGGGCTCGCCGATGGGCGCCCCTTCGACAAGGCGCTCGCCGACCGCGCCGAGCAGGAGCTGAAGCGTCAGTACGTGAGCCGCAGCCTCTACAACGCGCAGATCGTGACGACCGTCACGCCCATCGAGCGCAATCGCGTGAACCTCACGTTCACGGTGACCGAAGGCGAGGTGGCGCACATCCGCGAAGTGCGCATCGTCGGCAACAAGGCGTTCAGCGAGAAGACGCTCCTCGACCTGTTCGACCAGGACAGCGGCACGATGCTGAGCTGGTACACCAAGTCGAACCAGTACTCGCGCTCCAAGCTCAACGCCGACCTCGAAACGCTGCGCTCCTACTACCTCGCGCGCGGTTATCTCGAGTTCAACATCGACTCCACGCAGATCGCGATCTCGCCCGACCGGCAGGACCTGAGCATCACGGTCAACATCACCGAAGGCGAGAAGTTCGTGGTGTCCGGCGTGAAGCTGGAAGGCAACTATTTCGGGCGCGACGACGAGTTCAAGACGCTGGTGCAGATCCGCCCCGGCGAGCCGTACAACGCCGAAGAGGTCAATGCGACGGTGAAGGCCTTCACCGACTACTTCGGCAGTTTCGGCTATGCGTTCGCGCAGGTGCAGCCGGTGCCCGAGATCGACCGCGAGAAGGGCAGGGTGAGCCTCACGCTGAAGTCCGAGCCGTCGCGGCGCGTGTCGGTGCGGCGCGTGGTCATCTCGGGCAACGACCGCACCCGCGACGAAGTCATCCGCCGCGAGTTCCGGCAGTTCGAGGCCTCCTGGTACGACGGCGACAAGATCAAGCTCTCGCGCGACCGCATCGACCGGCTGGGCTACTTCAGCGACGTGGACGTGCAGACGCAGGAAGTGTCCGGCGCGCCCGACCAGGTCGACGTGGTGATCAACGTCAAGGAAAAACCCACCGGCAACCTGCAACTCGGCGCGGGGTATTCCACGACCGACAAGGTCTCGCTGACCTTCGGCATCACGCAGGAGAACCTGTTCGGCTCGGGCAACTACCTCGGGCTGCAGGCCACCACGAGCTCGTACAACCAGTCGATCTCGCTGACCGCGACCGATCCGTACTTCACCGCCGACGGCATCTCGCGCACGCTGAGCGTCTATCACACCACCACCCGGCCCTACTACTCGGCCGACGGCAACTACAAGCTGACGAACGAGGGCGGATCGATCCGCTTCGGCGTGCCTTTCAACGAGCTCAACACGGTGTACTTCGGGCTGGGGCTGGAGCGCTACACCTTCTCGCCCGGCACCAACGGCGCCTACACGCTGGTCGATGGCTCGTATGTCTACACCGCGACGCCGCAGGCCTACCTTGACTACTTCCAGTGCTCGGGCACGGTGCCGAGCGTCGTCTGCGCGAAGAGCAGCGTGATCGGCGTGCCGGCGACCATCGGCTGGTCGCGCGACGACCGCGACAGCGCGCTGGTGCCCTCGCGCGGACGGCTGCAATCGGCCAGCGTCGAAGTCGGCGTCGGCTCGGAGATGCGCTACCTGAAGAGCCAGTACAGCTACCAGCAGTACGTGCCGCTGTCCAAGCAGTACACGTTGGCCTTCAACGGGCAGCTCGGCTATGCCACGCCCTATGGCGACTCGACCTATCCGATCTTCAAGAACTTCTACGCCGGCGGGCTCGGGTCGATCCGCGGCTTCGAGCAGAACTCGCTTGGCCCGACCGATTCGGTCACCGGTGCCGCGCTGGGCGGCACGCGCAAGGCGATCTTCAACATGGAGCTCAGCACGCCGTTCCCGGGCGCGGGCAACGACCGGTCGCTGCGGCTCTACGGCTTCTTCGATGCGGGCAATGTGTTCTCGACCCGCACCGCGTCGATGACCGATGCGCAGTGGAGCGCGCAGAACAAGCTGCGCTCCTCGGCCGGGATCGGCATCAGCTGGATCTCGCCGCTCGGGCCGCTGCGCCTGGCGTATGCGCTGCCGATCACCTACCAGAAGCTGGACGAGGCGAACGGCATCGCGGCCGACCGGCTGCAGCGCATCCAGTTCCAGATCGGCACGTCGTTCTGAACCCGGCCTACTGAAGATCCGCCGCGATCACCTGCACGATGCGCAGCGCATCAGCAGGTGCGACGGCGCTGTTGGCGCGCCCGACCACCGTCACCGCGCTCGTGTCGTTCTCGCTGCGCACCTGGATGCCCAGCTTGAGCGGCGCGGCCACCGGGCCCGGATGCACGAAGTCGATCAGCTTCGAGAAGACGCCCGGCTCCTTGGCGTTGAGGTTCGGCGGCACGTAGCGGACGAAGTAGGTGCCTTCGCTGCGGTTGCGGTCCTCGACGGTGAAGCCGGTGCGGTCCAGCGCGAGGCCGACGTGCCGCCAGGCCAGGTCGAAGCTCTCGGCGAGCTGCAGCTTCGGCTGGCCCTTGGGATCGATGATCTGCGGGCCGCGCTTCTGCTGCTGCATGACCGGGGCCGCTCCTGCGGTGGCGGTGCCCGGAGCGTCGCCGAGGCGGGCCATCATGCGGCGCAGCCATTCGGCCTCGAGCTCGGCATTGGCCGGCTGCGTGCGCCAGGCGGTGTGGCCGTCGCGCGAGGTGTCGGCCATCTCGCGCATCCCGCGATGGCTGACGTAGATCTCGGTGCCGCCCGGGACCTGTTCGAGCCGGGTGCGGAAGCGGTCCATCTCAGCGCTGCCTTGCGATGGCTCCATCACCGAAGAGAGGGCGTCGCGGACAAAGCCCGTCGAAACCTTGGCATGGCTTTCCGCCCAGTCGGTCTCCATGATGCGGCGCTCCGGCTGGTCGGTCTCGAGCACGAAGCCGTTGTCCTGCCAGAACTTGCGCAGAGGCTCCCAGAGCTGATCCGGTGTGCGGCCGACCACCAGCCAGCGGTGCGTGCCTTCGCTTTCCATGCGCACGTCGCCGATCGCGTCGGGCGCGGTGGAGGGCGCGGCCGCCTGTGGAAGCGCGGCCTTGTAGTCGCTCGCGGAAGCAACGCGCGGCGAAGCGATGTCGCCCTGTACGCGCATGAGCTGCGTGACGTCGGGCGGCGTGGCCAGCGAACTGGCCTTGGCCTTGCTGGTGCTCCGGTAGCGGAGGTTGTCGTCCTGGGGGGTGCTGCATGCGGCCAGGCCCAGGCTGATCGCGCACAGGGCGAGGCGGGAGGGTGTGAAGCTCATCGGATCCTTCGAAATGGGACCCACGAAGCGGGGTCGCGCGCACGCGATCCTGACGAACGAATCGGGAGAAAGCTGGGAGACCCCTCGACGCCTTCAGCCGAAGCGCAGCGCGATCACACCCGCGACCAGCACCGCGGTGCCCGCTGCCCGATGGCGCCCGAAGGCCTCGCGCAGCCACAGAGTGCCGATCAGCGCCGCGAACAGGACCGAGGTCTCGCGCAGCGCCGCGACCGCCGCCACGGGCGCGCGCGTCATGGCCCAGAGCGCAATGCCGTAGCTGCCGAGCGAGGCCAGCGTACCGAGGCAGGCGATCTTCCAGCGCCCGGCCATGTAGGCCAGCGCGGCACGACCCTGCCCGGCGCCGCGACGGCGCCACATCACCAGCAGCATGTAGGGGATGCCGTCGAACAGGAACAGCATCGCGAGATAGGCCGCCGCATTGCCCGATGCGCGCACCCCCAGGCCATCCACCACCGTGTAGACCGCAATGATCGCGGCGTTGCTCAGTGCGTAGCGCACTGCCTTGCCGCGATGCCCGTCCCCCGCATGCAGGCTCGCGGGGGAAAGGCCCAGCAGGATCACCCCGGCGCAGATGGCCGCGACCCCGCCCCAGGCAAACGTCGAGAGGGATTCGCCGATCACCGCATGGCTGGAGAGGGCCACGAGCAGCGGCGCGCAGCCGCGCATCAGCGGATAGGTGAGGCTGAGGTCGCCGTGCTTGTAGGCGCCCGCAAGCGCGATGTAGTAGCCGATATGGACCAGCGTCGAGGCGACGATGTAAGGCCACGCCGCGGGCGGCGGCAGGCCGGTGATCAAGAGCAGCGGCACCGCGATGAGGAAGCCGAGGCTGTGGATGAGCGCGGTGTCGAGCGACTTGTCGGTCGCCGACTTGATCAGCGCGTTCCAGCTCGCATGCAGCAGCGCGCCGAACAGCACCGCCAGCACGATCGGGCCGGTGAGCGTCACGCGGGGACTTCGATGCCGTCGAGCGTCAGCGCCACTGCGTCTGCCTTCAGGCCGATACGGTTTGACGGGATGCGGCGGCCGAGGCCGCCGCGGCTTCGGCGAGCTTCTGCTCGTAGTTGCGCAGCGTGCGGTCGCGGCTGTTCATCACGTGCTGGAACATCGCCTGCCCGGCGGCCTCCGCGTCGCCGGCCGCGATCGCCTTGACGATCTGCCGATGCTCGCGGGAATAGATCGCCATCGATTCGCTGGTGAGGTTCTGCCTGCGGAACAGCGACAGCTCGTTGACCAGTTTGCGGTACGTCGCGAGCAGCTTGTCGTTGCCGGCGAGTTCGAGCAGGCGGTCGTGGAACTTGAGGTTGAAGCGGTGATAGTCCTGCGCGTTCTCGGCCTTCACCGCCTGCTCCATGGCGTCGACGAGCTGTCGCAGTTCCTTGACCTGCGTGGCACCGAGCGACTGCGCGAGCTTGCGGCCGACGTAAAGGTCCATCGCGGCGCGCACCTCGAAGATCTGCAGCGCCTCGTCGATCGGCACATCGCGCACGAACACGCCGCGGTTCTTCTCGGTGCGCACGAGACCGGCTTCCTCCAGCATCCGGAAGGCCTCGCGCACCGGGCCGCGCGAGACGCCGAGTTGATCGGCGAGGGTGGATTCGGTGAGCTTCGCGCCGGAGGGCAGATCGCCCGCGAGGATCATGCGTTCGATCTCGGTCTGCACCAGGTTCGCAAGCGAATTGCACTGAAGCTGTGCGATGGCGGGATGAGGTGAAATCTTCTTGCCTGGCATGGATGAAAACTGTACGTTGCCGGGTGCAGATTGTCTACGATCGGCAATCGACGATTGACAAAGCTAAGTGACTGGCCCTGATTCTGCTTCGCGGATGTGTCACGCGAATGTCTTCTTCGCCCGGCACATTTCGGCCCACCTTTTTGTCCGAGGAGTTCGCAAAAATGCACTACGCAAAAACCATCATCGCCGCCCTGATCGGCCTGACCTGCGCGACCGGCGCACTGGCCCAGAAGACCCAACTCACGGTCTACACCGCACTGGAGACGGACCAGCTCAAGGCCTATCAGGAAGCCTTCAACAAGGTCAATCCCAACATCGACATCAAGTGGGTGCGCGATTCCACCGGCGTGATCACCGCCAAGCTGCTGGCCGAGAAGGCGAACCCGCAGGCGGACGTCATCTGGGGCGTGGCCGCGTCGAGCCTCGCGCTGTTCGAGAAGAACGGCATGCTGGAGCCCTATGCACCGCTGAACCTCGACGCGATCATGCCGCAGTACCGCGACAAGAAGTCCCCGCCGGCATGGTGGGGCATGGATGTCTTCGGCGCGACGGTGTGCTTCAACACCGTCGAAGCCAAGAAGAAGAACATCCCGGTGCCCACCACCTGGAAGGACCTGCTCAAGCCCGAGTACAAGGGCCAGGTCGTGATGCCGAACCCGGCGTCGTCGGGCACCGGCTACTTCGACGTCGCGGCCTGGCTGCAGATGTGGGGCGACGACGCCGGCAAGGGCGGCGGCTGGAAGTACATGGATGCGCTGCACGAGAACATCGCGCAGTACACGCACTCCGGCTCCAAGCCCTGCAACATGGCCGCCGCGGGCGAATACGTGGCCGGCATCTCCTTCGAATACCGCGGCCACACCAACAAGGCCAAGGGCGCGCCGATCGAACTCGTGTTCCCCAAGGAAGGCCTCGGCTGGGACCTCGAAGGCTTCGCGATCTACAAGGGCACGAAGAAGGAAGAGGCCGCGAAGAAGCTGGCCGACTGGGCTTCGTCCAAGGACGCGATGCTGCTGTACGGCAAGAACTTCGCGATCACCGCGCAGCCCGGCGTGGCCCCGAAGCTCGCGAACATTCCGGACGACTACGAAGCGCGCCTGATCAAGATGGACTTCGAGAAGTCGGCCGTCAACCGCGAGCGCATCCTCGCGGAATGGACCCGGCGCTACGACGCCAAGAGCGAGGCGAAGAAGTGAGGCTCGTACCGGCGCGCGCCTTCGGCGTGGAGCGCAGCGCCGGTACGCCGGCGCTTTCTGCGTTCCAGCGGGGAGCCGGGATGGACCCGAACGACACGTATCTGCGCATCGAGGGCGTGCACAAGCGCTTCGGGGCCTTCTCGGCGCTGGAGCACATCGACCTGGCGATCCGCCGCGGCGAGTTCGTCTGCTTCCTCGGCCCGTCGGGCTGCGGCAAGACGACGCTGCTGCGCATCATCGCGGGGCTCGAAGTTCAGACCGGCGGCCGGCTCTGGCAGGACGGGCGCGACATCTCGCTGCTGCCGCCTCCGCAGCGCGACTACGGGATCGTGTTCCAGTCCTATGCGCTCTTTCCCAACCTGACGATCGCCGACAACGTCGCCTACGGGCTGGTCAACCGGCGCCAGCCTCGCGCACAGATCAAGGCGCGCGTGGAAGAGCTTCTCAAGCTCGTCGGGCTGCCCGGCAGCGGCGGCAAGTACCCGGCGCAGATGTCCGGCGGCCAGCAGCAGCGCGTGGCGCTCGCGCGCGCGCTGGCGACGTCGCCGGGGCTCCTGCTGCTCGACGAGCCGCTCTCGGCGCTCGATGCGATCGTGCGCGTGCACCTGCGCAACGAGATCCACGCATTGCAGCGAGAACTGGGCGTGACCACCATCATGGTCACGCACGACCAGGAAGAAGCGCTTTCCGTCGCCGACCGGCTGGTGGTGATGAACCATGGGGTGATCGAGCAGGTGGGAACGCCGATGGAGGTGTATCGCGAGCCCGCCACCCCCTTCGTCGCCGGATTCGTCGGCAAGGTGAACCGGCTGCCCGCCGTGGCCGAAGGCCATCGTTCCTTCGCTTGCGGGACGATGAAGCTGCGGTGTGCAGACGGGCAGGGCGGGGACTACAGGACCGGCCAGGACGTGATGCTCTACCTGCGCCCCGAAGACCGCGTGATGCTGAATGCGGGCGCCGATCATCCCGACCGCTGCTCGGGCAGGGTGAAGCGCATCGAGTTCCTCGGCGGCAACTGCCTCGCGGAAGTCGATGCGGAATGCCTGCCCGGCATCCCGGTGCAACTGCAGTTCTCGTTGAACCAGATGGACGAGTTCAACGTGCGCGAAGGCCATCGCCTGGACTTCGCGCTGCGCACCGACCGGCTGCGCGTCTTCCCGAAGAACGGAGCCTGAAGTGGCGGCGGTTCTGCATCCCGCGCGGCTGCGTGTGCACTGGAGCGAGCGCGCGGCGCATCTCGTGCTGCTGGCGGTCGCGACTTTCCTGCTCATCGGGCTGGTCCTTCCGTTGGGCGCCATTCTTTCGCAGGCGGTGCAGGGCGGCGAAGGCCGGACCGGCTGGACGAACTTCGCCTCGTACCTGGCTTCGCCGGCGCTGCTGAACAGCCTGTGGAACAGCATCTGGGTGTCGGTGATGGTCACGCTGATCGTCATCCCGCTCGCCTTCGCCTTCGCCTACGCGCTCATGCGAAGCTGCATGCCTGCCAAGGGCTTGCTGCGCAGCGTCACGCTGCTGCCGCTGCTCGCGCCCTCGCTGTTGTCGGCGATCTCGCTGATCTACTGGTTCGGGAACCAGGGGGTGGCCAAGGGGTTCTGGCTGGGGCTCGGCTTCGCGGGCATCTACGGGCCCTCGGGCATCGTGCTGGCCGAATGCTTCGCGACCTTCCCCCATGCGCTGATGATCCTCGTCACCGCGCTGTCGCTGGCCGATGCACGGCTCTACGAGGCGGCGGATGCCATGGGCACCTCCACCATGCGGCGCTTCTTCACGATCACGCTGCCGGGTGCGAAGTACGGGCTGATCTCCGCGGCGCTGGTGGTGTTCACGCTGGTCATCACCGACTTCGGCATCCCGAAGGTGGTGGGCGGCAACTTCAACGTGCTCGCGACCGACGTGTTCAAGCTGGTGATCGGCCAGCAGGACTTCCAGCGTGGCGCGGTGGTGGCGCTGCTGCTGCTCGCGCCGGCCGCGATCACCTTCGCGGTCGATCACTTCGTGCAGCGCAGGCAGACCGCGATGCTGACCGCGCGCGCCGTGGCGTACGTGCCGCGCGCCTCGCGCGGCTTCGATGCGGCGATGACGGGCTACTGCCTCTTCATCTGCGCGCTGATGCTCGCGATGTTCGGCATGGCGGTGTTCGCGTCCTTCGTGACCCTGTGGCCCTACAACCTGACGCCGAGCCTGACGCACTACATCGCCGGCATCGTGGACGCGGATCTCGGCGATTCGATCATCAACAGCCTGAAGCTGGCGGCCGGCACCGCCGTGTTCGGCACGGCGGTGGTCTTCGTCGGCGCGTACCTGCTGGAGAAGACACGCGGCATGGACTGGGCTCGCCCGCTGGTGCGCCTGATGGCGATGCTGCCGATGGCGGTGCCGGGGCTGGTGCTGGGGCTCGGCTACATCTTCTTCTTCAATGCGCCGGGCAATCCGCTGGGTGGCCTGTACCAGACCATGGCGATCCTGATCGTCTGCACCGTCGTTCACTTCTACACGACCGGCCACCTGACGATGGTGACCGCGCTGAAGGCGATCGATGCGGAGTTCGAGGCGGTGTCGGCGTCGCTCAAGGTGCCTTTCCACGTCACGTTGCGTCGCGTGACATTGCCCATCTGCCTGCCGGTGCTGCTCGACGTGTCGCGCTACTTCTTCATCAACGCGATGACCACGATCTCGGCGGTCGTCTTCCTCTACTCGCCCGACACCAAGCTGGCCTCGGTGGCGATCCTCAACCTCGACGAGGCGGGCGAGACCGGCGCCGCCGCCGCGATGGCGGTGCTGATCGCCGGCACCTCCACCGTGGTCACGCTGCTGTACCTCCTTGCGGGTCGCTGGATGGAGCGCAGGACCCAGGCCTGGCGCCGGCGCTAAGCGCCTCTTGAAAGGCGCGTGCGACTCGACGGACTTCTTGAGCCGAAGCTGGCCGGGTAATCTCGGCCGCCTCGAAGCACGATGGAGGCGATCGGATGTACATCGAACAAGGCGGAGAAGGTGCGGACCTGCTGGTGATGCTTCATGGCATGGGCGCGACGGCAGCGGTGTGGTCGCCGATGTGCGCGCAAGCCGGTGAACGTTGGCGCGGCCGCTGGCTTGCCGTGGACCTGCCCGGCCATGGCGGATCCGATCCGCAGGAAACCTACCCGGTCGGCCAGTACGCAGCCAGCGTGGCTCGCGCGATGCTGCCGCATGTCGATCCCGCGGGCCGGCTCGTGGTGCTCGGGCATTCGCTCGGCGGGGTGATCGGACTTGCGCTCTCGACCGGGTGGTTCGGCATCGCGCCGCATCGGGTCCTCGGCGTGGGCATCAAGGTCGCGTGGACCGACGAGGAACTGCGCGGCATGGAAACGCTGGCCTCACGCGCGGCGAAGACCTTCGCCACACGGGAGGAAGCCTGGGACCGTTATCTCAAGGTCTCGGGGCTCGTCGGCCTCGCCGACGCAGGTTCGCCTGCCGCGCGGCGCGGCGTGCGGCAGGACGCGGACGGCTGGCGCCTGGCGATGGACCCGCGCGCGCACGGCGTCGGCATGCCGCCCACGGCTGAGCTGTTCAAGCTGGCGCGCTGCCCGGCTCACCTGGGCCGGGCGGGCAATGATGCGCTGGTGACGCTGGAGCAGCTCCGCGCGATCGATGCGGATGCCTCGGACCTCGGGCCGCACGGCCACAACGTGATGGTCGAGGCGCCGGCGCTCGTGTGGGACTGGGTCGCGGCGCTCGAAGGCAGCGAGGCGGTCCAGGGGCTCAGTGCCCGGCGTCGTTGAGGTTGTACTTCATCACGCTGCCGTGCCGCCCTTCGATGTCGCGTTCGACGGCGTAGACATCCCCGCTGGGTGGCCTGCGTTGCGACAGCACCGCATCCAATGCAGCGAGATCGTCCGCGTCGAGCTGCAGGTCGAGCACCTTCAGTTGATCCGCGAGATGGTCGCCGCGCCGCACGCCGACGATCACCGCCGCGACCACCGGCTGCTGCAGCACCCAGCGCATCGCGACGGTCGGGATCGAGACGCCGTGCCGCAGCGCGATCTTCTGCAACTGCGCGAGGAGCTGCTGGAAGAGATCCCATCCGCCGAAGTCGTCGATGATGAGCTTGTACTTGACGAGGGACCGGTTCTCCAGCGGCTCTGCAGGTTCGCTCACGCCGAGCCAGCGTTCGGAGAGGAAGCCGCCGGCCACGCTGCCGTAGCACAGCAGCTGGATGCCCGAGCGCGCGCAGAACGGCGTCATCTGGCCCAGCGGCCGTTGATCGAGCAGCGAGTACTGCACCTGCATGCTCAGGAGCGGCACGCCGGCTTCGACCAGCTCGCGGGTGCGGACGGTATCGAAGTTGGTGCCGGCTATGCGGTCGATCTTTCCGGCGCGCTGCAGTTCGGTGAGCCAGTGCGCCACTTCGAGGTAGCGCGGCACGCGGTAGTCCCACCAGTGGAACTGCACGAGGTCGAGCCGCTCCGTGCGCAGCCGCTTGAGCGAGCGGTCGATGGTCTGCTCGACCTGCTGCTTGTCGATCGTCGGCAGTGTCGCGAGGTCGGGCACGAACTTGGTGTGCACGCGCAGCCGCGAGAGGCTGTTCCGGCCGTTGCGGGCCATGTAGCCGGCGCGGAAGTCGCCGATCAGTTCCTCGACGCCGGTATAGATGTCGGCGCAGTCGAAGGTGGTGATGCCGGCGTCGTAGTAGGCCGCCATGTCGGCGATGGCGCCGGCGTGGTCCACTTCGCCGTGGCCGCCGGCCAGTTGCCAGCCGCCCTTCAGAAGGCGCGAGATGGAATAGCCGGGGGCGAGCTCGATGCGGTGACGGTTTTCGGTCATGACGGATTCTTCGAGGGATGGATCACCGCCGTCGTGTCGCCGTGGCGGAAGCTGCGCAGGCCGATGCGCGAGATGCGAAAGCGCGAGGGGCAGTGGGGGTCGGGGCACGCGATGTCGGCATCGGTGCTCATCCAGTCGTTCGGATCGGTGTGCCGCTGCTTGGCCGCCAGCAACGGCAGCAGGGCGCCGAGCGAATAGATCGAGAAGCCCTGGCCTTCGGGCAGGTGCAGCATCTCGCCGCGAAGCTCGAAGTAGTCGCCGACCTTGGCGCCGCAGTAAAGCCTGGCACCTTCGGGCGCGACGACTTCGACTCGCAGGTCATGGATGGAAAAAGCGTTCTCGTCGGTGCTCATGGGAGTCTCCCCTGGTTCATGGATTGGGCGGCGTCACCGAGAGGATGATTTCCACCGGGGACTGGGATTGATTCAGATAGCGATGCGGCAGGCGCGAGTCGAACGAGATGCTTTCGCCGCCCGCGACCGCGTAATCGACGCCTGCGATCTGCGCCACCAGCGTGCCTGTCACGACGTACACGCACTCGGTCGACGGATGGCCGCGCGGCTCGTCCGCCGACACCTGGCCGGGCTCGAGCACGGCGCGCAGCACCTCGAGCTGGCCGTTGCCGGCGGTCAAGCGTTCGTAGGCGACCTGTCCCTTGGGCGCGGTGAGCAGGGACCGCTCGCCGGGCCGGCTGATCCACACCGACGGCGGCGCGGGTTCGGAAAAGAGCGAGGAGATCGATTCGCCGAAGACGCCTGCAAGGCGGCGCATGGTTTCGAGGCTCGGGTCAGTCACCGAGCGCTCGATCTGACTGAGCAGCGTGGCCGACACACCCGCCTGGGCTGCGAGGTCGCGGAGGGTCAGGCCTCGCGCGGTACGGAGCTCTTTCAGCCGATCACCAATCATGTTTGCCTTCCTTTTCTCTCGTTCATGCAGTCCTGCTTTACATGAAGAGTGATGTTATGTGCTGTGTCACTGCACGTCAATAATATCAAGCGATGGCGTTTTATCCGTATATGAAGAGGGTAAATACTGATCCGATTGACGTCTTCTGATGTTGTGCTGACGAATATCACCACTGCACAATTCATTCAATGATTGTGCAGTGAAACTATACAGGAGAGATAGAAGATGACTGCCTCGTCGCCCCAGCGGAACCAGCCGCTCCGCCTCAGCCATCGATGGCTGCTGCTCCTGCCCTTCGTCTGGCAGGCCCTTCTTGCACCGGCCGTGAACGACATTGCCTGGCGTCCGCTCGGCATGCCTTTCGCGATGGCATGGCAGATGGCCGGCATCGTGTTCGCCAGCGTGGTGATCGCCATCGTGTTCCGGCTCGATGCCGCTGCGGGAGTCGACGAGGAGGAGGCCGCCTTTCTTGCCGAGTGTTCGCGCGCCGATGGAGAGCCAGCATGAAGCTCGCGATCATCCTTGCCATCCTGCTCGCCACGGTCGCTGGCGCCATCGCCTACGGCCGGCAGACCCGCCGCAGCGCGACGCTCACCGACTGGGCCGTGGGCGGCCGCAGCCTCGGCACGCTGGTGTTCTGGTTCATGAACGCCGGCGAGGTCTACACCACCTTCGCGGTGCTCGGCATCTCGGGCTACGCATGGGCGCTGGGTGCTCCGGCCTACCTCGCGTTCTGCTCGGTGTCCCTGAGCTATGCGGTCGGCTACTGGCTCATGCCGAAGATCTGGCGCGCCGGCCGCACGGGCAGGCTGGTCACGCAGGCCGACTTCTTCGCCGCGCGCTACGACGCGCCGTGGCTCGGCGTGCTCACCGGCGTGGTCGGCATCGCATCGCTGGTGATCTACGTGCAAATCCAGCTGGTGAGCCTGGGCCTGATCGTGCAGCTCACGCTGGACAACGTCGTCTCGAGCGAGGTGGCCACGGTCCTCGCGGGCCTGCTGATGATCGTGTTCGTCTTCGCGGCGGGCGTCCGCTCGGCGGCCTTCGCGGCCGGGGTCAAGGACGTGCTGATGGTGGTGGTCGTCGTCCTGCTGAGCGCGACGGTCGCGAGCAAGGTGGGCGCGGCTTCGCTGCTGGACGTGTTCGGCATGGTCGAGGCGCGGCATCCGGGCATCGGCAGCTTCCCGGGCATGGACCCCAAGTCGCCGACCACCGCGATCTGGCTCATGACCTCGGCCATCAACATCGCGCTGGGCAACTGGGTCTTCCCGCACCTGTTCCAGATGTCGTACACGGCGCACAGCGCGAAGGCCATCCGCCGCAATGCGATCTGGCAGCCCATCTATTCGCTGGCCTACTTCTTCATCATCCTGCTCGGCTTCGCGGCCCTGCTCGCCAACACGCAGCCGCCGGGCAGCAACCTCAATGCAGCGCTGCTGCAGTTCGTATCCGACAAATACCCGGCCTGGACCGTCGGCCTGCTGGCCGGCACCGGCTTCCTGCTGGCGCTGGCGCCGGGCTCGATGCTGCTCATCACCGCCGGCTCGGTCTTCACGCGCAACGTGGTGCAACCCTTCAAGCCCGAACTGAGCGAGCGCGCGTCGCTCACGCTGTCGCGCGGCTCGCTGGTGTTCTTCGCGGTCGCTGCGGTGGTGCTCTCGGTCACGCAGAAGGGCTCGCTGGTCAAGATCCTGCTGGACGCCTATGCGGCCATCGGGATGCTGGCGCCGGGCGTCTTCCTGGGTTTCATCTGGCGGCGCACGAGCGCGATCGGCGTGCTTTGCGGTCTGATCGCCGGCTTCTTCGCGCTGCTCGCGCCCGCGCCGGCCCGGTTCTGGGCCAGTGCCGTACCGCAATGGGAACCCGGACTCATCGCGATGGCGATCAACGCCGCGGTGGTCGTGGCCGCGAGTCTCGTCACGCCGCGGCCCCGACGGGCCGCCGTTGCGCTCGCCATGCAGGAACGACCGATGCGTTCGGACGCAAGGCGCGAAGTGCCTGCGGTCAACGCGGCCTGACGCGTCGCCGGGGTCTTCAGTCGGACGATGCAGCCGGATCGCGTCAGTCGATTCCTACGCGGCATTGCCGTCGAGTGAGGACGGCCCCGACCGGGCGGGAACCCCGGTTGCGAACTAAAGACGCATGCGTGATAGTGCCGAGTGGCATCCGGAGCCCATGACCGCAGGGGCAGCGCTCGGCGGTGCCGCTTCGATAAGGTGGTCCAGCATGCAAGCGGTTGAAAAGATTCCCTTCGTGGCTTCGACGGATGAGCTCGAGCTGCTTCTGGAGGCGCTCACGCGACTTCGCAAGGGTGACTCCACGGCGCGATTGCCGATGCGCTGGACCGGCCTGTCCGGCAAGGTGGCCGAAGTCTTCAACGACGTGGTCGAGCAGAACGCGGCGCTGGCGTCCGAGCTCGTGCGCCTGCGCAAGGTGGTCGGTCGCGAAGGCAAGCTCAAGCAGCGCGCGGTGATGGCGGAGACGCGGGGCTTCTGGGGCGAGTCGATCGAATGCGTGAACGCGCTGATCGACGACCTCGTGCATCCGACCACCGAGGTCGCGCGCGTGATCGGCGCGGTCGCGCAGGGCGATCTTTCCAAGAGCATGGCGCTCGATGTCGACGGGCGCGAACTCGAAGGCGAGTTCCTGCGCACCGCCAAGACGATCAACAAGATGGTGGAGCAGCTCGGCGACTTCTCCGCCGAGGTGACGCGCGTGGCGCGCGAGGTGGGCACCGAGGGCAAGCTCGGCGGGCAGGCCAAGGTCAAGGGCGTGGCGGGCACCTGGAAGGACCTGACCGACTCGGTCAACTCGATGGCCGGCAACCTGACCGATCAGGTGCGCAACATCGCGGACGTGACGACCGCCGTCGCGAAAGGCGACCTGTCGAAAAAGATCGACGTGGACGTGAAGGGCGAGTTCCTCACGCTCAAGAACACCATCAACACGATGGTGGACCAACTCCGCTCCTTCGCCTCCGAAGTGACGCGGGTCGCGCGCGAGGTGGGCACCGAAGGCTCGCTCGGCGGGCAGGCACGGGTCGAAGGCGTGTCCGGGACGTGGAAGGACCTGACCGACTCGGTCAACTCGATGGCGGGCAACCTCACGAGCCAGGTCCGCAACATCGCGGACGTGACCAAGGCGGTGGCGGCGGGCGACCTCTCCAAGAAGATCACGGTGGACGTGAAGGGCGAGATCCTCGAACTGAAGAACACGGTCAACACCATGGTGGACCAGCTTCGATCGTTCGCAGCCGAAGTGACGCGGGTGGCGCGCGAAGTCGGAACGGAAGGCAAGCTCGGCGGACAGGCCGACGTGCAGGGTGTCGCGGGGACGTGGAAGGACCTCACCGAATCGGTGAACTTCATGGCCGGCAACCTCACCTCGCAGGTGCGCAACATCGCGGAAGTGACCACGGCCGTCGCGGCGGGCGATCTCTCCAAGAAGATCACGGTCGATGTGAAGGGCGAGATCTCGGAACTGAAGAACACGATCAACAGCATGGTCGACCAGCTTCGGTCCTTCGCGGCCGAGGTGACGCGCGTGGCGCGCGAGGTGGGCACGGAGGGCAAGCTCGGCGGCCAGGCCGACGTGCAGGGCGTGGCCGGCACCTGGAAGGACCTGACGAACTCGGTCAACTCCATGGCCTCGAACCTCACCTCGCAGGTGCGCAACATCGCGGACGTGACCAAGGCGGTGGCGGCGGGCGACCTGTCCAAGAAGATCACGGTGGACGTGAAGGGCGAGATCCTCGAACTGAAGGCGACCATCAACACGATGGTCGACACGCTCAACTCCTTCGCGGCCGAAGTCACACGGGTGGCGCGCGAAGTCGGCACCGAAGGCAAGCTCGGTGGCCAGGCCGACGTGCAGGGCGTGGCCGGCACCTGGAAGGACCTCACCGAATCGGTGAACTTCATGGCCGGCAATCTGACGAGCCAGGTGCGCAACGTGGCCGAAGTGACCACGGCCGTGGCAGCGGGCGACCTCGGCAAGAAGATCACGGTGGATGCGAAGGGCGAGGTGCTCGAACTCAAGAACACCATCAACACGGGTGAACTCGATGGCGTCGAACCTCACCTCGCAGGTGCGCAACATCGCGGACGTGACGAAGGCGGTGGCGGCGGGCGATCTCTCCAAGAAGATCACGGTGGACGTGAAAGGCGAGATCCTCGAACTGAAGAACACCGTCAACACGATGGTGGACACGCTCAATTCCTTCGCGGCGGAAGTCACCCGCGTGGCGCGCGAAGTGGGCACCGAAGGCAAGCTCGGCGGACAGGCCGACGTGCAGGGCGTGGCGGGCACCTGGAAGGACCTCACCGATTCGGTGAACCTGATGGCCTCGAACCTCACCTCGCAGGTGCGCAACATCGCGGACGTGACCAAGGCGGTGGCGGCGGGCGACCTGTCCAAGAAGATCACGGTGGACGTGAAGGGCGAGATCCTCGAACTCAAGGCGACCATCAACACGATGGTGGACCAGCTTTCGTCCTTCGCGGCCGAAGTGACGCGCGTGGCGCGCGAGGTGGGCACCGAAGGCCGGCTCGGCGGACAGGCCGAGGTGAAGGGCGTCTCGGGCACCTGGAAGGACCTCACCGACAACGTGAACTTCATGGCCGGCAACCTCACCGGCCAGGTGCGCGGCATCGCGAAGGTGGTGACCGCGGTCGCGGGCGGCGACCTCAAGCAGAAGCTCACGGTGGAGGCCAAGGGCGAGATCGCCGCGCTGGCCGAGACCATCAACAGCATGACGGATACGCTCGCGACCTTCGCCGACCAGGTGACCACCGTCGCGCGCGAAGTGGGCGTGGAAGGCAAGCTGGGCGGACAGGCCAAGGTCCCCGGCGCGGCGGGCACATGGAAGGGCCTGACCGAGAACGTCAACCAGCTCGCCGCCAACCTCACCACGCAGGTGCGTGCGATCGCCGAGGTGGCGACCGCGGTGACGCAAGGCAACCTCACGCGCTCGATCACGGTCGAGGCGCAAGGCGAAGTGGCTGCGCTCAAGGACACGATCAACGAGATGATCCGCAACCTGCGCGACACCACCCAGAAGAACACCGAGCAGGACTGGCTCAAGACCAACCTCGCGAAGTTCAGCCGCATGCTGCAGGGGCAGAAGGACCTGCTGACGGTCGGCCAGCTCATCCTATCGGAGCTCGCGCCGGTGGTCGGTGCGCAGCAGGCCGAGTTCTACGTGCTCACCAACGTGGGCGGCACGCCCAAGCTCAAGCTCTTCGCGAGCTACGCCTCGGGCGGGCAGACCGCGCATGGCAAGGAGATCGAACTGGGGCAGGGTCTGGTCGGGCAGTGCGCAGCCGACAAATCGAAGATCCTGCTGACCAACGTCGCCAACCCGGCCTTCCGCATCGCGACGGGGCTCAGCGAAAGCGCGGCGATGGACGTGATGGTGCTGCCGATCGTGTTCGAAGGCGAGGTGCGCGGCGTGATGGAGCTGGCATCGCTGGAGCGCTTCAATCCGTCGCATCAGGCTTTCCTCGACCAGCTCACCGAATCGATCGGCATCGTGGTCAACACGATCGCGGCCAACATGCGCACCGAGGATCTGCTGACGCAGTCGCAGTCGCTTGCCGAGGAGCTGCAGAGCCGGCAGCTCGAACTGCAGCAGACCAACGAGGAACTGCAGGAAAAGGCCCGCCTGCTGGTTCACCAGAACCAGGAAGTGGAGCGCAAGAACCGCGAGGTCGAGCAGGCCCGGCAGGCGCTGGAGGAAAAGGCCGAGCAGCTCGCGCTCACCTCGAAGTACAAGTCCGAGTTCCTCGCGAACATGTCGCACGAGCTGCGCACGCCGCTCAACAGCCTGCTGATCCTGTCCGACCAGCTGTGCAAGAACACCGGCGGCAACCTCACGGCCAAGCAGGTGGAGTTCGCCAAGACCATCCATCTGTCCGGCAACGACCTGCTGATGCTGATCAACGACATCCTCGACCTGTCGAAGATCGAATCGGGCACCGTCGCGGTCGAGGTCAGCGAGCTTCGGCTGGACGACCTGCAGCGTTCGGTGGAGCGCAGCTTCCGCCACGTGGCCGAGTCGCGGCATGTCGGCTTCGAGATCGTCGCGCCGCAGCCGCTGCCCGAGACGCTGGTCACCGATGCCAAGCGGCTGCAGCAGATCATCAAGAACCTGCTGTCCAACGCCTTCAAGTTCACGCACCAGGGCGCGGTGTCGCTCTCGATCGCGACGGTGGGCGGCGGCTGGTCGCGCGACAACGAGGAGCTCAATCGCGCGAGCAGCGTGGTGGCCTTCTCGGTGACCGACACCGGCATCGGCATCTCGGCCGACAAGCAGCAGATCATCTTCGAGGCTTTCCAGCAGGCGGACGGATCGACTTCGCGCAAGTACGGCGGCACCGGCCTGGGTCTCGCCATCAGCCGCGAACTGGCACGGCTGCTGGGCGGCGAGATCCGCTTGAAGAGCGTGCCTTCGCAGGGCAGCACCTTCACGCTCTACCTGCCGCAGGACTACAGCCCGTCGCGCAGCGTGCGCACCAGCCGCAGCGCACCGGCCGAGCCGGAAGCGCTGCCGCGCGCCGAGCGCGAGCAGGTGGAGATGCGCCGGCGCGGCGAGACGGAGCCGGTGCCCGCCGCCCGGGAGCCGGCGGACGATGCGCACGATTCCGAGGTCAACATCGCCGACGACGACCGCGGCAACATCCTTCCGGGCGACCGCGTGGCACTCATCGTGGAGAACGACCTCGCGTTCTCGAAGATGCTGCTGCAATCGGCGCGGCGCGCGGGCTTCAAGGGGCTGGTGAGCGCAAGCGGCGCCGATGCGCTGGGCCTCACCCGCGACTACCGGCCGGCGGTGATCACGCTCGACATCTTCCTGCCCGACATGGAAGGCTGGCGCATCCTGGAGCGGCTCAAGGCCGATCTCGCGACGCGGCACATCCCGGTGCTGGTCGTGTCCACCGATGACTCGCGCGAGCGTGCGCTGGGTTCGGGCGCGGTGGGCTTCCTGGCGAAGCCGCTGCAGTCCATCGACATGGTGGACGCGGCGCTCGCGAAGCTTCGCGACTTCCTCGGCTCGGGCACCCGCAGGATCGTGCTCGCGATGAAGCCGTCGGACCTGCGCGACCGCTACGTCGCGGCGCTGGGCAGCGACGTGCAGGTGGTCATGGCGGCATCGGCCGACCGGCTGCGGCAGGAACTGGCGAAGAGCGACGTCGACTGCCTGGTGACCGACGGCTCGGTCGCGGGCTTTCATCGCGGCGACATCGCCGAGTTCGCGGAAGACCGTTCGCCCGAGCGGCAGTTGCCGGTGGTGCTGTTCCGCCCCGAGGGTGGCACGCTGCCCGGATGGGAGCCGGGCCCGAACGGGCCGGCCCTGTGCCTGGCGCCCTCGCTCGAACGGCTGATCGACGCGACCACCTTCTTCCTGCACCGCGGCATCGCGGTGATGACGGAAGCCGAGCGCACGGCGGTGGATGCGATCAGCGACACCGCGCGCACGCTCGCGGGCAAGAAGGCGCTGATCGTCGACGACGACATCCGCAACATCTTCGCGCTCGCCGCGGTGCTCGACGAGCAGGGCATGTCGATCGTCTCGGCCGAGAACGGCCGCGATGCGATCCGGCAGGTCCAGGACGATCCCGACATCGACGTGGTGCTGATGGACATCATGATGCCGGAGATGGACGGCATGGAAACCATGCGCGAGCTGCGCAAGCTGCCGCGCGGCAAGCACCTGCCGCTGATCGCGGTGACCGCGAAGGCGATGAAGGGCGACCGCGAGAAGTGCATCGAGGCGGGTGCCTGGGACTATCTCTCCAAGCCGGTGGAGACCGCCCACCTGCTGGTCGTGCTGCGAGGCTGGCTGTGCCACTAGATCCGCCGAGCGCCGGGATCACGCTGCCGCTGGAAGAGGGCGCGGAGCCGGTCGACATCCTCATCGTGGACGACCTGCCGGAGAAGCTGCTCGTCTTCCGCACGGTGCTGGAGGAACTGGGCCAGAACCTCGTGGCGGTGCGATCGGGCGCGGAGGCGCTGCGCGAGATCCTCAAGCGCGAGTTCGCGGTCATCCTGCTCGACGTCAACATGCCGGACCTCGACGGCTTCGAGACCGCGGCACTGATCCGCAAGCACCGCCGCTCGGCCTACACGCCGATCATCTTCATCACCTCCTACTGGGACGAGGTCCAGAGCGCGCGGGGCTACTCGCTCGGTGCGGTCGACTTCATCATCTCGCCGGTGGTGCCGGAGGTGCTGCGCAGCAAGGTCGGCGTGTTCGTTTCGCTCTACCAGATGAAGCGGCAGATCCAGGTGCAGGCGGACAGCCGCGGCGCCGTCATGGCCGCCGAAGCCGCGCGCCGTGTCGCCGAGGAGAACGACCGGCGCTCGGCCTTCCTCGCGCATGCGAGCCGCATGCTCGGCGGCACGCTGGAGATCGATCGCGCGATGGCGCAACTGGCCGAGCTGCTCGTGCCGGCGTTCGGCAGCCGGGCGGTGGTGCGGCTGATCGATGCCGAGTCGGAGGTCGACGGCTGGTGCCTTGCCGAAGAGGTCGATCGCGGCGTGCGCATCCGCACCGACAAGGAAGCGGGCGCGGCGCTGGAGCCGGCCGTCGAAGCCATGCTCCGGAAAGTCATCGAATCGGGCCACGCGATCGAAGTCGATTCCGCGCGCGAAGGGCGCGGCGATCTGCCATGGGCGTGGGTGGCCGCGGTGCCCTTCGTGGCGGGTGATCGGCGGCTGGGTGCGCTGTGGGTCGCGCTCCACGAAGGTCGGGCCTGGCCGCGCCCGACCGCCGCGGGCATGCTCGGCGAAGTGGCCGCGCGTGCGTCGGTGGCGTTCGAGAATGCACGCCTCTATGGGCTCCTGCAGCGGGAGATCGTCGAGCGCCAGATGGTCCAGCAGGAGTTGCAACTGGCCAGCCGCCGCAAGGACGAGTTCCTCGCGATGATGTCGCACGAGCTGCGCAACCCGCTGGCGTCCATCGTCACCGCGATCGAAGTGATCCGCCGCATCGCGCCGAACGAAGGCAAGCTCACCTGGGCGATCGATGTCGCCAGCCGCCAGTCGCGGCAGATGACGCGGCTGATCGAGGAGCTGCTCGACGTCTCGCGCATCAGCGAAGGCAAGATCGTCCTCAAGTACGAGAGCTTCGAGCTGAGGCACCTCGTCGCGCAGAGCGTCGAGACGGTGCGCGCAGCGGTCGAGCGGCACCGGCAGACGCTGAGCGTGCATGTGCCCGACGAGCCGCTCTGGGTGCGCGGCGATGTGGCGCGGCTCACGCAGGTGATCTCGAACCTGCTGCACAACGCATCGAAGTACAGCCCGGACGGCAAGGCGATCGCGCTGCATGCGCGGCGCGAGGGCGAGGAAATCGTGCTCACGGTGCACGACCAGGGCATGGGCATCGAGCCCGAACTGCTGCCGCGCATCTTCGATCTCTTCGCGCAGGGGCAGCGCGGGCTGGATCGTGCGCAGGGCGGACTGGGCGTGGGCCTCACGCTCGCGCGGCGGCTCACGCACCTGCATGGCGGTGACATCGAGGCCTTCAGCGAGGGCAAGGACAGGGGTTCGATCTTCAAGGTACGGCTGCCGCTGGCGAGCGAGGCGGGTGCGAGCGAGCCGGGCGGCGTGTCCCAGTCAGCGCCGCAAGCGGTGCGCCGCAAGGTGCTGGTCGTCGATGACAACCTCGATGCAGCATCGGGCATCGAGGCGCTGCTGCGCATCGACAGCCACGAGGTCCGCGTGGCGCTCGACGGCGAGCAGGGCCTCGCGGCCTTCGCCGACTTCCAGCCGGACGTGGTGATCCTCGACATCGGCCTGCCGAAGGTGGACGGCTACGAGGTCGCGCGGCGCATGCGCGCCCTGCCGCAGGGGCGGGGCGTGCTGATGATGGCGCTCACCGGCTACGGGCAGGCCGAGGATCGGCAGGCGGCGCTCGACGCGGGCTTCGACAGGCACTTCGTCAAGCCGGCCGATGCGCAGCAGCTGCTGGCGTGCATCCGGGAATGGCGCGATGGCGGCAGCGCATCCGCAGGCGATGCGAGCGCGCCGCAGGCGCAGTCCGGCGTGCCGCAAACGCTGGGCACCTGATCGCCGTGGCGGGCCGCTTCAGGCCGCCCTGGGTGCTATAACCCGCTCCGGACTTCGGAAGCATCGAGACGTTCTGCTCGTTTTCGAAGTCTTCGCCACTGTCACGGCGATCGATCAGAGACTTCAGGGAGAAAGAACAAATGCCTCATACGCTGGCCATCGGCGGCCCGGCCGTGCCTGTCTTTCTGGGCGCACCCGCCCTCGAACCCGTACGCCTCTCGGGCCGCGAAGGCCTCAACAGCCTGTTCGAATACGAGCTCCTGCTCAAGACCCCCGATGCGTTGAACCTCGGCGCCAGCCAAGCGGCCGACTTCGACCTCGACGACTTCATCGGCCGCGAGATCAGCTGCTCGATCCAGCTCGACGGCTCCGGCCAATTCCTCGTCGGCGCGGTGGGCCCGAGCGTCGACCATATCGGCGCGGGCGTGCGCCAGATCAACGCCCTGATCACCGACGCCGCCTTCTGGGGTGAAGAAGGCCGCCACATCCAGTACCGCCTGACCCTGCGCCCCTGGCTGCACCTGGCCACGCTCACCACCGACTGCAAGATCTTCCAGAACAAGACCGTGGTCGAGATCCTCGACGACCTGCTGGCCGACTATCCGTTTGCGGTCGACAAGCGCCTGATCGAGACCTACCCGCAGCGCGACTACCCGACGAACCGAGCGCGCGCGTGGGTCCGCACCGCATGCTCATCGGCAAGTACTACTGGTTGCTGTGTTACTACGACAGCATCAACAAGCGGCGGCGCCCCGACCAGCCCGACTATCTGGCTGACATCCTCCCGAGCGAAATTCCATTGGCAAGAAAGGCAGCGTATGAACTCTTACAAGACGTGGGTCTGGGCGGCACGCCCATCGACGTGGAGCAGATGGCCCGGGGCGTGGACGGCAGCTACGGCTACCGCATGCGGCCCTGGGAGGAGGACAGCTTCGCGTGCGACGAGGTGGTCAAGGGGCTTTGGAATGGCAATGCTGGCGCTGTGCTGCCTCAGCCCGGCTTTTGCACAAGAGTCTTTGGGATCGCCACGCGCGCACTCCAAGGTCAAGCAGGAGCAGGTGACCATGCCCAATGAGAAGGAAAGAGCTTGGGAGGCCTATCAATCCCGCAAGAGGGCCTACCAGTCCGTCTACGACAACTACCGCTACAACGATGCGCAGCGCGAGCAGGCTGTGGCGTTCATCGATGCGGCGATGAAGGTCATGCGCGGCGACGTGGAATTCGAGAGCCTGAAGCGGCTGCTCAAAGTGAGGGAAGCGACCCCGGCGCCAGGCAGTGGCCAATCCTATCGAGGGGGCACCCAATTCGATTTCGATGCCCGCGCCCTGAGCGACTGGACCAGCATCTACACGATCGCCACCGCCGATGCCCAGGGTAAGGTCGAGCCGTATCACTTCCAGATCTACTTCGGCCCCGCCATGCAGATCCCGCGCGAGCGCCTGGAGCAAATGCTTGGACTCAAGGTCGTTCCAGGCTGGACCTCGGAAGGCGGCAACCTGCAGCTGGAGTTGCCCGACCCGATGCACAACCTGCCTGCGTTCAACGGCGGGAACTTCGAGTACGGATTGATCCATCCGCCTCACGCCCCTTACACGGTGCAGGCGAAGTTCACCTACCTCAATGGGCCGGACAAGAACCCCTACAACGCCAAGCGCCTCAGCCGCCTTGAGATTCGCCGCGAATACCTCACCCCTGAAGAGATTCGCGAACGCGATCACAAGAAGCTCGGCCACCTGCCGACCACCGGCGAGCGCGTACCGAAAGGCGGCAAATGGCTCGGCGTGTTCGCAGACGATGCATTGACCGCGTGCGTGCCGATGGAGCGGCGCATTTGCAGCTTCGGCGAAGAGCAGGTCTTCACTTATCTGTGGGTCTGGAGCGACGCGGCGCGCGAACGGGTGCCGGTGCAAGCCTGGTGGCAGTGGCATGCACCCGATCCATTTGAAGAAGAGCTGGAAAGGATTTTCGGAGGCAAACGCAAGGGTTGATGACGAGCCTGCCCTCGGCGAAAGGAGGCGCGGGTATTGGCCCCGAGCTGCCCCGCGCCCTGTATGGAGCGACGCGAATCCGCCCGCATCTCCGCAGTCGTTGCCAAATCGCGGCTTCGCCCCCCACAATGCGCCGGCCACTCCAACGAAGGACGAACGGATGACTTCCCGCTTCCTGGCGCTCGTGCCGCTGCTGCTGACTTCCATGCTCCTGGGCGCCTGCGCCAATCCGCCCGCTGCGACCGCCAAGGACACGCTGGCGCGCATCAGCCAGACGCAGACGATCAGGCTGGGGTTCCGGGAGGATGCGAAGCCCTTCGCCTTCAGGGGCCCTGACGGTGCGCCCACCGGCTACTCGGTGGAACTGTGCAAGCGGGTCGCGGGTTCGTTGAAGTCGCAGCTGGGCCTCGCCAAGCTCGACGTCCAGTGGGTGCCGGTGACCGTTGCCTCGCGCATGCCCGCGGTGATCGACGGCACCGTCGATCTCGAATGCGGAAGCACTTCGCGCACGCTCGGCCGCGAGCGGCAGGTCGACTTCAGCAACACCATCTGGGTGGAGGGCGCTTCGTTCGTTTCGCCGTCCTCCAAGCCGCTCGCGCGTGCGGTCGAACTCAACGGCAAGCGCGTCGGCGTGATTCCCGGGTCCACGACCGAGAAGGTGCTCAAGGGCCTCTCGGAGCGCGGCATCGTGCCGGTCTTCGTCACGGTGCAGACGCACACCGACGGCATCGCCGCCGTGCGCGACGGACGCGCCGATGCTTACGCCACGGATCGCCTGATCCTCGTGGGCGAAGTGCTCGGCGGGCCGGCCGGCAGCACGCTGCGGCTCAGCGACGACTACCTCTCGATGGAGACCTACTCGCTGATGATGCGCCGCGATCCGGACATGCGCCTCGCGGTGAACCGCGCGCTCGCGGAGGTCTACCGCAGCGGCGAGATCGTCAACGTGTTCCGCCAGACCTTCCCGTCGGGCACCGTGCCGTCGCCGCTGATCGAAGCGGTGTACGTGCTGAACGCACTGCCGGAGTGATTGCCGCTCTCACTCCGGCTTGATGTCGTGGGCCTTCACCAGCCGGCCCCAGCGCTCGGATTCGGCCTTGATGAAGGCGTCGAACTCCTGGGGCGTGCCGCCCGCGATCTCGTTGCCTTGTGACGTGATCTTCTCGGCGACGTCGGGTTCGCGGATCGCCCGGTTGATGGCCTGATTGAGCTTCGCGACGATGGCCGGCGGCGTGCCCTTGGGGGCGACCACACCGAACCAGTTGGACATCTCTCCATCCCCCGGATGCCGAGCTCGTCGAAGGTCGCTACGTCCGGCAGCAGCGGGGAGCGCTTGTGGCTCGTGACGGGGAGCGGACGCAGCTTGGCGTTGTCTCCCTTCAGGTAGGTCGGCAAGGACGACGAGCGCGCGCGCGACGCGCCGGGCGACGACTCAAGCTTCGGCGGGCGCCACTGACGCGCCTTCGATGCGGTGGCGCGCCAGCGCATCGGCGACGAAGCCCGTGGCCTTCATGTCCTCGACGAAGCCGTGCAGCAGCTTCGCGGCCGCTTCGCCTCGCGACTTGGGCGTGCCCATGGCCTGCCGGATGACCATGAAGTGGCCGGGCAGCAGGCGCAACCCGGCATGCACGCGTGCATCGGCTTCCAGCTGCTGCTTCACGCCGGCCGCGACATCGAGGCCTTGCGCGATGAAGGTCTGGACGACGGCCGGGGAGGTGGGCGCGCGAACGATGCTCGCCCGCTTGAGTTCGCGGGTGAGGAACAGGTCGTAGGCGCTGCCCTTGCCGACCGTCACACGCGTGCCGTCTCGATCCACTTCCTCGTTGCTTCGAAGCGGGGAGTCGTCGCGCACGAGGTAGCTGCCTTCGATGAGCACATAGGGTGCGGTGAAGGCGATGTCGGCACCGCGAACCGGATCGATCGCGAAGAAGCCGATGTCCGCCTGCTCGCCGGCGACGGCCTCGACCGACTTCCCGGCCGCATCGAAGACGACGAGCTCGAGTTGCACGCCGAGATATTCCGCGAACGCGCGTGCCAGATCGATCGACACGCCACTGGGTTCGCCGGTCGCGGGGTCCTTGCCCGCGAGGATCGGGTTGCCCAGGTTGATCGATGCGCGCAGTGCGCCGGTGGGGGCGAAGGCGCGGACCACGTCCGCGTCGGGCGAGATGCGATTCAGAGTCATGACTTGAGGATTCCGGAGATCTTCTTGAAGTTGCGCAAGGTGCTGGTGAGGTGCTCGGTCATCGCCTTGGCCGCGTCGTCGTTCCTGCCGCGTTCGATGAGGTCGAGCAGATGCAGGTGCTGCCTGCAGTGTTCCTTGTAGCGGCTGCGGTCCTGCATCGAGCGATAGGAGAGCAGCCGCCGCACGCGGTTCACGCGCCGGATGGTGTCGATGAAGAAGGGGTTGCCCGAGCCTTCGACCAGCGCTTCGTGGAAGCGCACGCCGCGGTCGTGCAGTTGATCGGCGGTGTCGGTTTCGATGCCGCCTTCGAGCAGGTGCTTCTCCGCGGCGCGGCACCGTGCGATGACATGCGCGGGCAGGTGGTAGCCGGGTTCGAGCAGCGCGGCGGGCTCCAGCGCGAGCCGCAGCCGGTACGACTGCAGCAGGCTGTCCGCGGTGGTGAGCATGGTGGAGAACTGCCAGCCGTAGCCGGGCTTCTTCTCCACCCAGCCTTCGTTGGTGATCCGGCTGAGCACCGCGTTGAGCTGTGCCGGGGTCAGCCCGTAGCGCTGCTTGAGGAGCACTTCGGTGAATTCATCCGGCAGCGCGCCGCGCAGGCGGTCGTCCGCGATCCGGAAGTACACCTCGGTCACCGTGTCCGCCTCGACCAGCCCGAGTTCCCTGGCGACCGCGTCGCCGCTCTCGATGGGTTCGACCAGGAAGTAGCCCCGGTTGGGTTGCCGCTGCAGGATGCCCTTTTCGGCGAGGAAGGACAGCGCCTCGTTGACCGGCGATCGCGACACGCGAAGACGATCGGCGAAGGACTGCGCTGGGAGATGGCTGCCTGCGGGCATCGCGTCCGCCTGGATCAGGCCGAGGATCTGCGAGGTGATGGAGCGTTCGGGTCGCATGAACTCCATTGTCGTTTCACTTCGCGCTGACCGGTGATGTCGTCCGCGCCTGCTCGGCCAGCATGCGCTTCAGCGTCGAGGGAATGACGCCGCCGGCGCGCAGCAGGTCGACTTCGAGTTGCGTCTCGACCGCGGCGATCGCTTCGATGCTCTCGGTGTGTCCTTCGCGACGAACGACGCGCACCGCGATGCGACCGCGCGGTCGCAGCTGCTCCGCCTCGGCCGCCACTTCGATGCGATCGCCGGGGCGCAGCGCGAGCGTGGCCGGCGTCACATCGGCAGGGAATCGCAGCGGCAACACGCCCATGCCGATCAGGTTGGAGCGGTGGATGCGCTCGAAGCTGTTCGCGAGCACGGCGCGGATGCCCAGCAGGCGCTGGCCCTTCGCGGCCCAGTCGCGGGACGAGCCCGTGCCGTAGCGCTCACCCGCAACGAGCACGACCGGATCGCCGGCTGCCCTGTAGCGCTCGGCCGCGTCCCACAACGGAAGGATGTCCCCGCTCGGCACGTGCAGCGTGTGCGCGACCGGCGCGTCGGGCACGAGCAGATTCTTCAGCGTCTTGCTGTGGAACGCCCCACGGACCATGACCTCCCAGTTGCCGCGCCGCGAGGCGAAGACATTGAGGTCGTTGCGGTCGTCGCCGCGCTCGACGAGGTAGTCCGCCACGAGGCTGTCCTTGGGAATGGCGCTGGCCGGCGAGATGTGGTCGGTGGTAATGTCGTCGCCCACGACCAGCAGCGGAAAGGCACTGTAGGTGCCGAGCAGGCTGCCCTCGCTCGCCGCCGCGAAGGGCGGCCGGCGCAGGGCGGTGGAGGTGGGGTCCCACGGGTACAGGGCCGTGTCCGGTGCTTCGAGGCCGTGCCAGAGCGGATTGCCGCTCGCGACCGCGAACGCGCGGCCGTAGTCGCGCGGGTCCTGCGATCCGCGCAAGGCCTCGTCGATCTCATCGCGCGTGGGCCAGAGGTCATCGAGGTACACCGGCGTGCCGGTCGACGTGACCTGGACTGGGTCCACACGCAAGTCGCGCTCCGCATCGCCGGCCAGTGCGAAGGCGACCACCAGCGGCGGCGACATCAGGAATCCCAGTTCGAGATCGGGATGAACGCGTCCGGGGAAGTTTCGATTGCCCGAGAGCGCCGCGACGGGGCGGATCGCGCCGTCGGCGATGCCTTGCCGGATCACCTCCGGCAGCGGGCCGGGATTGCCGATGCAGGTCGTGCAGCCGAAGCCCACGATGTCGAAGCCGACCGCGGCCAGGTCGGCAGTGAGCCCCGCGCGTGCCAGGTAGTCGGCGGCGGCGGGCGAGCCCGGTGCGGTGGATGTCTTGACCCATGGCGGGACCTTCAGGCCGAGCGCCCGCGCCCTGCGCGCCACGAGGCCTGCGGCGATCAGCAGCCGCGGATCGGAGGTGTTCGTGCAACTCGTGATCGCGGCGATCGCGACGGGATGACGGGGCAGCGGCGAATCGATGTCGCGCTGGAAGTCCAGTGCGGCCAAAGTCGCGGCGACCTCGCCGAAGCCCATGAGGTCTTGCGGCCTGCGCGGGCCGGCCACGTGCATGGCGACGCTCGACAGATCCACGTCGATGGTGCGCGTGTACCTGGGCTGTGCCTCCGGGTCGAACCACAGGCCATTGGCACGGCAATAGGCTTCGACCCGCGCGATGGCCGAGGACGAACGTCCCGTGGATCGCAGGTAGTCGAGCGTGTGCGCGTCGACCGGGAAGAAGCCCGTGGTGGCGCCATATTCCGGCGCCATGTTCGCGACGACGCTGCGGTCGCCCGCCGTCAGCGTGGAAACGCCGGGGCCGAAGAACTCGACGAACTCGCCGGAGACGCCGATGCGGCGAAGCCGCCCGGTCACGGTCAGCGCGAGATCGGTGGCCAGCACGCCGGGCTGCAGCGCACCGGTCAGGCGCACGCCGATCACGTCCGGAATGCGCAGCATGGTCGGCATGCCGAACATCACCGTCTGCGCTTCGAGGCCGCCGACGCCCCAGCCGAGCACGCCGATGCCGTTGACCATCGGCGTGTGGCTGTCGGTGCCGATCATCATGTCGGGCACCAGCCATTCGGCCCCGTCGCGCATCTCGCTCGTGACCACCGTGGCCAGTTGTTCGAGGTTGATGGTGTGCATGATCCCCGTGCCCGGCGGGTTGATGCGCACCCCTCGCAGCACCTTCGAGGCCCAGCGCAAAAAGGTATAGCGCTCGCGGTTGCGCCGGATCTCGATCGCCATGTTGTGCGTCGGCGCATCCGCGCGCGCGAAGGCCTCGACGGCCAGCGAGTGGTCGACCGACACATCCACCGGCAGGCTGGAGTTCAGCCGCGTCGGGTCCACGCCGGCTTCGGCGAGCGTGCTGCGCATGGCGGCGAGGTCGACCAGCGCGGGCGTGCTGGTCGTGTCGTGCATGAGCACGCGGCCGGGCTGGAAGGCCACCTCGGCCTCGCTGCTGCCCGCTTCGAGCCAGCCGAGCAGTTCGGCGATCGCGATGTCTCGCTCCGCACCCTGCATGTTGCGTGCGGCGTTCTCCAGCATCAGGCGCAGGACCACGGGCATCCGCATCAGGCTCTCGCCGCCAAGCCGCGGCAGGTCCACGGCCGAATAGCGGTGGTTGCCGACCTCGATCTGTTGGAGCGGCACAGCCGCATTGGTGTTTTCCATAGGGCTAATTTTGCATTTGTCATCGATAAAATGCAAACCAGTGCAAACCCTCGGATCCACCTCGAGCGCAAAAAGGCTCGCTGGCGAAGGCTCCGAACACCTCAAGGACGCCTCATGTACGCCTATGTCGGCAGCCGGACCACACGCGAGCGCAATGCGCGTGGCGAAGGCATTGCCATCTTCAAGCTCGACCCCTCGGAAGGCAGGCTGACGCAAGTCGGCCTCGTGGGCGATCTGGTGAACCCCTCCTTCCTCGCGATGAGCCGCGATGGAGAGTTCCTCTATGCGGTGCACGGCGACGAGACCGAGGTCAGCGCGTTCAAGGTCGATCGCAGCAGTGGCGCGCTGGCCTTTGTCAACCGGCAGAGCAGCCAGGGCAAGAACCCCGTGCATCTCGCGCTCGACCCAACGGGGCGCTTCCTCGTCGTCTCCAACCACATCGGCGCGAGCCTGGCGGTGTTGCCGGTTCGCGAAGACGGATCGCTCGGCGATGTGGTGCAACTCGTGACGCTCGAAGGACCCGTGGGTCCGCATCGGGTGGAGCAGAAGCAGGCCAAGCCGCATTTCAATCCGTTCGATCCGGGCGGCCGCTTCGTGGTGGCTCCGGACAAGGGGCTCGATCGTGTCTTCGTCTTCCGCTTCGAAGAGGGGCGCCTGACGCCGGCGGCGGTGCCGTTCGTCGTCACGCGCGAAGGCGCGGGGCCGAGGCACATTGCATTCCATCCGCGCGCGGCGCGGGCCTACGTGATCAACGAGCTCGACTCCACGGTCACGGCCTGCCGCTTCAACGCAGAGACTGGCGAGCTGCAGCCCTTCCAGATCGTCCCGTCGCTGCCCGAGAGCTTCACCGGCAACAGCCGTGCAGCCGAGATCGAGATCGATGCGGCGGGCCGTTTCCTCTACGCCTCCAACCGCGGCCACGACAGCATCGCCGTCTTCCGGATCGATGCCGCGACCGGGGCACTGAAGTTCGTGAACGCGCAGCCGACGCAAGGCCGAACTCCGCGCTTCATGACCGCGACGCCGGACGGCCGCTTCATGTTCGCGCTCAACGAGGACAGCGATTCCATCGTGAGCTTCGACATCGACCCGGCCGCCGGCACGCTGGCGCCGACGGGCGCCGAGGTGCGGTCGGGCAGCCCGGTCTGCATGGTCTTTTCGACCGGAGTCGCGGCATGAACGCCATCACCTTCACGCCCGAACAGGAAAAGGCCACGGTGCGCAAGGTCACCTTGCGGACCATCCCCTTTCTCTTCCTGCTCTACATCATCTCGTACCTCGACCGCGCCAACATCGGTTACGCGGCCTTGCAGATGAATGCCGAACTCGCCCTCAGCAGCGAGGCGTTCGGCTTCATCTCCGGCATCTTCTTCGTGGGCTACTTCATGTTCGAGGTGCCGAGCAACGTGATGCTCAACAAGTACGGTGCGCGCGTGTGGATCGCGCGCATCCTGATCTCGTGGGGCATCCTGGCGGCGCTCTCGGCGTTCGTGCAGAACGCGACGCAGCTCTACATCCTGCGCTTCCTGCTGGGCGTCGCGGAAGCGGGATTCTTTCCCGGGATCATCGTCTACCTGACCTACTGGTTCCGCTCCAAGGAACTGGCCACCACGGTCGCGCTCTTCACGGCGGCGATCCCTGTGTCCTACATCATCGGCGCGCCACTGAGCACGCTGATCATGGACCACATCCATTGGCTCGGCTGGAGCGGCTGGCGCTGGATGCTCTTCCTCGAAGGCATTCCCGCTGTGATCTTCGGCGTGGTCTGCTGGCTGCGCCTCACCGATCGGCCCGAGCAGGCGAAGTGGCTGCGCCCCGACGAAAAGGAATGGCTCGTCGCCGAACTGGAGCGCGACCGGCTCTCGCGCAAGAACGTCAGGCACCTGACCGTGGGTCAGGCGATGGCGAACGGCAAGGTGCTCTACCTGTCGTTCATCTACTTCGTCTACCAGTGCGGAAGCCTCGGCGTCGGCTACTGGATGCCGCAGATCATCAAGGGCTTCTCGGACACGCTGACGCACACGCAGATCGGCTTCATCGCGATGGTGCCGTACATCGTCGCGACGATCGCGATGGTCCTGTGGTCGCGCAGTTCGGACCGGCGCAACGAGCGGCGGCTGCATTCCGCCATTCCGCTCGCGGTCGCCGCCGCGGCGCTGCTGGGCGCCGGAATGACGGCGAATCCGCCCGCGGCGATCGCGCTCATCAGCATCGCACTCGCGGGGCTGTATGCCTTCAAGTCGCCGTTCTGGGCACTGCCCACGCTGTTCCTGAGCCGCTCGACCGCCGCCATCTCGATCGCGGTCATCAACTCGATCGGCAACCTCGGCGGCTTCGTCGGGCCCTATGCGATCGGCCTGATCAAGGGCTCCGGCAGAAGCGCGACCGCGGGGCTGGTGTTCCTGAGCGCACTGCTCGTCATCTCGTTCCTCATGACGCTCTTCATGCGCCTCGCGCCGGGCGCCGATCCCGCGCCTGCGGGCGCAGCCAAGGCGACCTGAGGCGACCTCACACATTCACTTCAACGGAGACCCCATGTCATTGCGCTTCAGAAATATCTGCCAGACGGCCGTCGCATCATTCGCCCTCGTTGCGGGCCTCTCGTCCACTGCGCACGCGCAGGGTGCGGGCGACTATCCGAACAAGCCCATCACGATCATCGTGCCCTTCGCCGCCGGCGGAAACACCGACGTCAAGACGCGCCTCGTGGCATTGCGGCTGGCATCGGTCCTCGGCAAGCCCGTGATCGTCGACAACCGCCCCGGCGCGAGCGGCAACATCGGCATCGAGATGCTGGCGCGCGCTGCGCCCGACGGCTACACGATCGGCATGGGCAGCTTCGGGCCGCTGGCGGTCAATCCGTCGATCTACCCGAGGGTCAACTTCGATCCGAAGAGCTTCGTGCCGATCGTCCTGCTGGAGAAAAGCCCGCTCGTGCTCACCACGCCGGCCGACAAGCCTTACAAGTCGGTCAAGGAAGTGGTCGCGGCATCGAAGGCGAAGCCGGGCAGCCTCAACATCGCCAATGCGGGGCCGGGTGGCGCGCATCACCTGTCCGCCGAACTGTTCGAGAACGCCGCGGGCATCGACATGGTCGGCGTGCCGTTCAAGGGCGGCGGTCCGGCATCGACCGCGCTGCTCGCGGGCCAGGTGGACCTGATGTTCGAGCAGACGGGCGCGGCGCTGCCGTCGATCCAGGCGGGCAAGATCAGGCCGCTGGCCGTGACATCGGCCAAGCGGCTGGCGAGCATGCCGGACGTTCCGACGTTCGCGGAGACCGGTTATCCGCAGGTGCTGGTGTCGAACTGGATGGGCTACATCGCGCCCAAGGGAACGTCGCCCGCCGTGGTGGCCAAGCTGCACGCGGCGTTCGTCAAGGCGATCAACCATCCGGACGTGAAGGAGCGCATCCTGTCGCAGGACAACGAGATCGGTGGCGGCTCGTCGAAGGAATTCGCCGACTTCATCGAGGCCGAGAGCGCGAAGTGGTCGAAGCTCGTGAAGGAGCGGGATATCCGGATCGAGTGAGGCTCAGGCGGCCCACGGGCTGTGATTGAGCCGGTATTCGCCGATCGTCCGCTCACGCCCCTCTCCATGCGCGACAAGGCGCACCGTCAGCACATGCGCGGGCAGGCCGCGCACGATCGCGATCTTCGGCACCATCAGGATCTCGCCGGATGCGGGATCGAAGGGGATGTCCTGCGCGCGGTACTCGGCATCGTCGGCGAACGACACGTGCAGCACCGCGTCCACGCGTTCGACGTTCGCCAGCGGGGCCTCGATGCGTGCGATCAGCACCTCGTCCTCCGGCGCGGCGCTGCAGTTGACGCTGCCGTTGTGCGCCAGGCGGTATTCGCGCACGCGCCGTCCCTCGTCGATCAGCCGCTGAACGAAGGGCGCGCCGACGAAGGCGTGCACCAGCCCGGCGTCGAAGGCGCGGCGCACCGCATCGCCGAGCGCGACCAGCTCGTCGAGCGTGCGGCCGCAGGGGTCGCAGCCGAGCAGGTGCAGGTCGATGGCTTCGGTCCGTGTGTCGTCCGTTTCGCCGAGCCAGTAGGCCAGAAGCGTGTCTTCGTCGAGGTGCGGGTTCATGCCGTAAGCTCCCGGCTGCCTTCGACGCAGCGGCGCAATTGGGTGATGCCCCGGTGGCGGATCACGCGCACATTGCCGGCGGTGAGACCCAGTTCATCCGCAACCTCCCAGGCGGGCTTCTCGTCGTAGAAGCTCATCAGCAGCACGCTGCGTTCGCGTTCCCGCAGCGCATCGAGGCAGCGGGCGACGCGCTCGTGATCGTGGCGCGGCGCGATGGCGATGTCCGCCGAGGCCAGCACCTCGCCGTGGCGCTCCATCAGGCTTTCGCGGCGCGATTCCTTGCGGTGCATCGCGAGCACCAGCGTGCGGCAGCTCCCGAAGATGAAGGACACCACCCGCTCGGGTTCGCGCACGCGGCCGGCGCGCAACTGGTCGAGCGCGAGCAGCATCACCTGCTGCATGAGGTCGTCCGCCGCCGAAGCGTCGCGCAGGTGGCGCAGCCCGTAGCGACGCACGCGCGGGGCGAGTTGGCGATAGAAGGCGGTTTCGGCGTCCATGTCGCGTGCCGCGCCCGCGCCGGCGATGCGCAGCGCGAGCATGACCGCGGCGTCGGACTCCGCGGATTCCGCTGGGTTCGCTTGCACGGCGTCGGGCATGGGGCGCAGCTTAAGCGCGCGCGCACGAGATTTCCAGATGGCTGTAACGCCAGCGCAGGTCGCGACACAACCTGCCGACATTCACCCACCGACCCAAGGAGACCCCCGCATGATCACCAACGCCGCCGCCGGCACCAATGTGCAGGAAATCGCCACCGGCATCTTTCGCATCAACACGCCCGTGCCGCTGCCCGACGGCCAGCTGTTCAGCTTCAACCAGTACCTCGTCGTCGACGACGCGCCGCTGTTGTTCCACACCGGGCCGCGCCAGCTCTTCCCGCTGGTGAGCGAGGCGATCGCGCGCGTGATATCGATCGAACGGCTGCGCTATATCGGCCTGTCGCATGTGGAAGCCGACGAATGCGGCGCGATGAACCTGCTGCTGGCCGTGGCGCCGCAGGCGGTGCCGCTGTGCGGGCAGGTGGCGGCGATGGTCTCGATGACCGATCTCGCCGACCGGCCGCCGCGGGCGATGGCCGACGGCGAGGAACTCGACCTGGGACAGCACACCATCCGCTGGTTCGACATGCCCCATGTGCCGCACGGCTGGGAATGCGGGCTGATGATGGACACCCGCACCCGCACGCTCTTCTGCGGCGATCTGTTCACGCAGGGCGGCCCGAGCGAGACGGCGCTGACCGACGCCGACATCTTTGGGCCGAGCGAGGCGTTCCGGCTGCAGATGGACTACTTCGCGCATGCACCGCAGACGGCGGATCGGCTGGCGGCCCTGGCCGCGCAGTCACCGCGCGTGATGGCGGTGATGCATGGAAGCGCGTGGGAGGGGGATGGCGCCGCGCTGCTGCGGCACCTGTCGGAGGCTGTCTCGCCGCACTGACAGCCAGCCCCCGGGGAAGGGGCTCAGTGCTGCTTGGGAAGGTTCAGGCTCTGCAGCACCGGCAGCCAGCGGTCGGATTCGGCCTTGACGAATTTGGAGAGCTCTTCCGGCGTGCTGCCCTTGGGCTCCATGCCGATCGCGCGGGCGCGGGTCACGAATTCAGGATCGGCGATCACCTGGTTCACCGCCTTGTTCAGGCGGTCGATGGCTTCCTTCGGCGTGCCGGTGGGCACCGAGAACGAATACCAGAGCGTCGCCTCGAGGTCGTAGCCCTGTTCCTTGAAGGTCGGCGCATCGGGCACCTGCGGCAGCCGCTTGGAGTCCATCACGCCGAGCACGCGCAGCTTGCCGGACTTGATGTAGGGCAGCGATCCGGTGATGGAGGTGCCGTGGATGTCGATCTGGTCGCCCAGCAGCGCCTGCAGCGCGGGTGCGTCGCCGTTGAAAGGAATGTGCGTGGCGGTGATGCCGACGCTCTTCTCGAACACCATCGGAGCCAGGTTGGTCAGGATCGCCGCGCCGGGCGAGCCGCGGTTGATCTTGCCGGGGTTCTTCTTCGCGTACTCGACCATCTCCTTGATGTTCTTGTACGGCAGGTCGGTGCGGCCCACGATGATGGCCGGCTGGTAGGCGATCTGCGTGACCGGCGCGAAATCCTTCTGCGGGTCGTAGGGCAGCTTGTCGTAGAGCACGCTGTTGTTGGCGAGCGTGCCGAGCGACGACACCAGCACCGTCTGTCCGTCCGGCTTGGAACGGGCCACGTAGTCCGCGGCGATGATGCCGCTCGCACCGGGCTTGTTGTCGATGATGACGTTCATGCCGTGCTTGTTGAGTTCCTGCGCGAGGATGCGGCAGTACTGGTCGGTGCCGCCGCCGGCGGCGAAGGGCACGACGATGCGGGTCACCTGCTGCTGGGCCAGCGCCGGGCCGAAGGCGCAGACCCCCAGGGCGAGGCCCATGACGAATTTCCGAAAGCTCACTGTGTCTCCTTGGTGCCGGTCCTGGTTCGGACTCGCTCGGGCCAGTCTAGTTCGCGCCCGGGGCGCGGAAACTGCAAGGAGTGAAAAGGTGGTTTCCGCGTCCTGCATGTCCTGCATGTCCTGCATGCCCGGACGCCGCATCGCGTGGCGGACCGAACGCTAGGCCTTCTCGTCCCTGAGTGCCTCGGCCACGAAATCCACGAACGCCCGCACCTTCAGCGGCAGCACCGTGCTCTGCCGGAACACCGCGAAGATGCCGTTCGAGAAGCCGCGCACCGCAAAGCGGTAGTCCGGCAGCAGCCGAACCAGCGAGCCGTCCTGCAGGTTGCTGCGCACGGTCGGCTCCGACAGCAGCGCGACCCCCATGCCGCCGAGGGCGGCCAGCCGCAGCAGTTCGCCGTTGTTGGCGCTCAGCACGCCCTGGATGGGCAGCTCGTGCTGCTCGCCGCGCTCGTCGACGTACTTCCAGCTCGTCGCCTCGTGCTCCCGCCGGTACGTCAGGCAGCGCACGTCCGGCAGGTCCGTCGGGTGCTTGATGCGCGAGTAGGTCTTGACGAACGCTGGGCTGGCGACCAGCACCTCGTCGCTCGACAGCAGCCGCTTGATGACGAAGCCCGAGTCGTTCGATTCCCCGGTGCGGATGTCCACGTCGAAATCGTGCTCGACGAGGTTGACCGGATGTTCCGACAGCTCGATCTGCACCCGGATATCGGGATAGCGCTGCGCGAAACGCGGCAGGAGCGGCGCGACCACGCGCAGGCCGATGTGGGTGCGCGAATGCACCCGCAGCCGGCCTTCGGGACGCTGGCGCGAATTGCGCGCCGCCTGCTCGGCCTCGGCCATCGCTTCGAGCACGCCTTCGGCCCGCTCCAGGAAGGCCTGCCCGGCCTCGGTCATCTTGAGGTTGCGGCTGGTGCGGTCGACCAGCTGCACGCCCAGCTCGTCCTCCAGCGCGCTGATGCGGCGCGAGATCGTGGCCGGCGACAGGCTGAGGCTGCGGGCCGCGGCCGAGAGGCTGCCCTTGCGCTGCGTCGTCACGAAGATCCGCAATGAATCGAGGGCCTTCATTTCGAAAGATGCAAAGAAGCTGTGCGCACGTTGGTGTTCTTCAGGGATTCGCTGCTTCTACGATCGATCGGACTTGACCCCCATCCATCAGGAGCAGCGGCATGGATGTCGAAATCCTACCGGCTGCTGGCAAAGCGCGCGAAAGAAGGAACCCGCAAGCATGATCCGCGACCCGCAGAAATTCGAAGCGCTGCTTTCCGAAGTGCGAGGCTTCGTACGCGACGAGTGCCTGCCGCTCGAAGAGGAGATCGACCGCACCGACGAGATTCCGGAGCCGCTGGTGCAGCGCATGCGGCAGTTGGGCCTGTTCGGCCACAGCATTCCCGAAGCCTTCGGCGGCGCGGGCCTCACGACCGAGGAACTGGCGCTGGTGAACATCGAGGTGTCGCAGGCCGCGACCACCTTCCGCGCCCGCTTCGGCGGCAACACCGGCATCGCGTCGGAATCGCTGGTCGTCGACGGCACCGCCGAACAGAAGGACCGCTACCTTCCGCGCATGGCGAGCGGCGAACTCACCGGCTGCTTCGCGCTCACCGAGCCCGAGGCCGGCTCCGACGCCACCGCGCTGAAGACGATGGCGGTTCGCGACGGCGGCGACTACGTGATCACCGGCAGGAAGTGCTTCATCACCAACGCGCCGATCGCGAGCCTCTTCACCGTCTTCGCGCGCACCGATCCGCAGGGCAAGGGTGCGAACGGCATCAGCGCGTTCCTGCTGGAGCGCGGCGCGCCGGGGCTTTCGACCTCCGATCCCTATCGCAAGATGGGGCAGCACGGATCGCCGGTGGGAGAAGTGTTGCTGGACGGCGTGCGCGTTCCCGCGTCCGCGATCGTCGGCGGCGTCGAGGGACAGGGCTTCCGCACCGCGATGAAGACGCTGAACAAGCAGCGCATCAACCTGGCCGCACTTTGCGTGGGACCGGCGATCCGCCTGGTGGAAGAGATGGCGCGCCATGCGCGGTCTCGCCGGCAGTTCGGCCAGCCGATCGGCGAGTTCCAGCTCGTGCAGCAGTTCATCGCGAAGAGCAACACCGAAGTGCACGCGGCGCGCGCGCTGGTGCTCGAAACCGCGCGCAAGCGCGACGCGGGCGCGGACGTGACGATGGAAGCGTCGATGTGCAAGCTCTTCGCCTCCGAGATGTGCGGCCGTGTCGCCGACCGGGCGGTGCAGGTGTTCGGCGGCAGCGGCTACATCGCCGGCAACGTGGCCGAGCGCTTCTTCCGCGATGTGCGCCTTTTCAGGCTCTACGAGGGCACGAGCCAGATCCACCTCGTCAACATCGCGAAGCGGACGATCGCGCACGTCGCCGCCTAGCCGGTGCCACCGCCGCTGCCGTAGGGCCGCGTGAGGATCTCCAACACGTGGCCGTCGGGGTCGTCCCAGTACACCCCGCGGCCGCGGTCGTTGTGGTTGATGCGGCCCGCCAGCGCGTGCCGCGGGTCGGCCCAGTAGTTGAGCCCGCGCGCGCGGATGCGCTCGAAGATCACGTCGAACTCTTCCTCGCTCACGAGGAAGGCGAAGTGCTGCACCGGGAACTCGCCGTCGTCGCGGATGTAGTCCAGCGTCACGCCGTTGTCGACCGTCACGCCCTGGAAGGGACCGAACGGCACCGGCGCGGCGCAGCCGAGGATCTCCGACAGGAAGGTGGCGGAGGCCAGCGGATCGCGGGCCGAGACGATGGTGTGGTTGAGCTGGATGGCCATGGCGGAATCCGGATCGATCTTGCTGCAACGCGGGACGGGAATTCTGCGCCCGTCCAGGCGACGGACGCGCCTTGAGTGGTGCCGACCCCGCGCGCAAAATGGCCGGACCGGTAACTCAAGGAGAGAGATCCATGAAGAAGCGTTCTTTCCTGGCAGGCGGACTTCTGGCGGTGCTCACGACGGCGTGCACGACCACCGGCACGTCGAGCGGTGATCCGGCGGCGCGGCGAAGCGGCATCGATGCCTCGGTGGACGCCGCGCTTTCCAAGCTGTACGGCCAGGTGCAGGGTTCGCGCGAGTTGACCGGCAAGGCCAAGGGCGTGCTGGTGTTCCCGTCGGTGGTGTCGGCGGGGCTCGGCGTGGGGGGCTCCTACGGGCAGGGTGCGTTGCGCGTGGGCGGCCGTTCCGTCGGCTACTACAGCACCACGGCGGCTTCGGTGGGCCTCTTGGCCGGCGCCGATTCCAAGGCGGTCTTCGTGCTCTTCATGACGCAGGAATCGCTCGACAAGTTCCGCGCGAGCAACGGCTGGACCGCCGGCGCCGATGCGTCGGTCACGATGCTCAAGGTCGGCGCCAATGCGGCCATCGACACGCAGACCGCGCAGCAGCCCATCATCGGCTTCGCGCTGAGCAATGCCGGGTTGATGGCGAACCTGAGCCTCGACGGCACGAAGATCAGCCGGCTCGATCTCTGAGCCGTTCGCTGCTTGTCGCCACCGGAGCCCGCGCGGTTCCGAGGCGGCGCTGCACGAAGGCGCGACGATTCTTGAGTCCAGGTTAACGATGGATTCACTTTTTCGGTGGTCCAGGTGCCGTGGGGGCTTCTACAGTTCATCCCACGTTCCCCTCAACCCTCGCACCACATCACCGGAGACATTCATGAAGACGTACAAGATCGCGACCATTCCTGGCGACGGCATCGGCAAGGAAGTCGTGCCCGCCGGGCAGCAGGTCCTGCAGACGCTGGCTTCGACCAGCAAGGCCTTTGCCTTCGAGTTCGAGAACTTCGACTGGGGCGGCGACTACTTCCGCGAGCACGGCGTGATGATGCCGGACAACGGCCTCGACGCGCTGCGCGACAAGGACGCGATCCTGTTCGGCTCCGCCGGCGATCCGCACATCCCCGACCACATCACGCTCTGGGGCCTGCGCCTGAAGATCTGCCAGGGCTTCGACCAGTACGCCAACGTGCGCCCGACGCGCATCCTGCCGGGCATCGACGCGCCCCTGAAGCGCTGCAGGTCCGAGGACCTGAACTGGGTCATCGTGCGCGAGAACTCCGAAGGCGAGTACTCGGGCGTCGGCGGTCGCGTGCACCAGGGCCATCCGATCGAGGCGGCGACCGACGTGTCGATGATGACCCGCGTGGGCGTGGAGCGCATCCTGCGCTTCGCCTTCAAGCTCGCGCAGTCGCGTCCCCGCAAGCTGCTCACCGTCATCACCAAGTCCAACGCACAGCGCCATGCGATGGTGATGTGGGATCAGATCGCGGGCGAGGTCGCCGCCGAGTACCCCGATGTGAAGTGGGACAAGGAACTGGTCGACGCGGCGACCGCGCGCATGGTCAACCGTCCGGCGAGCCTGGACACCATCGTCGCGACCAACCTGCACGCCGACATCCTGAGCGACCTGGCCGCCGCGCTCGCCGGCAGCCTGGGCATCGCGCCCACCGGCAACATCGATCCGGAGCGCCGTTATCCGTCGATGTTCGAGCCGATCCACGGTTCGGCCTTCGACATCATGGGCAAGGGCCTGGCCAACCCGGTCGGCACCTTCTGGTCCGTGGTCATGCTGCTGGAGCACCTCGGCGAGCATGACGCCGCGGCCCGCGTGATGGAAGCCGTCGAGCGCGTGACCGCCGACACCGCGCTGCACACTCGCGACCTCGGCGGCACCGCCACCACCGCGCAGGTAACCGAAGCCGTCTGCCGCCAGCTCTCGGCTGCCGCCCAGCTCAAAGCGGCCTGATCCACACGCCCGCCTGACCCCGGCGCGCGCGCCGGGGCCGTTCCCGAATCCGGGCGCATTCATCCCCGTTGCGCTCTCCCGCCCAAGCAGCCGAACGAGCTGCGGGAGTGCGCTCGCGCCCACCCTTCCTCAGGAGACATTCATGCGGCGCTTCTTCGGAAAGCTCTACGTCCAGGTGCTGATCGGCGTCTTCGCCGGCATCGCCCTCGGCGTGTTCGCCCCCAACTTCGCCAGCGACTTCAAGCCGCTGGGCGATGTGTTCATCAAGCTCATCAAGATGGTCTTCGCGCCGATCATCTTCGCGACCGTCGTGCTCGGCATCGCGCGGATGGAAAGCATGAAGGAACTCGGCCGCGTGGGTTTTCGCGCGCTGATCTACTTCGAGGTGCTGTCGACCTTCGCGCTCGCGCTGGGTCTGGTGGTGGTCAACATCGTCGGCCCGGGCCGGGGCATGAACATCGACGCGAGCCATCTGGACACGAAGGCCATCGCGACCTACACCGCGACCGCCGCGAAGCCGCAGGGATTCATCGACTTCATGATGAACCTCGTGCCGACCAGCCTCTTCGATGCGCTGGCGCGCAACGACATCCTGCAGATCCTCGTCTTCGCGACGCTGCTCGGCGTCGCGCTCTCGCACATCGGGCCGCGTGCCAGGCCGGTGGTCGACTTCCTCGATTCGTTCACGCACGGCGTGTTTGCCATCGTCGGCATGATCATGCGGCTCGCGCCGATGGCGGCCTTCGGCGCGATGGCGTTCACCGTGGGCAAGTACGGTCTCGGCTCGGTGGTCGCGCTCGGCAAGCTGATGGGGACGATGTACATCACCTGCTTCCTGTTCGTCACCGTCGTTCTCGGCGTGATCGCCAGGGTGTCGGGCTTCAGCCTCTGGAAGTTCCTCAAGTACATCAAGGACGAGCTGTTCACGGTGCTCGGCACGAGTTCGTCGGAATCGGTGGTGCCGCAGTTGATGCGCAAGCTGGAGCATGCAGGCGTGTCGAAGCCGGTGGTCGGGCTGGTCGTGCCATCGGGACTGACCTTCAACCCCGACGGCCAGTGCATCTACTACACGATGGCCGCGATCTTCATCGCGCAGGCGACCAACACGCCGCTCACCCTGACGGACCAGCTCGTGGTGCTTGGCGTGCTGCTGCTGACCTCCAAGGGCTCGGCGGGCGTGACCGGATCGGGCTTCATCACGCTGGCGGCAACGCTCGCGTCGATGGGCAAGATCCCGGTGGCCGGCATGGTGCTGCTGCTGGGGGTGGACCGCTTCATGTCCGAGGCGCGGGCGATCACCAACACCATCGGCAATGCGGTCGGCACCATCGCGATTGCGCGCTGGGTCGGGTCCGTGGACCGGCAGCGCCTGGCGCGTGTGCTGGACGGCCAGACCGATCCCGAGGACCTGCAGGAGCTGTACGAGGGCGACGACGAGAGCAAGGTCAAGCCGATCCGTGCCGATCTCGGCGAGCGTGGCGTGCGGGCCGTGGCCTGATGCCGGTGGAGGATGCGATGAATCACGCAGCGCCGGACCGTCTGCTTCGCGCCATGTTCGATGCGGCCATCGCGGCGGCGCAGCCCGCGTTGTGCGTGCCGCGGCATCTTCCGGCCGCGCCGAAGGGCCGTTTGGTCGTCATCGGCGCGGGCAAGGCATCGGCCGCCATGGCGAAGGCGGTCGAGGATCACTGGCCGGGCGAACTCTCCGGGCTGGTGGTCACACGCTACGGCTATGCGGTCGAATGCAAGCGCATCGAGATCGTCGAAGCCGCCCATCCCGTGCCGGATGCAGCGGGCGAGCGCGCGGCGAAGCGGCTCTTCGAAACGGTCTCAGGCCTCGGTGTCGACGACCTCGTGCTGTGCCTCATGTCGGGCGGCGGCTCGTCGCTGCTGCCGCTCGCGTTGCCGGGGCTCACGCTGGCCGACGAGCAGGCGCTCAACCGGGCATTGCTGGCCAGCGGAGCGAGCATCACCGAGATGAACTGCGTGCGCCGCCACCTGTCGGCGATCAAGGGCGGCCGGCTCGCGGCCGCCTGCAAGCCGGCGCGCGTCGTCAACCTCGTGCTGTCGGATGTGCCGGGCGACGATCCGGTGGACATCGCTTCGGGACCCACGGTGCCCGACCCGACCACCTGCAGCGACGCGCTCGACATCCTGCGCCGCTATTCCATCGCGGTGTCGCCGCGCGCACTGGCATTGCTGGAAAGCGGCGAAGGCGAAAGCCTCAAGCCCGGCGATCCGCGGCTGCCCGCGATCGAGACGCGCTTCATCGCCACGCCACAGATGGCGCTGGAGGCGGCGGCGAAGGTCGCACGCGACGCGGGTTTCGCGGCCCACATCCTGGGCGATGCGATCGAAGGCGAAGCGCGCGAGGTGGCGAAGACATTGGCCGGCATCGCGCTCCAGGCTTCGCGCCGTGCACAGCCGGTGTCTCCACCCTGCGTGCTGCTTTCCGGCGGCGAGACCACGGTCACGCTGCGCGGCCATGGGCGCGGCGGGCGCAACGTCGAATTCCTTCTCGCGCTCGGCATCGCGCTCCACGGCGAGCCGGGCATCCATGCGCTGGCGGGCGACACCGACGGCGTCGACGGGCAGGAGGAAATCGCCGGCGCCTTGCTCGCGCCCGACACGCTCGCGCGCGCATGGCAGCGCGGCATGAATCCGCGCCGCCATCTCGATGACAACGACGGCCACGGCTTCTTCCAGGCGCTCGGCGATTCGGTCGTCACCGGCCCGACGCTCACCAACGTCAACGACTTCCGCGCGATCCTGATCAGCGCACCCCACCCCAAGGAACCCCGATGAGAAAAATCAAGCACGCCAAGATCGTCGCGACGCTCGGACCCGCGAGCGACGAGGGCGGCACCATCCGCGCACTGTTCGAAGCCGGCGCGGACGTGTTCCGGCTCAACTTCAGCCATGGCACGCGAGAGGACCACAAGCGCCGGCTCGATCTGATCCGCAATGTGGAGCGAGAGAGCGGCCGGCCCATCGGCGTGCTCATCGATCTGCAGGGACCGAAGCTGCGCGTCGGGACCTTTCGCGACGGACCTGCCATGCTGGTGGAGGGCAAGCCCTTCCGCCTCGACCTGGACACGAAGACGCCGGGCGATGCGAGCCGCGTGGCACTTCCGCACCCGGAGATATTTGCCGCATTGCAGACAGGGGCCGAGCTGCTGCTCGACGACGGCCGCCTGCGCCTGCGCGTGGAGCGCTTCGGGCCCGATTTCGCGGAGACGCGCGTGGTGGTCGGCGGCAAGCTCTCGGACCGCAAGGGCGTCAATGTGCCCGGCGTGGTGCTGCCGCTCTCGGCGATGACCGACAAGGACCGCGCGGACCTCGACTACGGTCTTGCACTCGGCATCGACTGGGTGGCGCTGTCGTTCGTCCAGCGCGCCGAGGACATCGCGGAGGCGCGCGAGCTGATCGGATCGCGCGCCGGCATCGTCGCCAAGCTGGAGAAGCCCGCCGCCATCGCATCGCTGGATGCGATCGTCGCCGAAGCGGATGCGGTGATGGTCGCGCGCGGCGACCTCGGCGTCGAGATGCCGGCCGAGCAGGTGCCCTCGATCCAGAAGCGCATCGTCAGCGCCTGCCGTCGCGCGGGCAAGCCGGTGATCGTCGCGACGCAGATGCTCGAATCGATGATCACTGCGCCGGTGCCCACGCGCGCCGAAGCCTCGGACGTCGCGACCGCGATCTACGAAGGTGCGGATGCGGTGATGCTCTCGGCCGAATCAGCGAGCGGCCGGCATCCGGTGGAGGCCGTGAAGATGATGAGCAGGATCATCACGCACACCGAAAGCGACCCGTACTACCGCAGCGCCATCGACGCGTCGCGAACGCAGCCGCGCGCGCTGGCTGCGGATGCCATCGGCTCCGCCATGCGCGACATCACCGGACTGCTCAACGCCGCGGCGACCGTGGCCTACACGAGTTCGGGCTACTCGGCCCTGCGCATGGCGCGCGAGCGTCCGCAGGCGCCGATCATCGGCATGACGCCGCGCCTCGCGACCGCGCGCCGGCTTGCGCTCTGCTGGGGCGTTCACGCGGTGCTGTGCCACGAGGTGGTCGACGTGCCGGAGATGAGCGAACTCGCGAGCCGCACCGCGCTGAAAGAAGGCTTCGGCACGGCGGGGCAGACCCTCGTGATTTCCGCCGGCATGCCGTTCGGTGCCTCGGGCACCACCAATCTGCTGCGCATCGCGCAGATCTGAAGACGCCATCGAGCGCATCCGCATTGTTGAACGCCGGTTAAGACTGGATTCACTTCGGGGGCGATTCCGAGGTACCCGGGCTCCCTACAGTGCCCTCATAAATCAAAGGAGACAGTTCGTGAAGACATGGTTCATTTCCCGTCGCGTCGCCATGGCGGCTGCAATTGCACTGGCCTTCGGCGTCACGGCCGCATCGGCGCAGACATGGCCTGCGAAGCCCATCAGCCTCGTCGTACCCTTTCCTCCGGGCGGCAGTTCCGACGTGCTTGCACGCACGCTCACCGACAAGCTCTCGCAGAGCCTGGGCCAGACGGTCATCGTCGAGAGCAAGCCCGGCGCGGGCGCGACGCTCGGCGCCGACTACGTGGCCAAGGCGAAGCCCGACGGCTACACGCTGCTGATGGGCGCGGTGCACCACACGGTCGCGACCAGCGTCTACAGGAAGCTGCCCTACGATTTCGAGAAGAGCTTCTCGCCCGTCACGGTACTGGCGATGGTGCCCAACGTGCTGGTGGTGAATGCGAAGAGCCCGGCCACGGATGTGAAGAGCCTCATCGCCCAGGCGAAGGCTTCATCGAGCAAGCTCTCGTACGGCTCGAACGGAAACGGCACCGTGCAGCACCTGATCGGCACGCAGTTCGCGAGCCTTGCCGGCATCGAACTGCTGCACGTGCCCTACAAGGGCAGCGCGCCGCTGACCACGGACCTGCTCGGCGGGCAGGTCGACATGTCCTTCGACACGATCACGCCGGTCATCCAGCACATCAAGGCCGGCAAGCTGCGCGCGCTGGCCGTGACCACGGCGAAGCGTTCGACCTCGCTGCCCGATGTGCCGACGCTCGCCGAATCGGGGCTCAGGAACTTCGACCAGGGCACCTGGTTCGGCATCCTCGCGCCGAAGGACACGCCCGCCGATATCGTGCAGCGGCTCAACACCGAGATCGTGAAGATCGCGCAGTCGCCGGAGTTCAGGAAGCGCATGGAGGAGATCGGTGCCGAGCCGGTCGGCAACACGCCGGCGCAGATGGCCGATCAGATCAGGAGCGACACGGCGAAGTACGCGCAGCTCGTGAAGGACGCGAAGGTCACGATCGACTGAGGCTGCGCGTGATGCGGGCTGTGCAGGCTCTTCAGCGCGGCACGTACAGCACCTGCTCCAGCACGGCGGGCGCGCCGGTCACGGTCTTCACCTTGCCGGCGTCGTCGAACGACACCTGGTACTCCGACCACGAGTCCGTCCAGTAGCGCCACACCTTGGCATCCAGGCGCGGGTTCTCGCTGGTGATCGGCCAGCCGACGGCCATGGTCACCTGTTCGCGCGTCATGCCTTCGGCGATCTTCGCGTCGCGGATGGCTTCGCGGATCGCGGGCTCGAAGCTCGCGATGCGGACCTTGGGGTCTTCCTTGACGACGTAGCGCTCGACGAACGGCGTCATCGCGATGTCGCGGCTGTAGTCGTTCTTCAGGCGCTGCACCTTGCCGCCGATCTGCGTGTAGACGAAGCGCATCTCGTAGCCGGTGACCTGCGCCGGGGTGCCGACCGGCACGAGGCTGGTGCCGGCCTCGCGGTAGTTGCCGTCGCCCATTTGCGTGCCGTAGGTGTACATGTTGCAGCACAGGTAGCCCGCGAACAGCGGGCCCTGCGGCGCCTGCGGGCGCTGTGCGTGTGCGACGGAAAAGGGGAGCGCAAGGGCGCAAGCGGCGGCCAGGGCCAGGCGACGGGGCATCGGGAAGGTTCTCCTTGGGTTGATCGACCCGCCGAAGCGGGCGCGGCAGTCTAGGAGATTTTGTAACAGCCGCGCAACCCGGGGTACTAGATCAAGCCTCGCAAGCGCCGCTGCGCCCGATCGAGTCCGACGACCAGGCGGTTCTCGATGCTTTCGGCTTCGGTGATGCGCTCGTCGAACCACTCGGCTTCCGCACTCGCGACCTGCGACATCCGCTGCAGCATGGCGCCGATGAGCGCGTTGTGGTCCTTGATGAGTCCGTCCCAGAGATCGATGTCCGCCTGGGCGCCCTGGATGTCCACGTAGCTGGCCGTCATCTTCGTCTCCTGTGCCCGTGTGGGCCGGAGCGTAGCACCGGGGGCAGGCAAGCCAAAGAGAAACGCCGGGCCGGCAAGGCTCATTCGGGCGATCCGAGCGAGCCCGACATGGGAGTGAACTTCATCGCGAGAAAGTCCACGAGCGCCCGCACGCGCGCCGGCACGAAGCGCCCGCTGGGCAGGAGGGCGTGCAGGGGATAGGGCTCGGTGTCCCAGTCCGGCAGCAGCCGGACGAGCGCGCCGGATGCTTCGTCGCCCCGCACGTCGAGCGCGGACTTGAGCGTGATGCCCCGCCCCGCGAGCGCCCATTCGCGCGCCAGCGACGCATCGTCGGCGACGCGGTCCCCGTCCACCCGCACTTCGGTCCACTGACCGTCGCGCGCAAAGCGCCATACGCGCTGGCGGCGGCCGCTGCGGTGGAAGGTCAGGCAGTTGTGATGCACGAGTTCCTGCGGCGTCCGCGGCGCGGGGTGGCGGCGCAGGTAGTTGGGCGATGCGCACAGCACCGGCCGCGAATCGGCCAGCCGGCGCGCGACCAGGCGCGAATCCGACAGCACGCCGTAGCGCAGCGCGACATCCACTTCGTCGCGCGTCACGTCCAGCGGACGGTCGCCGACCGACAGCGAGAGTTGCAGGCCCGGGTGCAGATCCAGGAACTCGTCGAACCACGCCAGCAGCGTGACGCGGGTCAGGTCCGACGGCGCGGCCACGCGAACCGTGCCGACGAGCGCGCCGCGGTCGGCGGACACCTGCGACTCGGCTTCCTCCAGCAGTTCGAACGCGCGCACGGCGTAGTCGAGCAGGGTCTGCCCCTGCGGGGTGAGGCGCATCGCCCGGGTGGAGCGCTCGAAGAGCCGCGCGCCGAGTTGCGCCTCCAGCCGCTTGAGCCCCGCGCTCGCGGCCGCCGGGGTGATGCCGAGCGCGCCCGCGGCGGCGGTGAGCGTTCCGTTGCGCGCGGTGTGCACGAGCACGCGGAGGTCGGCCAGATTTTCAATCTTCATTTGAAATTGAAGCTATTCGCATACGGGTTATCAAATCACGATTGTGTCTCTACATTCGCTGCATCGTTCATCCGCCACATCGAGAGGATCCCTATGAAAGCCGTCGGCTACCGCCAATCCCTTCCCATCGACGATCCGGCGTCGCTCGAAGACCTCGAACTGCCCGAGCCGACACCGTCCGCGCGCGACCTCCTGGTCCGCGTGAAGGCGATCTCGGTGAACCCGGTCGACACGAAAGTGAGGAAGAACGCGGCGCCCGAACCCGGGCAGGTCAAGGTTCTCGGCTGGGATGCGGTCGGCATCGTCGAAGCGGTCGGGCCGCAGGTCGGCGGCTTCAAGCCGGGCGACCGCGTCTACTACGCCGGCTCGGTCATCCGTCCCGGCGCGAACAGCGAATTGCACGTGGTCGACGAGCGCATTGCCGCGCTCGCGCCGCGCAGCCTCGACGACGCGCAGGCGGCCGCCTTGCCGCTCACCACGATCACCGCCTATGAACTGCTCTTCGACCGGCTCGGCGTGGCCAAGGGCGGCGGTGCCGGAAAGACGCTGCTGGTCACGGGCGGTGCGGGCGGCGTGGGCTCCATCCTCATCCAGCTCGCCCGGCAATTGACGCAATTGCGCGTGATCGCCACCGCTTCGCGGCCGCAGACGCGCGACTGGTGCCTGTCACTGGGCGCGCACGCGGTCGTCGACCATTCGCGGCCGCTCGCGGCCGAACTCAAGGCGGCAGGCATCGGCCAGGTCGACATGGTCGCCAGCCTGACGCAGACGCAGCAGCACTACGCGCAGATCATCGAAGCGCTCGAGCCGCAAGGACGACTCGCGGTGATCGACGACATGCCGGTGCTCGATGCGATGCCGCTGAAGACCAAGTCGATCTCGCTGCACTGGGAGATGATGTTCGCGCGATCGCGCTTCGAAACGCCGGACATGGCGCGCCAGGGCGAGCTGCTGGCCGAGGTCGCCGCGCTCGTCGATGCGGGGCGCATCCGCACCACGGCCAATGCCAGCTTCGGTGCGATCAACGCGGCGAATCTCCGCCGCGCCCATGCGTTGATCGAAAGCGGCAAGGCGCAGGGCAAGGTGGTGCTGCAGGGCTTCTGAGCCGCGCCGGTGCAGCCGTCGGCTGGACGCGAAGACGAGATATGCGAAATCGCCATACCGAAAGAACAACTCGTTCGTTGCCTCGCGGCAGGTGTTCCAGAGAATCGATGCGCTTCCACTCGTGAATCCGGACATCCACATGACAACACTTCGTCTCGGCGACACCGCCCCCGATTTCACCCAGGACTCGAACGAGGGTCCGATCGCATTCCACGCGTGGGCCGGCGATTCGTGGGTCGTGCTCTTCTCGCATCCTGCGGACTTCACGCCCGTCTGCACCACCGAACTGGGCAGGACGGCAGCGCTCTCGGGCGAGTTCGCCAGACGCGGTGTCAAGCCGATCGCGGTCAGCGTCGATCCGGTCGACAAGCACAGGGAATGGATCGGCGACATCAACGACACGCAGGACACGACCGTCGATTTCCCGATCCTGGCGGACGTGGACCGCAAGGTGGCCGGCCTCTACGACCTGATCCACCCGAACGCCTCGACGACCGCGACGGTGCGCAGCGTGTTCATCATCGATCCGAAGAAGGTGATCCGCACCACCATCACCTATCCGGCAAGCACCGGGCGCAACTTCGACGAGATCCTTCGGGTCATCGATTCGCTGCAGCTCACCGACAGCCATAAGGTGGCAACACCGGTGAATTGGAGGGACGGCGACGACGTGGTCATCCTTCCCAGCCTGCAGGACCCGGCGGAAATCGCCCAGCGCTTCCCGAAGGGCTACAAGGCAGTGCGTCCCTACTTGCGCATCACCCCGCAGCCGAACAAGTAAGCCTCGGCGGGAAGCGGCTCCGTCGGAGCACACGCGCCGGCGGCCGGGCGGAGGGTCAGCCTCCAGCAAGGTTTGCGAGAGCGCAATGAATCGCTGATCGACCCTCGTCCGGCGGTTGCGAATCGCGAAGTTCGAGGGCACGATATCGCGGCACTGCCGAGATGGGTCGACACCCCCGTCGTCGTCTGCGGCACGGTGCCAAACCGCACGACGACGCCGATGTTCTTCCTCTGGCCTGACGTCCTCTGGGTGCTGATGCTGCTTCCGCTGCTGCCGGCGGCCTACGTCTGGTTGCTGCGGCGCCGCAGCACGGCGGCCTTGCGCTTCAGCAGCCTGAGCGTCGTGCGCGGGGCGGTGGGACACGCATGGCGGCGGCATGTGCCGCCGGCGCTGTTCCTGCTCGCGCTGATCGGGCTGGTCGTTGCGGCGGCCCGTCCGGTGGCGCGCGTGCCGCTCCCGTGGATGCGTTCATCGGTCATGCTGGCCATCGACGTGTCGCTCAGCATGCGCGTCAGCGACGTCAAGCCGACCCGGATCGCGGCCGCGCAGGAGGCCGCGAAGTCATTCCTGCGCGAGCTGCCTAAGAACATCGAAGTCGGCCTGGTGACTTTCGCCGGCAGCGGCCAGGTCGCGCAGCGCATGACGCTGGACCGCGAGGCACTCGTCGCCAGCATCGACGGCATCCAGATGCAGATGGGCACCGCGATCGGGAACGGGATCGTGCTGTGCCTGGCGGAGCTCTTCCCGGAGCAGGGCATCGAACTCGACGACCTCGACACGCCCAGCACGCGCTACGGTCGCAGCCTGGACAAAAAAGACAAGAAGGAGAAGTTGCCGGTCAAGGAATTCACTCCGGTGGCGCCGGGCTCATACGACTCCGCCGCCATCATCCTCTTGAGCGACGGCCGCCGCACCACCGGTGTCGACACACTGGAGGCCGCGAAGATGGCCGCCGATCGCGGTGTCCGCATCTACGTGATCGGGCTCGGCACGGTCGACGGCGACGTTCCCACGTCCGACGGCCTGGCGATCTACATGCAGCTCGACGAGCCGACGCTGCGCGAAGTGGCGCGCATGACCGCGGGCGAATACCACCACGCGGGCACCGCGGAGTCGCTCCACAGCGTCTACCGGAACCTCGGCACGCGTGTGCAGGTGCTGACGCGCGAAACCGAGCTCTCCGGCGTGGTGACGCTGATCGCGGCCGTGATCGCGATCGCGGCGGGGGTGCTTTCGTTCGTGTGGTTCGGGCGCGTCGGTTGACGAAGGGCCTTGGCTCGGCTGGATTGCGCTGTGTGGCGCTACGGCGGTTTGCATATCATCCCGACAAGAGAAAGGATTCCCATGCGACCGTCTGTTGCGCTCGAGATGAAGCGAAATGCAGTGCGCGATCTCGCCGCTCGCTTCTGCACAGCGAATCCGCGCGTGTTCGGCTCGGTACTTCGCGGCACCGACCGGGATGGCGGTGATCTGGATCTGCTCGTCGATGCACTGCCCGGCGCAACACTGTTCGACCTGGGGGGGTTGCAGGACGAGTTGGAAACGTTACTGGGCATCCATGTCGATCTGTTGACACCGGCCGACCTGCCGCTGAAGTTCCGGGCCAAGGTGCTCGCCGAGGCGCAACCGGTATGAGCGAAGACCGGCTGGCCGACTACCTCGACCACATGTGCCAGGCCGCCACCGACGCCTGCGGCTTTGTGGAGGGTTCAGCCAAGGAGGGCTTCCTGGCGGACAAGCGAACTCAGCAGGCGGTCATCATGAACCTCATCATCATCGGCGAGGCTGCCACGAAGGTGATGGAGGGCCATGCCGACTTCGCGCAGGCGCACGCAGACGTGCCGTGGCGCAGCATGCGTGGCATGCGCAACCGAATTGCCCACGGCTCAAGGAACTGAGCGGCGCGCGGCTGCCCCCTGCTGGGGGCCAAGGTGCCCGTAATTTTCAGGCGCGCTGTTCCTGGCCGAACAGCCGCGCGATCCCTCCGCGCAGATGCGCCTCCATCGCCTGGCGTGCGGCATCGGCATCCTGCCGCTCGATCGCCTGTTCCACGGCCGCGTGCTCCTGACACACTCCCGCCCGGCGCTCGCCTTGCGGGCGTCCCGCAAGGCTGCGTGAAAGCCCGATGCTGAAGCGCGTCTGCGGCGCCAGTGCCGTCATCGTCATGCTGAAGAAGCGGTTGCCGCAGGCCTGGGCCACCGCGTCGTGGAAGGCGACGTCTTCTTCGATGGCGTCGCTGCCGTCCGCCAGGGCCTGATCGAAGCGCTCGCGGCAGCGGCGGATGTGGTGCATCTCGTCGGCGGTGCGCATCCGCGCCGCACGCGCCGCGGCTTCGCCTTCCATGAAGCACCGGAATTCCAGGAAGGCGCGGATGTCCGCGATGTTCTTCAGCGTGCTCAGCGAGATGGGCGTGGCTTGCGGCAACGCGTCCGTGACGAAGTTGCCCGAGCCTTTGCGCACGTAGATGCGGCCCTCTTCACGCAGGCGCGCCAGCGCCTGGCGAAGCACCGGACGCGAGACGCCCAGATGCTGCGACAAGGCGGTCTCGCCGGGCAGGCGTGCACGCGGCTCGAAGCCCGGTGTGCCCAGCAGCTGGAGCAGGTCCTCGTAGACCTTGTCGGCGAGCAGGCGGTCCGCCCTGTGCGTTTGCGGCGTCGCGTCAGCGTCCGGAGCCCTAGTTTTCATATGACAGCTATTTACAGGGAAATCGTGAAAAGCGCGAGACGCTCTCCTGAGGAGAATGCATTCAAGAGCAAACCGGATCTTTGATCATCCGGCAAAGATATAAAAAGCTGTAAATCATGTCAACCATACGCTGCCTCCGAACCTACCGGCTGCCTGACAGGCCCAGCCTGATCTGGCTCGAACTCGAGACGAGCGACGGCCTCGTCGGCCTCGGCGAGACCTTCCGCGGCGCGGTGTCGGTCGAGACCTGCCTGCACGACGAGCTCGCGCCGTGGCTGGTGGGGCGCGACTCGCGGCACATCGAAGGCATTTCGCGCCACCTGCTGACGCCCTACGTGGGCTACAACGGATCGGGCGTGGAAGTGCGCTCGGCCAGCGTGATCGACATCGCGCTCTGGGACCTGGCCGGCCAGCGCCAGGGCGTGCCGATCCACGAGGCGCTCGGGGGGGCGGCGCGTGACAGCGTGCCGGTCTACAACACCTGCGCCGGCTACGCCTACAACACGAATGGCCGGCGCCGCGACATCGGCGACGAGGACAAGCCCCAGGGGCCCTACGACGACCAGGTGGCCTTCATGCACGATGCCGGCGAGCTCGCGCGCAGCCTGCTGGACGAGGGCTACAAGGCCATGAAGATCTGGCCCTTCGACATCTACGCGCCCAAGAGCGGCGGCCACCTCATCAGCCTGCCCGATCTCGAGAAGGGCCTGGCGCCGTTCCGCAAGATCCGCGAGGCGGTCGGCAACCGCATCGAAGTGATGTGCGAGCTGCACAGCCTCTTCGGCGGCCACTCGGCCCTGCGCATCTGCCAGGCGCTGGAGGACTACGACGTGTTCTGGGTCGAGGACCCGCTGTGCAAGATGGACGATCACGCCGCCCTCGCGGACCTTCGGCGACGCACGCGCGTGCCGGTGTGCGGCAGCGAGACGCTGGGCGGCCTGCGCCCGTTCCGCGACCTGCTGGCCAACGATGCGCTCGACGTGGTGATGCTGGACCTCGCGTGGTGCGGCGGCTTCAGCGAGGGACGCAAGATCGCGGCGCTGGCGCAGGCCTACAACCGGCCGCTGGCGCCGCACGATTGCACCGGCCCGGTCACGCTGATGGCCGGCCTGCAGATGGCGCTGCATGCGCCGACCGCGATCTACCAGGAGGTGGTCCGCGCCACGCTGGCCACCTGGTATCGCGACATCGTCACCGACCTGCCCGTGATCCGCGAAGGCATGGCGCAGCCCACCGTGGCCGCCGGGCTCGGTACGCGATTGAAGGACAGCTTCAAGCAGCGGCCCGACCTCATCGTTCGCGAGAGCCGCTAGCCATGCATATCCAGATCGTCGGGCTCCATGCGCCCAACGCGCCGCGTTTGCGCGAACTCCTCGGGCCCGGGCACGAGGTCGAAGCGCTGCAGGCCTTTCCCGAAGCAGGCCTCATCCATTCCGATGTCGTCATCGGCAACAGCATCGGCGAGAGCGAAGCGGCCCGCCTGCGCTGCCGGCTGGTCCATGTGCCCGGCGCCGGATCGGAGCAGATCGCCTGCGGCTCGCTGCCTTCCGGCACGACGGTGTGCAACGTGCACGGCCACGAAGTGCCGATCGCGGAGTTCACGCTCCACGCCATCCTGGAGCACGGCCTGCAGCTCTGGCAGTACCCGGCGCGCCTGGACGCGGACGCCTGGGCGAAGGCCTACGCCAGCCGGCCCCAGCATGAAGAGGCGCACGGCAAGACGCTCGCGATCGTCGGCTTCGGCCACATCGGGCAGGAGATCGCGCGCCGCGCGCGGGCGCTGGGCATGCACGTGGTCGCGGTGACGCGCAGCGGCAAGCCGGGGCCGGCGGAACTGGCCGACGAGTTCGTCGCCGTATCGGCGCTGGACGACGTGCTGCCCCGCACCCGGTTCCTCGTGATCTGCTGCCCGCTCGACGACAGCACCCGGGGGCTGATCGGCGCACGCCAGCTCGCGTTGCTGCCTGCACAGGCGCTGCTGGTGAACGTGGCGCGCGCCGAGGTGGTCGACGAGCAGGCGCTGTACGAAGCCCTGCGCGACCAGCGCCTCGCGCGGGCGGTGCTCGATGTCTGGTACCAGTACCCGAAGAAGGGCCAGCCGCCGGTGGCTCCCTCGCGCTGGCCGCTGCACGAGCTGCCCAACGTCCGCGCCACGCCGCACATCTCGGCCATGACGCCGGAGCTGCTCGACCGGCGCTACCGCTTCATGGCCGACAACATCCTTCGGCTGCAGCAGGGGCAGCCGCTGCGCAACGTCATCTACCAGGCGACCTGATCGCCCACGCCTTCCTTCGCGTCCACACATTTCGGAGACATCCATGAAAGCTGAGACTTCCATCACCCCGTCCGTTCCCGCCATGGCCCGGCGGGCGTTGCTCGGCATGGCCGCCGTGGCGCTGCTGGCCGGGACTTCGCTGCCGGCCCATGCGCAGGACGCGGCAGCGAACTATCCCAACAAGATGATCCGCATCATCGTGCCCAACCCGCCGGGCGGCACGTCGGACGTGCTGGGGCGCCTGCTCGGCAAGGAGCTGGGCGACGCGTTCAAGCAGACGGTCATCGTCGAGAACAAGGCCGGCGGCAACGGCCACATCGGCGCGGCATTCGTGGCCAAGTCCGCGCCCGACGGCTACACCCTTTTGCTGCTCGACATGAGCGTTCTGACCATCGGCCCGAGCGTGGTGACGCAGCTCACCTACAACCCGGAGAAGGACCTCGCGCCGATCGCGATCCCGGCCTATTCGCCGCATCTGCTGGTGGTGCGCAAGGACCTGCCGGTGAAGAACATCGACGAGCTCGCCGCCTATGCCAGGAAGAGCGGCAAGCCCGTGAGTTTCGGCACGCCGCTGGCGTCCATCAGCCAGCTCGCGGGCATCCTGCTCGCGCAGAACCGCGGCTTCGAGTTCAATGTGATCGGCTACAAGGGCGGCTCGCAGGCGCTGGCCGATCTCTCCGGCGGCCAGATCGACAGCGCGATGGCAAGCGTGGTCGCCACCAACCAGCTGGTGCAGGGCGGCAAGGTCAAGGCGATCGCGGTCACCAGCGCCAAGCCGTTCGCGGCGACGCCGGGCGTGCCGACCGTCGCATCGCAGATCCCCGATTTCGTCACCGGGTCGTGGCAGGGACTGCTCGCGCCCGCCAACACGCCGCCGGCCGTGCTCGACAAGCTGCAGGCTGCCGTGCAGCGCATCGTGACGCAGCCCGAGTTCGCGAAGCATCTGCAGGACCTCGGTTCCGAGCCTTCGCCGATGAACCGTCAGCAGATTGCCGAATGGATGCGCGCCGAGTCCCAGCGGTGGGGCAAGGTGGTCAAGGACAACAACATCAAGGCGGAGTAGGGCGGGGGGCGTGCGCCGTCGTCAGAAGCCGGCGAAGACGCGACCCATGAGCAGCACGGCGAGCACGCCCATGGTGAGACCCACGAGCGCGTCCAGCACCTGCCACGCCCGCGGCCGCGCGAACCAGGGCGCGAGCCAGCGCGCGCCATAGCCGAGCAGACCGAACCAGCAGAGGCTCGCCGCGCTCGCGCCGGCCACGAACCAGCCCCGCAGCGCGGCGGGCTGTTGGGCGCCGATGCTGCCGACCAGCAGCACGGTGTCGAGGTACACGTGCGGGTTGAGCAGCGTGAACGCGGCCGCCTGCGCCAGCACGGCGGCGCGGCCGGGATTCGCCGCGCCTTCCGCCGCATGCAAGCCCTGCGTGCGGCGCGCACGCCGCAGCGCCTGAACGCCGTAGGCCGCGAGGAAGACCGCGCCGGCCAGCGCGAGCCCCCGCGCCAGTCCGGGCCGATCCCCGAGTGCATGCGCCATGCCCAGGACGCCCGAAGCGATCAGGACGCCGTCCGCCACCGCGCAGAACAGCACCACACCGCCCACGTGCTCGCGCCGCAGCCCCTGGCACAGCACGAAGGCGTTCTGCGCACCGATCGCGACGATGAGCCCGAACGAGAGAGCCAGCCCCTGGACGAAGACGGGCAAAGCGAGTGAAGCGTTGGCGAGGAGCAGCGGCATGCCCCAAGCTTGCCTGCGCGGTTGGCTGAAGACAAACTATCTCTTCTAATCAAGATTTAGAAAAACTAATCCGATGCTCGACTATTCGGCGCTCTCCGCGCTGGCCGCCGTGATTCGCGAGGGCAGCTTCGATCGGGCGGCGCGTGCGCTGCACGTCACGCCCTCGGCCATTTCGCAACGCATCCGCCTGCTCGAGGAGCGCGTGGGTTGCGCGCTGGTCGTGCGTGGGCAGCCCTGCACCGCCACCGAGACCGGCCGGCGCCTGTGCCAGCACGTGGACCGGGTCCGCCTGCTCGAGCAGGCGCTGGAAGGCGCGCTGCCGGCGCTCGCGCCCGAGGGCGCCGCGCGGGTGCCGCTGCCCGTCGCGGTGAACGCCGACAGCCTTGCCACGTGGTTCGCGCCGGCGGTAGCCGCATTCGCGGCGGACGCGCCGGTGCTGATGGAAATCGCCGTGGACGACCAGGACCACACCGCCGAGTGGCTGCGCAGCGGCGCGGTACTCGCCGCGGTGACCGGCACCGCCCGACCGGCCGCGGGCTGCGACAGCCGCCCGCTCGGCGTCATGCGCTATGTGGCGGCGGCCAGTCCGGCCTTCGTGGCGCGGCATTTCGCGCGCGGGGTGGGGGCACGCAGCCTGGCGGCCGCGCCGAGCCTGGTGTTCAACCGCAAGGACACGCTGCAGGCGCGCTGGGCGCGGCGCCTGTGCCATCGGCATGTCGAGCTGCCGCGGCACGCGCTGCCGTCCTCGCACGCGTTCGTCGCGGCGTCGCTGGCCGGCATGGGCTGGGGGCTGCATCCGCTGGCGCTGGTCGCACCGCATCTTCGCGAAGGGTCGCTGGTCGAACTGGTGCCCGACACCCCGCTGGACGTCCCTCTGCATTGGCAGCAGGCGCGCGCGGCCTCGGGCCTGCTCGATGGACTGACCCGCCAGCTCGTCGCCGCAGCACGGAAGGCGCTGCTGCCGGCCTGAACGGCTTGTCTGGTCTGTCCGACTTACGCGACGTGCATCCGGGCCCCTGGCGCGATGGTCGGCGGCGCCGAGTTGAGCGTCTCGATCGCGAAGCCCGCCGCGGCCTTGTAGCGCGCCATGAAGGCCTCGCGCTCGGCCGCGGGGATGACCTGCTCGATGTCGTCGAACACGCCGCCGCAGCGTTCGTCCACCAGCCCGAGGATGCCGAAGGGGCCGGCGCCGCGATTGCGCAGCACCAGCGCCGAAATGTCGGCGCACAGCCGCGCGTCGTACGCATCGAGCGCCGCCGGCGTCACGCCGTGCGCCAGCATCGAGGCACCGAGCACGCGCGCGTCGACGATGGCCTGGCTCGCGCCGTTGGAGCCCACGGGGTACATCACGTGCGCCGCGTCGCCGAGCAGCGCGACGCGGCCGTCGACCCAGGTCGGCACCGGGTCGCGGTCGATCATGGGGTATTCGAAGACCTCCTTCGCGCCACGCAGCATCGCGGGCACGTCGAGCCAGTCGTAGTTCCAGCCTTCGAAGTGCCCGATGAAGTCGTCCACCGAGACCCGGCGGTTCCAGTCGCCCTGGGTCCAGCCTTCGGAGTTGTCGACCGTGATCTCGGCGATCCAGTTGATGGTCGCCAGGCCCGTCGACGGATCGGGCGGCGAGATCGGATAGAGCACCACGCGGTGCCGCAGCGATCCGACGCCGACGAACGAGGCGCCGCTGCGGACCGGCACCCCCGGCGTCGTGCCGCGCCACAGGATCGCACCGCCCCACTGGATCGGCGGCTGCGCGGGGTGCATCTGCGCGCGCACCGCCGAATGCAGGCCGTCGGCGGCCACCAGCAGGCGGCCTTCGGCTTCGATGCGCCGGCCGTCGCGCGTCTCGACGAACGCGGTCACGCCGTTCGCGTCGTTGCGATAGCCGGTGACCCGGTGGCCGACCCGCACCGCGTCGGGGCCGAGCCGTTCGAGCGCCGTCCGGTAAAGCAGCATCTGCAGTTGCCCGCGATGCACCGAGTACTGCGGCCAGCGGTAGCCCGCGAGCAGGCCGCGCGGCTCCGAATAGATGTCGTTGCCGTTGCGCCCGACCAGCGCCCATTCGCGCGCCTGGATGCCGATGCGATCGAGCGCGGGGGCGTCGATGCCGAGGTCGTACAGCTCGCGCACCGCGTTGGGCTGCAGGTTGATGCCCACGCCCAGCGGCTGCAGCTCGGGAACCGCCTCGAACACGATGCAGGGCACGCCGATCTGGTGCAGGGTGAGCGCGAGGGCGATGCCCCCGATGCCGCCGCCGGCGATCAGCACCGGACGGGAATCGAACGAATGAATCATGGCGCCGATTGTCGGGGACGCATCGATCCGGCCTGCGAGACGGCGGCCAGGAGATCGCCTGTGTACAGCATCGCTTCCCGGGCGCGGCGCGCGGTGTCGTATTGGTTCAGCGTCGCGCGCAGACGCGGCTCGTGCGGCAGGGCTTCCCACACGGGCGCAAGGCTGGCGTGCGGCGGCGCGGCACCGTTGGCGAGCGCGCAGGCGAAACCGAGGCTGGCGGGCTCCGAGAGCAGCACGGCCTTGGCCGCCGCGCCGAGCAGCGTGGGGCGCGATTCCGCCGGTGCCGGGCAGAGGTAGATCACCGGCGCCGGCAGCGATGGGCCGAGCGGCGCCAGCGCGCGCAGGGAACGGCCGCGCAGGCGCACGGGACCGTCGACCGAGGCGAAGGCAAAGGATGCATCGGCGTCCGCCTGTGCGAGCCGCGCGAGCCCTCGCAGCAGGCGCGGCATGTCCGATGTCACGGCGGCGGGTGCGGCCTTCACTTCGGCCAGCAGGACGACGTCGCAGAGGCCGCCGCCGATGCTCCTCACGAGGGCAGCGTCCCACTCTTCCTTCGACCGGTCGCCGCCGCCGGACAGCACGCGCGGCGTGAGCAGGCTGCGCAGGACGCGGTACGTGCTGCGCTCACCGCCTTCCAGTCCGTTCAGGAAGGTGGCCACCTGCCCGAGGGCTTCCGCCGCCGCCTGCTCGGCCTGCGCGCCCTCCCTCGCCGCGGCGCGGCCCTGGTCGAGCGCGACATCGCTTCCCGCCGCCGGCACGCGCCGGGCGCGCAGTGCGCGATAGTGCCGGACCGCTTCCAGCGCGGTCATCGCTTCCGCCGTGATCCGCCGCTGCAACGCGGGGTGCTTCGCGAGATCGCGCACCAGCGTGTGAAGCGCCGCGTCGTTGCCGATCGACAAAGCGCCGAGGGATTCGGCCTCCAACGCGAGCGCGCGCCATTCTCCGGCTGAGGCCAGCGCATGCAGGTGCGACAGGGCATCGCGCCGTGCGCCCTCCGGCATGTCGCGCAGCTTGCCGGGGTGCGCGAAGGCATCGACCGCCGCACGCACCGCGCGCGCATCGACGGGTGCGGTGCTCTCGACCTGCACCCAGTCGCGAACCTGCGCGTCGCGCGAGTACAGCACCTGGGCCTGGAAGACCGGGTCGCCGCCGTCGGGCGCCATGGCGCGGCGGATCAGCGCGGCCAGCGCGGCGGTGAAGGCGTCGCCCAGCGCGGCGGGCATGGGTGCGGCGCGTTCCCCGGCGGCACGCGCCGATTCGATGGCGAACGCGAGCGTGGCCTCGGTGCCCGCGGCGACGGCCGCATCGAGATCCGGCGGCAGCAGCGGCGACCTGTATCGCCGCGGCACCGTGCGCAGCAGATCGTGCAGCGCAGCCTGGGGCCGGTCATCCGATGCCGGGGACGTTTGCACAAGAGTCTCCTTGCCTGCGGCGCCCGGGCCGCAGGAGCGTTGCATTTTCGCTGCGCGAGCGGCGCGGATCGTGCAAGAAAAACGTATTCAAAAGAACCTCGGCTGTCGGATATGGACCACGCCTTGGGATGAATTCCTGCGTCTTTTCTCCGTTCGCGCCTTTCGCGGGGCTGGGGCCGCGTACCATGCCACCCGCCAAACAGGAGCGAACCGACAGTGGAAAGTGGGAGAGAGAGGCCGGCGTTCGATCATGTGGAATGGTCGGAACGTATCGCGGCAATCACCGCCGAGGCCTACGGGGTCGACGGCATTTCATGCATCGAACGTTCGATCGGCGGCCTGTTGCGCATCGTGCGCGAGCAGATCGATCTCGAAGTGGTCTTCGTCGGCGAATTCGTCGAAGGCCGGCGGATCTTCCGCCACGTCGCCGCCAGGGACGACGACGCGATCATCGAAGTCGGCCAGTCGCACGAGATCGACCAGACCATCTGCCAGCGCATCGTCGACGGCCGCATGCCCCATGTGATCGATAGCGTCGCGGGGGTGCGCACGCAGTACGGGCTGTCGCCTGCCTATGGCGTGCTCGGCGCGCACATCGGCGTGCCGGTGCGCTTCGCGGATGGCGGCCTCTACGGCGTGCTGTGCGGATTCAGCCTCGAAGCACGCGACCACCTCGGCGAGCGCGATCTCAAGCGGATGGAAATGGCGGCCAATGCGGCGGCCCGGCTGCTCGCGCAGGCGCGCGGCCTGGATGTCGAGCCGGTGGCGCAAGCGCTGAACTGACGTCGGCGCGATTCAGGCGGGCTCGCCCGCCGGCGGCGGCAGCGGCACGCGGGTCTCGAACTTCGAGCAGTTCATCGCGAACATGCTCTTGAAGTTGCGCACGTTGTTGTTCGACGAGAAGACCTCGCGGGTGAAGGCGTGGTACTGCGCCATCGACTCGGCGCTGACGATGATGAGGAAGTCGAACTCGCCGGACACCTCGTAGCAGGCCATCACGTCTTCCTCGGCAGCCATGCGCTTTTCGAACTGCGTGAGGAGGGCGGCGTTCTGCTTGTCCAGTTCCACCGACACGAACACCGTGAGCGGCCGCCCGACGAGCTGGCGATCCACGATCGCGACCTGCTTTTGCAGCACGCCCGATTCGCGCATCTGCGCGATGCGCCGCTGGCAGGTGGCCGGCGAACTGCCCACCTGGTCGGCCAGCGTGCGCACCGGCAGCGAGGCGTCTCGCTGAAGGAGATCGAGCAGCGCGGTGTCGAGCGCGTCGAGCGCCACCGGAATGCCTTTCTTGCCAATTCGTCGAGACATCTGGAGCTCCATGGCGGGCTGCATGAGACAAACAACTCACCAATCGCGCCATCGGTGGTGATTCCGCTCGCGATGATGCACCAAGAATTCTGTCCATAGAAAAGGCAGGAGCCAGCCGCCATGGACACCACGAACGACATCGCACCCGAAGCCGAGTGGGTGCGCTGGCGACACGACTTTCACCGCTTTCCCGAGACCGGCTTCGACGAGCGGCGCACCGCGGCCCGTGTCGCGCAGATCCTCGAAGTGCTGGGGCTGGACGTGCATCGCGGTATCGGCGGCACCGGCGTCGTCGCGAACCTGAAGGTCGGCAGCGGAAGCGGCGTGATCGGGCTGCGCGCAGACATGGATGCGCTCGCGATGCACGAGAGCGCCGAGCGCCGCGACTATGCCTCCGCGAACCCGGGCCGCATGCATGCCTGCGGGCACGACGGCCACATGGCGATGCTGCTCGGCGCCGCGCAACTGCTCGCCGCCAGCCGCGACTTCGACGGCACCGTGCGCTTCGTCTTCCAGCCCGCCGAGGAGCATGGCAAGGGCGCGGCCGCGATGCTCGCCGACGGGCTTCTGGAGCGCTTCCCGATGGACGAGATCTACGGCGCCCACAACATCCCCGGCATGCCCGCCGGGCATTTCGCGACCCGCGTGGGCGGCATCATGGCCAGCGAGGACAACTTCATGATCCGCATCACCGGGCGCGGCGGCCACGCGGCCCGGCCGCACATGGCGGTCGATCCGCTGGTCATCGGCGCGGAGATCGTGCTGGCGCTGCAGACCATCGTGGCGCGCTCGGTCGATCCGCGCTGTTCGGCGGTGGTGTCGTGCACCGAGTTCATCACCGACGGCATCCGCAATGCGATCCCGACCGAGGTGGTCATCAAGGGTGACACGCGCAGCGATGCGCCGCAGGTGCAGGCGCTCCTCGAAAAGCGCATGCGTGAACTGTGTGAGGGCATCTGCCATGCGCACGGCGCGTGCTGCGTCGTCGAATACACCCACGAGTTCGCGCCCACGGTCAACTGGCCGCAATGCGTGCGCGTCGCTGTCGAGGCCGCACGCACTGTCGCCGGCGCGGCGCAGGTCGACGGGGATGTGGCGCCGATGATGATTTCCGAGGACTTCGGCCGCTTCCTGCAAAGCATTCCCGGCGCCTTCGTGTTCATCGGCAACGGCGACGGCGACGGCCCCGGCGCGGTGCCGCTGCACAACGCGCGCTACGACTTCAACGACTCGATCCTTCCCATCGGAGCGCGCTACTTCGCCGAACTGGCGCGCATCCGGCTGAAATGAACCCACCCCCAGCCTCGCCCACTGCGTGTGGCCCTGCACCCCCTTGCAGGGGGCAACCCCGGCGGCCCGGCCTAGCCGGTTCCGCGGGGTTCCTGGTCTCGGCTGTGCCGGCTTCATGCGCCCTGGGCGGCGCGTAGTGTTATGGACAACTGACATGTTCCTGCTCAATTCCCACGCCACACGTCGTCCTTACGACATCGATCTTCAGGCCATCCTGAGCGTTGCCGAAGGGCACGCAAGCCGGCAGCGACTGTCGACATGGGACCGGCTCTCGCCCTACCCGACCCCGGCGTGGTCGCTGCCCGGTCTCGCGGCTTCGCTGGGCATCGCGGGGCTCACGCTCAAGGATGAGTCGAAGCGTTCCAGCCTCGGCAGCTTCAAGGCGCTCGGCGCGCCCAATGCGCTCATCCGGCTCGTGCTGCGCCGCTGGCCCGATCGTGCACGGCGCGCGGAGGACCTTTTTCGCGGATCGCATGCTGCCGAACTCCGTGACTTCGTCGTCATCAGTGCCACCGACGGCAACCACGGCCGCGCGCTGGCCGCTGCCGCGCAGAGCATCGGCTGCCGCTGCGTGATCGTGCTGCACGCGCATGTCAGCCGGGAGCGAGAGGACGCGATCGCCGCGTTCGGCGCCGAGATCGTGCGCATCACCGGCAACTACGACGAATCGGTGGAAGAGGCCGCGCGGCTCGCGCGCGCCAACGGCTGGGAGGTGGTGTCCGACACTTCGTACGAAGGCTATGAGGACGTGCCGTGCGACGTGATGCAGGGCTACGGCATCGTCGCCCAGGAACTGCTCGAGACCGCGCCTTCCGGTGCCTGTCCGTGGACGCATGTGATCCTGCAGGGCGGCGTCGGCGGGTTGGCCGCCGGCATCGTGAGCCACTTCTGGGAGCGCTACGGCGAGCGCCGCCCGCGCTTCATCGTCGCGGAGCCCGAGCAGGCCGACTGCCTCTGTCAAAGCGCGCTGCAGGGTCGTCCGGCGCGCGCGACCGGCAGCGTGGATTCGGTGATGGCGGGTCTGGCGTGCGGCGAGACATCGCCGCTCGCGTGGCGCTTTCTGCAGCCGGCGGTCGATGTCTTCATGACGGTGTCGGATGCGAAGGCGGTGGAGGCGATGCGCCTGCTGGCCGGCGGAGCGCATCGCGATGTGCCGGTGATTGCGGGCGAATCCGGCGTCGCGGGGCTGGCCGCGCTCGAACGCATCGCGCGCAACGAGGGGTGGCGGAAACAGGCAGGCCTCACCGCGGACGCGCGCGTACTCGTCATCAACACCGAAGGGGCCACCGCGCCGGCGGTGTACGAAAGTCTCGTCGGACGTTCGCATGACGAGGTGCTTGCGGCCCAGCAGAAGTGGCTGCGGCAGCGCTCGGTCGGCGAGGCGGCGCTGGTCGAACGCATCGAGGCGCACGCGGCCATCGGCGCGATCGAAGGCGGCGGCGTGTGCCGCATCGCGCTGACCGACGCCGACCGCGAGGGCCGCGACCGGCTCGTCGCGTGGATGCGCCAGCTCGACCTCGACGTGTCCATCGACCGCATCGGCAACATCTTCGGCGTGCGGCGCGGCAAGGCGGACCTGTCGCCGGTGATGACCGGCTCCCACATCGACACCGTCGCGACCGGTGGCCGCTACGACGGCAACTACGGTGTGATGGCCGGGCTCGAAGTGGTGCGCTGGCTCAATGAACGCGGCATCGTCACGCACCGGCCGCTCGTCGTCGCGGCATTCACCAACGAGGAGGGCGTGCGCTTCCAGCCCGACATGATGGGCTCGCTGGTGCATGCCGGCGGCCTGGCATTGCAGCGGGCGCTCGACACCCGCGGCACCGACGGCGCGCGGCTGGGCGACGAGCTGGCGCGCATCGGCTACGCCGGCGAGATGGCGTGCGGATCGATCGTGCCGCATGCGTTCGTCGAATTGCACATCGAGCAGGGTCCGGTCATGGAAGCCGAAGGCGTGCAGATCGGCGCGGTCGAGAACCTGCAGGGCATCTCATGGCAGGAGTTCACCATCACCGGCCAGTCCAACCATGCGGGGACCACGCCGATGCGCCTGCGCCGCGACGCCGGCTACTGCGCGGCCGCGATCTCGGTGTTCGTGCGCGAGCTGGCGCTGCGCTACGGCGGGAGCCAGGTCGCGACCGTCGGGGCGATGGACCTGCACCCGAACCTCATCAACGTCATCCCGGCGCGCGCGACGGTCAGCGTCGACCTCCGCAACACCGACGAGGCCACGCTGCAGCGTGCGGAGCGGGAACTCGCCGCCTTCGTCGAGAAGCTCGCCGACGCGCAATCCGTGCGTATCGACACACGCCGGCTCGTGCGATTCGAGCCGGTGGTCTTCGACGAGCGGTTGGTGCGCGTCATCGAACGTGCATCGCAGGCGCGCGGCCACGCCACGCGGCGCATGACGTCCGGCGCCGGCCACGACGCGCAGATGATGGCCCGCGTGTGTCCGTCGGCGATGGTGTTCGTGCCCAGTGCGCTCGGCATCAGCCACAACCCGCGCGAACACACCGCGCCGGCAGACTTGCTGCGGGGCGCGGACGTGTTGCTCGATGTGCTGCTGGCGCTGGCGGAAGAGGCCTGAAAGGGCTGAGCGCCGCTACGACGGCTGCAACCCCGGCGCGCTGTCGACCTCGGAGCCGCGGTAGAGCTTGTGCTGCGCCGCAGGCCCCGGCGCATCGCTGACCACCGCCAGGCGCCACGGATCGCCGGCCTTGGCGCACGCGCGTTCCGCGCTGCTGAGCTGGAAGCCGGGCGCGCCCGACTTCGTGCCCTTCACCGCGATCTTCAGCAGCGTCTTGCCCTTCTTGTCCGAGACCTCGATGTCGTAGCCCAGGCCCTGGGCCGTGACGTTCTCGGCCTTGTAGCCGTAGCCTGCGAAGTGCTTGGTCAGGTGCTCCATCGCGGCGGCGTGCAGCTCTTCGGGCGATGTGGGGACGGCGAGTGCTTCCTCTGGCGCCGGCTCGGGCATGGCGGCGCGGGCACGCGCGGCCTGCAGCTCTTCGTCGCTCGGCGTCCAGCCGGGTTCGCCGCGCACCAGGATCGCGAGCTGCCGGTCCGCATTCCAGTCGGCGATGTGCCATTCCTCGTCGTCGGGCACGCGGACGGACACCTTGGCCGTCTTGTCCGACTCCATTTGGAGCACGGGCACGCGGTTGGTCTGCAGCACCACGCGAACGCCCTGGCCTGCGTCAACCGCGCGCTTGAGCAGGCCGTGGCGATCCTTGGCGCGCTGCGCCTGCTGGGCGCTGCGGTCGCCGCCGCCGATGCGGATGAGCGGATTGAGCGATTCGATGTAGAACCAGCGCCCGCTGGCGCTCACGTTGACGAGTTCCGCCCACAGCGTGGCGATGACGTTGAGGCTGTCGCCGGTGGCGAGCCAGGCGAGGTCGCCTGCTTTTTCGCGGGCGTCGAACACGCCCATCCTCGCGATGATGTCGACGGGCGTGCGCTTTTCGCCCATGAGGCGCTTTTCATTGATGATCCCGAGCACCGCGGGATCGACTTCCTTGTCCATTCGGCTTGATCTGACGAGTTGAGTTCGCGTCGAGTATGCCTCTTGCCGCACCGGGCCGGCACCACGGGGGCACCTCGCCGGCCTACGCCGGCACGCGCGGCACCGGGCGGATCTTGCCCGTCGCGGCCTTGGCGCCGAGCACCATCTCGGTCATCCAGCTCACCAGCTGGATGCCGTAGGCGTGCCGCATCTCGTCGGTCGACAGCGCGTGGTCCGCGTCGGCGAGCACGCGGTAGGTGACGGAGCGCACGTGCCTGAAGGCGTGCACGTAGTTCTCGATCACCTCGTGCGGCACCGTCTTGTCGATCTCGGACTCGACCACCAGCACGTCGCCGTTGAAGTCCGCGCAGGCCTGCAGCGCCCGGTTGTCCTCCGGGCGGATCGCGGTGCGGCGATAGGCGTTGAGGTCCTCGCGGTCGAGCTTGCCCTTGGGAACGTCCCAGTTCTCGTCGCGGTAGATCGCCGGCGCGCGCAGCGCGAGCCAGCGGATCGGCCGCAGCGCGCTTGCGAGCGCCGCGAGATAGCCGCCGTAGCTGCTGCCGACGATGGCGATCGAGTGCTCGTCCACGCTCGGATGGGCCGCGAGCGCGTCGTAGGCGGCGAGCACATCCTGCAGGTTGTCCTCGCGCGTCACCGCCAGACGCTGCGACTGGTGGCGCGCGTGGCCGCGCAGGTCGATCGCCAGGCACACGCAGCCCAGCGCCGCGAGTTCGTGCGCGCGCGCGTTGTACTGGTCGCGGCTGCCGTCCCAGCCGTGCACGAGCAGCACGCCAGGGATCACCTGGGGAGGTGCGACCAGCGTGCCGTCGATGTGCTGGCCGGCCACGGGGATTTCGATGGTTCTAGTCAGCGTCGGCATCGGGGTGGATGAAAGCGTACTTGGCGATCGGTCCGATCTCCGGATCGTGGCCATGGAAATAGACCGTCGCGCCCGGCGGCGGAGCCGCACCGCCGTAGGCCTCGACGCACGAGGCACGGACCACCTGGCGGTCTCCGCTCAGCTGAAAGGCCTCCAGCGCCGCAATCTCGGCGCCGGTCGCACCGCCGAGGCGCCACGACTGCTCGAGCACGCCGCTGCACGGTTCGCCGCGCGCGTTGCGGCCCTGCGCCACGTCGTAGTTGATGCGCGAGGCGAAGAAGCCGGGGTAGCAGTCGATCACCGCGGCGTGATAGAGAGACGCCTGCTCGACCGCGCGCCGCACGCCCGCCGAGAGCGGCTGCTGCAGCAGCGCGTCGAAATCGCCGCGCACCATGTGCACGTCCGTGCCGCCGTAGATGGCATGGTTGCGGTTGCTGCGCGTCTCGCGCTGCACGCCGTGGTAGCTGGCCACGATGCCGCCGACGCGCACCTGGCCCACGCTGTGGACGATGGGGTCGTCGAGGTTCTCTTCCAGCACCACGCCATCGGTGCGCAACGCCTCCGGGTCCAGGGCATCGAGCCGGTGCGCGAGCTGCGCCGCGTCGCCGACCACGCGCTGGTCCTTTCCGCCGGCCGAACGCGCCGGCTTGATGCGCACCTCGCCGCCTGCGAGCAGGTGCTCGCCGGCCTGCTGTGCATCGGCGCGCGTGAAGGCGGAGAAGCCTTTCAGCGTGGCACCGGCGACCGCATCGCCAAAGCGCGCCACCCAGCCTTCGGGCCGCGCGGCGTCTGGACGCACCAGGGGATGCGTGATGACCTTGGACGCGACGAACAGATGCGGCACGACGCCGCCGAACAGATCGTCGGGGCCGCGGATGCCGAGCGCAGCCGCAGCATCGACGTGCAGCGTGTCGCTGGGCACGAAATAGCCGATGCCTGCGAAGCCCGCATCACCGGTATGAACGGCCGCGGTGAAGTTGGCTGGGGAGTCGACGAGGTTTCATGGCTCCAAGCGGC